>CAVTOR010000001.1:0-69317 GCA_963736235.1 uncultured Gammaproteobacteria bacterium
CCTGGTTCTTCGAGCCTCCCACTTGCGGACTATGTCGATTGCCGAAAACCCATGGGGATTAACCGAGCGCTACGCTCGGCTATACTTCTAGCTACGTGGAGCGGCAAGCCGTCGGCAAGGACAACAGTGCTCCTATATGGAGGACGCTTAACATGAACCTCTCAGAATCCAGATCTCGCCTCGTTCGTGTGACCTCCACCTCCATCTGTTTCGGTCTCATTAGCTTCAGCGGCGCCCAGTCGATTGCCGACGATGTACTGCAGACGTTCAGGGGAGTAGCGCTTGAGACGACCGTTGAGCTGGCGCAGGCCGCGATGGAAGCTTGTCGGGAAGGGGGGTACCAGGTTGCAGTAGCGGTAGTCGATCGTTCAGGCCTTGTTCAAGTGATACTGCGGGATCAGCTAGCCGGACCGCACACGCTGGACGCTTCTCGTCGCAAGGCTTGGACTGCCGCAAGCTTGAAAGCCGACACAGGCACTATCGCGGAGGCCACAGGATCTGGTACGGGTCAATCTGGTGCACGATTCGTAACCGACGCGATGATGATTGCGGGAGGCGTACCCCTCTACGGAGAAGGGGTACTCGTGGGTGCAATCGGGGTCTCAGGGACCCCAAGTGCTGCTGAGGATCAAAAGTGCGCGGATAAAGGTGCTGACGCTTTGCAGGAGAAGTTGTTGTTCTGAAGAGTCGGGCGTTGATTCTTTGCTTCGGGCCTTCACATTCAGAATCGTAGAAGAGCTGCCTGCCCCAGCCAAACGGCTGGGGAGGCACGTCGGTCAGTTGCCAGCTTGTTCCAGCAAGGCTACAGCCTCCTGCTGCTCTTTTGCCTTTGCGTAATCCAAGGCAGTGTTGCCCTTATCGTCCTTGACTGCCAGATCGGTTCCAGCCTCTACGAGCATTTTCACCGTCGCCGCTTTGCCACCTGCATACTTTGTGGCGCAGATCAACGGCGTATCACCTTGGCTGTTCTGGACGTTCGGGTCCGCCCCGCGGTCCAGTAGGACCCGCATTGCATCGACTTGGTTCTCCACGGCGGCGTTGTTCAGCGCAAAGCTTCCATTGCTGGTGCGTTCATTAAGGTTCACCCCGCTAGCGAGCAGGGCGGAGACCTTAGCAGTGTCACCGCTTCCAGCGGCCTCATAGAGCGCATCAACATCACCAGCGACCACCGTGCCAACGATGCCGATCCAGGCAAAGGACAAGACAAGAGCAGTTCGCGTGAGGCGATTTAGCCGGAGCCTCAGCGTTGGTGAGTTCATGATGAGCTTCCTCGCGTGGTGGTTCGCGTCGTCCCTACCTACCGCTTAAGACTCCTTGATTGGTCAGTATAGTTGACTTCCATACATAGGAATCGGATGCGGTCGGACCACCGATGTTCGCCCCACGTCTGACAAGCATGCCTGGACGCAGTAAAAAAAGGGAGAACCCCTGCCGTCCGTCGTTGGCGATCAACTTCTGCTTTTGGCCGGTTGTTGCCGTCAGGGCCGCGTGAAGCGACCCAAGACCGTCTGACCCGCAGGCACCCGCAACAGCGGTGGACGAATTCGGTAGGGTCGGCGCGGATTGTTCGGAAAAATTCCCATGGAATAGAGTGCGCGACAACGCGAGGGATCGGCCGCGGTCTTCGCCCATCTCGGGGCGGCGCTGCCGCACTACGATGCGGCCTGTGGGCTATTGCTCGACCATTGGCGGAACAAGACCTTCAGCCGAGCAGCACCGGCCCTCGCCAGGCACCACCTGACCGAGCCGCGACTACGCCCGGCAGCGGCGCACGCCACTGCCTGGCTTCAGGTGACGGGCGCGCGCTCCGTGCTGCCACTCTGGGTAGGCCGCCGCTTTCCGAAAACCGCCCAGCTGATCCGGCGCCTGCCCGACGTCCCCTGCGGCGATCAGGACTGCACCTGGTGCGCGGAGGTCCATGATCCCCGCGTCCAGCTTCGGCGCTGGTTCGGATTCGGCGGCTTCCGTCCATTGCCCGCCACCGCCTAGGGCGTCCGTGACCGCACCCTGGGCCGCGGCGTACTGCTGGCGACGCTCCACGGCGCGAAACGCCTGGAGTTCCCGCACGTACTCATCACGGACGGCGGGTGGCGCGCGGGCCAGCCGCGGCTGAAGATGAACGTCGCCTCTTCTACGTCGGCATGACGCACGCCCGCCAGACCCTCACCCTGGGCTCCGTGATCGGCGCCGTCAACCCATGGTTCGACGAAATCGCGGGAGATTGGTTGGTGCGACTGCGCCCGCAATTGGCGCCTCCGCCCCCCGAGGTCACCGCCTGCCGCTACCGTTTGCTGTCGCCCGCCGAGCTCGACCTCGGCTACGCGGGGCGTTTCCCGCCCGACTACCGGATTGACACATGCCTGAACGCCTTGCAGACGACTGATGTGCTGCACGCTCGCGCCGCGGGTGACCGGATACTGCTCTGCGGCGATGACGGCTTCCCCGTTACCCGCCTGTCCAGGCTGGGATCGGACGAGTGGCTGCCGAAACTGTCGCGGATCGAGTCGGTCAAGATCGTCGCCATGCTGCTTCGCCGTCAACGTGATGGTGATCCCGCCTTCGCGGAAGGATGCCGATCAGCCTCATGGGAGTTCCCATTGGTTGAGGTCGTGACTGGCGGATAGATCGTGCGAGTAGCGCCACACCCCAAGGGGGCGCCGATGCTCCGTGATCGCCCGCGGAGCGGCGAACGGGCTCCTTTCCAACTGCCGGCCGTCTCAATTTCGTTCCGACCGGCAGGCCCATTGTAATGTGACCTGCCACGCAAAAACCTGTTGGCCCGCCGATTACCATAGGAATCACCGTGTTGCGCGCGGATGTGGACTCGCAGACCCATCCCCCCAATACGGCGGGGGCGACGATATGGGATTGATACCGGTGGCCCTGGCAACAGGACAGCGCTTTGCAAGCTCGCGGGAGCGAGGACCAAGCCCTGATCTGTGTCGGCAGCCCGTCTGCTGCACCTGGCGAGCTTACGGAAAAGCGTCGTACGGCCAATCCAGGATTCCACCACCCGAGCCCGCTCGAACGCCCTTTTTTCGGCAAACCACGTACTCAAAGGGACCGACAGCAAAATGAACGCACTCGCAGACAAAGGCGCGCCGCGCCGCAGCGTATCTCGCCGCTTCAACCTGGCCTTGTTGATGCTTTACTTGTTGAGCATCGCTATCGCCGCCCCCGTCATCTACGTCACAACCGAACGCCAGGTCTACCAGCAGGCAGACAAAGAGCTCAGGATGCTGGTGGACATGGTGCGATCCATTCAGGGCTATGTGGCAGGCCACTTACGCCCCTTCTTCATGGAAAAGGGTATGTTCCTTTCCGCCGGCTTCTCGGGCATCGTGGCGACCTCGCTCGTCGCGGAGGAGTTCGCCAAGCACCAGCCCGGTTACTACATCAAGAACGTCTCGGACAATCCCCTCAATCCGAAAAACTCTCCCCAGCCGTTCGAGCAGCAGCTCCTGAGCCGGTTTCGCGCCGACCGCTCAATGGGGGAAATCACGGAGGTCGGCGCCCTCAACGGCAAGCGCATGCTGGTCTCCGCGGCACCAAAGGAAAGCAAGAAGGGCTGCCTCAAGTGCCACGGTGAGCCAAGCAAGGCGCCGGACGAGATCAAGAAGACCTACGGCGAAACCTACGGCTATTACTACAAGGACGGCGACGTGGTCGGGGTGAGCCTGGTTGGCGTACCCGTGAACGACGTGCAGGCCGTGGCGACCCAGCGCAGCCTCATCGCCATCGGTCTGCTGACCGCCCTGTTCGCCGTGATCTTCCTAAGCATCAACGTCCTGGTGCGCCGTAACCTGGTGAAGCCGATCCTCGAGATCTCGGATGCGGCGAAGGCCATCAGTCAAGGCCGAATGGACAGCCCGATGGAGAGTGAGCGCAACGACGAGGTCGGCGACCTCATCAAGTCCATCGAGCTGCTGCGCCGCAGCTTCGTGCAGGCCATGAAGCGGATGAGGTGACGCGGGACCGGAGACCCGATCCGCAGCGGATCGGGTCTCCTTCGGCGCCAAGCCGACAAGAGAGGGTTACCGCTGTTGATAGAGGTGCCAACCGCACCATCAGTTTGCCAGGCCGATAGCTCTCTCCTCTCTCCTTCTCTCCTCTTTTCTCTCCTTCTCTCCTTCTCTCTCCGTCCGCCCGTCCCTCCTTCCTTTCTGACCCGTCCGCAGGAACTCCGGCAACCGCCATACCGATACCCGCTCCACCGGCCTGCCGAACCGCTCCGCTCGCACGACCAACGTAGGGACTTCGGGCCGGCGTGAGAACAACGTATCTTCCCGCGATGCACCGACGTCGACCCGATCTCGTCGTCCGTGCGGGCCGCTGGCGATCACCCGCGCTCACCAAGGCAGGGAACAGAGAGCGGAAGCGACTAGCTGGAAACGGTTATCGAGCAATCGCGGTGGTTGCGTATCGCCCCTCGGCCTAAGGACCGAAGTGGTTTATCTCCCGGGTAGGGCTTTCAACCGGACAGCAAACTGCCGTCAGATTTGTACGCTGAAGGGGATAGGAATGAGGACGGCGGGAGACCGCACGCGCGGACTCGGTCCCTTGCTCGGCCAGGATGGCCGAGGATCGGCACCCTGGAAAGGCAGGTTGCCGATAAGCGGCCCGCCAGGTCCCTGGGAAAGAATCGCGCAGTGACCCTCGCGGCTCCTCAGGGAAACCGAGGCCGGCAAGCCCCAACCGGCGGGTCAGTTCAGAACGGCGGCAAGCTCCGCGTGGGCGCGGGACCGGAAGCTCTCTGCCTCGGCCATGTTGTCGATCTCGTGCGCCAGCTTCTCGACCACCTGCCTGCATTTGTCCGGGGAATCAAGACCGCCGGCGGAATCGATTGTCTCCTGGCAGACCAGCGGCGCGATCGGTCCCATGTATTCCTTCAGCATCTTGCACAGCACGCTCTGAACCCACTGGCAGTCGCTCGCCTCGGCGTCGCCTTCCTCCTCCACCATCAGGAGTGACAACAGGGTTTCGCTCGCCGGCAGTTGGCCCCCGAGTCCGCGGTGCGCACCAGCGCCTTCTTCCATGCGGAAACTACCGGAGTGCATCTTGCGGATCATCGGCACCGCCCGCTCTCCGCGCTTGGGGCCGCAGATCAGCGAGACGATCTCACCGCGATCGACACTCGCGATGATCAAGTGATTGTCGTCGGTACGCACGTAGACGGTGCTGCTGCGACGGTCTTTGACCAGTGAGCTGAGAAGATCGATGAACTGACTGCGAGTGATATTGCCATTCATTTTCTTGGCCTCAATTAGGAGCCGATCGCGGCTATCATGAACGCGCCGGCGCCATCGTTCGTTTTCCTGCGCTGGACAAGTGGCGTGCGCCACTCGCCGCCACTGTCACCAGCCAATATTGCTTCTGCGCAGGGGCCGTTTCGGACTCTGGAACCATCCGCGGAGTCGAAGCCCTGATCCATGCCCATCGGAGCCTGGTGAAGAGTACGGACATATTCCTGCGGCAAACTGCCGTGTGTCGTTGGAGCTAGGATCCGGTACATCGCGGTACGCTGCGTTTCGTCATATTCTCCGCCCGGACCGTACGATTATTATTCTACAGAGTTCAGGGCCTTTTTCGATTCGCCACATCGGCTTTTGTGACCTGAGACCTTCTTTTCGCCACCGATCCTTGTGTTTTGTGACCCGTAACGCTCTTTTTCCGACACCGATGAAATGCACCCCCCGAACCGGCGCCGCCCTCCTCTTCGACGTCCTCACCGACCTCGACGTGGACTATATATTCGGTCATACCGGGGGCGCCGTCATCCCGCTTCACGTTGAGCTCAACCGGCGCATGAAGCGGGGAGAGAAGACGCCCAGATTCATCCTGTTCCGCCAAGAGGGGGGCGCGGGGCACGCCGCCGAGGGTTACGCGCGAACCTGCGGCCGGGTCGGGGTGGCGCTGGCGACCTCCGGACCCGGGTCTACGAACCTCGCCACCCCGATCGCCGATGCCCACAAGGACTCGATTCCGACGCTGTTCATCACCGGCCAGGTGCCTAGCTTCGCCATCGGCACGGACGCCTTCCAGGAGGTGGACACCATCGGCATGACCCGCCCCATCTCCAAGCACAATTACCTGGTCAAGGACGTGCGCGACCTGGAATGGGTCCTGCGCGAGGCCTTCACCCTGGCCCAGAGCGGTCGCCCCGGGCCAGTCGTGGTGGATATCTGCAAGGACGCGCAACTGGCACCCCTGACCGAGCAGAATCCCCCGCGCAAGCGCCATCGGGAGCCGATCCGTTTCGTTCCCGCGCAGGCCGACGCCATTCTGGACGAGCTCGCCGCTGCCGAACGCCCGGTAATCAAGGCGGGCGGTGGCATCATCCATGCCAACGCGGCAGAGATCTTGCGCCGCTTCGCCGAGCGCTTCGACACCCCGGTCACCACCACCTTCAACGCCCTTGGCGCGATGCCGTTCGGGCACCGTCACAATCTGGGCATGCCGGGAATGCACGGCACCATTCCCGCCAATTACGCCCTGCGCGAAGCGGACTTCATCCTGACCTTAGGAGGGCGGTTCGACGATCGCGTCGCGGTCAAGGGGTTTTCCGCAGGCAAGCGCATCGCCCACGTGGACATAGACCCATCCGAGATCGACAAGACGGTAAAGACGGACCTCTCGGTCGCCGCGGAGCTCGGCACCTTCTTCCGCCACGCGCTGGCGAGCGGCCGTAGCGCCCAACACGCGGACTGGCTTGGGCGTGTCGCCGCCTGGCGGACCCAGATGCCGAAACCTTATCTGCAAGCGGATCACGTCAAGCCGCAGGCCGTCGTCGAGGCCATCTCGGAGGCGACCGCCGGCGATGCCACGCTGGTCACCGGCGTGGGGCAGCATCAGATGTGGTCAGCCCAATACTATCGCTTCAGCCGCCCACGGCAGTGGATCAGCTCCGGCGGGCTCGGAACCATGGGCTTCGGGTTGCCGGCCGCAATTGGGGCCTGGTTCGCCAACCCCGAGAAGCCGGTTGTCCTGATCGACGGTGACGGCAGCTTCCAGATGAACATCCAGGAGCTGGGCACGGTGGTGGCCAATCGGATTCCGATCAAGATGTTCGTGCTCAACAACAGCTTTCTGGGAATGGTCCGTCAGTGGGAGGACATGATGGACGAGGGCCACCATTACGAGACCTGCCTCGCGCGCACCTCCGAATGCGAGCCCGGATGCGTGGACATGGAACGGGACTGCCGCCGCCAGATCCCGAATCTCACCGGCCTGCGCTTCGTCTACCCGCGGCTCAAGACCATGCGCATACGCGAGCCCCAACGCATGCGCGAGCAAGTGCGGGAGGCCCTCGCCCAGGAGGGGCCGATGCTGGTGGACGTCTGGATCGACAAGACGGAGAACGTGCTGCCCATGGTTCAACCCGGGCGGGGACTGGGGGAAATGATCGAATCCTAAGGAGGCGCTGATGATTGGCCATCCTGGCCAAAACCAGTACGCTACCCAGGAACCGCGGTCCTTGTGCGGCTTCATTTTCAATCGTTTTGGCGATTAAAAATGGCGTCACATCCATGCGCCGCGGGAAGCGAAGCCCCGCTATGTCTTCTTTTGCTGCTGCATGGACTCGCGCAACAGATCACCGAGGGTCCCGAAGCTCTTTTCGGGCGTTTCGTAATCGACGTACGACGTCGCCTGCGGGGCGCCGGACGCCTGCTTCGAGGCATCCAGCGACAGGCTGATGCGACGCTTCTCCGGATCGACTCCGAGCACGGTCGCCTCCACTTCCTGTCCGCTCTTCACCACCTCTTGCGGGTGGCTCACCCGCCGCCCGGCGCCAAGCTCGCTGACGTGCACCAGGCCCTCGAGACCAGGCTCGATCTCGACGAAGACGCCGAAGGGCTGCAGGCGGGTAACGGTGCCCTTGACCCGCGACCCGACGGGGAAACGCTGCGACGCGTCCTGCCACGGGTCCCTCGCCAGCGTGCGTATCGATAGCGCGATCTTCTCCGGGCGTTTCGGATTGTCGGTCTGCTCGATCCTGAGCACCTGGACTTCGACCGGCTGGCCCTCGCGCAGCACATCGCTCGGATGCTTGACGTGGCCATAGGCGAGCTCGCTGACATGAACCATTCCTTCGACCCCGCCCAGATCGACGAAGGCGCCATAGTCCTTGACGGACGTCACGGTGCCAGCGAGCACGGCCCCCTCCTCTATGCGGGCGCGCGTTTCCGCCGCCAGCGCCTGCTGCTCCTCCTCGAGAATCGCCCGGCGTGACACCACCAGGTTCGGTCGCCTGCCGCCCTCGAGCTTGGTGATGCGGAAGCTCAGGTGCTGCCCGACGAACTCGCTCAAGTCCTCGACAAACCGGATGTCGACCTGGGAAGCGGGGCAGAATGCGCGCTGACCCGCGATCTGGACCTCGACCCCGCCCTTGATGGACCCGGTCACCCGCCCATCCACGGGCAGCTGCTGGCGATAGGCCTGCTCCAGCTCGGCGAGCCCATGCAGATGGCGAGCCTGTTGCGTGCCGAGCAGTAGGCTGCCAGTCTCCTCGTCGATACTGGTGACGGTCGCCTCGACCGTATCGCCAACGCCCGCGGTAAGGTTGCCGTCGGCATCGGTCAGGGCCGCGATCTCCATGATGCCCTCGGACTTGCCCCCGAGGTCGACGAAGACCTGCGCTTCGCCGATCGATACCACTTTTCCCTGCACCCGGTCGCCGACGCCGATGCTCGCCGGCTCGGTGGCCCCCGCATGCTCTTGCTCGTACTGCGCGAGCAACGCCTCGAAATCATCGCCATCTTTCATGGCCGCGAGTCTACCACCAAACCTGCGGCCAAACGCCTTTCGTCCAACCTCAAACGACCGCCACCATCAGGCCAATGGCGGCGATCCAGCTGCCCACGGCACGCACGGCGATGGAGACCCAGGTCGCCCTTTGCGTCAATGCGACGGTGGCGGCTGCCACCAGGGCCAGCAGCACGAAGCCACAGGCGATGACCCCGAGGCCGAAAAGATAGGCGGTCGTCTCGGCGGAGATCGCCAGTCCGTTGCCATAGCCGTGGGATAGCCCGAACAGCCAGCCAAGACCCACCAGCGCCGCCGTCGGAAGGTGCCAAGCAGCCGCGACCAGTAGGCCGAGGATCACGAAAGACGCCTTGTTCGCCCACGCCAGGGGAGCAAGGTCTGGCACCGCCATCGCGAGCGGCACCCCGCACAGCAGCCCAAGGGGAACGGCGAGCAAGATCCAGCGGCCGGTCTGCGGCGTTTGCAGCCCAGCCAGCAGTCCGAGGGCAACCATGGGCAGCACGTGCTCCAGGGTCAGGCACAGGTGCAGCATGCCGCCGTAGAAATCGCCGAAGCGTGTGCTGACGAGGTGCGCGTGGGCGTTAACCGGCGCCAAGACCGACCCCAGGGCAGCAATGTAGGCAACCCAAGATCCCGGCTTCACCCCAGGCCCCCGAGGTGGGGCAGCAGGAACCAGCCGCCACCCACCGCGATAACGACCCCGCAGACGCGCACCGCGCGCTTGCCGAGCGGCCAGGCGACCAGGAGGCCAACCAGAATGCCGCTGAGATGCAGCAGGCCGGTGGCGACAACGAAACCGATCCCATAGGCAAGCGGATTGACGGCCTGCGGCAGTTCAGTGCCGTGGGCATGGCCGTGGAAGACCGCGAACACGCCGACGATCGTTATCGCCAGCCAGAGGGGCGGGCGCGCCGCGGCCGCGACCATGGCCCCGAGCACGATGGCCGACACCGAGATACCGATCTCAACCGAAGGCACGGGCACGCCGAGCACACCCAGCACCCCGCCGAACGCCATGACCAGCGGAAACGTGATAGGTAACAGCCAGATCGCCGGGCTGCCGAGCTGAGATCCCCACAGGCCCACGGCAATCATGGCGATCACGTGATCCGGGCCCAGCACCGGATGCATGAAGCCGGTCGCGAAGCCGTCGGCGACGCCGATCTGGGCATGGGCACCCACCATGCCGGGCAGCAGCAAGAGCAGCAGGCCGAGCGCAGCCGCTCGCTCGCGTCGGTCCGAAAGTGACTTCATATGACCACCTTCATGCATTCAGCATCAGCACCGTGCGCTCGATGAACCAGAAGGACGCGACCGTGCCGACCGCATAGACTGCGGCCGCTACGCTCCAGCGGGGCCACCGCGCCTGCAAGACGCGAAACGACCACGCCAGCGCCAGCGAAAGCAGCACGAAGGCGATCTGGCCGATCTCCACCCCGACGTTGAAGAACAGCAGCGCCTGAGGAATCTCCGCCGGCGGCAGACCGAGCTTGGTCAGGGCAGAGGCGAAGCCGAGCCCGTGCAGCAGCCCGAACGCGAATGCGACCACCCAGGGGAAGCGCGCGGTGAGCCCCCCCTCGCCCCGGCGGACCTTGGCGGCCTCCACCGCGATAAACACGATGCTGAGCGCGATGGCGCCGTTGACCGGCTGCTCCGGCACCCCGATCCAGCCGAAGGTGGCGGCCGCCAGCGTGATGCTGTGGGCAACGGTGAAGGCGGTGATGGTCTTCACCAGCATCCAGGGGTCGCGCACGATCCACAGCAGGCCCAGAACGAACAGCAGGTGGTCGACGCCGAGCAGGATGTGCTCGATACCGAGCGCCGTGTAGGCCTTGGCGAGTTGGGCGGTGGAGGGCGTACCGGTAACCGCGAAGGACACCGCGTCCGGCGTGAGCCGCACCGTCGCACTGCCGCCGTCGAGTCGCTGCACCCGCGCGAGCACGTCGGTGCGGGTCCCCCACAACCCGTCGATCGCCACCTCTCCGCCCGTCAGCCCGCTCTCGCAGCTGACCCGCCAGCGCTCGATGTAGGCCCCCCCGACGAAACGGGTCGTTGGCGCGGGGCCATCGCAACCGTCAGGCAGACGGAGGTAGAGCCCGAGCCGCTCGTCGCCCTTGGCCGGTACCTTCCACAACACGTCGTAGTGCTGAGCGTCGATTTCCCGCAGCTCCAAGTAGCCGGGCCGAACCTCGTGTGCATGCACGACACCGGCCAGACCGCAGGCGGCCAGGAGCAGGGCGGCGATCAACCCACCCCTGATCACCGGGCGGGCTCCGCCAGGCCATTTTCATCCTTCTCGGCGGGCAGATGGATCTCCACCGAGTAGCGGTCGCGCAAGGCCTGGTAGAAGCGATCATTGGCCTCCTGGCGACGCTCGTTCGACCACTCGCGCTCCACGACCGGTCGTATCTCGGCCAAGGCCGGCATCCCTCCCGGCTCGCTGTCACTGACCAAAATCAGGTGCAAACCGTACGCTGAGCGGTGCGGCCCGCTCCAGCCGCCCTGCCCCGCCTGGACGATGGTTTCGGCCAGCTCGGAGCCGAACGCGCCAGCGATCTCTCGCGCGGGCGCCAGCTCCAATCCGGGCGGCAACACGGTGGGATCTCCCAGCGACTGGGGATCCGCGGCAAGCGCCGTATCCGCGCGAATGCGCGCGAGCAGCTCCGCGGCCCGCCCTTCGGCATCGCCACCGGCTCGATCCGGACTGATATAGATCTGCTCAAAGCTGACGCGATCCGGACGCACGAATTTCTCCGGATTGGCGTCCAGGTATGCCTGCAGCTCAGCGTCACTCGGCGCCGCCTGCTCGGTCAGGTCCGCGTTCAGGAACTCCATCTTTTGGCGCATACGCCGCCGGATGATCAGGTCGTCCCGGTCGAGCCCGAGGGCGACCGCCTCGCGGTAGAGCACCTCCTCCTTCACGAAGTCCTCGGCCAGGCCCTCCAGCTCACGCCGGGTCGGCGGGCGCATCCAGGTGCGCTGAAACTGCTCGGTGAGCCGGGCCACGTCCGTCTCATCGACGACGACCCGGTCCGGCGCGGCGCTCGAGGTGTCACCGTGTAGGACATAGAGCAGGAACAGCCCAGCACCCAGCGCGAGAAACTGCACCAGCGGCTCCCGCAAGGCTTTAGCGATGCGGCTCTCCGTACCCGTTGTCGTCTGCACTGCGTTCGAGAAGCGTTGGGCCATGAGGGGCGGAAATCATACCCCCTCATCCCACTCGACGACAGGCCGAGCCTCGCGGAGCGCGGGATTCTCCATGCTTACCGTCAGGCCAAACTCAGGACGAATCTGATTCGGGGACTTGTATTGACACAGATGCCCCTGATACGGGAAAGGGCGGAATCGAAGTGCAACCGGGTGCTCGCGTGGTTAACCGGCTGCGCGCCGCGTGAAAGCTTTCCGGACCTTGGGCGGTCGAAAGAGTCGGCTGTCGCTAGTCTGGAATAACCCCAGCCAACCGGGAGGAGTGAAGAATGCTGACCTGGCGCGAAGTCCTGGACCGAGCCGAGCGTGGAAATCCCGCGCCCGCGCGCGTCCGTCGAGAAGACCGAGACCCAATGGCGAGCCGAGCTCAGCCCCGAGCAGTACCGGGTCACCCGGCAAAAGGGCACGGAGCGCCCCTTCAGCTCGGAGATGTGCAGCCGGTTCGAGCCGGGTCTATACGGCTGCGTTTGTTGCGGCACCCTGCTGTTCGACGCGCGGGAAAAGTTCGAGTCCGGCACGGGGTGGCCCTCGTTCACCCAGCCCGTAGAGGAAAACGCCATCGCCTATCACGCCGACGATTCCCACGGCATGAGACGGGTGGAGACAACCTGCAACACCTGCGGCGCCCACCTCGGGCACGTGTTCCCCGACGGGCCGGAACCCAGCGGGCTGCGGTACTGCATGAACGCCGTGGCGCTGCGGAAGACAGCAAAGCCCGAGGCTGGGGACGAACCCGGAGGCGCGCAACGATGACCGGGATCGAAGTCTACTCCAAGTCCTGGTGTCTCTACCGCAACAAGGCGAGGTCGCTGCTCCAGTCAAAGGGGCTCAGCCAAGAGGAGATCGACACGAGGCACGCGAGCGGGAGATGGTAGAGCGCCCCCGCCGCCAGACCGTGCCTCAGATCTGCATCGGCGATCTGGCCCGCATCAACGTCCCCGGCGAGCTGGACCGCATACTCTGAATCGGACGATGCTTCCTGGGCGTGTACTGCGGAGCCTCGCCGGGAGAACTAGCCCCCGCACTGCTCCATCGGGCTGTTGGCGATCTCATCCACCTCGTCCTGCGGCAGCACGGACGCGGTGTAGGCGGATCCCGCCAACTCGATGTTCTTGACGAAGGAGCGTAAGTGATTGCGCGAGCCGCACAGCAGGCTCCCGTAGACGTCCTTGATGTCTTGATGGTCCGCCGCGTCGATCGCCGCCTGTATGTCGTGCATGTCCTTCTCTTCGATCAGACCACCCACGTTCAGACCAGCCAACGCGCTCTCTTCGCCGAGGTCCATCAGATAGGTGAAAAGCGCATCCAGCTCATCGTCGACGAAGCTTCCCACGTCGTCTTCGTCGGCAACGGGATCGGGCAGACCGTACTTGTCCAACAGTTTTTCCATCGCGTCCATGTGCTGCTGCTCTGAGATCGATATATTGGAGTACACCGCATCTCCCCAAAGCTCGTGGAGGACGATGTAGGAATCGCGCGCGAGCTTCTCCTCCTCGCGCATGAACAGCAGATCGGCGATTTCCAGGCCGGAAAGATCGTTCGACGAGCGTGACCCTTTTTCTACCCCCCCGCGCCCGGAAACGGCATTGGATGCGACGACGAGCAGCGAGACCGACAACAGCACCGAGATGGACTTGAGCACCTGAACCTCCCTTCGTCTAGAGAACACAGCGGAGCGAGATCGACATCTGATCTTGGGCTCACACCCCGCACGCGATCCTTACGAAGGCGACGGTGAAACGATCAACGCCCCCGCAAAAGACTTTCAGTTTCTGCGGGACTACCGATTCCGTGCATTGAGATCCGTCATTGATAGAGGGAAGCAGCAAGCGCGGGAGAGCACCCCATCGCCCTCCACGGCTTTGCCCGCACCGGGCGGGGAAAGATGCCCCGGTGCGTACAGAGCCTATCCTCCCGGCCTATGTTTCTGGGAGATCCGAGT
Organism: uncultured Gammaproteobacteria bacterium; assembly: GCA_963736235.1. Taxonomy (GTDB): domain Bacteria; phylum Pseudomonadota; class Gammaproteobacteria; order Chromatiales; family Chromatiaceae; genus CAVORB01. The sequence continues at coordinate 13,913 of CAVTOR010000001.1, forward strand.
GGCTGCACTCGCCCATCGCGCGCCTGTTCGCCGATGAGCACGACCTCGGTCCGGAGAACCCTTGGCGTCGGCCAAACGGTCGGAGCGGAAGATCAATCGCCCCCGTCGGGGCGACGCAGAACCACCCGCGACGCGGGTGGCTTTTTGGGCTGGTCTGATCTGGGAGCCATGCCGGCTGGTCGCTCACCGATAGGCTTAACATGTCCCCGGCTAGATCCAAGGCTAACGCCTTTTGCTGGCGAGCGATGCCAACACGATCCAGGCTAACTCAGGAACCGGGGCTCGAATATGTCGTTGTCGTGGTGCCTGCGACCCTTCTTGCCACCAGCGGTAGCCTGCCCGCCTCGATCACCCGCCAGCAAGGGCAGGGATTCCGGAGTCTCATGATGCCTGCGGCCCTTCTTGCCGCCAGCGGTAGCCTGCCCTCCGCGATCGCCCGCAACTCGCTGGCCATCTTGAACATCGGGCTCGTTCCTGATCTGGTCGCCAGGGCCGGCGCATTTCGTGCCCCGACATCTGGCAAGCTCGGGACCTCCCTGCAGCCCCCGATCGATACTCGTGGGAACTTGAACCTGTTCGATGGCATCCCTGATGTCGGAGTTACCCGCCTGTGCAGAGACAGGAAGAAGCGCAACAAACACAGCTATCGAAAGTGCTCTCATTTTGTTTTTTCTCCCTCGCTATGGATTTGGAGAGCATGATTTTAGAGGCTGCTTTCGCCTGTTCTTGTGACGCGCTTCTCCTTTTTTTCGCCATGATTCAGAAAATTCTCACAACAAAAGAATGGTGGGCTCGCCGCAGGGGCATAGGTTAGAGGCAGGTATTCCATGGGGCAGCAGTCAGCCCCCTCTGATGAGGAGAGCGTGATCAGCGTTCCCGGTTTCGCAGGGTCATGTCTCGGCTGCCCTGAACTTACGCTGCGAGTGCGATGCGTCTAACAACAGCGAAGCTGATCGCCAGCCCACCGCGATCAGGACCGCAAAGACCCGCTTCACGCCCCCGGAAATCTTTGGGATTCCATGCTTGCCGACACGAAGTCATCGCCGATCCGCTTGCCTGACGAACCTCGCGGAGGTTACGTACCCGCTATCGGCACACACCAGATCGGCGCGTTCGAGAGGGAATAAGGTTTCTCGGCTATCCATCGCTTACGTCGCTCACGCCGACCTGAACCGCAAACGTCACCTACACCATCCCGCCGACCTCGGAAGCCGGCGCCAGGATCCCACCTGACACGCATACCGCTCTAACCGATCAGTTAAATTGGGGGTGTATCTCCGTTTTTCGCCCGCACCTTTGCCAGCAGTGCGATTCGCGGGGCACCGTCGACCGACTGGAAACCGGCGGCCTTTCATTCTCCCTTGATGTTCGCTCTTTCTGTCTGTGGTTCCGGCACAAGTTTACGAGCCGCGCAGGATGCGAATCTGCCCCTTTTGGGAACGACGACGGGCGCGAGCGATGGACCGTCCCGAGTTTCGCTGAAAATCTGTCTGGTTGTGCCAGGCAGCGACAACATCCACTCAGGAGACATGAGACGATGAAGACGTTCAAACCACTGCTGATCTGCCTTGGTGTCGCCGTTACGCTGCCGGCGCTGGCCGCGGGGGAGCCGAAGGGCGATTACTCGAGCCTGAATCCCAAGGATCAGATGGAAACGGCGCCGATGGCCCTCGGCCAAGGCGTGCTGGTCGAGCTGACGGCAACGGTCGAGGACGTGGACATGGCGACCCGCCTGGTCACCCTGAAGGGGCCCGAAGGAGGCATGGTGACGGTCCAGGCCGGAGATGAGGTGAGAAACCTCGGCCAGGTTAAGAAGGGAGACCAGGTCAGTATCAGCTACTACGAGAGCATGGCGGTCGACGTCATGGCACCCGGAGCCGCAGCCCCTCGCGACGACGTCACAACGGCCGCGGTCAGGGCCGAGGCTGGCGCCAAGCCGGCCGGTGCCGTGGGCCGCCAGGAACGCAAGACGGTCAAGATCCTCTCCGTCGACCCGTACAAGAAGGCGATCTCCTTCCGCGGTGAGGACGGCCGCTACCGGGAGGTTTCCATGGATGCCCCGCACCTCGAGCACTATCTGAAGGAGATCAAGGACGGCGACACGGTCGAGGTGATCTACACCGAGGCGCTTGCGGTCGCCATCACGGCGCCGTAGCGCACTCCTGACACCGCAATCCTAGTGAGTCGGGGCAGGGTTACCTTGCCCCGAATGCGAAGGCGCCGCCTGGTCGTACGACACCAATCGATGGTACGTTTCTTCCGCCACCTACGCGGTGCTGACCAGAGCGGTGCGAGATCAATGCGAGAAAGGCACGACCTATCGGCAAGTGTGCGCTCGCCCACCGATCTGCCGATGTGCGAAGCCGCACGACCCCGCCCCTGGCGTTCCGAATCGCAGCCGTAATGACAGCAGGCTTGCTGATTCTGTTGGCGAGCCTGCTGCCGACGGGTTGCGCGAGCGTTCCGAAGGACTACCCGCGCGCCCAGTCGGCGGCCTTCCCGGACCACGCCAGCACCGCGATCGGCACGCTACATCGCCAAGGCCGCCGCGCGCCACCCGGGCGAGTCCGGCTTCGCCATCATCCGCTACGGACGCCAGGCGTTCACCGCCCGGGTCGCGCTGACCGAACTCGCCGAGAAGACCCTGGATCTGCAGTACTACATCTGGGAGGCGGACGCCACCGGCCGCATCCTGGCCGAGCGCCTGGTCCAGGCCGCCGACCGCGGGGTGCGGGTGCGCGTAATGCTCGACGACATCAGCTTCAAGGGGCGCGACGCGGTCATCGCCGCCCTCGACGCCCACCCCAACATCGAGATCCGCATGTTCAACCCCTTCGCCCATCGCGGCGCGCGGGGCGCTGGATTTCATCACCGACTTCAATCGCGTAAATCACCGCATGCACAACAAGCTCATGGTGATGGACAACGCAATAGCGATCGTCGGCGGCCGCAACATCGGCGACCATTATTTCCAGGTGCATACGGAGGCCAACTTCCGGGACCTGGACGTCGCCGCCGGCGGACCCGTCGTGCGCGAGATCTCCGCTGTCTTCGACCATTTCTGGAACGGCGAGTGGGCGGTGCCGATCAGCGCATTGGTGGACCGGCCCTACACGGAAGCGGACCTGCGGGCGGCCCTGCGGGACCATGCGCGAGCGCATCGCGGCGGAGGACTATCCCTATCCGATCGACCAGGACATCGCGGCAGCTCAAGTCGACGCTCAAGGCGGAAATCGATCGACTTCATCTGGGCACCGGGCCAGATCGTCTGGGACGACCCGGCGGAGATCGTCGGCGACGGGCGGCACCAGCCGGATGCTCGAGGCGTTGCACCGGCGGGCGGGGAGCGCTGAGGCCGACCTGTTGATCGAATCGCCTTACTTCGTTCCCCGGGATCGGGGAATCGACAAGATGGGCGAGCTGCACGACCGGGGCGTCCGCATCCGGGTGCTGACCAACTCCCTGGCCTCCAACGACGTGCTGGCCGCCCACGCGGGCTACGCGGGCCGGCGCCAAGCAGGTGCTCGAAAGCGGCGTCGAGCTCTACGAGCTGCGCGCGGACGCGGGGTCGATCAAGAAGCGGATCGCCTTCTTCGGCGCCAAGGCGGCGCTGCACGCCAAGGTCGTCGTCTTCGACCGCAAGGACGTGTTCATCGGCAGCTTCAACCTCGACCCGCGCTCGGCGGACATCAACACCGAGGCCGGGCTGTACGTCGAGAGTCCGGAGCTGGCCGCCCAGGTGATCGCATGGATGGACGAGGGGGTGCTGCCCCAGAACAGCTACCAGGTGCTGCTGGACGAGGATGGCGACCTCCAGTGGGTGACCGAGTACGACGGCCAGCAGGTGCGCTTCGACAGGGACCCGGAGAGCACGGCCTGGCAGCGCTTCGTAGCCGGCTTCATCGGGATTCTGCCCGTAGAGGGGCAGCTTTGACGGCGAACGCTGGCTTGTCATTCGTCAGACGGGGACCGAGGGCTGGCATCGCTTTGGATCGATGCCACAGACACCAAGCTTAGCGACCGACCACGACTCCGCTCAGGCAACCGGGAGAGACACAATGCTCTACACGCTGACCATTCTGATCATCGGGATCTTCATCGGCTGGAACCTACCGCAACCGCCCTGGGCGAGAGACCTCCAGGACCGTGCCGTGCGTTCGGTCAAGGCGATGCTGGATCAAAGCGGCCGCGGACCGAGATAACGGCGCACTATTCGGCGAGAGTGCCGGATTGCCCGGGCTGGGGACACGCTGATCAATTTAGCGCTTCCCGCGGCACGTGGATGTGACGCCATTTTCAGACGCGTAAGCGATTGAAAATGAAGCCATCCAAGAACCACACTTCTTGGATGGCGTGCTGGTTTTGGCCAGGATGGCCAATGATTCAGCATCTCCCTAGAGGGCGACTACCTGCACGTCGACGCTGAGCCTCGGTTGCTGCGGCTGGCCGACGAAGCTGCCCGAGACCGGCGGCACCGTCTCCGGGTGACGGGCAACGGCCACCGGGATATGGTGGCTCCCGGTGACTTCTCCCGAGCTCGGATCAAACCCCTTCCATCCCGCCCCCGGCAGGTAGACCTCCGCCCAGGCGTGCGTCGAGGCATTCCCGGCCTCGGTGGCGGGACCATGGGAATAGCCGCTCACGAATCGCGCCGCGAGCCCCTGGTATCGGCAGGCGTCGACGAACAGCGCGGCGAAGTCGCGACAGGCTCCGGCGCGCGTCCCCAGCGTTTCGGTGGGGCGCTGAACGCCTTCCGCCTCGCGCACCAAGAACACGAAGCCGGCGGCAATCGCCCGGTTCATGCGATCCAGCATCGCGTAGGACTCGATCGGCCCGGACCCGAAGTTGAAACTCTGGACCCACTCGCCCACCCGCTGCTTGCAATTGGGGTAAGCGGGTTGCTGGTAGGGCAGCAGATCGGCTCGATCTTCCAACTGATACTGAAACGGATAGTTGAGCGCATAGTCCTCCACCACGAAGTCCAATGGGGCGCTCTCGAAATGGTTGATCAGGACGTCGCTCTGGATGGTGAGCCGGTCAGCCGGCTCGGTGAAGCTCACGATCGCCACCGAGTTGTCAAACACGTCCCGGTGCCACTTCACCGCGTGGGCGGGTGAGATCGTCAATCGCGAGGACTCGATGTGAACGTCGTGCCCCTCGCGTGGCCGCAGCAGCAGCTTGTGCGGCTCCAGGGTCACGACACCGGCGAATTGATACTCGGTCAAATGACTGATGCGCAGGCGCTGCATGCTGGATGTCTCCTGTCTCGGGCTTGAGTGGCCTCTAACGCTAACCACCTTGGTGTAAGAAGAGCGACAGGACTGTCGATTGCGCCCGGCAAGACGCTCATGCTGGCAGCCGTAGCGCACGCGCGCGAGCGTCCTTCGATGTTCGACTGTTAGTTCGTGCCGCTGCCCGCCGGCTTGGCTTGTTCATCCTGGGCCTGCGGCGTGGCATCGGGGCCGCCGGGCCGCTGTGCGCCGGCGCCGACCAGGTACATGATGGGATTACAGTTCTTGATCGTGACCTGGCCTTGCAGCAGGTTTCCCTTGGAGTATTCGCTGAACACGCACTTGTTGGTCTCCGGATCGTAGTTCTCGACCCACAGGTTGTCGTCCTTCCAGGTGGTCGCGATGTGGTACTGCCCGCTGGGGACGCTGATGGTCATGACGCCACCCCAACGCTTCACGAAGATCTGCTGCAATAGAAATAGTAGGCCGCCCAACCGATGAAGAGCAGCACCGCCGCGGCCACGAGCGCCGTCCGCAGGCTGTCCATCTTGATGCCGATGACGACGACCACGGCGATGACCAGAGCTTATAACGGCCGCCCAGTACAAGTAGGTAATCATGTCGTTCCTCCACTACGCCTCGTGTGAATCAATTCCTGACCGCATTATGGGCCAGCCATCCCGGCATCGCGGACTGATTCGAATGTCCACGGACTCCAGGCACCGCTCCTCGCCATCCGCCAGCTGCTTTGGCCGGGCTTGCGCTCGCTGGGCTCGCCAGTTACTTGGCCCTTGAGTAGACGTACGCGGTCTTGGTCATAGACTTGGGGTCTACCCAAGCATCCAGTTGCGCCTGAATTGCCATGAAGGCGTCGTAAGCCCGCCTCGCCGTCTTCGCCGTGTAGCCCTCCTCCGGGTCCTCGTACTTGAAGCTGAACTCGGCCACCAGCGGATCGTCGTCGGTCTTTCCCCCGTACCAGAGGGTCAGGCAGCACTCGGCGAGCGTCTCCGGGTTCTTGCGGATCTGGAAGTTGGTGCCCTTCACCACCCGCTCGTAGGCGGTAAAACCGCCGACGGCCTTCAGCTTCTCGGTCTCGGGAAACTGATCGACCGCCTTGGGCAGGCCGGGATAGATCGAGGCGACGTCGGCGAGGGTCGCGAGCTTCAGATCCAGCGGGACCACAGCATTGCTCGAAAAGCTGTAGACCTTGAGGAATTCCGGCTTGATGTCCTCCTCGAACTTCATGTCAGGCTCGAACTCCTTGGTGGGCGTCATGTCCCTGCCCTGGCTGATGTAGCGGTCCGGGTGCCGAAACTTGAGCGTCACCACGCGCTGATTCGCCTCGGTGTCCACGCGCTCGCGCACGACGTAATCGTTGCTCCGCAGCCATTTCTCCGCGGTGTCGAGAAAACGGACCTCGCGCCTCTTGTGCTCGATATCCGACGTCCCGCTCACGGACAGCGCGTGGGGTACGATGATGGCCGCCAGTTCTCCCCACAGCGCAGCCGCGGACTCGAGCATCTTCGCCTCATCGCCTTTGAACTTGGATGCCCGCAGCATGATCTTGTATTCCCGCGACCCGAGGATTTGCATGTCTTTGTCTCCGAACTTGGTCTTGCCCCTTCGCGTGCGGGCGTTGATTGACTAATCCTGGCATCCTCGCGAGGTGTGAGCATTCGCTCCGTCGCTGCGACGCCACTTGAGGTAGGGAATGGAGATCGCCGTTGCGGTCAGGATGTAGACCGCCACGACCACCGCCGTTCGCGGCCCGGGAACCGACGCCGCCACCAGCACCGCGATGCCCAGATGGCGGGTCGAGCAGGCGATCGCCAGCGCGGTACGATCTTCCACGGCGACCCAGCCGAGCAGATGACCAATGGCCAGCGCCACGGCAGTAAAGGCCGTCAGGGTCAGAACGCCCGTCCAACGCGCCTCCAGGATAACCTGCCAGTCCAGGGCCGGCAGCGTGAGCGCGCCAATGGCCAGCGCACCGTCATGCCCAGCGCCAGCGGCACAAAGAACGACTTCGCGAACGCGAGGGCGATGCGACCGGGCTCCAGCTGGAGCGGGTTGCCGAAAGCGTGCTCCCGCACACGAAAACTTGTCGAATCGTTGGTCGAAGTTAGCAAAACGGTGACCCCTGGCCTTGGGATAGTAGACCGGCCGCATCCGTATCGAGACACTGCGCGGCGCGGCGTTTCTCTGGCGCATCGTTCAGCATCTGTTTTCGCGCGGGTTTCATCGCGTGCGCAAATACGGCTTTCTGCATCACGACGCGCGGAAGACGCTGCAACTGATCCAGCTGATCCCGCAGGTGGCGCTCAAACCGCTCGCGCCCGAAGAACCACCGAGCTATTGCTGTTGCGCCTGCGGCGGTGCGATGGAAGTCATCGCAATCTATCCGCCCGCGCGCGTCGTCGCCGTGAGCACTTGCGCTCAGGCGCCGCCCGCGGCGATTACCGCCTAGCTGCCATCCGCGCGGGCGGATACTGTCCAGAGCCGGACCCCATGTTCTTCTTATCCTCCCGGCCTAGGAATTGAGAATGTATTCCATTTTTGAACTACCCTGAGAAATGGTGATTACCCAGATTTTGTCCTCTACCTCTCTTACTAACAGCATTAGATCCTCTTTTGCCCTGCCCCAAACTACGACCGAGCCAAGGTAATCAAGGTCCGCTCCCAGCATTCCGAACTTCATCTTTTTCCACACCCCTAGATTCAGTCCATCATGAATGGGTTCACCGAGGTTTTCCGCGAGTTCTTTCTTTAGTTCATTGGCGATCCGGTAGGCATTACTCCGCGACGGACTCGTGTAAACAATTTCCTGCTCGGTCAGTTGTCCCTTCTCGCAGTGATAAACGACAGTTACCTCGACTCCTCCCTCTGCTCCCGTATACTTGCTGATACCATTGCTATCTTGAGCGGCCAACTCAACTGATCCAAGGCGCTTTTCTACCTGTGGAATCCCGTCGCAGGGGAAGCCAGGCTGGATATCTGCCAGTCGCTGTCCGGCACATACCGTTCCAACCAGTAGGGACGCGACCAAAAAGACGATGATTTTATTCATACATCAGAACTCAATAAATTAATCTGGAATCAATCGTGGACAGACCAGGATTATACTCTGACATTTCTAACATCTCTTCAAAACCGTGGTCTGTCCCTTATTATTCTGTTACGTCCCAGCTGCCTAAAGGGCAGCGCCATGATGCACTTGTTAGAGCTCGCGCAGTATTTGGACATGACTTTTGTCAGCAAGCGTACCCTCTTCGAGATGCTTCAACGTATTGTATTTATTGATTAAGAGAAGCATTTGTTCGTTTCCATAGTGGCTTATGCAGTTATATAGCAACAGCGCCAATTCGAATTTTGACAATTGCGCCCTGATCAAATCAGCGTAACGCTTCTTTTCTTCATCGCTTAGTAGGCTTTTATCGATGAATTTAAGGATGTTGTACAGAGTGCGAAAATAGTGGCCGATAAAACTTCCGTAGCGGCGGTAAAAATCTGAATACTGGATATCAATTGCTTCTGAATCTGGCTCTACGAAGTCGCCTCTAACTACCTTATGGAGGTAACTATTCTTCAATTCGCGGTAAAGGCATCCGAAACAACGCCTAGCTTTATAGGGTGGTTCTTCCCCATCTGCTGGTACGCGCAGCTGCGAAATAATTTCATTGAACAAATGCGTTAACTGGAAAAACGTGGAATCAAAGCTCTGTTTCTTTAGCTCGGTATTTTGGGCATTCAGTGCTTCTGCAGATTTCTGCAATTGTTCGGTTGAATGCTGTAACTCGGAGCTTTGAAGCACGATGGTATATAGCAATGCGAAAAGTCCAATAAGAGCGAACAAAGGATTCAGTGAACCACCGACAAAATCTCCAAACAAACCCCATATCTCTTGATTAGAAGAAAGCTTTGGCCCAAATACCCATGCATATGCACCGAACACACCGATTGCAAGAAAAACCGAGGTGATAGCAAGGAACGATAGCCATAGCGGCAGCTTGGTCTTTTTGCTCATTGGAATGATGCCTTTTCCGTAGCCTTTTTGCTCTACGTATACTCTACTGCGCGCACGTATTCTTGCGCTAGACTGGGCGCAGTCTAGCGCAAGAACTTCCTAACGATGCGCGAGAGAAAGCAGGCTTTGAACCGACGGCGGCGTCGGGAGGACGGCGTAAAAACCGGTTCAAGTCTTGCGGTCAAGCATTTTCGGATGTCGCCTGATCAGGCCGAACGGGAGTCTGATCGTTCCCCGCTTTAGCCAGCCTGCCGCGCTGCCTTGTCGTTATCCCCGAACTGCTGCCGCCTGGGCCCTACATGCCGGGTTGAGGGCTGTAGGACACCTCGCCGGTCGGACTGATGCGGATGTAGACCGGCACGCTGCCCATGCCCTGCATCCCGGACATACCGCTCATTCCACCCATGCCGGACATGCCTTCCATGCCCTGCATCCCGGACATGCCGCTCATCCCGCCCATACCGGACATGCCATCCATGCCCTGCATTCCCGACATACCGCTCATTCCACGCATGCCGGACATCCCATCCATGCCCTGCATCCCGGACATGCCGCTCATCCCGCCCATACCGGACATGCCATCCATGCCCTGCATCCCGGACATGCCGCTCATCCCGCCCGTGCCGGACATCCCATCCATGCCCTGCATTCCCGACATGCCGCTCATCCCGCCCGTGCCTGACATCCCATCCATGCCCTGCATTCCCGACATGCCGCTCATCCCGCCCATGCCGGACATGCCTTCCATGCCCTGCATTCCCGACATGCCGCTCATGCCGAGGGGACGCCAGACATAGTTTTCACCGGTCCCGTACATACCCTGCATACCCTGCATGCCGCCCATTCCGGACATGCCATGCATCCCCGACATGCCGCTCATTCCGTGCTGGGGATGAACGTAGCCTGGCCGGCCCATCATGGGTCCGGCCTGGGGATACCCCATCGCCGGACGGCCGTATGGATGGCCCATCATGGGCCCGCCGGCTGGGGGAGCCATCATCGGTGGGCCGGGAGGTGGTCCCATCATCGGACCGCCCCGCGGGTAACCCATCATCGGGCCACCGTAAGGGTTGCCCATCATGGGACCCCCATAGGGCATTCCCGGGTAGGGACCCTGCGCCTGCGCCGTGGCCGCGATGGCCGTGCTGCACAGAATCAATCCCATCGAGGCGCGCATACGGATACTTTTGTTTTTCACGATCAGTCCTCCTTCGTGGTGGTGTCGGCCGCCGAACGCGCGGCTCGTTGTCATTGCCTACCTAAGCGCTTGTTCTACTGCTGCAAACCGCGAACGCGGGCGATCCTGAGTAACACAGACCCGTGCCGCAGGGCAAGGAATCGGCACCCCTGGGCCGGTCGCGGATCTGGATCGCGCGCAACCGGCCGTCGCTGGCGGACATGGACGCCCCGCCGAGCAGCATGGATACTGCCGCCTCGGGGGAGTCAGGACGGGGCAACGCCTTGTCAGGCCGGGAACCCGATCCCTCAACCCGTTGAGAGTGAACGTGAGCACAGTCGAAATGCACAGATCGCCCCCCCGCCCCGCTGGATCGATCCAGCACCCGCTGCGGGCCGCCCTCGCCGGCCTGCTGCTCGTCGGTGCCCACGCGACCGCGGACGAGGCAACCTATGAGCCGCCGCCCATTCTCTCGGCATCCGAGGTTGTGCCAGCCGAGCTCATCTCGGGTCCGCACTACCGAGTCGACGAGACGATCACGACCGACGGCTATCTCACCCACGCGCTGATCCGCTCGGAGTTCGGCGACTTCGGCGCCGTCGGACCGGGAAGCCTGGAGATCCGCATCCGCGAGATCGAGGCACTCGCCAAGCTCCAGGAATTGGAGCAGAGCGAAGAGCTGAAAAAGGGCGCGCAGGACTCCGCCAACAAGGCCATCGACGGGGTCAAGCATTTCGTCGACGAGCCGGCCGAGACCCTCAAGGGCATCCCGGAGGGCGTCGGGCGCTTCTTCAAGCGGACCTACCGCTCCGCCAAGACCGGAGTCCAGAAGCTGCAGGACATCCAGGAAGGCCACGGCCCCGGGGTTCCAACCGAGTCCGGCCCGGGGTCGCGACTTCCCGGCGGCGTCCAGGCGGTGCAGGGACCCGCCAACAAGAACGAGGCTTACAAGGCGGCAGGCCGCGCGGCGGGCAGCGTCGCGGTCAATGCGCTCGGCTACGACGACGCCCGCCGGCGCCTCGCCAAGCGTCTCGGGGTCGACCCCTACACCACCAACCGGGTGCTCGCGGAAAAGATGGACGAGGTCACCTGGGCCGCCTTCGCCGGCGACCTTGGCGTCGACATCCTCACCGCCATGATTCCCGGCGGGGCGGTCATCACCTCCTCCACCCGGCTGTCGAGCTGGGTCTGGGACACGCCACCCGGCGATCTGCGCGTGAAGATCGAGCAAACCCTCCTCGGCATCGGCGTCAGCCAGGCCGACGTCGATCTGCTGCTGCGCCACCGCTGGTACCCGCTGAGCCTGCAGGCCTCGCTGGCGCTCGCGCTGTCGGAATTCGATGGTGGTCAGGGACGAGTCGACGTGATGCCCCTCGCGCTCACGGTGGCCTCCGAAGAGCAGGCCAGGTACCTGGTGGAGACCCTGCGCATGACGGCGAGATATCACCAGACCGTCAAGCCGCTGAGGGCGCTGATGGTCGCCGGTACGGCGGTGGCCTTGGCCGAGGACGGGGAACTGGTCGTAGCGGCCCCGGTTGATTACCTGAGCTGGAACGAATCGCTGGACCGGTTTGCGCGCCAGGAGGAACTGACCGCCCCGCGACGCTCGATGCATCTGGCGGGGGATCTCACGGAAAAGGCGAGAACGGAGCTGGAGGCCCTGGGTTGGGAGGTATCCGACCGCAGCCCTCTGCTCGTCCCCTTGGTCCCCCCGCCCAGCGCGGACGGCTGAGCAGGACTAGACCAGAAGCCGTCTCCGCACCAGGGCAACCGCGACGTAGAAAGCGACGGCCGCATAGGCCGTCAACACCGCCAGATGCAGCAGCGGCAGCGTGAGATCCTGGCCCGTGACCAGGGGACGCGTGAGGGCCACCGCGTGCGTGAGGGGCAGGATCTGGACGAACCCCTGCATCGTCTCCGGCAGGCTCTCGATCGGGTAGAAGACGCCGGACAGCATGAACATGGGCGTCACGGCCAGCACGAAGTAGTAGTTGAAGAAGTCGTAGTTGGTCGCCACCGCGCTCATGATCATGGCGAGCGCGCCGAAGCACAGCCCGATCAGGAACACCACCGGCAGCACCCACAGCGCCTGCCAGCCGCCGACCACCCCGAGCACCGCCGCGACCGTCAGGATCGCCATGCCGCTCAGCAGGCTCTTGGTGCCGCACCAGAGCATCTCCCCGAGCAGGACGTCGTCCACCTCAAGCGGCGTGGCCAGGATCGCCTCGTAGGTGCGCTGCGGGTCGAGCCGCGTATAGACCGAATACATGCCCTCGAAGGTGGCGGTGGTCATGGCCGAGGAGGCGATGATCCCCGAGGCGAGGAACGCCAGGTAGGGCATGTCGGACATGGTGCCGATGAAGGCCCCCAGTCCGTAACCCAGCCCGATGAGGTAGAGCGTCGGCTCGCCGAAGTTCATCACCACCGCCGGACCAAGCAGCTTGCGCCAGACCAGCAGATTGCGCCGCCACACCGCGAACGCGCAGCGGCGCAGGCGGGGAAGACGCCAATGGTTCACGCTCGCATCACCTCACTCGCCACCCTGCCCGCTCCACAGGCCGGTGCTGATGTATCGCTCGCCGGTGTCGGGCAGAATCGCCAGCAGCACCTTTCCGCGCCAGCCCTCTCGCCGCGCGAGCTTGAGCATCCCGGCCACCGCCGCGCCGCAGGAGATGCCGGCCAGGATGCCCTCGCGGCGGGCAAGCAGTCGGGTCGTTTCGTACGCCTCCGCGGTCGTGATGGGCACGATCTCGTCGTAGACCGAGGTATCCAGGATCTCCGGGATGAAGCCCGGCGCGGTGCCCATGATCCCGTGCTTGCAGGCAATGCCCTGGGATAGGATGGGAGAGTCCGCTGGCTCGGTGGCGATGATCCGGATCGCCGGATTGCGCGCCTTGAGCCGCCTTCCGACGCCCGTGATGGTGCCGCCGGTGCCGGTGGTGCACACCAGCGCGTCGAGCCCGGCGCCGAAATCGTCCCAGATCTCGGCCGCGGTGCGCTCGTGAGCGGCGGGATTGGCGGGGTTGAAGTGCTGACCGACGAGGAACCAGCCGTGCTCCGCCTCCAGCCTGCGCGCCTCCTCCACCGCGCCCTTGGTGCCGAGCTCCGGCGGCGTGAGCACCAACTCCGCGCCGAAGGCACGCATCAGGGCCTTGCGCTCCTCGCTCATGTCCGCGGCCATCACCAGCACCGCGCGGTAGCCCTTCACCGCCGAAACCATGGCGAGCCCGATCCCGGTGTTCCCGGAGGTGGGCTCGACGATGGTGTCGCCGGGCTTGAGCGCGCCGCGGCGCTCGGCATCCTCGATCATGTTCAGCGCCGGCCGGTCCTTGATTGAGCCGCCGGGGTTGAAGCTCTCGACCTTGACCCATAGCTCGCTGGCGCTATGGTCCTGGAATCGATTGAGCCGTACCGCGGGCGTGTCCCCGATCGTCTGCAGAATGCTGCTGTATTTCATTCAGTTGGTCGACGCGGCGGTTGAAAGCGGGCCATGATACCCGAACGCCCCGCTAGCTCCCGCGCATCACGCCCAGCCGACCGGAGACGCCCATGCACCGCCACATCGCCGCCCTGCTCGTCCTGATCCCCTTTGTCCTCACGCCCGCGGTCCGCGCCGGGGAAGCGCCCGCTCCCGGTACCCTGGAGGTCGTCGCGGAGCTGCCGATCAATCCCGGCAACCTGGCGGTAACCTCCGACGGGCGAGTGTTCGCCACCGTGCACCAGTTCCGCCGCGCGGATGCCCAGCTGATCGAGATCACCGGCCCCGACAGCCTACCGACCCTGGCCGGATGAGGCCTGGAACGGGGCGTTCGGATCGGGGACCGACGTGCTCAACAGCGTGCTCGGCATCGCCATCGACCGCGACGAACGCCTGTGGGTGATCGACAACGGGCTCGGGGACCCGCCCCAGCCGCCGAAGCTCCTGGCCTTCTCCCTCGCAACCGGCGAGCCGACGTTCCGTTACGACTTCCCGCCGGAGACGGGACCGGTGGGAAGCTTCCTCAACGACCTGGCGGTGGACGGCGAGCGCGGCTTCGTCTACATCGCGGACGTCGGCGGCGGGCACGCGCCCGCGCTGGTGACGGTGGACCTGAACCGCGGGACCTCGCGCCGCTTTACCGCCTCTCCCGCCCTCCAGGCCGAGGACGTGGACCTGGTGGTGGAGGGTCGGGTAATCACCCTGCCTGGCGAGGGCGGCAAGCCGAAGCCCGCGCGCATCGCGGTCAACCCGATCACCTTGTCGGCGGACGGCGAGACCCTCTATTTCGGTGCCATGAACGGCGAAACCTGGTACCGGGTCCCCGCCCGTCTCCTGCGCGAGGGCGCGAATGACGATCGGATCGCGGCGGCCATCGAGAAGGCGGGCCCCAAGCCCGTCTCGGACGGCGCCTCCACGGATACCGAGGGCAATCACTACTTCACCGACCTGGGCAACAACGCGATCACCGTCCTGCGCACCGATGGGAGGCTCGAGACCCTGGTCAAGGACGACCGCCTGCTTTGGCCCGACGCGCTCAGTTTCGGCGCGCCGGGATGGCTGTATGTCGCGGTCAACCAGTTGCACCGCGCCCCTGCCCTCAACGGCGGTGTCGAAGGCGCCGAGCCGCCATTCCGGATACTGCGGGTCTGGACGGGCAGGCAGGGCATCGCCGGACGCTGAGTGCAAGTATTCGATTCCGACATGAAACAAATAGAGGCGCGCGGCCGTTCAAGGCTCGACCGCCATCCCCGTGCTTGCTGCAACCGGCCCGGCTTGATGCGATACGGAACGAGCTGATCCGATGTGCACCCTGATCGTCCTGCGTCGGCCCGGTCACGACTGGCCATTACTGCTCGCCGCGAACCGCGACGAGATGTACCAACGGCCGGCTAGCCCGCCGGGCCGCCACTGGGAAGACCGCCCGGAAGTGGTGGCGGGCCTCGACCGAACAGGGGGCGGGAGCTGGCTCGGGATCAACGATCACGGGATCCTGGCGGCGGTCCTGAACCGGGAGGGATCGCTCGGACCTGAGCCGGGCAAGCGCAGCCGGGGTGAGCTGGTCCTCGAGGCCCTCGATCACGCCGAGGCGGGAGAGGCCGCGGGCGCCCTCGCGGACCTGCACCCGGGGGCCTACCGCCCCTTCAACCTGGTAATCGCCGATGCCCGTAACGCCTACTGGTTGCGCCATGGCGGCGACGGGGAGATCCGCGTCCATCCGATCCCGCCGGGTCTGCACATGCTGACGGCCGGGGAGATGGACGACACCGCCAGTCCACGTATCGGCGCTTACCTCCGTCGCTTTCGGGAGTCCGCGATTCCCGACCCCGGACAGAACCGATGGGAAGAGTGGCAGCGTCTGCTTACCGACCGCGACTACCCCGCCGCGGCCGGGCCGCACGCCGCCATGAACCTCGACCTGCCGAACGGCTTCGGGACCGTGTCCAGCAGCCTCATCGCGCTGCCAGCCTACGCGGGGTTCGGCACGGAACCGATCTGGCTTCACGCCGACGGACCTCCGGACAGGGCGCCGTTCCTGCCGGTTACAAGATGATCGGGGGCCGGCTTCCCTGCACAGCGAGCGCTGCCAGAAGAAGCCATTCTTCCGCGCCGGTCGAAGCGATGCGTCAGGAGTGGGGGAAAGGTCGACCGGGGAAACCGATCGACCATAACATCAGCTCAAACGCCCAGATCATCTATGCTCCAGCCGACACCGCCAGCGCCCGCCCCCGGGTGCCTGCCGGTCGATGCCGGGGCTGGGGTTAGACGAGGCCAGGCGGCGACATGAAGCGACCCCGGATGCGTGTCATCACCGGCGGAAGGCACCGCGCTCACCGCTTCGGGCCCGTCACGATCGTCGCTGGCACTCATCGCGACCCGCCCTTCCAGCCCGAGGTCGAGGTGCTGGAGGAGGACACCTGGCGCCTGCTGAGCGCCCCCGCCGATGCATCGCCGGCGGCAGAGCACCCGGTGCGCCTGATGACCGCCCTGATCGACGACCGGCCGGCCCGACCGGGGAGCGTATTGGCGGGCGGCCGCCGCTGGCTCGCCGTCGTCTACGATCTTGACCAGGACCCGGTCTGCCGCGAGGAGTGGGTGTAGCAGGCCCTCGATGAGCTGCTGCGGACCGCCGCCCGAAGGCGTTGCCGCTCCCTCGCGCTCCCCTTGCTCGGACATACCCATGGGGGGCTGCACTGGAAGCGCAGCCTGGCGCTGTTGGATGGTGCGCTGCGCAATTCGAGCCGGCTTGCGCCATCGCCCCTGCGGATCTGGCTTCAGCTGCCAGACGAGCTGCTGGCGAGCGGCATCGGCAATACTGAGCGAGCCATGCCCGGAGGACACGCCTGCCGACCCTGATGCCGGAGGCGCAACCCTGCCCCTACCAGTTCACTATGCTTGAGAAAAGGCGTAGCGGCGAATGCCAAGCAGGACCGCAACGGGGCCTTGCCGCCCGTCGCCCTTCTCGCCGCCCGCGATTCGTTGCATTATGATGACGGAGTAGGCGCACGCCGACGAAATCAGCCCCGACATGACGACCCAAGTCCATCTCCAGTCCCTCGCGGAGACCCACGAGCGGCCTTTCCTGATCCTCGACGACGACAATCGGATCGTGGCGGCAAACCAGGCGTTCCTGTCGACTTACGGCACGACGCTCGCCGAGATACTGAACCGCCCCTGCTACGAAGTGACCCATCGCAATCCCCGGCCTTGCGAGGAGATGGGCGAGGAGTGCCCCAACGCGCACGTGCGGGAGAGCGGCGAACCCTACACCTGCCGCGGCACGCACACCCATCAGGACGCGAGCGGGCGCCTCCATCAGGTGCGGGTGAAAGGGTTTCCGCTGCGCTTGGAAAACGGAGAGTCCTACTTTGGCGAGCAGTTCGAGGAGATCGCCGTGCATGTGCGGGAGGCCAACGATCGCCAATGGAAGGTCGGCTCATCCAAGGCGTTTCTCGCGAGCCTGGAGGCGATGACGCTCGCGGCGAGGTCGGACAGCCCGGTCCTGATCAAGGGCGAGAGCGGGACCGGTAAGGGCCTGGGCGCCAACTTCCTGCATCTCAACTCCCTGCGTTCCGGCGGTCCCTTCCTGAGCGTGGACTGTACGGTGCAGACCGAGATCCTGTTGGAGAGCGAGCTGTTCGGCCACGTCCGCGGCGCCTTCCCCGGCAGCGTCGGGGAACGCCCGGGGCTGTTCGCGCTGGCCCATGGAGGCACTCTGTTCCTGGATGAGATCGGCGATCTGCCCGAGGCCCTGCAGACCAAGCTGCTGCGGACGCTGGAGAGCGGGGAGTTTTTCCGCCTTGGCAGCGACGAGCCGATCCCGGCGGACGTCCGAATCATCTGCGCCACCAATCGCAACCTTGCCTCGGCGGTGCAGGATGGCGAGTTCCGCGAGGACCTGTACTTCCGGCTGGCCTGCCTGACGGTGAACCTGCCGAGCCTGCGGCAGCGGCGCGCGGACATCCCTGAGCTGGCCGCACTCCTGTTGCGACAGATCGCGCGCGGCGGCGATCGCCCTCTCTCCCTCAGCGACGACGCGATGGAGACCCTCATCGCCTACGATTTCCCGGGCAACGTGCGCGAGCTCAGGCATATCCTCCTGGCCGCGTCCGCCCGGGCCGCCGGCACCATCATCGAAAGGGACCTGATCGAGGCCACGATCAGCGGCTCGCCCCCGGCCGGCATCGAGGCGCCGCCGCGCGGCCCATCGGCCCCAGCCCCGGCTGCCGGTCCGGATAAGGCGACGGACTCGACCTCGCTGCGGCAGCTGGAACGGGCGCACCTGCGCCAGCTCCTGGACCTCCATCGGGGGAACCGGGCCGCGGTCGCCACCGCCATGGGGATCAGTGAGCGCACCCTGTACCGCAAGCTAAAGCTCCACAACCTGAGGTAGCTCAGAACGCGGCCGTGACACGCGGCGGGCCTGGCTTGCCCGGCTCATTCACACGCGCATCGGCGGCGGCCAACGAAAATCAGCTTCGGCAACCCGCCTCGATCAGGCGATCTCCACCAGCTCCAGCGCGAACGTCAGCTCCTGCCCGGCGAGGGGATGATTGCCGTCGATCTTCACGCTCGCCTCATCGAATGACATGACGGTGAAGCTCACGGTCTGGCCATCGGGTCCCTGGGCGTGCAGGACCATGCCCTCTGCCAGCTCGATATCGTCCGGGATGACGCCGCGGGGGACCTCCTGGGTCAGGTCCTGGTTGCGCGCGCCGTAAGCCTCCGCGGCCGGGATCGTGACCGACTTGGTATCGCCCGCGCTCATGCCGACGATCGCGTTCTCGAAGCCCGGGATGACGTTTCCGCCGCCGAGGGTGAGCTCCAGCGGCTCATGACCGCGCGAGGAGTCGAACTCGGTACCGTCGTCCAGGGTTCCGGTGTAATGAACCTTGACCTGATCTCCGTTCTTCGCTTGGGACATATAAGCTCCTGCTACGCTTGGTAACACCTGTCCGCCGCGGTGAAAACAACGCGGCCGCAGGGACCGAAACGCTGGAGACTCGAGACGGGAGACAGGCGGAGGATGTGTGTAACGGCCGACACTCTAGACGAGGGACCCGCCGAGCGCAAACCACCGCGAGCCCGCAACGCCGACCTTCAGCGACGCCGCAGCACCCGCTCCACGGCTGTCTTAACCCGGTTCGCGGGCGTGGCGAAACCGATGCCCACGTTGCCGCCGGCGGGACCGATGAGGGCGGTATTCAGGCCTACCACCTCCCCGGCCAGGTTGACCAGCGGCCCACCAGAGTTCCCGGGATTGATGGAGGCGTCGGTCTGGATCAGGTCGCCGATCCCCGCCCCGTCCGGGCCGTCGCGTCCGATCGCGC
The DNA here is from genome assembly GCA_963736235.1 of uncultured Gammaproteobacteria bacterium. Taxonomy (GTDB): domain Bacteria; phylum Pseudomonadota; class Gammaproteobacteria; order Chromatiales; family Chromatiaceae; genus CAVORB01. The sequence goes on from CAVTOR010000001.1 coordinate 33,153, forward strand.
TCACGATGCCGGATGTGACCGTCTGCCCGATGCCGAAGGGGTTACCGATGGCGAGCACGAAGTCCCCGACCTCGAGGCGGCTCGAGTCCCCGAAGCTGAGCGCGGTGAGCCCGGCGGGCACCGGCGTGAGGCGCAGCACCGCAATGTCGGCCTTGCGGTCGCTGCCGACCAGCCGCGCGCGGTAGCTGCGGCGGTCCTTCAGGGTCACCGTGATGGACTCCGCGTCCTCGATCACGTGGCGATTGGTGAGCACGAAGCCGCGGGCCGCGTTGACGATGACCCCCGAGCCCACGCTCTGGCGGCGGCCATTCTCCGGCGATTCCGGGATCGGAAGATCGAACTTCTCCAGGAAACGGCGAAAGTCGGGATCCTTGAAGAAGGGGTGCTCGTCGAGGTCCACCTCGGACTCCACCGCCACATTGACCACGGCGGGCGTGACCCGTCGCAGCAGGGGCGCCAGGGTAGGGTAGCCGGCGCCGTCCTTGCGGTAGGGGAAGACCATCGGCCCCGCGGCCGATGCCCCGCTGGCGGCGGGGCGCTCGGAGACGGGCGCGCAGCCGCTCGCGAGCAGAACGAACAGCGCCAGCAGCGCATGGATCAGCCATGAATGGCGCACGATGAGGAGTGAGCCGCTCAGCAGGAGGCACCCGGACAGAGGCGAGCGAGATCGGGCGAGCTCGCCAGGGCGTCGGCGACCCGCAGCCGTAGGTTGTAGTCCACCGGTTGGTTGATGAGCAGGCTGAAGGGTTCCCAGCGTCCACCGCGGCGCACGAAACCGGCGTAGCAGCTCACCCCCTTCAGGGTCCCCGTCTTGGCCAGCACCGAGCCGTTCTGTCGTGGCAGCAGATCGCGATAGGGCGCGAAGGCCCTGACCGCATCCAACAGTTGCCGGGCGCTCAGGCGGTTGCCGCGGGAGAGCCCGGCACCGTCCTCGATGCGATGGCCGCGCCAGCCGAACGTCTTGTCGGCCCAGGCCATGGCCGTGCGCTGGGCCTGGGCGATGCTCACTGGCCTGCCGTCTCCGCGGTCCCCCAGCAGGAGAAACAGGTCGTTGGCGATGAAATTGTTGGAGTACTCCAGCATGGATGCCAGCACGGCCCGCAGGTCGCGGCTGTTGCTGTGGCGGTACAGGCGCTCCGCCCCCGCGGGCAGCTTGCCCGTGCGCCGGCCTTCGCCTACCTGAATACCGTTCGCGGCGAGCTTGGCGGCCATCAGCTCGCCGAAGTAGCGTACAGCCGGCTCGCGCTCGGAGAGATTGACCCTTTGCTTGCCGGCTCCCAGCCGCCGGCCGAACTCTCGCGCCAGCGGGGTGATGGGGGTCTGGGCCTCGGCACTCGCCACCGCCCCCCCCTTGTTGATCACGCTGATGGTGTTGAAATTGGCCGCCAGCGCGGTCACCGGCGCGTCGTACGGGTTGTTGCTGGAGGAGCGTCCCTGGATCTCCACGTCCGGCGCAAAGTAGGAGTCGTCCGTCCCGACGCCCGTCACGGACCGCACCCCTGCCTTGCGAAGCGCGCGCGCGATCAGGTCCAATTCCTCGGAGACCAGGTAGGGATCGCCCCAGCCCTTGACCCACAGCCAGCCGTCCGCCGAGCGGAAGAAATCGGTGTGAAAGCGGTGGTCGAGCCCCCAGCGCTGGATGGCGGCCAGGGCGGTGAGGATCTTCATGGTCGAGGCGGGGACCATGGGCGCATCCGGCCGGCGGGCGATCAAGGCGCGCCCCCCCTCCTCCAGCATGAGGCTTGCCTTGGGCATCGCCAGAACCTGGGAAACCGGGTTGCCGGCGGCCGCCGCCGTACCTATCCCGAGCAGCAGGACCGCCAGGAATACCAAGGAAGATCTTGAAGACATCTGCGCACCAACCTCGCGCCAATGGGAAAGGCGCATCCTAACCCCTCACGGAGTCCGCGCCATATTGGAATTGACGTCCGCGCCCGGCTCTATCAGGACGTCGAGCGTCAGCAGCTCGGCCACCCGCTCCGGCTCGGGCGACGCCATCCAGGGTATCACCCCCAGGCAGGGAGCGCCGAGCAGGGCACCCAGGGTAGCCAGGTTCTCGTCCCGCACCAGCATGTCCGGGGCAATCTGGTTGGCGATCCAGCCGACGAGCCGGTTGCCGCTGGCGCGCACGCTCTCGGCGGTAAGCAGCGCGTGGTTGATGCAGCCGAGCTTGAGTCCGACCACCAGCACCACCGGCAGGCCGAGCTCCAGCGGCAGGTCGCTCACCGACAGCGCGGGCCAAGCGGAACCCGCCAGCCGCCGACGCCCTCCACCACCAGGAAGTCCGCCCGGGCCGCGAGCTGGCGGGCGCGGTCGCGGATCACCGCCAACTCGATGTTCACCCCGGATTGGCCCGCGGCGATATGGGGAGCGATCGGTGGCTCGAAGCAGTAGGGGTTCACCAGCGGGTAGTCCACCTCCGTGCTGCCCTGGGCCTGGAGCCGCAGGGCATCCAGATTCCGCAGCCCGGCGGGCGTTCGATCACAACCTGAGGCCACCGGCTTCATTCCCAGCACGGACAGGCCCTGCCGTTGGAGGGCCGCCATCAGGCCGAGACCGATCTCGGTCTTGCCGCAGTCGGTATCCGTACCCGTGATGAAGACGCCTCTCATACGCGCTCCGCGCGCCGGATGGCGCTCACCGGCACCGCCACGCCGTCCCCAACCGGCTTCTGCTCTGGCACCCACGCATGGCCGTAGATCACCTCGTAGGTCGCCGGCAGGCGCCCTTCCCGGCGGTGCGCCTCGTAGGACCGCTCCACCGCCTCCAGGCGCCGGCGCCCTGTGAGCCCGCGCGGGCGCTCGGCGGTGACGTTGTGGGCCCCGAGCAGCTTGAGGTCCCGCATCAGGGCGCGCACCGTCTCGAAGGTGACCGTGATGCGCTCGGCGTCCATCACCGGGTCGGCGAACCGGGCACGCACCAGTGCATCCCCGACATCGTGCATGTCCAGGAACAGGTTGACGTGGGAGAAGCCGTCGGCCGCCGCCCAGGCCTCGCGCAGCTCGCGCAGCGTGTCCGGGCCGAAGGTGCTGAACATGAGCAGCCCGCCCGGACGCAGCACCCGCAACAGCTCACGAAAGGTGCGCTCCAGGTCCGTGCACCACTGCAGGGTGGCGTTGGAGAAGATGAGGTCGACACTGCCATCGGCCAGCGGTAGGGCTTCGGCATCGGCGCACAGGCATCGTGGGCGATTGAGCCAGGAGCCGCGGCGGCGGGACTCCGCTGACCATGTTGAGCGCGAAGTCCGCGGCCAGGACCCGCGCCTTGCGGTAGCGCCGCTGCAGGGGAACGATGGCGTAACCGGTGCCGGCGCCCAGGTCGAGGATGGTGCGCGGCTCCAGGCGCACGTAGTCCAGGCGCTCCAACATCCGGTCGGCGATCTCCCGCTGCAGCACCGCCGCCTCGTCATAGGCCGCGGCCGCCCGCTCGAAGGCCTGCCGCGCCCCGCGCTTGTCGATCGCACCGACACTCACCAGCCGATCTCCGAGAGGAAGGCGGCGAGCGCGCCGGCCGTCTGCTGCGGATGGGACAGGAATGGCGCGTGTCCCGCGCCATGCACCAGGGCGTGACGCCCGGTCGGCGCCAGCGCCGAGATCGCCTCGGCCGCGGCGACCGGAACCAGGGTGTCGCGCTCGCCGAACAGCCACAAGATCGGACAGGCGAGACCGCTTAGCCGGTCGCGCAGGTCACTCTCACGCAGCAGCCGCAGACCGGCGGCGAGGGCCTCGGGATCAGGCGTCGGACGCTGCGCCAGCTCGCGGCGCAGGGTACGCAGGGTTTCGCGCGCGGCGTCGCTGCCGCGCACCTGCAGGGCCAGGAAACGATCAAGCGTCGCGGCCGGGTCGGCGAGCAAGGCGTCGCGGAACCCGGCGAAGGTCCGGGCCGGCGTCGCGGCCGGCCAGTCGTCTGCCTGCACGAAACGCGGCGTGGCGGTGATCAGTACCAGCGCCGCTACGCGTTGCGGGGCACGCAGCGCCGCCTCCAGGGCAACCAGCCCGCCCAGGGACCAGCCTACCCAGACCGCCCGCGCGGGAGTACTGTCCAGACAAGCATCGGCCCAGGCCGGAAGGCCATCATGGCTCGGCTCAAACGAGCTTGCACCGTGACCCGGAAGCTCGATGCGGCTCACGCGGCGGCCGGTGCCGACGGCCGCGGGCAGCCCCTCCCACACCGCCGCGTTCATGCCCCAGCCGTGAAGCAGCACCAGGTCCGGACCGATCCCCGTCTGTTCGACGTGGAGGCTCACGCCGCCTCCCGCGCGGGCAGCTCGGCGAGGGCCTCGAGCAGGCGGTCGACGTCCGCCTCCGAGTGGGCGGCGGAGAAGGTGATGCGCAGCCGCGCGGAGCCCTCCGGGACGGTTGGAGGGCGAATGGCGCTCACCAGGATTCCCGCCCGTTCCAGCTGCCGGCTCCACGCCAGGGCCCGCTCCGGGCCACCGGCGATCAGGGGCTGGATGGGCGTGAAAGAGTCCGACAGCCCCAGCCCCAGCCCGGCCGCGCCTTGGCGAAAGCGGCGAACCAGATGCGCCAGGTGCTCCCGCCGCCACGACTCGCGGCGAGCGATGGCGACGCTGGCCCGTGTCGCCTCCGCCACCGCGGGCGGTGGCGCGGTGGTATAGATGTAGCTGCGGGCGCGCTGGATCAGGGTCTCGACCAGGTCCTCCGAACCGGCGACGAAGGCGCCGAAGGTGCCGAAGGCCTTGCCGAGGGTCCCGACCAGGATGGGCACACCGGCCGCGTCCAGCCCGAAATGATCCACGCAGCCGCGGCCGTCCTCTCCGAGCACGCCGAGCCCGTGGGCATCGTCTACCATGAGCCAGGCACCGCTGGCGTGAGCAGTACGGGCCAGCTCGGGAAGCGGAGCAAGACCACCGTCCATGCTGAAGACCCCGTCGGTGGCGATGATGCGCGCCTGGTGTCCGTTCAACATCCGCTCCAGGCTGCTTGGGTCCGCGTGGGGGTAGCGGCGGAGCCTGGCGCGGCTCAGCAGCGCCCCGTCGAGGAGTGAGGCGTGGTTCAACCGGTCCTCCAGCACCTGATCGCCACGTCCGGCAAGGGCCGAGATCACGCCCAGGTTGGCCATGTAGCCGGTGGAGAAGAGCAGCGCCCGGGGCCGGCGAAGGAAGTCCGCCAGCTCTTCCTCCAGGGCGTGATGGGCCGCGCTGTGGCCGGTGACCAAATGCGCCGCGCCGCTGCCGGCACCGTAGGTGTCGGCGCCACGCTTGAAGGCGCTCACCACGTCCGGGTGTGCCGCGAGCCCCAGGTAATCGTTGCTGCAGAAGGCGAGCATGCGGCGGCCGTCGATCATTGGGCGCGGCCCCTGGGGACCGCTCAGCACGCGGCGCGACCGGTAGAGGTGGGCCTCGCGCAGCCGGCCCAGCTCCGCGGCCAGGTGGGTCATGGCGAGAGGGCTATCCATGCGTCTCTGTCGATGGAGGAAAGCCCAATACCCGCGGCAGGAGGCGCGAGATCGCTCGCAAAATGTTCAAACCGCTTGGCGCGAGCAGGGTCCGGGTGCGCTGCGCTCACTTGTGTCGACGGTCTCGAAGGTCATGCCCAAGCGCTCGAACAACTGCTGGTCGCGATCGCTCTCGGCGTTGGGCGTGGTCAGCAGGCGCTCGCCGTAGAAGACGGAGTTGGCACCCGCGAGAAAGCACAGCGCCTGCAGCTCGTCGCTCATGTCCGAGCGCCCCGCTGACAGGCGGACGTAAGAGCGGGGCATCAGGATGCGCGCCGCGGCGATGGTGCGCACCAGCTCCAGCGGGTCGAGGTCCGCGGTGCCGTACAGCGGTGTGCCCTCGACCTGCACCAGCAGGTTGACGGGCACCGACTCCGGATGCTTCGGCAGGTTGGCGAGCTGGCGCAGCATGGAGGCGCGATCGCGGCGCGACTCGCCCATTCCCAGGATGCCGCCGCTGCACACCTTCATGCCGGCGGCCTGCACGTGGCCCAGGGTCTCGAGCCGATCCTGGTAGGTGCGGGTGGTGATGACCTGCCCGTAGAACTCCGGGGAGGTGTCCAGGTTGTGGTTGTAGTAGTCGAGCCCCGCGTCGCCGAGCCGGAACGCCTGCTCCCGGGTGAGCATCCCCAGTGTGACGCAGGTCTCCAGTCCGATGCCGCGGACGGCCTCGATCATGCGCACGACCTGATCCAGGTTCTTGTCGCTCGGGTTGCGCCAGGCGGCGCCCATGCAGAAGCGGGTGGCGCCTTTTTCCTTCGCGGCACGGGCCGCATCGACGACCTCCGCGACCGGAAGCAATCGCTCGCGCTCCAGCCCCGTGTCGTGCTTGGCGCTCTGGGAGCAGTAGCCGCAGTCCTCGGGACAGGCCCCGGTCTTGATGCTCAGAAGCGTGCTCACCTGGATCCGGTTCGGGTCGAAGTGGGCACGATGCACTGACTGGGCGCGGAAAAGCAGGTCGTTGAAGGGATGGTCCAGCAGAGAGGCGATCTCGTCGAGGGACCAGTCGTGGCGGATCTCGGGGACGGGCATGCTGGGGTTACCGTTCGGTTTGCGGGCGGACGGCGGTTCTGGTGCACCGCAAGAGCTTGAATGGTAACCCCACCCGGCCAGCTGTCAACCTTGCGCCCACACGCCGGTTTACTACCTCGTGACGGCAGTAGAGTACTGGAGAACGGCGCGACCCCTAGCGGTCATCCGGTTACCGTCTGCAAAGGCCGCGCTCATCCGGGTGCTCCACCGCATCGACGATGGCCTCCACCAACTCCCCCAGCTCCCGGGCGGAGAGCGCCTGCATGACCTTGGCCAGCAGGTCCGGTCGCACGCCCGCGTAGACCGAGCGCCCGTCCGCGAGGTTCACGACCACGCCCGAGGTATGACAGCCCGCGGAAGACCCGAGGTCGGCCTCGTACAGCCGCTGGTCGAGCGCGAACATCTCGTCGTAGTAGGCGTCAATGATGTCCGCCAGGGCGTCATCCACGTCGCCCTCGTCCAACTGCACGATCAGCTCCAGCTCCCCTCGCGCGAGGCTGGAAGGCACCCCCTTCTCCTCCACGAAGCCTCGAAATCGTGCACACGGCTCCGGGTTGAAAAAGACATACTCGAGCATGGGCCATGCCCCCGCTGGAAAAGTGGGCGATGATACACCCATGGATGACACCGGCTCTCCCCCATGCTCGGGCGCGCGCTCGAATCCGTCCTAGGGCGGCTCTATCCCGCCACCTGCGTGCTGTGCGGGGCGCCGGGTCACGCCGGGCTTGATCTCTGTCCCGGTTGTCTCCGGGAGCTTCCCCACAATCTGCACCGCTGCCCTCGCTGCGGCCTGCCCCTGCCCTCGGACGCCCCGCTGGTCGCCCTGTGCGGCCCGTGTCAGCGCAGGCCACCGCCCTTCGACGCCTGCTGCGCGCCCTTCCGCTACGAGGACCCCGTTCCGGCCCTGATCGGCGGGGCCAAGTTTCGCTCGCGGCTCGAGCTGGCTCGCCTGCTCGGGCAATGCCTGGCACGCACCCTCTACCAGCAGGGGGCGGAGATACCCGGCGTGATTCTTCCAGTCCCACTGCATCCGCGCCGGCTGCGCGAGCGAGGCTACAACCAGGCGCTCGAGATCGCCCGGGCGGCGAGCCGCGAGCTTGGCGTCCTCTGCGACGGCGGATGCTGCGAGCGAGTCCTGGCGACCGCCCCGCAGGCGGGGCTGCAACAGAAGGAACGGCGGCGCAACGTGCGCGGCGCCTTTCGCGTCATCCGTCCGCCGGCGGCGGGTCACGTGGCGGTGCTCGACGACGTGGTCACCACCGGCAGCACGGTGGCGGAGTTGGCGCGGGTCCTGCGCAAGGCGGGCGTCGAGCGCATAGACGTCTGGGCGGTGGCCCGCACCCCATGACGGCGGGCTGCGGCGTCACCGGTCGACCGGCCCGGCCACCGCCGCCAGCACCCGCATCGGACCCTCCGCACGGATAAGCTCGAGCTGTGCCCGATCCTTGACGAACAAGGAGCCGGCGAAACCCAGGGCGTTGATCGACACCCCGCGAAAGCGCTCCTGAACCCGCGGCACCGCCAGCATCCACCCGTTGGCGACCAGGAGATTGTAGGGGTCCGACTGCCTCGACTCCCCGTCCCGATCGACCGCCCTGATCCCCAGCCGCGCGAGCAGGTCCAGATACTGCTCATAGGCCTCGTCGGCTTGCTTCGGAGCGGGTTTTCGACGGGCGAAGGCGTGCACGAAGGGCAGGCCGGGACAGCAAGGTCCGGCACCTTCGAGCAGCGGCTCCACGGGTACGGGAGGCCCATCTTGCGCGAGGGGCAGCGGCACCAGCTGCAGGTGTTTGTGGGGCTGGCTGGCACCGGCAGCGGCGCCGCCGTTGTAGAACCCCAGGCATGGGATACTCGTCCATGCAGGCGAGCAGCGCCCGGAAGTCGTCGGGGGTGAGCAGGGTCTCCTGGTGCTCGAATCGGCGGGTGACGATAAGCAGGTGCCGATCGAGCACGTTGAACTTGTTGAGCACCGCGAGATGGGAGCGAGAGACCTGGGACACGGTGAGCTCCGGCTCGGGCGGCAGGAACGGGTTCCGCGCCCTGCCCTCCTCATCCCTGGGCCCGGCGCCACTGCGCCGCTCCGCCTCCTTGCGCCGCAGGCTGGAGACCATGCGCACCAGGAAGCGCACGCCGGCGTCATCGATCACCAACTGCTCGGTCTCGATCGGCCTCAGCGCCCCGCGTCGCAGCGCCTCCCGGGCCGTCCGCTCCAGGGCGGAGCGCAGGCTACCCGGTTGCAGCAGAATGTCGCCGGCCAACTCACCTCCCGCGTTCATGCAAACAACACAATCGCCCGCTATTGTTTAACGTTTTAGCATCTGCAACCAGACATCCAGGGGGCGACATGACCGATATCACCGCGCTGCTGGCCGCCGAGGCCGAGGACCTGTTGGGACACGAGAGCACCGGGATCCCGCGTTCCATGCTGCACCTGCCGGGACCCGATTTCGTCGACCGGGTGATGATGGATTCCGACCGCAAGCCGGGGGTCCTCCGCGCCTTCCAGACCCTGCTCAACCACGGCCGTCTCGGCGGCAGCGGCTACGTCTCGATCCTGCCGGTGGACCAGGGGGTGGAGCACTCGGGCGGCGCCTCGTTCGCCCCCAACCCGATCTACTTCGACCCCGAGAACATCATCCGGCTGGCGATGGAGGGCGGCTGCAACGCGGTGGCCTCGACCCTGGGCGTACTGGGCTCGGTCGGGCGGCGCTATGCCCACAAGATCCCCTTCCTGGTCAAGCTCAACCACAACGAGATGCTCACCTACCCGACCATCTACGACCAGACCCTGTGGGCGGACGTGGACCAGGCCTTCGAGATGGGCGCGGTGGCGGTGGGCGCCACCATCTACTTCGGCTCCGAGGAGTCCCGGCGCCAGATCCAGGAGGTGAGCGAGGCCTTCGCCCGCGCCCACGAGCTCGGCATGATCACCGTGCTCTGGGCCTACCTGCGCAACCCCGCGTTCAAGCATGAGGGGACCGATTACCACGAGGCCGCGGACCTCACCGGACAGGCCAATCACCTCGCCGCCACCATCGAGGCGGACATCGTCAAGCAGAAGCAGGCGACCAACGACGGCGGCTACACCGCCATCGGCTTCGGCAAGACCCACCCACGGGTGTATGAAGAGCTGTCGGGAGCCCACCCCATCGACCGGGTGCGCTACCAGGTCGCCAACTGCTACATGGGGCGGATCGGGATGATCAACTCCGGCGGACCCTCGGGAAAGGACGACCTGCACCAGGCGGTGCGCACCGCGGTGATCAACAAGCGCGCCGGCGGCATGGGGCTGATCTCGGGCCGCAAGGCCTTCCAGAAGCCGATGGACGAGGGCGTGAAGCTACTCAACACCATCCAGGACGTGTATCTCTCGCCGGAGGTGACGATTGCCTGAGGTCGCGCCGGGTCGGGGCCTGCCTGTCGTCGGTATTGTCAAGCGGCTAGGCTAGCTTGGCCCCCGGCGCGGCAGGGCCCGTTCAGCGCCTCAGGCCCCCAACACCTCGGCCAGCCAATCGAACATGCGCTGATCGTACAGGCCCCTGGCCTTGGGCTCGCAATGCCAGTTCGCGCCCTCCTCCGCGGTGAACCGGACCAGGGTCTTCGGGCAGGCCAGGGCCTCGTAGACCTCCGCAGACTGGCCCGGCCAGAACTGCTCGTCGTCCGGATCGGCAATGAACATCGGGCAGCGAATCCGCTCCACAAGTCCGCGGCACGTTGTACTTCTGGACCGTCTTGAAGAGCTGGTAGTGGCTGTTGGGCATGTAGGGCCTCATGCGCCACTCGACCACCTGCCGCGCCCCGTCACCCGCCTGTCGCAGGCCTTCGTCCATCGCCTCGTTGAATTCCTGCTCCCGCCCCGCGTCGAGCAGGCCGCGCATCTCCCCCGGGAGCTCGCGCAGGAAGGACTCGGACACGTCCATCACCGCCGGGTCCACGATACCCGCCGCGATACGGTGCTCGAAGGCCAGCGCGCGCAGGACCCAGTAGCCTCCCTGGCTGATGCCCGAAAGGGCGATGCGACCGGGGTCCACGTCCTCCCGGTCGAGCAGAAAGTCGACAACCGGCGTGATCACCCTCTCCCAGTCGTGGCGAAAGGGGATGTTCTTCAACCACAGCATGGCATTCTGGCCTGGCCCGTCGAAGACCAGGGCGTTGTATCCCCTCTCGAGCGCCCCAGCGACGCCGCACGTCCACATCCCACAGGTAGCCCCGTCGCTGCCGTTGTTGAAGATGATCGTGGTCCGGCGCTCGGGCGCTTCATCGGGACGGAAGAAATACCCCGGAATGCTGGCGCCTTCGTAGGGGATGCCTACCTGCTCCGCCGGCGGATTCAGGTGAGCGCAGAATGACTCCCAGCATCCCAGATGCCGCTTCCAGGTGGGCAGGCTTCGGGACGGGTCTTTCGTCCCGTCGAGGAAGGTCGTGGAGGCGGCGAAGTAGGTTGCCGCACGCAGGTAGGCCCTCCTCGCGCTGACGGAGTTACCCGCGGAAGCGCTCTGCCCGGCGATTCCTTCCAGGCGCTCGGCGATCGCAAACCACTCCCGATACCACTGCTCGTGATCCCCGGACGGAACGCGCGCGATGACGGCAAGCACCTCGCCCGCGTCGGCCGCGCCATAGTGGCAGGCGCCGAGCAGGATCTGGGCCTCGAAGTCCATCTGCGGTTCTTCCATGAAGTACCGTTTCGGCTTTGCCTGGATCACGCGATCTCCTCCCACCTGCCGCCGTCCTGGCTCTGCTCCCCGGACACCTGCATCGCACCTCGGCGGCCAGAGGTCGCGCCCGGCAAGCCTGGTCCGCCGTTGCAGGTCGGCCGGGACCGGCCGGACGGCTACTCCGGAGACCAGTAGAAGCCCTCGGACGCCGCACCGCTGCTGGATACGTTGACCGAGCGGGTCTGGACCTTACCAGCGTTCTCGGCGGACACCCGATAGGTCCCGGCGGGGACCTTGGCGTAGAAGTAAGGACCTGCGGAGACGGCCTCGAGCAGGACCTGCCCACCCGAATCGGCGATCGTAACCGGAACCTCGGCGAGGAAGGCCCCCGAGCCCGACACGGCGAACAGCAGCCGCAGATTGTAATCGGACTTCGCCTGCTCCAGCGCCTCCTGCTCGGAAGCGCCGACGCCGCCGCTGACGTAACTGATTTCGCCGGCGCTCTTCGCCTCCAAGCCCGCGGCCTCGGCGGCGGCAAGCGCGACAACGACGACGGACAACAAACAGGCCGAAACCTTGCTCATTCTGATCATTGCGTTCAAAGCCTCCCAAGTGGTGTGCGCAAGCACAATCGCATCACTCGCTTCAAGATTGCTCCCCGTCGGCGAAGCGCCGCGCCGCGGTTGGCGCTGGTCGGTCAGCGGGTCTTTGCAGGGTCTTCGAGGGCAGCTCGCCGAATTGCCGGCGGTAGTCACCGGAGAAACGGCCCAGCTGGCGGATACCCTGTCGGCGAGCCAGCTCGGAGACGGTCGCGGCATCTACCGGGGCCTTGAGGAGCGCTTTCTGGACCTCGTTGAGCCGCATCAGGGCGGCGTAGCGCTTCGGGGACATGCTCAGGTGCTCGCGAAACGCCTGCTCCAGGGTCCGCTGGCTGACACCGAGACCCGCCGCCAGCTCAGGGACGCTCGGGGTCGCGACACCGGCGTCGAGCACCAAACGCTCGAACCCCTGGACCAGGGCACTGCGCTTCCGGTAGCTCTCGCGCCGGGCGTGATGAGGCCGGCCCTCAGCATCCAGGACACGCCGCAGCGTCTCCAGCAGCGTGCCGACCATCGCCTCCGAATCTCGACGGGGGCCTGCGGGAGCGACGCCGCTGCCGCAATTCAGGCTCACGAGCCGTCGCAGGAGATCCGCGAGCGCCGCGTTTTCGGGGCGGGTGGCGGAATAGACGCCGACCCCGTTCAGGACCTCGGGCGGGATGCCGGCGTCCAGCAGCAGCCGTCTCGGCATCTGGAGCGAGACCCACTCGGTGTCCGCGGGCACCAGGTAATCCATTTCCGCGCCCTCGGGGAACACCACCAGGTCGTTGCGTCCGAACCGGTGGGCGTTGATGCACCCCGCCTCGCGCTCGGACAGGATGCAGCCGAGCACGACGGCGCCCGCCGCGAAGCAGCCGCGGGACTGCAAGGTCTGGTTGTAGCATCCGCTGTCCAGCAGAAGCTCGCCCAAGCGCAGCCGTTTGAGCTGGCCGCGAAAAGGCCCGCGTCCGAGCTGCCGATGCTCCAATCCACTGCCCGCAACCGCCTCGCTCAGCAGGTCCACATCGAACACGTCCAGCGCCAGTGACGCGGACGACACCGCCACTGCCCGAGCGACGGATGGGTCCGGTTTCGGGTTGCGAAAACTGGATAACGCCATTGTATTGGGCTCGCTAGCGTCCATACTCCATCCGCACCGAATAACTAGGTAATTGCAGACGGAGGAGAGGATGATGTCAACCTTGTCCAGATTTTTTCCAGCCCTGCTCCTGGCAGGACTGGTTTTTCCCGGCCTCGGAACCGCGGCGGATAAGCCGAATATCCTGGTCGTGTGGGGCGACGATATCGGCCAATCGAACATTAGCACTTACACCAAGGGGCTGGTCGGGTACAAGACCCCCAACATCGACCGCATCGCCAACGAGGGCATGACCTTCACAGATTATTATGCAGAGCAGTCCTGCACCGCCGGGCGCGCCTCCTTCATCATGGGTCAGAGCGTATTCCGCACCGGCCTCTCGAAGGTCGGCCTGCCGGGCGCCAAGGAGGGGATGCAACCCGAAGACCCGACCATCGCCGGCATGCTCAAGTCCATCGGCTACGCCACCGGCCAGTTCGGCAAGAACCACCTGGGCGACCGCGACGAGCACCTGCCAACCAACCACGGCTTCGACGAGTTCTTCGGCAACCTATACCACCTCAACGCCGAGGAGGAGCCGGAAAATCTCGACTACCCGGGCGACATGATGCTACCCAGCGGCCAGACCTTCCGCCAGAAGTTCGGACCCCGCGGCGTGATCCACTCCTGGGCCATGCCCGACGGCACGCAGAAGATCGAGGACACCGGCCCCCTGACCAGGAAGCGCATGGAAACGGTCGACGACGAGACATCCGACCGCGCCATCGCCTTCATCAAGGAGCAAGAGGCCGCCGGCAAGCCCTGGTTCGTGTGGTGGAACGGCACCCGCATGCACTTCCGCACCCACGTCAAGCCCGAGCTGCGCGGCATCTCCGGCCAGGACGAATACGCGGACGGCATGGTCGAGCATGACATGCACATCGGCAAGTTCCTGACCCTCCTCGACGAGCTGGGCATCGCCGACAACACCATCGTCTTCTACTCCACCGACAACGGCCCGCACATGAACACCTGGCCCGACGCGGGCTGGAACCCGTTCCGCGGTGAGAAGAACACCAATTGGGAGGGCGGCTGGCGCGTGCCCGCCACGGTGCGCTGGCCCGGCAAGATCCCCGCCGGTCAGTGGAGCAACGCGATCGTCCACCACATGGACTGGTTCCCGACCTTCCTCGCCGCCGCGGGCGTCCCCGAGGTCAAGCAGATGCTGAGGACCGGGACCAACTCGCAGGCGTTGAACCGCTTCTACAAGGTGCACCTGGACGGCTACAACATCCTGCCCCTGTTGACCGGCCAGACCGACCAGAGCCCGCGCAAGGAGGTCTTCTACTTCTCCGACGACGGTGACCTCACCGCCCTGCGATACGGCGACTGGAAGGTCCTGTTCATGGAGCAGCCGGTGGCCGGCACCTTCCGGGTCTGGCAGCAGCCCTTCGTGCCCATGCGCGTACCCTTCGTGTTCAACCTGCGCCGCGACCCCTACGAGCGGGCGACCATCACCTCCAACTCCTACTACGAGTGGTTGATCGATCGCGCGTACCTGCTGGTGCCAGCCCAGGCCTACGTCGGACAATTCCTGCAGACGTTCCAGGAGTTCCCGCCGCGCCAGAAGGCGGCGAGCTTCAGTTTGGATAAGGTCATGGAGGCCTTGTCGCCGTCTGGCGGCTGAGGCGAACAGGCAATCGCGGGGGCAAGGATGCCCCCATCGACCCGGGCTGCGGCTGCAGCCCGGTTTACGTTTGGGGTTCATGTCCGGCGTACGCATGCCGGAGGTGGCCGACAACCCGCAATCAGAGGACCAACCGACATGACGACGCGACACAGCCGCTTGGGCAGAACACCCGGTCTGACATCCGCTTTTCTTGCCGGCCTTCTGGGTCTCGCCTGTGTCTGCTGGCTCGCCGCCGCGGCAGCCGCCGACGACCCGCTACCGTCCTGGAATGCCGGCCCGGCCGAGAACGCAATCGTCGAATTTGTCGCCGCCGTCACCGCCGAGGGCTCGCCGCACTACGTAGCCCCCGCCGAGCGCATCGCGGTCTTCGACAACGACGGCACCCTGTGGGTCGAGCAGCCCATGTATACCCAGCTGGCCTTTGTGCTGGAACGGGTGAAGGAGCTGGCACCGCAGCACCCCGAGTGGCAGGAGCAGCAGCCGTTCAAGGCCGCGCTCGACGGCGACCTGACCGCCCTGGGCAAGGCCGGCATGGAGGGCCTGATGCAGCTCCTCATGGCCACCCACGCCGGCATGACCAGCGAGGAGTTCGAGCGCATCGCGAGCGACTGGATCACCGAGGCCCGCCATCCCAAATTCCAGCGCCCCTACACCGAGCTGGTCTACCAGCCCATGCTGGAGCTGCTGGATTACCTTCGCGCCAATGGGTTCAAGACCTTCATCGTCTCCGGCGGCGGCGTCGACTTCATGCGCCCCTGGACCGAGCGCGTCTACGGCATCCCGCCCGAGCAGGTCGTGGGCTCCATGATCGAGCTCAGGTACGAGGAGCGCAATGGCGAACCCGTGCTCGTCCGCGAGCCGAAAATCGCCTTCATCGACGACAAGACCGGAAAGCCCGTCGGCATCCAGCGGCACATCGGCCGGCGGCCGATCCTGGCCTTCGGCAACTCCGACGGCGACCTGCAGATGCTCAAGTGGACCACGGCCGGCGACGGACGCCGCCTCGGCCTGATCCTCCACCACGACGACGCGGAGCGGGAGTACGCCTATGACCGCGAGAGCCACTTCGGCAAGCTGGACAAGGCCCTCGACCTGGCCGCCGACGAGGGCTGGGCGGTCGTCTCCATGAAGTCCGATTGGGGTCGGGTCTTCCCGCCCGGTGCCGAGGTCTCGCGCTAGACGACTCGTTGGACTCGCGAATCCGGCGATTGCAAGCAATCGTATCCGGATTCGCGCCCTCCCTCCGCGGCGTCACCGCCATCTCCCTCTCGCACGCCCCCGCCGCCTGAAGTCCCCGGCGAGCACCTGACTGCCTTCCATCCGACAGTTGGGCGGGACTCTCCCGAGATATTCGGTAGAATTGGAGGTCAGCCTCTGAATGCGGCAGATCTCGGGGGCCGAACAGCGCGCGCAGTGTCCCCTTTCCGGGCGGACCGACTCGAGCATTCGGGACAGATCCGGTGATGGCTGGGAAGCGACACCGCGCGGCGCATGTGTCCGCGGACTCGTCATGGTTGCAACAAGATGAAAAAAGCGTGCCTTCTGGTCTGTCTGTTCGCCCTCAGCGGCTGCGGCTTCAAGGTCGGGCTCGTCAACGAGCCGCGGGTATCCGGTAGTTACGGCGCACCCGCGAACGTGACGGTCTACCGTGAGGGGTCCATCATGGGCTTTCCGGTCCCGATGACCTTCCTGATCGACGGCAGGGAAATCTATGGCCTATGGGGAGGGGACGAATACTCGTTCCAGCTCGATCCCGGAGAGTACGTTTTCGGCTATTTCCTGGGATTCAACGAATGCCGGCGATGGGGGCTGATCGAGCCGGGTCGAAACTACCGCATCAAGCTTGCCCCGGTCTGCGTCATCGAGAGCGAGCTCTTGGGCGGCCGACAGGACATCATCGGCAGCTACACCATCGATCTCGCCAGCGATGAGTTCGATTTCGGCAGCGCCCGGCTCAAGCCCGACATGAAATACGCCCTCGACGACCTCGCTCGCCGTGTCAGGGCCAGCGCGGGCATAGAGCAGCTGACGATCGTTGGTCACACCGATTCAATCGGAAACAGCGAATACAACTACAATCTCGGCTTGCGCCGGGCCGAAGCGAGCAAACGCTACCTGGTCTCCGTGGGCGGGCTCGATCCGGCAAACATCCGCACCGCGAGCGCGGGCGCGAGTGAACCGGTGGCGAGCAACGACACCGAGGAGGGCCGGGCAAAGAACCGCCGCATCGAGATCCGCGCGGAGCTCTACCGAGGCTGAGGCTGATGTAACGCCGCCCGGCGGCGACGCGATCCTGCCAGAGCCTTTGCCCTCCGCAGGTTAGGGCTTGGCGCACAATGGCTCTACAATCCGCCCATGCCCGCGCCTGCACAGCTCGAATTCCCTGCTCCCCCGAGGCGCCCGTTCTCCGGCCCGACCGGCCCTCTTGAGCAAATCGGCCTCGCCGCCATTTGCCTGAGGACCTGCCTGGCCCTCTATCTCGGCATTCTGCTCGGACGCGCCCGACTTGACATGCCGGCCTTCGCCGCCGCGTTGCGCCAGGCCGGCCTGTCCATCCTCCCCGCCATCACACTGGTCACGGCGGCCGTGGGGGTGATTCTGGGCAACCAGACCGCAGCCCTGCTGATGAGGTTCGATCTCCCGCAGCTGATCCTCACGACCATCGCCGACACCGTGCTCATGGAGCTGCTGCCCATCCTGGTGGGTATCCTGGTGGCCGGCCGCGCGGGGGTTGCCCTCGCCGTCCGACAGGCGGGACTGGTGGCCAGCGGCGAGATGGACGGCCTGCTGGTGAACGGGATCAACCCGATCCAGTTCACCGTCGGACCGACCCTGCTTGCCATGCTGTTGATGTCCTTCGCCTTCGTCGTCTGGGGAACGCTGGTCACCTTCACCTCGGCAATCCTCTGGCTGTGGGGCGTCGGCGGGATTCCCCCAACGCTCTTCCTGGACGCCGTGCGGCAGGCCCTCACCCCCGCGGACCTGCTCGAGGCCCTGGTAAAACCGCAGATGTTCGCTCTGCTAATCGCGCTCATCGCCACCGTGAACGGCACCATGGCCGGACGAGACGCCGAGGGCGCCGCCCGCGCCGCGACCCGGACCATGATCGGCGCCGTGACGGCCATTCTGCTCACGGACCTGATTTTCGTCCTGGCCTGAGGATGCGCCGGTGGAGCACGCGCTGGAGATCGAGAACGTCTTCCAACATGTCGGCAACCATTGTGCCCTGTCGGGGATCTCCCTGGTCCTCGAGGCCGGGCATTGGCTGCTCCTGGTCGGCCCCAACGGGGCTGGAAAAAGCCTGCTGACGCGCCTGATACTCGGCCTCGATGCTCCCTCCGCTGGCAGCATCAGGGTGTTCGGGCAGGACCTGGGTCCGCTCGACGACCGGGCCATGCGCCGCCTGCGGCGCGACCTGCTCGGCGCGGTGCTCCAGGGCGGCTCCCTGCTGGAGGATCTGACGGTCCTCGAGAACCTGCTGCTGCCCCTGCGCGATCTGCCATTGACGCAGGCCGAGATGGCCCGCGCCGCGCGTCTGACCATGACCCAGCTGCAGCTCGACGGCATGGAAAATCACCTGCCGCGCTCCCTGTCCCTGGGGCAGCGGCGCCGGGTGGAACTGGCCCGTGCCCTGATCCACGCGCCCAAGCTCCTGATCTGGGACGGGCTCACGGACGGCCTGGATCCGGCCAGTGCAACCGAGATCCTGGGTCTGCTGCGCGAGTTGCAGAAAACCAGGAACTTGAGCCTGATTGCCACCGAGAACACCACCGACCTGCCCTTCGCCGAGGCGGAGCGCGTGGCGGTGATGGACCGCGGACGCATTCTGTTCGACGGCCCGCCATCCTTGCTCGCAAAAGCGACGGATGAGCGCCTGGAGCTTCGCTACGTTCTGCGGGGCAGGCCATGAGCCGGCTGGAACGGCTCTATTCGCCTCCCGAGATCGGCGCGCCCGGCAAACGCGCGGCGGACCGGCACCGGCGTGACTTGCTGCTGGCGGGCCTGTTCGTGCTCGCCATGGCGGCCGTAACCCTCGGTGTCCTGGCCGTCCTGATCCCCGGCCTGTTCGGCGGCGCTTACCGATTGAATGTCTACTTCGCCGACGCATCCGGGCTCTCGACGGGAACCCAGGTCATTCAGGGCGGATACGTCATCGGCATCGTCGAGTCGATGAGACCCGTGTTCGCTGACCGGGGCGCGGATGAAGCCGGCCGCTGCCCGCCGCCCGAGGAGGGAGCGGTCCAGAGACCGCGCCGGATGCCCTGCTTCCGCGCGACCTTGCGCATCCGCCACGATTGGCCGATCCCCGAGGACAGCCTCGCCCAGCCGGGCTCAGCGGGGCTGCTCCAAGGCGATGCGATCAAGATCCAGCCCGGGGCCGCGGACCAGCTGCTCGCCGATGGCGGCGTGATCGCCTCCACCCGCAGGGAGGCGAACCTCATGACACAGCTCGGGGCACTGACGGATTCTCTCCAGTCACTGGTGGACGAGACCATCGCACCGGCGCTCGCGAGCATTCAGCAGCAGATCAAGACCATCGAGGACCTGCTCGGCACCGGCGGGGACAACGCCGAGAACCGGGACCGCCTCGCGGGCGTGTTCGAGAACCTGCAGCAGCTCTCCGCCGAGATCACGCGGGCGGTCAACCCGGAGCAACTCAAGGCCATCATGACCGCCGTCGAGCGGCTGTCGGAGAACCTGGCCCAGGTCTCCGCCGGTCTTCCGGGTCAGACCGCGGACGTCCAGCGCACGGTCAGGAACTACGGTGACCTCGCGGTCGATATCCGCGGCCTGGTGAGCGACAACCGGCCAGCGATCGAGCGCTCCCTGGACGACGCCCAGTACCTGATGCAGGAGCTGGCGGCGAGCCTAACGCCGATCCTCACCAACATCGAGGACGCCACGCGCGACCTGTCCGCCCTGGCGCGCGACCTGCGTAACAATCCGGCGGTCATCATCAAAGGCCGCGAGCCGGAGGAGCAGACACCATGGTTCCGCTGACCTCCCGTCGTTGTCTCCCCCCGCTCATCGCGGCCCTGCTTCTGGCCGCCTGCGGCGCGCCAGAGCCCGCCAGCCGCGACAGGTTCTTCGCCCTCGAGCCGGCCGTGCCGGTCACACCCGGAAAGCCGGTGGCGGGCGTAACCCTGCTGGTGAACGACCTCGCTGCGCGTGGTTTTCTCGGCGGGCGCCAGATCGTCTACCGCACCGCCGAGGAGCCGTTGGAGGTGAGGCGCTACCCGTTGCTCTTATGGGAAGAGCCCCCAGGAAGGGCGATAGGGCGCGAGTTGACCGCCGCCCTGCGCGAGGCGCACCGCTTCGCCGTCGTCATTACGCCCGCGCAGCGGGCGCGCTCCGACTATCTGCTCGGTGGCGAGGTAACACGCTTCGAGCACCTGCCGACGGACCACCCCCCGCGCGTGCGGGTGGAGTTCAATCTCACCCTGCTGCGCGGCGACGACCGCCGCTCCCTAGTATCCAAGGGCTACGCGGGGGAGGAGCGAACCATCGAGAGCACCCCAGAGGGCATGGTGAAGGCCTTCGACCGGCTGACCGCCAAGCTGGTCGCCGAGGTAGTACGCGACATCCAATCGCTGCCCCTGCAAGCCAGCAACGAGGATTGATGGCGCGCAGGTGCCCCCCTGTCAGGCGCGCTGGCTTTCCGCCCGCCGCAGACCCGAGAAGTAGCGCTCCGCAGCCTCCTTGACCTTGGGCGCCAGCAACAGGGCGGAGACCATGGTCGGTATCGCCATCAGGGCAAAGGCACCGTCGATGATGCCGATGGCGGCCTCCAGCGTGACCACCGCGGCCAGGACGATGAACAGGACGTAGACCCATCGGTACCAATCCTGACGCTCGGCACCGAAGAGGAAGCCGAAGCACTTGGTCCCGTAGTAGGAGTAGGTGAAGAGCGTGGTGACACCGAAACAGACCACCGAGACGACGATGATCAAGTGTCCGGCGGGCCCGAGCACCTCGCCGAAGGCCGCCGCGGTCAGGGTCACGCCGCTGGCGCCGCTGGTCTGCCAGGCCCCCGAGAGCAGGATCATCAGCGCGGTGGCCGTGCAGATGACGAGGGTGTCGATAATAGGCCCCAGCATCGCCACCAGCCCCTCCCGCACCGGCTCGCGGGTCCTCGCCGCCCCGTGGGCCAGCGCCTCGGTGCCGATGCCGGCCTCGTTGGAGAAGGTCCCGCGCTGGACGCCGTAGAGGATCACGCTGCCGAGCGCGCCGCCTGCGGCCGCCGTGCCGGTGAAGGCGTCCTGCACTATCAGGGCGAGCGCGCCGGGTACCCGCTCAAGATTGAGCAGCAGGCCGACGGCGGCCCCGCCGCAATAGAGCAGGGTCATGAAAGGCACGAGCCGGCTGGAGACCGCCGCGAGGCGCTGCAACCCCCCGAACACGACCAGCGCCGTCAACACGGCGAGGACGATGCCCGCGCCCAGGTTGAAGACGAACCCATCCTGGCCCTCGGCGAGCAGACCTGCAGGGACGAAGACCACCTCGCGCAGAACCTGAACCAGCTGATTGGCCCCGAACGCAGGAAGGCAACCGATGAGGCCCGCGACGCTGAAGAGATAGGCTAGCGGCAGCCAGCGCCGTCCGAGCCCCTCGCGGATGACGTACATGGGACCGCCCTGCAGGTGTCCGCGGCTGTCCTGCCCCCGGTAGAGCACCGCCAGGGTGCAGGTGAAGAATTTGGTGGCGACGCCGACGATCGCGCTCATCCACATCCAGAACACCGCCCCGGGTCCGCCCACGGCGATGGCCAGGGCGACCCCGCCGATGTTGCCCATGCCGATGGTCCCGGCCAGGGCCGATGACAGGGCCTGGAAGTGTGTGACGTCACCGGGGGCAAGCTGGTCATCGTAACGCCCCCTCAGCAGGTCCCAGGCGTGGGGGAGATAGCGCAGTGGCACCAGGCGGGAGTACAGCAGGAAGAACGTGCCGCCGCCGAGCAGGAGCACGAGCAGCCAGGGCCCCCAGGCCAGCTCGGCGAACCGGGTGGCGGCGTCATGAAAGAGGTCGAGCATGGCGCATTCTGCACGCCGCGCGTCGCGGTGCGCAAACCTGGCGGGGAGATCAGACGACGCGGTTTCTGGAGATGCCGCCCGTGAAGGCCCGGATGTTCTCCGCCACGTCGTCGATCAACCGCTGACGCGACTCGCGGCTGGCCCAGGCGGTGTGCGGGGTGACGATCAGGTAAGGGATCGCAGGATCGAGGAGCGGGTTGCCATCCCGCGGGGGCTCGACCGTCAGCACATCCACGGCGGCACCGCCGATCACGCCTCGGCGCAGCGCATCGGCCAACGCCCGCTCGTCCACAATGCCGCCGCGGGCGGTGTTGATCAGGAGGGCGTCTGGGCGCATCAGGTCCAGCTCCGCCGCGCCGATCAGGTTGCGGGTGGTCTCCGTCAAGGGGCAATGGAGACTGAGGACGTCCACACGAGGGAGCAGATCCGGGAGCGGCAACCGCCCCCGCTCTGCGGGGCCGCCCGGGCGTTGCGCGACCAGCACCTGCATACCGAAGGCCTCCGCGACCTTCGCCACCCCCCGGCCCAGCTCGCCGAATCCGACGATGCCCAGGGTGAGGCTTGCCAGCTCGCGGATCGGGTAGTCGAGCAGGCAGAATTGATCGCTTCGGGCCCAGGCGCCGTCGCGGACCGCCTGTTGGTATTCCGCGAGGCGCGTGGCATGGGCCAGCATCAGGGCAAACACGTGCTGGACCACCGCCGGCGTGGCGTAGGCGGTGACGTTCGAGACCGCGATGCCAAGCTCGCGTGCCGCCCCCAGATCCACATTGTTGGTGCCGGTCGCGGCCACGCACACCAACCTCAGCGAAGGGGCCGAGCGGAGGTGATCCCGGTCCAGCACCACCTTGTTCGTGACCACCACCTCGGCGCCGGCAATGCGGCCGCCCGTCTGCTCCGGCGAGGTGCGCTCGTGCAGGGTCCAGGCACCGCAGGCGCCGCGCAAGGCCGCCAGGTCCACGTCTCCGCGATCAATGGTGGCGAGGTCCAGCAGGACACCGCGCGCGGGCTTCATAACCTTGGTCCAGTTCGGCCCAGGGCCGTCAATCCTTGAAGTCGTCGTGGCAGCCCTTACAGGTCTTGGCGGTTGCGCCGAACTGCTCCTTCATTGCCGCCTCGTCACCCCCGGCGGCGACCTCGGCGAGCTTGGCCGACTGCTCTCGCAGTGCCTGGTGCTTGTCCTGGAATTTTTTGAAATCGAGCCAGATCTCCTCGCGGGCATCGCTCTCGTCGGTGATCGAGTCCTCGGGGAAAGCGGCCATCAGCTCCAGCTGGGCGGCGGAGGCAAGATCCTTGGCGTGGCGGGCAAAAACGGCGGCATCGAACTCGGTCTTGCCCTTCACCATGTCCCGCATGGAGGTGACATTCCAGGCGTAGACATTCATCACCGCCTGCCGGTAGTCAACGGCCTTTTCCACATCGGCCTGGGCACCGACCGAGAACAACAGGATGGCGGGCGCTGCAAAGTGGCGGATCGTCTGCATGTCGAATCTCCTAGTGGCTGTTGGTCGCGCTGCGCACTATGCAGGCTGGCGCCCCCTGTTTTCAAGTGACCAAGGTGGACAGGCGAAAGATGAGGTCCTTCAGCGCCGGCTCGTCCACGCGCTCCGCGGCGTCGGCGGTCGTCAGCCACTCGCGGTCGCGAAACGCCTCCGGCCAGTCATCGAGCTCCCGCTCGACCGCCATGGCGTAGACCTCGACCCGGCAGGTTCCGCCCCACTTCTCGTACTCGTAGCTGCCGAGCGGGGCGGGCAGCATGCGACCATGCAGGCCAGCCTCCTCGAAGGCCTCGTTGGCGGCGGAGTCGGCGGCGCTCAGGTCCGGCTCGACGACGCCCTTGGGAACGATCCAGCGGCGACGCTTCCGGCTGGTGATCAACAGCACCTCGAGCCCGGAGGGCCCGGTTCGAAAAGGGATGACCGCCGACTGGCGGTAGAAGTAGTCGGGTTTGGTTTGCATCGTACGCTGTCTTAGGCAGCAAGGCGGAACGGCAAGTTGCGAATTTTAGTGCCCCGGCGGCTCCGGCGATAGGCGACCATGCCGATGCTACGCAACCCCTGCCAAAGCTGCGTATTGGGCAGCGTTCGCAAGTCCTCCGTTACCCAGTAACGGCGCACCTCCAGGCGTCCATGATCCTGGTCCACCTCTTCGGTGTAGTCATATTCAACGCCAGCGAAGTCACCGGCCATGGCCACCGTGAAGAAGTCCTCAACGCCTTCCTGAAGTACGCTCTGGTTTCCCTTGAGCCCCAGGACGTAATCGCCGCCCTGGGCGATGATTTGCTCGGCGATGGCGCGTTGGCAGCCCATGGCATCAATCGTCACGATGCACCCCTTGAGTTCAAGGAGTTCGAGCAATTTCGGGATTGCCGTGATTTCGTTGGACTTCTCCTCCGTCGCCTCTTGGGCGAGCACCAAACGGTTCGTGCTCGCCCACGCACTGACCATATGCAGTGCCTTGCGTGAGCGCTTGCGATCATGCGAGCCACGCGCGCTCTTGCCATCGATGGCGATCACCTCGCCCTGCGTGGCTTCGCTCACTGCGCCCGTCCAACTGCGGAAGCACTGTTGAAAGCCCTTCGGCGACAATCGTGACAAGACATTGGCGATGCAGTTGTGCGACGGTACGCTGTTGGCGAACGGCGCAAACTTGCGCAGCCATCCAACTTCTCCTGACCAAACTCTTCGATGGCTTCCCAACCGTCCGCGCCACTGCTCACCGCGCAGAGCACCAAAATGACGATATCCATCAGTTCATGCAGCTTGTTGCGATCAATCCGTGGATCCTCAAGCGTCGAGAAATGTTCTTCAATACTTGCAGACACGAGAAACTCCTCATGTTGTTTCTCGCTATATTGCCTATCTCGCTGTCGCGCGACAATTTAAGCGCGCTCGCCCTGAAAGGGGGAGAACCGTGCGCCGTGGCGTGCCCCAAAGCCGTCCTTTTCGCGTTTTGGGCTATACCTCGCTACAACGGACCCGCGAAGGCTCCGGTACCCCGCGCCAACGAGAGGAGAAGAGCGCAATGGCAAAAGTGATCATCTGCGTCCACGGACGCGCGAACAAGCCGGAGCCCAAAACACTCCAGAAATGGTGGACCACGTCCATCAACGAGGGCCTGGAGAAGAACCTGGGGACCAGTCTCGGCAGCATTCCGGTGAAGATGGCGTATTACAGCGATGTCTGCTTCAAGCGACCGCTGAAGGACAAGGACAACGACGAGCCCTACCTTCCCGCCGAAGCGGACCCGCAGCGCTACCGGCGGCGCATGGTGGACCGCATTCGCGGGACTTTCGGGAGTTGGGCCGACAACCCGATCGACTGGTTGGAGGAGAACAGCGCAATCTTCTCCAAGCTGGCCAAGACCGTGCTGCGCAAGGTCATGACCGATCTCGGCGACTACTATGGCAACGAGTCCAGGCGCTCCCGCATACAGCAACGGCTGATCGACCTGATCGAGGAGCACAAGGACGACGAGATTCTGCTGCTCTCCCACTCCATGGGCACCATCGTCGCTTACGACGTGTTGCGGGATCTGGGACGATCCGAGCAGCACGCGGGGCTCACCATCGAGCACCTCGTCACCATGGGCTCGCCGCTCGGCCTGACCGCGGTGAAGGGCAACATCATCACCGAGCACAATGAACGCCTGCGCACGCCCTCCTGCGTGTCCCGAGCCTGGGTCAACTTCTCCGACCCGCAGGATTACGTCTGTGTCGACAGTCACCTTGCGGACGAGTACGACGAGAACAGCAGGCTGGTCCGCGTGAGCGACCAGATGGTCTGCAACGAGTACGTGGGAAAGAGCGGCAAGCCCAACGAGCACAAGTCGTTCGGCTATCTGCGCTCGCCGGAGGTCTCCGACCTGGTGGCACGGTTCCTCTGAAGCCGCGGGCAGCGAACCGGCCAGCGGGCTACTCGAACGCGACGCGCGCGCTCAGTTTGTAACCCACGCCGCGCACGGTCTCGATCAGGCGCGGGATCTGAGGGTCCTCCTCGATCTTCTTCCGCAGCTTCCCGACCAGGACGTCGACGCTGCGGTCCTCCGGCGACCAGTTGCGCCCGGCCACGAGGTCCATGATGGCATCCCGGGTGAGTACGCGCTTCGGGTGCCGAGCAAAGGCAGCGAGCAGTTGAAACTCGTGCGAGGTCAGGCTGACCGTTCCCCGCGCGGGCGAGGTCAGCTCGTAGGAGCCCAGGTCCAGCGTCCATCCGGCAAAACGGGCCACGGTGCCGTCCGCGTCCGTGGTCACTGCCCTGCCCGCCGACGCGCGGCGGAGCACGCTGCGCACCCGGGCAAGCAGCTCGCGCTCGTCGAAGGGCTTGGTGACATAGTCGTCGGCGCCGAGCTCCAGACCCACCACCTTGTCCACGGTGTCGGCTTTGCCCGTCAGGATAACGACCGCCACGTCAGAGGTTGCGCGCAGCTCCCGGGCCAGGCTGAACCCGTCCTCGTCGGGCAGCATCAGATCGAGCAGAACCAGGTCCGGTCTCGCCGTCGCCAGCTTCTCGCGCATCTCGGCGCCGGTGGTAGCGGTGCGAGTCTCGTAACCCTCCCTCTCGAAATAGCGCCCTAACGCCCGGCACAACCTGCGGATCGTCATCAACGATCAGAATGCTGGCTGCCGCTGACATGCGGGCGCTCCCTCCTGCGAACATGGGTGCCGGTCGTGCCGGCGAAACCTCTTCCCGCCGGATTATATCCGGAGGATTTCACCACAAGGCGAGAACGACGACAGGTCGCGAGCCGGCCAGCGCCGGTGCGAGCTATCCTCAAGCTACTACCGATGGGAGCATCGCGGCGGCTTCTCGCGCCTCCGCTCGCCGCCACCGCAGGCGGAGCCCGGGTGACCGAGAGCAAGCGAATCGTCTGGTTGATTCGTCGATCATGATGGCGGCGGTCACGGTCAGCACCGCGGTGGCGGTCAGCGGTGTTGTACCGGACCGCCTTCGAGCAGGAGCGGGCGCATCTGCTCCAGAACGTGGACGATCAGGCCCACCTCATGGACGCGGTGGCGCGCTTCGACCGCGCGCAACACCGGGAAGCTCGCGCGACATCCGAGGCCGCCACGCCTGTCGCAGATCGAGAGTGCCTTCGATCATTACCCGAGCGATGGCCAGATCGCCGAGATCACCGTCGCGCAGCGGAAAGGGGACGAGATCGTCTATCTGGTCACGCATGGCCGCGTGGCAGACCAGCAAATCGAGCCCATCCCCTTCGCCTCCGAGCTCGCCGAGCCGATGCGGCGGGCGCTCTCCGGCCAGTCGGGGTCGATGATCGGCCTCGACTACCGCGGGGTCGAGGTCCTCGCCGCCTATCAGCCGGTACCCATTCTCAATGCTGGCGTGGTGGCGAAGATGGATCTCGCCGATATCCGCGCGCCCTTCCTGCGGGGCGCGGCCATGGTGATCGGGCTGGCTCTGGTGCTCGTCACCGCAGGGACCGTGCTGTTCGTGCGTCTCACCAACCCGATGGTCAAACACCTGACCGAGACCGAGCAACGCTACCAGCGCATCTTCTGCGGCGCACCGGTGCCGATCTGGGAGCAGGACTTCTCCGACGTCGGCGAGGCCCTGCAAGATCTCAGGAAGTCCGGCGTGGCAGAGCTCGAGCCGTACCTCGCTGACAACCCCGAGGCACTGCGGCAACTTGTCCGGCAAGGTCCGGGTCAAGGAGGCGAACGCGGCGGCGTTGAAGCTCTTCGGCGCGCGCTCGGGCAGGCAGTTCGTCGCCTGGTTCGAACGGAGTCTTCCTCCCCGCCACCCTCGACCTCGCTGCCGATGAAGCTGCAAGCACTCTGGGAAGGCCGCGAGGCGCTGCTGCAATCGTACCTTTCAGCGTAAGGAGCCTGGACGGCAGGGACCTGACGGTCATCCTGTCCATGGTGATCCCGAGCGCCGAGCGACGGATACCACAGCGTCGCCGGTCTCAGCCCTCGACGTGACGGCGGAGGTGAATCTGCGCCAACGCGAGGAGGAGCTCGCGCTGATCCTGGCGTCCACCGGCGAGGGAATCTTCGGCATGGACAACAAGGGACGATGCACCTTCGTCAATCGCGCGGCCCTGCAGATGCTCGGCTACCAGGACGAGAGGCGAACTGCTCGGCCGGGAGATGCACTCCCTGATCCACCACACCTGCCGCGATGGCACGCCGCTCCCTGCCAGAGGATTGCCCGATCTACCGGGCCTGCCGCGAGAATGCGGTGGTGCGCCTCGAGGAGGAGGCTGTTCTGGCGTGCCGACGGCACGAGTTTTCCCGCGGAGTGCCGCTCCTACCCCATGGTGAGGGACGGGACGGCCGTGGGTACGGTGGTCACCTTCACCGACATCACGGAGCGCAAGGAGCGGGACGCCCAGACTCCTCCACGCCCAGAAGATGGAGGTCATCGGCCAGCTCACAGGTGGTATTGCGCACGATTTCAACAACCTGCTCGCGATCATTCTGACCAATCTCCACTTCCTTGAGGAGAGATTTGGGACGAAGCGGATGAGGAGACGGTCGAGCTCATTGCGGACGCCACCTCCGCTGCGGCACAGGACGGCGGCCTCGCTGACGCGACCGCCTGCTGGCCTTCGCCCGCAGGCAGCCGCTGGAGCCGCAGTGGATGGATCTCAGATGCTGTTCATCGACCATACCGCCGGTTTCTGCGCCGGGTGACTGGCGAGGGCATCGAGCTGGTCGTGCGACCGAGCGGCGGGCCTCTGCCCGTCCACGTCGACCGCCAACAGCTCGAGAACGCGATCCTCAACCTGACGCATCAACGCCCGGGACGCAATGCCGGAAGGCGGCATGCTGACGATCGAGGCAAGGCGCGGCACCGCATCGTTGGAGAAGGGGCATCGTCGCTCCGGGCTCTGCCGGCCGGCAGCTACGTGGTCGTCAGCGTCGCCGACACGGGGGTCGGGATGTCCCCCGAAGCGCTGCAGCGTGCCGTGGAGCCGTTCTACTCGACCAAACCGATGGGCAAAGGCAGCGGGCTGGGCCTGAGCAGCGCGTTAGGATTTGCGCAGCAGTCCGGCGGCGACTTGAGATCAGGAGCGTTCCCGACCAGGGTACGACGCGTCTCCATTTATCTGCCCGAGGCGGTCCCTGCGCAAGACGACACGAGCGTGAGCAGGCCCGGCGCCACGGACGCCGTCGACAGTCCGGAAAAGCGGCGACGATTCTCGTCGTGGAGGACGAACAGCGTACCCGCCGGTCTCGCCAAGCGGACCTTGTCCGAACTGGGTTACCAGCGTGCTCGAGGCGGACAACGCGGACGAGGCCGCCCGACTCATCGAGAACGGACGCCAGACGTCGATCTGCTGTTCACGGACCTGGTCATGCCCGGCGAGCTCGACGGCCTCAAGCTCGGGCTGCTGGGCGCGGGAGCACCGCCCCAGGCTGAAGGTGCTGCTGACCAGCGGCTTCCCGCAAGGCATGACCGAGAACGAGGTGCCGGGAGTCGATCCGCTTCCCTTCCTGATGAAGCCCTATTCGAAGCAAACGCTGCAAGAGGCGGTTGAGGCCCTCCTCCGCACCTGAACGTCCTGGGAAACCTCGCGATCAAGACAAAGGAAATCCCACGTCGCACATGGCTCGGATTACGGGGGGTAATCCGTTGCGCTTCACCCTGTAGCAACGGTTTCGAAACGCAGAAATCGGGATAGGGGCGGTCAGCATAGCTGACCGAGCCCCTCCCACACCACCCGGCATGCGGGTCCGCACCGGGCGGTTCGAGAAGTTGAGGTCATGAGAGCCGGGGCACACCGAGCCGGTCGAAGTAGGCAATCGGCATCACCCGATTCAGCGCGCATGCGGCTGTTACGCCACCAGCGGCGACTGTTCGCAGCAATCCGTGCGCGCCCGTGTCCGGAGCGCCCAGAGCCAGCAACTCCCGGTACATCGTCTTGCCCCGACGCCAGTGCTTGAGCTGCAGCGCCCGCAACCGATGGCGCAACCACTCGTCGAGTCGACGAAACACCCCCGGCGTCTGCGCCAAGCCGGAAGTAGGCCTTCCAGCCCGGCAGATACGTCCGAAGTCGCTCCACCACCTCCGGCAGGCTTCGCCCACCGGAGCGCCGCGTCAGTTGTCGGATGCGTTGCTTGAAGGTCGTCAGTGCCTTTCGCGCCACCGCGCACTTGATCCGATCGCCTGCACTGCGCCACAAACTCGTAGCCCAGAAATTTGCGACCGGTCGCCGGAGCGACAGCACGTCTTGGCCTCATTGACCTTGAGGTGGAGCCGTGTCATAGAGCGCGACGCAGACCCTTCAATACCCGTTCGCCCGCCCGCTGACTGCGAACATACACATTGCAGTCATCGGCGTAGCGCACGAAGCGATGGCCGCGCTTCTCAAGTTCCCGATCCACTTCGTCCAGCAGCACGTTGGCCAGTAGCGGTGACAGCGGCCCGCCTTGCGGCGTGCCCTCGTAACGCTCCATGACCACACCACCATCCAGAAACCCGGCTACCAGATAGCGACGAATCAGCCGCAGAACGGCCTTGTCGTCGATCCGCCGCGATAACCGATCCATCAGGATGTCGTGATTGACCCGGTCGAAGAACTTCTCCAGATCCACATCGACCACCACCCGGTAGCCAGTCCTGCACATAGCGCTGTGCCATACCGCACCGCATCGTGCGCGCGGCGCCCGGGTCGGAAGCCATAGCTGTGTTCGGTGAACGTTGGATCAATCATCGGCTGGAGGACTTGCAGTAGGGCTTGCTGAATCAGCCGATCAGTCACCGTCGGGATCCCCAGTTCCCGCTATCCCGCCTCCGGCTTCGGAATCTGAACACGCCGCACCGGCTCGGGCCGATAGCTGCCGCCTCAGTAACATGTCCCGAATCTCGGGGCCAGTGCGGTCTTCAGGTAATCCGCCGTTTGTCGCAATGTCAATCCATCCACCCCGCACTGCCCGGTTGGCCTTGACTCGTTTCCACGCATGCTCATGTTTGCTCTCGCGAGCATCGCTGCGAGCAGCGTCTCGACCCTGAGCCATCGTTTCCCTGCCGGGCCGGTCCGCGTTTCATCACGCCCGATCCACCGCTGGCTTCACCTCGCCTCGCTCGGCTCGCCCCGGTTGCTCTGGCTTCTGATGCACTTGCTTTGACTCAATGACATGTCTCTGGCTCTTCTTCTCGTTCGGCCCTTCGCTTCTGCAGCTACTATGGCCTCTGCTGACTTCTCGCTCCGGCTTTCACCGTTGCCCTTTCAGGCATAAGGCGAGATCTCCCCAGGTAAGAACGCACTCCTTCACTGCACAACCGCCAGATTTACGCCGCTTCGCCTTGATCACGAGAGCTTCGTGGTTTGTTGCCCACTCGCCCTGCTCGGCAACGCCTTCTATCCGATTCTTGTCCATCGGCTCGCAGCTTCGATCCACGCTTCCTCCCCACACTCGGTCACCCTCATGCAGTTGCGCTTCACTTCGTTCGCTGTGATCAACTCACGGTGGGACTTGCACCCACAAGAGTGCGCCCATGCTGGGCGCACAACAAAAACCCCCGGCGATGCCCGGGGGTTGACTATGGCGCATCCCCGGTCACTTCCGGGGATGCCCTGTCGCTTGGTCTTACCGGCCCCGATCACCGGATGATCTGGGTCGTGGTGCTGACGCTGTTGTTCGCCGAGTTCACATCGAAGGGCGCCGCCACGGTCGCCGTCCAGAATATCCGGTTGGGCACCCAGGACGCCGTGATGTCGATCGGGAACGTCCAGGCTTGGCTCGCGCCGGCCGCCAGGTTAGCGAACGGGAACGTCAGAGGTGCGACGAGCGCGCACCCCATTGTAGTTGGTGCCCGTGACCGTGACACTGCCGGTCGCCGCATCCGGGCCCTCGTTGGCAACCGTCACCGTTCCCTCCCGCTCCGTGCCGAACACCATGCGCACCGGCACCTGGAGACCGGACACAGAGCTGATGGAGACGTCATAGGCCGTCTCGTGCGGGGCACCGCAGGTCAGCAGTGTCTCGTAGCCGCTCAGCACCGGGTGGCTGTGCATGAACTCGATGACCGCACGGGCATCGTCTGCCGCCTGGGCGAGTCCCCCGATATTGCCGCCCTGGAAACCCGGCAGGTAGTCGGTCACGTCCGCCGTATCGAGATCCGGGAACACGGCGGGCAGGATCGGACCTCGACGATCCAGAACAGAGGCTCGCCCCCCACAGACCCGGTGCCCGGGTAGACGTCCAGATACTCGAACCAGCCTTCTTCCGGATCTCCGGCAGGGACGAATGCCGGCTCGGGCAGGCTACTGTAGGTCTGTCCACGCTCGTACTGATAGCCGCCATAATTCAGGAAGCATTTCTCGACCGGTTGCACGACGCCCTGGACCTCCTGCCTGATGTTGATGCAGATCGGCGGCCCCAAAGCGGTCTCGGGCAGCTCCGAGAGGCCCAGGATCTGGTTCAGGTAGACCACCAGGTCCACGTCAACAAGCCGCCCTTGTCCGAAGCCGCGCCGAGTCCCTTGGCGGCTGCATCGAGAATGCCGTAGGCCGAGAAGGGTTGGGGCAACTCGATTGCGGGATCACCCAGCTCTCCCCTGACGATCATCTCCTTGTAGATGGCCAGGTTCTGCAAGGGCGAGTCTACGGCGCTCGTCATGTACTCCAGGGTGTCGCCATCACCGTCGGCGTCGTTGATGTCCTGGCTCGTGTAGACCAGCCGTCCGGCAGGATCGAGACTGATGCAGTCGGCGGTGGCCAGCTTGACGACGACGTCGTCCAACTGACGCGCCAGTACGTCTTCCGGCGCCCGAGCGACGTTCATGCGCCCGAAGTCCACCTCCTGCGTATAGCTGGCGTATTCCTCCAGCACCGCGCAGGTGATCTGGTCAACCGGGATCAGGCAGAACTCGCCGGTCGAGTTCATTTCGCAGCCGTCGAAGACAACACCGGCGGCGGCTATCGGCTGCTGACACTGCCCTGCCTGGACCATTGTTCCGGGAGGGCTTTCCGGGTCGGGATCTGGCAGCTCATGTGCCGGGGTCAAAGTGGGGATGCCGTTCGGATGGCGATCGAGTACAAAAAGATCGCCGTAATCGGGCGCACCACCTCCTCCTCCGCCACCTCCCCGCCACCTCCTCCGCCTCCTCCTCCGTCACCGGGGGCGGCGAGGACCGCGGCCGGACAGGCCAGCAAGGCCGCAAACAGGAAAGATACAAGGGGATTGACCGATGTTCGCCTATTCATGATGTTGACTCCTCTCCCCAAGTCATCGCGCGCCGCAGTGGATCGCCGTGGGGTTGCGGTAGGTACCATTCCGTGGGGGATGGCTCCACTGCTGCCGCCTGTCAGGCGAGCACTCTAAAGTTCTCCGTGACCACGGGTGTCTCGCATTGGGCACGCCCAGCCCATCGGTGCTTCCGCCTTCAAAGGCAAAGCTAGCACCGGGCCGTAAGCCAACTGCATACCTGCCGTAACGATCGTGTAATTTTTGCGTTTTGATTTGCAGCAATACATCTACCGGATCGCTCTTGGAGGTGGACACGGTAGCGATGGAGCTAGAAGAGGAGCTAGAGGAGGCGGCAAATCCGCGCAGAAACGCTGGGCTTCTCTCGCGGTAGCACAAGCCTTCACTCCGCCCGCGGAACGCAGGTCGGTGAAGGGGTGCGGGGCCTACCCTGGTCAAGTCATTGCGGCGTCCCGCTCTGCCTGTCCCGCCGCCGACATGCTTCGGCGCCAGCATTCCCGCGCGGAACCCAGGATTCGCCCGTCGACAAATCATTACCGAATCTTTACGCGTCCTTAACGGATATCGAGTCGGCGCCTTACATCCGATTGCTATTTTGCAGTTGCTGGCTTCGGCCGATGACGACCATCCAACTGCGGCGGCCGAACGGCGCGGGAGTCAAGGGGCTCGCCGCAATGCGCAAGCACCGGTTCCTGGACCCGAAGCATCGGCTCTGCGCGTTTCATCCAGACACGAGTCTTCGGCACTCCGGCCGGTCCATTCCGCGGAAGTCGAGCCTACCGACATCTTTGACGTCGTCGACGATGGGAGGCCCATGTTGATGGGAAAGTTCTGAGCGCTGACGAACATCTCCGCAGACGGGGACACTCCTCCTCCCCCTTAGCCGCCGCCAGGCGGCTTTTTGTTTTCCGGATCCGAGCGGAGGGCCCCAACCCTCGGCAATGGCCATCGAGATCGCGCGGAATCCCGCTTCGATAGACGGGTTTCCACGCCCCCTGGCCGCTGTCCGCCGCCGCTGCCGCTGCCGCTGCCGCTGCGCTACAATTTGTGCGCTGCAAAACTCCCCCGCCGAGCCGTCCCATGACCTCACCCGACGCCACGCCCCGCCACCAGCGCATCCGCGAGATCCCCTACAACTACACGTCCTTCTCGGACCGGGAGATCGTGATCCGCTTTCTCGGTCACGAAATGTGGGGCCTGATCGAGGAGCTGCGCGGCACCCGCCGCACGGGGCGCTCGGCGCGCATGCTGTTCGAGGTGCTGGGGGACATGTGGGTGATCACCCGCAACCCCTACCTGCAGGACGACCTGCTGGAGGACCACAAGCGCCGGGACCTGCTGGTCGGGGCGCTGTGCCACCGCCTGGACCAGTTCGAGCTGCGCCTCAACAACAACGCCAAGGCCGCGCGCCTGCTCGAAGCCGCACGCAAGGCGGTGGGCAAGTTCAGCGACTGGTTCGCGACTCAGGGACGCCTGCGCGAGCAGGTCCGCAAGGCGCTCGCCGAGGTCACCCGCAATGACAACATCGACTTCGGGGGCCTGGCCCGGGTCTCCCACGCCACTGACGCTACCGACTGGCGCGTCGAGCTGCCCTTCGTGGTCATCTCCCCGGACACCGAGGAGGAGGTCGCCCGCGTCGTCCAGGCCTGCATCGACTGCGGCCTGACCCTGATCCCCCGCGGCGGCGGCACCGGCTACACGGGCTCCGCCGTGCCCCTGGACGACCTGTGCGCCGTGATCAACACGGAGAAGCTGGAGTCCCTGTCCGAGGTGGAGCGCATCGCGCTGCCGGACCGCGAGGGGGAGGTTCCCACCGTGCAGGTGCGGCGCCGGGGTGGTCACCCGCCGGGTCTCGGAGCTGGCCGAGCGACACGGGCTGGTCTTCGCCGTGGACCCCACCTCCCAGGACGCCTCCACCATCGGCGGCAACATCGCCATGAACGCCGGCGGCAAGAAGGCGGTGCTCTGGGGCACCACGCTCGACAACCTGGTCTCCTGGCGCATGGTTACCCCCGACGCGGACTGGCTGGAGGTCGAACGCCTGGCCCACAATCTGGGCAAGATCCACGACACCGATTGGGTGCGCTTTCGGATCACCCGCTACGAGCCTGACGGCAGGACGCCGAGAGGCGAGCCGGAGATCCTGGCCATGCCGGGCCACGCCTTCCGCAAGGCGGGGCTGGGCAAGGACGTGACCGACAAGTTCCTCTCCGGCCTGCCGGGGGTGCAGAAGGAGGGGTGCGACGGGCTCATCACCTCCGCCCGCTTCGTGCTGCACCGCATGCCCGAGCACACCCGCACCGTGTGCCTGGAGTTCTTCGGCACCGACCTGTCGCTGGCCGTGCCCGCCATCGTGGAGATCAAGGACTACGTGGAGTCCCTGCCAGACGTGCAGGTGGCCGGCCTGGAGCACCTGGACGAGCGCTATGTGCGCGCGGTGAACTACTCCACCAAGGCCGCCCGCCGGGAGCTGCCCAAGATGGTGCTGCTCGCCGACCTGGTCTCGGACGACGAGCAGGCGGTGGAGGCGGCCGCCGAGCGGGTGGTGGAGCTAACGAAGGCGCGCGAGGGCGAGGGCTTCGTCGCCGTCAGCCCCGAGGCGCGCCGGCGCTTCTGGCTCGACCGCGCCCGCACCGCGGCCATCTCGCGCCACACCAACGCCTTCAAGGTCAACGAGGACGTAGTCATCCCCCTCGACCGGCTGGCGGACTATTCGCGCGGCATCGAGCGCATCAACATCGAGCAGTCGATCCGCAACAAGCTGCGGATCATGGACGCCGTGCTGGAATATCTGGCCGGCGACATGCCCGAGGCCCGGGCTTGGGAGGACTACGAGGAGTCCGCGGAGGCCACCGCCATCCTGGATGCAAAGCGGGACGCCGCCCGCGAGGCGGTGGAGTCTGCCCGGACCCGCTGGCGGGCCGTTCTGGACCAGCTCGACGCGCCCGCCGCGGAGCACCTGGACCTGCTGCGCGAGCCCGAGCGGGAAGCGGCGCGCGACGGCGACAGTCTGCTGGACATGATGCTCCGCCGCGATCTGCGCCAGTCCTACCGCAAGGAGGTCGCGCTGCGCCTGGAGGAGGTCTTCAACGGCCAGGACATGGTGAAGGTGCGCGAGCACCTGGCCGGGATCCATGCCCGCATCCGGGATTCCCGCCTGTTCGTCGCCCTGCACATGCACGCCGGGGACGGCAACGTGCACACCAACATCCCGGTCCATTCCGCCGACTACCGGATGCTGCACGAGGCGGACGAAGTGGTCGCCCGCATCATGGCGCTGGCCCGGGAGCTTGGAGGGGTCATCTCCGGCGAGCACGGCATCGGGCTGACCAAGATCCAGTTCATGGAGCGGGAGAAGCTGGAGGACTTCATCAACTACAAGCTGCGGGTCGACCCCAAGGAGCGCTTCAACCGCGGCAAGCTCATGCCCGGCTCCGGGCTGGACGGGGCCTACACCCCGTCCCTGCG
>CAVTOR010000002.1:0-111150 GCA_963736235.1 uncultured Gammaproteobacteria bacterium
CGGCAAGCGGACGGCTTTCCTCGCGCCCCGGTTTACTCCTTCGGAATGCGCAAGGGGAAGAACATACGGCCGTCGCCGCGCTGAATCAGAACGGCCACCGACCGACCCGGCTCCAGGGCGTCGAGCGTCTGCTTGAGCTGATCGGCGTTCTCGACGACCTTGTTGTCCAGGGTCAGGATCACGTCGCCCACGCGAATACCCGCCCGCTCCGCCGGCCCAGCCTCGACGCGTTCCACCAGGACGCCCCCGGACTCGATGCCGAGCTGCCCCCGGTCCTCGGCGCTGATATCCGCCGCGACCAGACCGATGCGGTTGGGCTTGACGCGCTCGGGGATTCCCGAAGCGGCGACCAGCTCTTCCTCTTCGGGCAGCTCCTCGATCACCACCTCGATAATCTGGCGGGTTCCGCGGCGCAGCACCTCCACCCGTGCCGCCTGGCCCACCGGGCTTGCCCCCACCAGGGGCGGTAAGGAGCCCGAGGAGTCCACCGGGCTGCCATTGAACTCGACAATCACGTCACCGGCCTTCAATCCAGCCTTCTCTGCCGGACTCTCAGGCAGCACCTGGGCGACCAGTGCACCCTCGGGTTGGGCCATGCCGAAGGTCTCCGCCAGGTCGCGCGTAACGTCCTGGATGAGCACGCCGAGCCATCCACGGCTAACCTTGCCCTTGGTCCTGAGCTGCTCCACGACATCCATCGCCACGTCGATCGGGATCGCGAACGACAATCCCATGAAGCCCCCGGTGCGGCTGTAGATCTGGGAGTTGACGCCGACCACCTGACCGTCCAGGTTGAACAGCGGACCGCCGGAGTTGCCCGGGTTGATTGCCACGTCGGTCTGGATGAAGGGAACGTAGTTCTCGCTCGGCAGGCTGCGCCCCTTGGCGCTCACGATCCCGGCGGTAGCCGAGTGCTCGAACCCGAACGGCGAACCGATGGCCAGCACCCATTCGCCCACTTTCAGGTCCTTCGCGGATCCGATCTTCACCACCGGCAGCCCCTGCGCCTCGACCTTGACGAGCGCGATATCGCTGCGTTTGTCCGCGCCGACAACCGTGGCAATGAACTCCTGACGGTCGCTGGTGCGCACGATAATCTCATCGGCGCTCTCCACCACGTGGGCATTGGTCAGGACATAGCCATCGGCGGTCACGATGAACCCGGAGCCGAGGGAGCGCGCCTGCATCTCGTCCTCGGGGATCTCACCTTCCTCTCCGAAGAAGCGCCGGAAGAAGTCGTAGAGCGGGCTGTCCTCGGGCAGGTCCGGCACCGAGAATCCGGGCGGTGCCTGAGGGGCCGCCGTCGATTGTTTGGTGCTGATGTTGACCACTGCCGGTCCGTACTGCTCGACCAGGCCGGTGAACTCGGGCAACGCCCTCGCCAAGGCGTCGACGGATGACAGGAAGGCGATCAAGCCGAGGGTCAGGAGCCCCGACAGCGGATATGGTTTTCTCATGAGTGCTCCGTGTGTCGTACCAGGCGCGACAGCGCGCTTCCCGTTCAATGCCTGTCCTGCAGGGACGGACCCGGCATCGCGACCGCGAGCCCGGTCGAGACGCCTTGGCGCAGAATGACCGCCCGGTAACGGTCGTCATCCGCATGCGCGCGGCTGAAACGGCCGAGCCAAAGCAGAGCCGACGCCAGGCCGACCGCACCCCCCAAGATACTCAAGCCGTCCCCGTGCTGCGGCGAGAGGGCGCCGGCAAGCATACCACCGGCGATGCCGCCCCCGAGCATCGCCAGCAGCGGCACCATGTAGGCCGCGAACGAGGCGGTGAGGAGCGCCTGCTCTGGGATGCCGACCACGACCTGATCGCCGGGCCGAGCGCCGATGGGGTTGTATACCGTGAGCAGCAACCGGCGACGGCCAAAAAAACGCTCCAGCAGCGAAGTGCCGCAGGCGCCGTTGACCTCGCAGCTCCCGCAGGCGCTACGACGTCGGCTCTCGACCTCCGCCAGCTCGACCATGAACCGCCACGACCATACCGAGCTCCTCGATCACGGTTGGCCACCCTCCCCTCGCTGCAAAGCCGCGAGCACCATCTGCACCGTGACCGAGGGGACCTCGCCGATCACGGTCACCTGGTGGCCGAAGACGCGCCTACCGGCCGCGTGGATGGCACCGATACGCGTCTCCCCGTCCAGCCCGTCGGCGGCGTCACTCTCGACATAGACCGAGACCGACGCGAGGCCATCCGATATCAGGAAGTGATCCACCGAATGCCCCGCGGTGTCGCGCCAGTGATCGTGCATCGTGAGATCGAAGCCGGCCGGAAGCTCGGTGAAACGCCAGGGGTCGGTATCAACCGGGGCCGGCCGACTCGTTGCCATGCCGGCGTCCACGGTATCCGCGTCCGCGATCTCCTGATTCTCTTGGGAGGGAAGAAGCTCGAGCGACGTGAACATGATCTGCTCGATGGGCTCGGACTGCTCGCCCATCAGATCCGATTTCAGCGGCAATCCGCTTTCCAGATCGAGGTAGAAGCGGTAGCCGTAGCGCAGACTGTCCCGCGGGATGATACCGACCACATCCACCTGACGACCGGCCACACGCGCCGTTCCGAGCGGGTGAATCAGGTAGTGCGCCGACAACGATTCGGGATCTATCGCCTTGGCCCGCAGCACATCGTGCGTCAGCCCGCCGCGGTGTACCGAGATCGGGTGAGAGTTGGGTAATTCGCAGGTGACGCGATCCTGTTCCCGCGTCATCGAGCGCTCCGGCCCATTCAAAGACTCCATGCGTTCGCGGGATTGCCCGTTCTCGATGCGATGCTCGATCCGCAGCGACTCGATACGGTTCCCGTGCGCATAGACCAGCGTGCCCTCATAGCTGAGCGAGCGCATGGCGTTCGCCATGCGCTCGAGCTGCTCGGTGGCGGACAGACCCTCCGCGAAGGATTGAGAACAAAGACCGATAGCGGCGAATGCAATCAGCAGCGCCCGTTTCATGTTGCGCCCCGCCGCGACTGGCGCGGCTCGCTCCATCCGCTCGCCGTTCGCTGGATACCTAGCGTCCAGCGTCATATCCGACGACCGTCGCGTAGGGAAGGAAACCCTTGACACCGGAGGGCGGCGCGAAGGCCTGGTGGTTGACGAGGAAGCGGTCCAACTTGCTCTGGAGCGCCGGTTGGTCCACCTGCCAGCGCTGCCCGGGAGCCGCGAGCTCGAACCTCTGCATGGGGACGACGGTCTTCGCGGCCAAGGCTGGAAGTGGCTCTTCATGCCCGGCGTTGAACAGCTGCGGAACCGCGAACACGGCGAAAAAGGCCGCGGAAGCGGCAAGCGCCGCCCCCACGAACGGACCAAGCCGAGAATGCCGGTTGCCGTTTTTACCCCTTCGTGGCGCCCTCACGGGCTCCTCGGCAACGCGCGTCCGAACCTGCGTTGCGATGTCGCGGTACTCCAGACGCACCTGCTCGCCGCGCAGGTACTGCCCGATCAGGTGGTAGCGCTCCCAGGTGGCGCCCAGTTCCGGGTTCGATTCCAGCGCCGATACGGTAGGACGCACGAGCTCGTCGTCGATCTCGCCGTCCACGAGCGCTGAAAGATGTTCTCGCTGCTGATCACTCATCGCCGGATCTCAATTGGATGTTATGGATTAAGCAGGGGCCGAAGGCGCTTGTCGATCGCCTCGCGGGCGCGGAAGATGCGCGAACGCACGGTCCCTATCGGACATTCCATCGTACTGGCGATCTCCTCATAGCTGAGGCCATCGAACTCGCGCAGCACGATGGCGGTTCGTAGGTCATCGGGCAAGTCGTCCAACGCCTCTTGTACGGTACGTGCGATCTCATCGCTCAACAGGAGGCTTTCCGGTGTCCCGACCTCCCGCAGGCGGCTGCCCATGTCCATCTGCTCGGCGACCTCTGCCTCGACATCGTCGCCCGGGGGACGACGGCCCTGCGCGACCAGGTAGTTCTTCACCGTGTTGATGGCGATTCGATAGAGCCAGGTGTAAAAAGCGCTCTCGCCGCGAAACCCGGGCAGCGCTCGGTAGGCCTTGAGGAACGCCTCCTGACTGACATCCATAATCTCGCTGGGGTCGCGCATGTAGCGGGAGATGAGACTCGCGACCTTTTGCTGGTACTTGAGCACCAGCAAATCGAACGCACGCCTATCTCCGTTCTGTGCCCTAGACACCAACTCCTGGTCGGCTCGTCGCTCAGACATTCCGACGCGCCGCCGTTGTCGGCGTCTCCGAATCCGATGGCATTGACAGTCACCCTCAGCGAAAGTTCTTTGATGCCAAGGAAGTGCGGCCTCGCATGGCCACAAAAAAGCGGAAACTTGATCCAAGTCGCAAACCGGTTCAGTTTATAGTTGTCGGTGATGGTTTGCACACGCGCCTTTGCGCGTGAGGCCGGTGATGCTTTCGCCCCAATGCCACAACGTACCTCTGCCACCACCATGAACCGCCCACACCGACACGATGTCCTGATCATCGGCAGCGGGGCCGCCGGGCTGAGTCTGGCCCTTCAGCTGTCGCCCGATCTCTCGGTTGCCGTGATTTCCAAGCGCGAGCTCCGCGAGGGCAGCACTCTGTATGCGCAGGGCGGCATTTCGGCGGTCTTGGATCCGCGAGATTCAGTGGAGTCCCACGTCCAGGACACCCTCAAGGCAGGCGCGGGTCTGTGCGACCGGAAAACGGTTCGCATGGTCGTGGAACGCGGACCCGAAAGCATCCGCTGGTTGCTCGACCAGGGTGTCCAGTTCACCCGCGACGACGAGACCGTCAGCGGCGGGGGCTACCACCTCACCCGCGAGGGCGGACATACTCACCGGCGCGTCGTACACGCCGCAGACGCCACCGGCCACGAGGTGGAGACCACCCTCGAGTCGCGGGTTCGCGCGCTCCCCAACGTCGAGCTCTTCGAGCACCATATCGCGGTGGACCTCATCGCCGCGCGCAAGCTCGGACTCAGGGGCAACCGCTGCCTCGGGGCCTACCTGCTCAACCTGGGCACCGGAGAGGTGGAGACCTTCCTCGCCCGCTTCGTCGCCGTCGCCACCGGCGGTGCGAGCAAGGTCTACCTCTACACCAGCAATCCCGATGTCTCCACCGGCGACGGCATCGCCATGGCCTGGCGGGCCGGCTGTCGGGTGGCCAACATGGAGTTCATGCAGTTCCACCCCACCTGTCTCTATCATCCTAAGGCCAAGTCCTTCCTGATCACCGAGGCGCTGCGCGGCGAGGGCGCTCTTCTGTTGCTGCCCGACGGCGAGCGATTCATGCCCCGCTTCGACGAGCGCGCGGAGCTCGCGCCGCGCGACATCGTGGCCCGCGCCATCGACCGCGAGATGAAGCGGCTGGGCGCCGAGTGCCTATATCTCGACATCTCCCACCGGCCGCGGGAGTTCGTCGTCTCCCACTTCCCCACCATCCACGCGCGCTGCCTGGAGTTCGGCATTGATATCACACGGGAGCCCATCCCGGTGGTACCCGCCGCCCACTACACCTGCGGCGGCGTCGTGGTGGACGGCCGTGCCCGGACCGACGTGCCCGGGCTCTACGCGATCGGGGAGACCGCCTACACCGGGTCTGCACGGTGCCAACCGCATGGCCAGCAACTCCCTGCTCGAGTGCCTGGTGTTCAGCGAGCTCGCCGCCCGCGACATAGAACAGCAGGCCTTGCGCCAGCCGCCCCCTCCCGAGGTTCCGCCTTGGGACGAAAGCCGCGTCACCGAGGCCGACGAGGAAATCGTCGTGTCCCACAACTGGGACGAGCTGCGCCGCTTCATGTGGGACTACGTTGGCATCGTGCGCACCAACAAGCGGCTGCAGCGGGCCAAGCGGCGTGTGGACCTGCTGCGCCAGGAGATCATCGAGTTCTACAGCCATTTCCGGGTCAGCAACGACCTGCTGGAGCTGCGCAATCTGGTGGACGTGGCAGACCTCATCATCCAGTCCGCGCAGCGCCGGCGCGAGAGCCGCGGCCTGCACTTCACCCTCAATTTCCCGCACCGGGACCCAAGCCAGCGCGCGCCGACGGTCGTGATCCCCGACAGCTACCAGCCACGGCGCGGGTCCTAGACCCTTCGCTCCGCCGAAAGCCGGGCCTTGCCTGGAGCACGCCTCGTGACAGGGCGGCCGGCCATGTTTCAGGCTGTTTTGGCGGACGATACATTTTTTTGTGCGATGCACAATCCTGCTTTATGATGACGTTCGCCCGGCGCGGTCGCGGCTACGAGCAGGACCTGGCGGGCTGGTCTATCGGGAGCAATGGGGGATGAGTGGTATGACCGATTATGTCCGCTGGCTGAGCGAGCTAGGCATGCACGACGTGCCCGTCGTCGGGGGCAAGAATGCCTCGCTGGGCGAGATGATTCACCACCTCTCCGAGGTCGGCGTCCAGGTGCCCGGCGGCTTTGCGACGACCGCCGACGCCTATCGCGAATTCCTCGCGGCGGACGGATTGGACCAGCGGATACAGACCCTGCTCGACGCGCTGGACGTCGACGACGTCACCGCGCTGGCGCAGACCGGACCGCGGATCCGCGGCTGGATCATGGAGCAGCCCTTCCAACCCGCACTCGAGAGCGCAATCAGGGAGGCCTACGAGACCCTCACCCGGGACGCCGGCGGCGCCGACGTGTCCTGGGCGGTGCGCTCTTCAGCCACCGCGGAGGACCTGCCCGACGCCTCCTTCGCCGGCCAGCAGGAGACCTTCCTCAACGTCCACGGTCTCCATAGCATCATGCACGCGCTCAAGGAGGTGTTCGCGTCGCTGTTCAACGACCGCGCCATCGCCTACCGCGTCCACCAGGGCTTCGAGCACCGCCACGTCGCGCTCTCGGCCGGCATTCAGCGCATGGTGCGCAGCGACCAGGCCTCGTCCGGGGTCATGTTCACCCTCGACACGGAGTCCGGCTTTCGCGACGTGGTTTTCATCACCGCCAGCTACGGACTCGGCGAGATGGTGGTGCAGGGGGCGGTGAATCCCGACGAGTTCTACGTCCACAAGCCCACGTTGGCCGCAGGGCGCCCGGCGATCCTGCGACGCAGCGTCGGCGACAAGGCCATCCGCATGGTCTACGCCACTACTGGCAGCGACTCTCCGGTTCGAACCGAGGAAGTGCCCGAGGCGGACCGTCATCGCTTCTGCGTTACCGACGCCGAGGTCGAGGAACTGGCCAAGCAGGCCGTGCTCATCGAGGAGCACTACGGCCGCCCGATGGACATCGAGTGGGCCAAGGACGGGGTCGACGGCAAGCTCTACATCGTCCAGGCCCGCCCGGAAACGGTGCAGAGCCGCTCGGGTCAGGTCACCGAGCGCTACCACATGCGTGCGAAGGGCGAGGTGCTGTCCACCGGGCGCAGCATCGGCCACCGCATCGGCGCGGGGACCGCCAAGGTGGTCGCCTCGATCTCCGACATGAATCGGGTGGAGCCAGGGGATGTGCTGGTCACGGACATGACCGACCCGGACTGGGAGCCGATCATGAAGCGGGCGGCGGCGATCGTCACCAACCGCGGCGGGCGCACCTGCCATGCGGCCATCATCGCCCGCGAGCTCGGGGTGCCAGCAGTGGTGGGCTGCAACGACGCCACCGACCGCATCGCCGATGGCCACCAGGTCACGGTCTCCTGCGCCGAGGGCGACACCGGGCTTCATCTACGACGGCCTGCTCCCCTTCGAGCACAAGACCATCGAGCTTTCCCACATGCCGGAGATCCCGGTTAAGGTGATGATGAACGTCGGCAATCCGGACCGCGCATTCGCCTTTGCCGCGACACCGAACGCGGGCATCGGGCTGGCGCGCCTGGAGTTCATCATCAACAACATGATCGGCATCCACCCGAAGGCGCTGCTGGAATACCAGGCGCTGCCAGCGGACCTCCAAGCCGAGATCGGCCTCCGCATCGCCGCCTATCCGAGCCCGCGAGAGTTCTACGTGACCAGGCTCACCGAGGGCATCGCTACGCTGGGAGCCGCGTTCGCGCCGAACCCGGTGATCGTGCGCATGTCGGACTTCAAGTCCAACGAGT
This sequence comes from uncultured Gammaproteobacteria bacterium, assembly GCA_963736235.1. GTDB lineage: Bacteria > Pseudomonadota > Gammaproteobacteria > Chromatiales > Chromatiaceae > CAVORB01. Next base: position 7,989 of record CAVTOR010000002.1, read on the forward strand.
ATGCCAACCTCGTCGGCGGTACCCGCTACGAGCCCGATGAGGAGAACCCGATGATCGGGTTCCGCGGCGCCGGCCGCTATGTGGACGAGGGCTTTCGCGAGTGCTTCGAGATGGAATGCGAGGCCCTCAAGCGGGTGCGCAACGACATGGGCCTGACCAACGTCGAGATCATGGTGCCCTTCGTGCGCACCCTGAAGCAGGCCAAGGCGGTGGTTGACGCCCTCGCTGCCCAGGGGCTCAGACGCGGGGAGAACGGCCTGCGGCTGATCATGATGTGCGAGATCCCATCCAACGCCATCCTCGCCGAGCAGTTTCTTGGAGCACTTTGACGGCTTCTCCATCGGCTCCAACGACATGACGCAGCTCACGCTGGGCCTCGACCGCGACTCGGCCCTCGTTGCCGCGGATTTCGACGAACGTGACCCGGCGGTGCTGCGCATGCTGGAGATGGCGATCGAGGCCTGCCGCAAACAGAACAAGTATGTCGGCATTTGCGGTCAGGGCCCCTCGGATCACCCGGACCTCGCCGAGTGGCTGCTCGCCCGCGGCATCGGCAGCATCTCGCTGAATCCGGACACGGTCATCGACACCTGGCTCTATCTCGACGAAAAATCCCGGCAGACCTGACGGTAGCCGCACGCGCAGGATCCGGATCGACCCCTTCGCCGGGTCTCCGGCTTCGCTCGCGCCTCGGCCTCGAGCCCAACCATCAAATTCTGCACAACAAAAAGCCCCGGAGCCAACAAGGCACCCGGGGCTTTCTACCGTCCGCCTGAGGCCGGCTGGCCTCGCGCGGGATTACTCGGCGAAGGTCTCCACGCTCTCGAGCGACTGCACCTCGACCACCGGCTCGCGGGTCTGGCCGTTCGCCTGAGCGTCATCCTGATTCAAGGCGACCGTGGCGGAGATGGATCCAACGACGAGAGCGACTGCAGCAAGTGCACCTAACATGTTACTTCTCCTGAACTTCAAGTTGGTTTCAACATAGCGATTAGTATATAAGCATCTTTCTAATCTTTCAACCAGAGAGTTGTTACAGTTTGTAACCAGATGTTTCGCCCGGCGTCGCTCTGCAGCATGCGTGAACACAGGCATCCGCGCAGCCCTGAGATAACAGGCGGAGTGGGAGGATCTCCAATCTCGGGCTACCTTGGCCGAATGGTGCTCATTCGGCGATCAGACGCTCCCGCGCATCCGCAGGGGCAAGCTCCACCGCGAACGGCTGGTCCGCGGCCGGATCGACGCTGACCCGCACTCCCGCCACGATCGGGGAGCCGGGAACCTCGAGCCGGACGAAGCGACGCAGCACGCCGCCGTGACCGGGGTCGCGCAGCGGTTGATCGAAACGGAAACGGTGGGTGTCCCCGTGAACCGCCAGCACCGGCCCTTGGAATTGCCCGAGCAAGGCCGCCAGGCTCTCGGCGAACGGCCCGTATCCGCGCGGGGGAGAGGACGCCTCGAATCCCGGATTGGCATGAAACAGCAGCACCAGCGAGGAAGCGTCCTCGGCCTTGGCCACCGCCGCGACCCGCTCCAGGTGACCACGATTGGCCTCGGCCCGCTCCAGATGCTCCGTCAGCGCGGCCTCGTTGTTGGGCGTCAGGTTGTTGTGACTGCCTACCAGATGGACAGCAGCGAACAGCACTCCATTGAACAGAAGGTAGTAGTTCTCTGGATGGGACGGGTCGTTCGCCTCGGCGCCGAGCTCGTCGAGCCGCAGCACCGAGCCCTCGACGTAGAATAGTCGGCGCAACCGCATGAGCCTCTCGCGCGGATCGAATCCCCCCGCCCTTCGGCGGTGACAGTCGGTCCACTCGTTGTCACCGGGCGTGTAGAGCACGGGTACGGGAAGCGACTGGAACAGATCGGCGATGCGCGCAAACGCCTGATCGGTGCAGGGCGCGCTGCCGGACTTGATATCCCCGACATGGACGAGAAAGGCGGGGGATCGGCGCAGCTCCCTTTCGAGCAGCGCGGCGAGCAGCTCGTACTCGCTTTCTGAGTAAGGGACGTCGCCGATGGCGAAAAAACGCACGGCCGGCTCCGCGCCCGCCGTCGGCGCCAGCAAGACGGAAGCCAGGAGCATAGCCAGACCCACGGCGCGGTCGATCATATTGATCAGCAGGCTCTCGTCATCACTGAGACCCCTCCGACACTCACCCTATCGGCGGTCGGGATCCGAGGCGACCCCCGGATCATGCATGACGTCCGGGCCTACCCTCAGCCGGTCGAGCAGATACGCTTCGGCTGCGTCCAGGTTGTCCTGTGCACCCCGGGAGACCGGCTCCCCAAGCCCGAACTCGTAACCGCGTACCGCGAGCAGCCAGCTCGGCGGCGGCTCCTGGCCCGTGGTCTGCCGAAACACCTGCAGGACGGCGCCGGGACTCATCGCATGGGTGGTGTAGCTGACGTCCCGTTCCGCTGCGATCGGCCCGAAGGCAAAGGGCTCGATTCCAGACGCGCTCGCGTCCACGAAAATGACCATCTCCCGGCCCTCCAGGTCCAGGGCATGCTCGACCTGAAGCTGGAAATCCGTGAGGAGATCGACCCCCTGCAGCTGCCCGGCGTCACGGCGTCGCTCCAGACGCGCGACCAGAAGCGGCCCCAGGGCGTCATCGCCGCGCGAGGGATTGCCGCAGGCGAAGACGAGAACGAGATCCGTGCCGATCGCGGCCATCCGAAGGGGCGTGGCTCTCTCGGCTCTAGACGGCCGTCGCCGGATTCAAGCCGATGCCATGCTCGATGCAACCGCTGGCGCGCTTGTGGATGCGATCAACCAGGTTGCCATTCGCATCGACCAGCTCGACCTCCAGCGGCATCTTCCCCACCGCGTGGGTGGCGCAGGACAGGCAGGGATCGTAGGCGCGAATCGCCACCTCGATCTGGTTGAGCAGGGGTTCCGTCAGCTCCTTGCCGTCGAGGTAATGGCTCGCCACCTGGCGGATGGACTCGTTCATGACCTGGTTGTTGTTGGTGGTGGACACGATCAGGTTAGCCTTGCGTACCAACCCGTCCTCGTCGATCTCGTAGTGGTGAAACAAGGTGCCGCGCGGGGCCTCGATGACACCGATCCCCTTCGCGCGCATGTCACCTCGCACCCGCAGATCCGCACCAAGAAGATCCGGATCGCGCAGCAGCTCGCGGATCGCCTCCGCGCAGTGCAACAGCTCGATCAGACGTGCCCAGTGGGTGGCGAGCGCCGCATGCAGCGGCCTGCCCTCGCCCGCGGCCATGAAGTCTTGGCGTTCCTGCTCGGCAAGCGGGGTATCGAAGCGATCGCAGTTGTTGACCCGCGCCAGTGGCCCGACCCGGTACCAGCCGCGCTCGGGTCCCAGCTCCGCGATGAAGGGGAACTTCATGTAGCTCCAGGGTTTGACCTCCTCGCGGAAGCGGGCCTCGTAGTCGCAGTAATCGACATGGTCGAACAGGGTGTTGCCATCCGCGTCCCGGGCACGCAGACCGCCATGATAGAGCTCGAAGGCGCCGTCGGCGCGAACCATGCCGAGCGTGTTGGCATCCACCTTGGCGAAGGCATAGTGGTAGTCCGGATTCCCCATGAAGATCTTCTTCATGAGCTGGACCGCCGACTCTGCCCAGGACACCATCTGATCGGCGTCCTTGCGCAAATAGTCGCGCTCGTCTTCACTGAGGGATTTGTTCACCCCGCCGGGCACGGCGCCCGTGCCGTGGACCCGCTTGCCGGCGGTGACCCGGATCACCTCCTGGCCGTACTTGCGCATCAGCACGCCCTGCTTGGCGATCTCCGGGTAATCCTGGATCACGCCCACGATGTTGCGGTGCGGCACGGCGTCGTCGAAGCCGAACAGCAGGTCCGGCGATGACAGGTGAAAGAAATGCAGCGCGTGGGACTGGAAGGTCTGTCCCAGGTGCATCAGTCGGCGCACCTTCTCCGCGGTCGGGGTGAGCGCGTCGACGCCGATCAGTTGGTCCGTGGCCTTGGCCGCGGCCAGATGGTGGCTTACCGGGCAGATGCCGCACAGGCGCTGCACCAGCACCGGGAGCTCCCAGTACGGCCGCCCCTGGATGAACTTCTCGAAACCGCGGAACTCTACGATGTGCAGCCGCGCCTGGCGGATGTGGTTGTCCGCGTCCTGCAGCAGCGTCACCTTGCCGTGACCCTCTACCCGGGTCACGGGCTCGATGACCACGCGCTTGAGATGCTGCGGATTGGCGGCGGTCTCCAGTTGGCTTGTCATGTCTTCGTCCCTCGGGGCGGCTCGCGGCCGCAACGGTGCGCGCCTCGGCTTACAGGCGGGCTTCCTTCAATCGTAGTGGATCTGATCGTAAGGGAGATGATGGGCTTGCCACCGATCAACTCGGTGAGAAAGGTCCAGATGGCATCCCCGGACGGCGGGCAGCCGGGCAGGAAGTAGTCGATCTTGACCACCTCATGCACCGGGATGAACCTGGTTCAGCAGCAACGGGATCTCGGGATCGTTGGGTACGCCCGGGTTGTGCACGCCGACCCCGTCGACGTAGGACTCGCGCAGGCAGTCCCCGAGATCGAAGGCGTTGCGCATGGCGGGAATGCCGCCGTTGACCGCGCAGGCACCCATCGCCACCAGGACCTTGCAGTGCTTGCGGAACTCGCGCAGGACCTCGACGTTCTCGGCGTTGGCCACCCCGCCCTCGATGATGCCCAGATCGCACGCGCCGATCTGCTTGATGTCGGTCAGCGGTGTGCGGTCGAACTCGACCAGCTCGACGAGATCGAGGATGCGCTCGTCGATGTCGAGCACCGACATGTGGCAGCCGAAGCAGCCGGCGAGCGATGTGGTCGCGACCCTGAGCTTACCGGCCATGGCTCACCCCTCCTCCCGGGCCGCGGCGTCGCCCACCACGCTAATAGGCTCACGGTCGTAGAGCCGCTCCCCGATCGGGACCTCGTAGCCTCCGCGCTTGGGCAGGATGGCGCCGACGGGGCACACGTGGGCCGCCTTGTCGTTGGCGGCGAAGGAGGAGTCGCCCAGCTTGCCCGTCGGCGAGTCGACCACCAGGTGACTGCCGAGCCCGCGCCCGCTGATGGCGAACACCCATTTCCCGTCCAGATCCCGGCTCGCGCGCACGCACAGCTCGCACACGATGCAACGATTGAAGTCGATGAGGAAGTCAGGGTGAGAGGCATCGAGCGCGCGACGGGGGAAGAAGTGCGTGAAATGGGGCGCGAGCATGCCCGTATAGTAGGCGACGGCCTGCAGCTGACAGGCTCCGCTCTTCTCGCACCCCGGACAGACGTGGTTGCCCTCCACGAACAGCATCTGCAGGATCGCCCGGCGGATGCCCTGCATCTCCTCCGAGCCGGATTCCACCTCCACGCCCTCCGCCGCCGGGGCGGTGCAGGCGGAGACGTGGCGCCCGTTCACGCTCACCACGCACACGCGGCAGCTGCCGTGAGGAGCGTAGTCCGGATTGTGACAAAGGTGCGGGATGTACTCCCCCGCGACCAGCGCCGCGTCCATGATGGTCTGACCCGGCGTGAAAGGGATCTCCCTGCCGTCGAGCCGAAAGCTGTGCGCAACGTCGCGCTGGATGTCCTTCATGGGGCGTCCTCCAGATGCGCTCCGGCATCGCTGCGCCCGGTCAGGGCGCGGGCGTCCGAGAGCGCCGCGTCCAGGTCGAAGGCGGGGGTGTAGTCGGCGCTGCGCAGCCGCTGTCGGTAGACCTCGGGAAACTTGTCCAGCGTGTTCAGGACGTGGTTCGGCGCGGTCGCGCCGAGGCCGCAGTAGCTGGCCTTCTTCATCACCTCGCCGATGTGGCGCATCTCCCCGAGATCGTACTCGGACGCCTGCCCCGCGGCGACCTTCTCCACCAGGTTCCTGAGCAGGCTTCCGCCGACCCGGCAGGGGGTGCAGAAACCGCAGCTCTCGTGGGCGAAGAAGTGCGCGAAATTGCGCACCATGTCCAGCATGTCCCGGCCGCGTTCGAAGACCATGAAGGAGCCGGCGGTCGGCAGATCCTCGAAGGCGATGACGCGGTCGAATTCCGATGCGCCGAGCGTGACACCCGCGGCGCCGGAGACCTGCACGGCCTGGGCATCGCGCGCCCCGCAGTCCGCGAGCACCCGGGCCACCGGTGTGCCGAAGGGGTACTCGTAGATGCCCGGACGCGTCACGTCTCCGCTCACCGACAGGATCTTGCTGCCCGCGGACTGGTCCGTCCCCTCGCCGCGGAACCAATAGCCTCCGAGTTGCACCACCCGTGCCGCGGCGAGGAAGGTCTCCACATTGTTCACCACCGTCGGGTGGCCCAGGTAGCCGCTGGTCACGGGGAAAGGCGGGCGTTTGCGGGTGACTCCCCGCTTCCCCTCGAGGGACTCGATCAGGGCGGACTCTTCGCCGCAGATATAGGCGCCGGCACCCAGGTGAACCTCGATATCGAAGTCGAACCCCGTCCGGCCGAGGATCTTCCGCCCCAGGAGGCCTTGGGAGCGTCTCCGGGCGAGGACCGACTCGATGTGCTCGAGCAGATAACGGTACTCGCCGCGCAGGTAGAGAAAGCCCCGCTTCGCCCCGACGACGCCGGCGCAAATGGTCATGCCCTCGAACACCAGGTCCGGATACGAGGTCAGCAGCACGCGGTCCTTGAAGGTCCCGGGCTCCCCCTCGTCGGCGTTGCAGACAACGAAGCGCTCGCTGCCCTTGGCCTCGCGGCAAAACTTCCACTTGAGCGCGGTGGTGAAACCGGCACCGCCTCGCCCGCGCAGACCAGAGCGCTCCACCTCCAGCAGCGCACCCTCCCGCCCCTTTTCCAGCAAGGCCGCCAACCCCGCGCCCTCGCTGAAGGGGTCGCTCAACAGCAACCCGGGGCGATGGATATTGTCCTCGACACGGAACAGCTCCGCCGGCCATCGGTCCAGCGGTTGCCGCATCTCCACCAGCTCGGCCACGAGGTCGATGCGCCGATCGTCTAGCCTGGTGACGGCGATGCCGTTGACCAGAATCGCCGGCCCCTGGTCGCACATGCCGGTGCAGGAGGTGAGATCCACCGTCACCCGCCCGTCCGCCCGGGTCGAACCCGGCTCCACCGCCAGCCGATCGCAAAGACGGCGCATCAGGCGCTGATTGCCGAGCATGCGATCGGTGATGTTGTCACTGAAGAGGATGTCGTAATCCCCTCGAAAGCGTTGGTGCAGGAAAGCGTAGAAGTCCACCGCCGATCGCGTCTGGGTGCGGGTGACCCCAAGCTCGGCGGAGAGATTGTCGATAGCGGATTCGGGCACGCAGCCGAACTGGTGCTGGAGGGCGATGAGATGTTGGAGCAGATGCTCCGGATCCCTGCCTCGCCTGGCTAGCGAGTCGGCGACGAACCCGACAATCCGGTCGGTCGATGGAATAGGCATCGCGTTCAGCTGCTCGTTGGTTCCTGCCGACATACTAACACCTGGGTTGCGGCCGTACGCATCGGCTTGAGCACCCGGGCCGATAAAGCACGCTGATATCCTGAGACCCGTGAAATGAGAATCGCGGGCGCTTCCCTGTGCGCCAATATCCCGCTTGTCCGTATCTGATGATCGGTTTGTTTCTCGGGTCTTGATATTCCGCCTCGACCATCCTACTTTACATAATGCAAGCGCTCGATGAGGCTCGCACCAACGCGGTTCGTAAAGAACGCATCACACTCATATTGCTCATTCGGAGGATATGTCCATGACGACGATCGACTTCACTCCCCTGTTCCGCTCCGCGATCGGCTTCGATCGATTGGCTTCGGCGCTCGAGTCCGCCTACCGTTCCGAGGCAGGCGGGTATCCGCCCTACAACATCGAGATGATCGGCCAAGACAAGTACCGCATCTCCATGGCGGTGGCCGGTTTCTCCCGCGACGAGCTGGACATCATGGTAAAGGAAAGCATCCTGACCGTTTCCGGCTCGCGCAAGGAGGACGGGAACGACAAGGAGCGGCGATTCCTCTACCGCGGCATCGCCACGCGCAACTTCGAGCGCCAGTTCCAGCTCGCCGACTACGTCAACGTGGTCGACGCGCGGCTCGAGGACGGCCTGTTGCATGTCGAGCTGGTTCGGGAGATCCCGGAGGCCATGAAACCGCGCCAGATCGAGATCCGCTCAGAAGAGGGCCGGGTGATCGAGAACAAGGCGCAAGAGGCCGCCTGAGGCTGAACCGAAGGGTTGGCGTACGGGCTGACCTTTCTCTCCAAAAAAAGCGGGGCCTCGGCCCCGCTTTCTCGTCTCAGTCTGAGAGCCGGAAGCGCGTCAGGCGCCGGCCTTCAGGGTCCAGGACGCACACCAGCCGCCGGCGGCAACTGCCTTTCCCGGGAACAGCTGGCAGGGAAGCCAGTCACCGGAATCGCCCTGAACGAACTGGCAGTTCGTGCAGACCTGCTCTTCCGGCGGCTTACCGGGCCGAGCAGCCGCGGCGCGGTCGGCCTGGGTCGCGTCGTGCTTGTATTTCAGCGCGATGGCGGTCGGATCGGTAGCCTCGTCGACGTGAGGCAGGTCCTCCGCCTGAGCGGCGGCCATGCCAACCAGGTTCATCAGCGGGACGGTTGCCAGACCGCCCAGCATCATCTTGACGGCGTCGCGACGGCTCTTGTTCATCGGCTTATCGGACATTGCTGTCATCTCCTTCTCAGGGGTAAGAAATTAAGTGAACCCGCCGGCCGCCCGGCCGGGGATCGCCTCGGATTGTGCACCATGGGGCAGGAAAACGCGAGTATCCGACCTGAGGCTCGGCGCCGGACAAGGGCCTCGTGCCGAAATCGGGAGCAACGCTTGAGCGGTGCCTCTAGCGGCCTTGCAGGCATGTAGACCAGGTGGGGCCGGCCACTGGGCCCGACCCGCAGAGCGCTAGTTCAGATATGTACCAGCACCGACCACACGGCTGCGCCAGTAGTCGGCATCCAGGCTGGATAGCCGAACCTGCTTTTTGGACGTCGAGGCATGCACGAAGCGGTTCCTATCTACCATAAGGCCGACATGGTACTGGCCTCCCCGGATCTTGAAAAAGACGAGGTCGCCGGGCTTGACCTTAGAGAGCTTCACGGGCTTGGCCGCGTCTTGCTGTGCCGTAGAGACTCGGGGAATATTCACCCCCGCGGCACGGTAGGCATGCTGGGTCAGCGCGCTGCAATCGAGCGCCTTGCCGGGTGCCTCGGCGCCATAGACATATCGCGTTCCCATCTCGGAGAGTGCCGCCTCGACGACATCGCTGCGAGGTCCGCTGAGGGCGGTTCGACCGGCATCGCCAGAGGTCGCGCATCCTTGTATCAAAAGGCTGAGCCCAACGGCACAGAATCCCAACGAAGTCAGGTACTTGCGCGTTATCTTCAAGTGGTTTCCCCTTTTGGTGTTGTAACTTATTGTTAGTTATTTTTTTAATCTTGAAACACTCCTGTTGTCAACCCTTTTTCCGCATGCCGTTGATCGAGGTCGGGGTTCCGATCGACGTCGGCGAGTTTCCGTAGTACCGAATGCGGGGCCATAATATTTGTTCTTGGGTTCGCCGGGCCGCCTCCCCGCCCACCCTCACGGTATCCTTAGGCCAATCACCCGCGCGTCGTCGCCGGCCATTTCAGCCAAGATTTCCGGAAGTGAACTGAATGTCCCCCCCTTTCCGCCACATTCTCGAGGATCTCCACCACCTGGCAGTGCGCCTGCCTTGGTGGGCGATGCTGCTCTCCGCGCTCGCCGCATACGCGGTGCTACATCCACTTGCCACGATTCAGATGCCGGAACCACAGGGCGCCGCGGACATGGCGATGACCGCGTTCATCCAACTCCTGGTATTTCTGGCGAAGGTCGGACAGTACCTGGCGCCGCTCGCGCTGCTCATCGCGGCCTCGGTATCGGCGTTCGAGCGCTGGAAGCGCTCTGACCTGCGCAGCTCCGTCGCCAATGACACAACGGGGACGTTGCTGCGCGGCATTCCGCGGGAAGACTTCGAGCTCCTCGTCGCCGAGGGCTTCCGCCGCGCGAGGTTTCAGGTCATGCAGCCGCGCCGAGCAGACGCCGGCGGCGGGATCGACCTTGAGCTTGTACGCGAGGGACGGCGATACCTGGTGCAGTCCGGGCATTGGAAGGCGTGGAAATTGGACGCGGACGCGGTGCGCGATTTCCACGCCATCATCACCAGGGAGGGGGCGGCTGGCGGATTTCTGGTCCTGTCCGGTGGATTCACCGCGGACGCCAGGCAGTACGCAGAGCGTGCCGGAATCGAGCTCATCGACGGCCGCCGGCTCAAACAGATGCTCCGCTCAGAGCAGCCCGGCGGACGCCGGGAACCCTCTCTGGACGCGGTTGCGACGCAGTCAGCGGGGGCCGCCTCACCGGACGATCTTCACTGCGGTCCGGATCCGGCCGCTTCGATCTTAGACCCCCACCCGAGAGGTGCGCCCGGTCTTGGTCATGCCGAACGCGCCGAGCCCCGGCTCACGCTGGAAGACGCCGAAGACGGCATGGAGCGAGACATCGGTCAGGCATTAACGGCGATGATTCGCTCCGAGGACGCGGGCACCGTGACGGATTCGGCCGTCCGCGCCCCTCGCCCGCCCTCGCCGACCAGGACCGCGGGCCGACGGAAACCGCGCCGGCATCTGCCGAGCAAGCGCAGGATGGCGGATCTGGTCGGAATACTCCTCACCTCGGCCGGAATTTGGGCGGCTTACCAATGGTTCCAGTCCCTGCCCGAACACCCCGCCGAATCTCCGTGGGCGCTGCTGGGCAGCAGCCGGTACGCCAGCGCCAATCCGCCGCCATCATCCCAGGTTAGCGCACCAAGCACGCTCGAAGGCACGGCGCAACGCCCTCTGGGCCAGTTCAACTTCGGCGGCGATTGGCACCCGGACGCCGTGCCGCAGGAGCCAGCGGCAGCAGAGGAGCCGGTCGTCGAGGAGTATCACAGCATCCGGGAGCTCGAAGCGGCCTTCAACGTGAAATATGTCCCGCCGCCCGAGTGTCACGACTGGCAATCCAACGCGCAGATGGTCACCTGCGGCAATCACCGGATGCGCGCCCGGCGTGGCTTCATCGAAAGCGGCGGCAAGATGACGCCGGAGATGCTCGGTGCCGCAAGCCCCCCCAGCCACTATCAGCCGACTGTCCCCCTCGGGGAACCGATCCCGGACTGGCGGCTCGAGCAGGCGCGGGGCCCGGAGCCCGAGCCGACTTGGCCGCCGCAATGGCAACAGCCCCGAGGACCCGAGGGTGACTGGACGCCGGAGCCGGTTCAAGCGCCCGCGCCGGAGCAGCGTCCCGACTGGGTAGGGGATGCCCCGGAAACGCAAGACGGCGATGGACTTCAGCCGCAAGACGAGGGGGCGCGGCAGGACTGGCGTACGGAGCAGGAGCGGCGAGAGGACCAGGACTGGCGTCAGGACCAGGACTGGACGAGGGAGCGGGATTGGCGCCAGCGCGAATGGAGTCAGGGGCCAAGCTGGCTGCCGCGGGAAGATCCGGCGGAGGAGCAGGATCCGAACTGGCTCCGACCGCAAGAGCCTGTCAGCGCACGAGACTGGCTTCGGCAGCAGGACCGGGTCCGGGACGCGGCGCCAGACACCGGCCGAGGTTGGGACTCGCCCTGGTAGGCACTACCCGATCACCAGCGGATTGACGCGATGATCCTCGCCCTCGCCGCCGACCTGCTGGTAGTCATCCATCTCGCCTTCATCCTGTTCGTCGTGCTCGGCGGATTCCTGGTGTTGCGCTGGCCAGGTCTGGCGTGGGCGCATGTGCCAGCGGCTCTCTGGGGCGCCCTGATCGAGCTGTCCGGCCAGATCGCCTGCCCCCTGACACCGCTCGAGCAGGCGTTGCGCCGCGCCGCCGGTGAGGCGGGATACGTGGGTGGATTCATCCAGCACTACCTGGTGCCCCTGATCTATCCGCCAGGACTGACCCGGGACGTTCAGCTCGTGCTCGGCGTCGCCGTTCTCGCGATCAATGTCCTCGCCTACGGCACGCTCATGGTCCGGCGCTCGCGCGCCCGGTGAGGTTTCCGCTGAAGCGATCCGTTTCCTCTGCCTACACCCGCGGATCAAGGCCCGCTGTGCTCTGCGGCCGGGTCCCCTCTGCCGCCGCGGACCAGGTCCCGCAGCCGCCCCAGCGGCAGGCGCACCGCCAACAGCACCCCGAGCACCGCGGCGTAGACGGCGGGCTCGGTCATGTCCGCCTTCACCAGCCACAAGAAGTGCAGGACCGCGAGGACGGCGAGCGGATAGACCGCCCGATGCAACACCTGCCAGCGTCTCCCGAGGCGACGAACCATGGAGCGCGTGGAGGTCGCGGCCAGCGGAACCATGAGCAGATAAGCGCCGAGGCCCAGCGCGATGTAGGGCCGTTCGCTCACGTCCTCGACGATGGCTCGCAGGTCGAAGAACTGATCCAGCCAAAGGTAGGTCAGCACATGCAGTGAGGCATAGAAGAAGGCGAACAGCCCCAGCATGCGCCGAAAGCGCAGCAGCCAGCCGCGGCCGGTCAACCACCGCAAGGGCGTGACCGCCAAGGTAACCAACAACAGGCGCAGCGCCCAGTCGCCGGTGGCGTGTGTCACCGCCTCGACCGGATTGGGACCGATCTCGCCGGTCGTCGCGTGGTAAACCAACAGGGCAAAAGGGGTCAGGCACAACGCAAAGACCAGGGGCTTGCCCAAGTGCATCAGGGGGTCGGGACTGCGAGGTTTCACGACAGACGCTCAGTAGTTCTTGCGCAGGTCCATGCCCGCGTACAGGTGAGCCACATCGTCGGCATAGCCGTTGAACATCTCGGTCTCGCGCTTGCCGGCGAACCAGCCGCCGCCGATCATGCGGTGGCGTTTCTGGCTCCAGCGCGGGTGGCTGACCTTGGGATTCACGTTGGCGTAGAAGCCGTACTCGTCGGACTGTAGCCGGTTCCAGGTCGTCGCCGGCTGTTTGGCCACGAAGCTGATCCGCACGATGGACTTGATGCTCTTGAAGCCATACTTCCACGGCACCACCAGGCGCAGCGGCGCGCCGTTCTGCCCCGGCAACACCTCGCCGTACAAGCCTGTCGCGAGGATGGCCAGCGGGTGCATGGCCTCGTCGAGGCGCAACCCTTCGCGGTAGGGCCATTCATAGACGGGGACGCGCTGGCCCGGCAGCTCGTTGGGGGCATACAGTGTCTCGAAGGCCACGTACTTGGCCCTGGAAGTCGGCCGAAAGCGCGCGAGAAGGTCCCCGAGGGGAAATCCGACCCAGGGCACCACCATGGCCCAGGCCTCGACGCAACGCAGACGGTAGATGCGCTCCTCCTGGGCGAAGCCGCCCAGGATGTCTTCGATGCCGATCTCGCCCGGCGCCTCGCACTCACCGTCCACCTGTACGGTCCAGGGACGGGTCTTGAGGAGGTGCGCGTTGCGCGCGGGCGCCTGCTTGCCCTGCCCGAGCTCGACGAAGTTGTTGTAGCTGACCACATCCTCGTAATCCGTCAAAGGCTCATCGGTGCTGAGACGACTCTTGCTAAGATTCGGGATCCGCTCCCCGCGAACGGGCACGGGAGCGCTGGACAGGGGCAGCGCGGCGCCGGATGCCAACAAACCCACCCCGGCGGCGGTCGCCTTGATGAAATCGCGCCGCCGCTGCCAGACGTCACGGGGAGTGATCTCCGAAGACCGGAGGTCGGAAGCCTTTTTGATCAGCATCTCTGTTCCTCTCCGGTGCGGTCACGTCCAAACGGACGGCCCGCACCTCATCCACATGCAGCTGGTTTCGCCAGCTTCGACGCCACCGGCACGCGACCGTTCCCCGGGGTTGGACTCAAGCGCTTTAACCCCAGTTTGACCGTGCAATATCACAGGCCAGGAAAGCAACCATGCCCCCCGATTTCATCCCCCAGAACGACCTGGAACGCCAACTCCTAGACGCCCGGGAGGGTCGGATAGCGCCCGAGGACTTCATCCAGACCCTGCTGGGCTCCGAGGTCTTCATGCCCATCCACGAAAAACACCAAATCGGAGGCTTCGCGACCGATAACAAGGCCAAGCCCCTCAAGCTCGAGGCCGAGGACGGTAGTGACGTGCTGGTGCTGTTCACGAACCCAGAGCGCGCGAAGGGTTTCGTGCGTGACTATCCCGGCTACGGTGGCGGCTTGGTCGTGGAGTTCAACTGGATCCTCGAAAAGCTGGGAATCGGTTACGGCATCAGCCTCAACCCGGGCCAGGATGTCGGTATCGACTTCCAGGCGCAGGACGTGGCGCAGATCGCCGCGCTGGGAGAAAAGCCGAACTGAGCATCTCTCACTCCCCAGACCAGCTGACGGGGGCGAATCTTTCGGCAGTCGCTATAACGCACCGAGAGCAAAGGGTGGTGCGGGGCTAACCGCCAAGGCCTCGCCGAGTCGCCTGACCCCGGCCGGTTACCCGTATCCTCACCCGATAGTCATCGCCACGGACTGTAGCACCACCCAGGCCATGACCCCGGCCGCGAGATCATCCAGCATCACCCCGAGACCGCCCTTGACCCGCCGATCGAGTTCGCGGATCGGCCAGGGCTTGAGGATGTCGAAGAAGCGGAACAATGCGAAGCCCAGCACCAGCCACAGCCATCCCTCGGGCGCGGCCGTCATGGTGAGCAGAAAACCCACGATCTCGTCCCAGACGATGGCGGAAGGGTCGTGGGCGTTGAGCTCGCGGGCCGTTCTATCGCAGGCCCAGACCCCCACCAGCAGTAACACGAGCAGCGTCGCGAGATACCAAGCCAGCGGCAGCGGTTGCAGCAGCAGGTAGAGGGGCACCGCCGCCAAGGTCCCCGCGGTGCCGGGGGCCCGGGGCACGAGACCAGATCCAAAGCCGTACGCCAGCCAGTGGTGAGGCCGCCGCCAATCGAATCTGTAGATCCCGCGCTTCCCGATGGCCTCTGTCATGTCAGCATTTCGCCTTCGATTTTCCCGCTCGGTTCCGAATCACCGGCGAGGTGACGTGAGAAGCCGCAATGGTAGCAGACCCGCAGGAGTCACCCCTCAGGCGGCGCGTTGCCGGAGGAACATCGGCTACCCTTTCGGCGCGGCTCGGTTTGCGCTTGGCCGGTCAGGAGTTGCCGTCTACGGGCTTCGCCCGCGAGTAATCCTCGATGGCGACGCGCAGCGGCTCACGCGTATCCAGGTGCAGATCCCGCTGCGGGAAGGCGATGGAGATCCCCGCCTGCTCGAACTTGCGGTTGATCGCCTTGTGCAAGTCCGTAATGGTCGCGATGCGATAGTCGAGATCATCGATGAAGGCGCGCAGGATGAGCGTCAGGGAGTTGTCGCCGAAGCCCTCGAAGCTCAGGCTCGGCTTGGGGTCGTCGAGCACGCGCTCGTGCTCCTGCGCCGCCTCCCGCATCAGGTCATGGGCCTTCTCGACGTCGGTGCCGTACGCCACCCCCACCACGATCATGACCCGGGTGACCTGATCGGACAGGGACCAGTTGAGGAGCCTGCCTGTAATGAACTCCTTGTTCGGCACCAGGAGTTCCTTGCGGTCGAAATTGCGGATGGTCGTTGCCCGGATACGGATCTTGGTCACCACGCCATCGGTTTCACCGACAGTGACCATGTCGCCGACCCGCACCGGCCGCTCGAACAGGATGATCAGCCCGCTGATGAAGTTGGCCACGATCTCCTGCAGTCCAAAGCCGATGCCCACGCCCAGCGCCGCCACCAGCCACTGGACCTGGGACCATTGGGCGCCGATGGTGTTGAGCGCCAGCAGCGTTCCGACAGTGATAATGGCGTAGGTGGTAAGCGCGGTGGCGGTATACCGGCTGCCCGACGCCATGTGGAAGCGTTCCAGCAGAATGACGTCCAACACCGCGGGCAGGCGCTTGGCAAGCACCGTCATGGCGACGATAGAGAGCAACGCGAGACCGAGATCCGCCAGGCTGACCGGCAGCATCTGCTCCTGCCCGTCTACCGTCGCCGCGGTGTGCCAGAGGGTCACCTCGTCCAGGATGCCCAACGCGGGCAACACCGATGACCAGATCAGGTACAGCCCCGCCAGGGTGACGAAGGCCACCGAAATCCTGAGCAGCTCCCGGGTGTCATCGGTCACCGCATCGAGGTCCACGTCGGTGTAGTCGGATTGGGATTCGGCGGCTTCCTGATCGCCGGATTCTGTCTCCGCCGCTTCGCGGGCCGCCAGCATGGCCTGCCGACGCTCGGTCGCGGCCCGATAGGCAAGACGCTGACGCAACAGCATCAGCCAACGAAGGACGAGCGAGTAAACCAGCAACATCGCCGCGAACCACCACAGGGTGGCCACGAAGTCCGAGGCCATCATGATCGTGGAGTAGACATAGCCGCCGAGAAGCGTGGCGAGCACGACCAGGGGAAAGGCCACCAGGATCGGAAACCAGAGCACGTGCGCACGCAGCAGCGGCCCGACCTCGGACCGCAGCCACAGTTGCGCCAAAACACCCCGCCTGCGATGCAGCACACGATACAAGAACAAGGCCAGCGCCAGGGTAGCGACGAGCACGGCAAGGCGTGTAACCAGACCGCCCGAGGCAACGGGGTTCAGGTCCGTGGCCATCCGCCCCACGAAGGACGCGGGAACAAGAACCCAGGTCAACCAACCGAGCTCGAAGGCCAACCGCCGGACCCCGGATTCGGGCCATCGGAAATGCGCAATCGCTAGTCCACGCGGAATGCTGATCACGCGCAGGGCCAGAATGACGAAAAGCGACATCGCGACATGGATAAGAGAGATTCCGACGGCATGGGACAGGTCCGTACCCTGCCCCCGCGCCAGCAGCCAGCCCACCACGGCGAGCAGCAGGGGTGCCGGCATCGCCGTCGTCAACGACAAGATCAGGGCCTGGAGGGTGTACACAAAACGGTCGCTAGCCGGCTTGCCCACCTTCTTCGAGGTGCGCTCGATCGCGGCGATCAGCGCGCGGCGCTTCCACGACAGGACAGCCGACACCAACAGAGCCAGCCAGAAAACCGGTGATGTCGACACCTGCTCGTGGAACGCAGCCCCGAGCTGCGACCACAGCGATGGTGAGAACAAGCGCCGCGCCTCTTCCAGCAGATTGCCGACGTCGGCCAGATGCGTCTTGGCTCCGGTTCGGAGCCAGAACAGGTTTGCCTTGAGGAAATCGTCGTAGGCCCGCGCCGCCTCCAGCAACTGGCCCTCGACGTTCTGGAGCTTCGCCAGTCCCTCGAGGTACTTCTCCTCAGCCTCCAATTGCTTTGCGAGCAGGCCCCCGCGTTGTTCCACCAAATCGCGGAGCCTCCCGCGCAGGTGGGGTTCCCGGTCGGCGGGAAGCTTGGCCGCCAGCTCGGCGACGGCTTGATCGAGGTCGGCAACGCGCTCGGCCTCGTCAAGATGGCGCAGACGGCTCACGTTGACCGCCGCGATCTCGCGCTCGACCATCTCGGCCAGGCGGGCGTGTGCCTTGAAGTCCGGCAGAGACTCGCGGTGCTCGAGCAACAACTGACCCAAGCCCGCGGTCAAGCCGCTGACCTCCTTAACGGCCTGCTCGCGCTTGTAAGTTCGCGGCTATGCGCGCGGCCAGCCGTTCCGACTGGGCCTGCTTTGCATCCAGCGCCTCGAGCCGCGTGGCGACCGAGATCAGCTGCTCGGTAAGCTCGGCATTCTGCTGCGCGAGGCGGACCAGCATCGGGATCCGAGCCCGTGGTCGCACGCACCGCCTGTTCCGCCGCCGCCCTCGCCTTCTCCGCCTCGAGCCCGCGCTTGGCGTTCACCAATGCCTTCAGCGCCTCGACTCGTTTCCCGATGCGCTGGGCGTGAGCCACCTCCTGGTCACGTTTGGCCGCGAGCAACTCCAGGCGCATGGGCAGGCTCAGGAGCTCGTGATCAAGCGCCTTGATCTCGTTGCTCAGCGCCGCGTATCGGGTCTCCAGCCGCCAACGCTGCGCGCGGACCATGGATAACCCCAGGTTGCCGGCAAGCTCGGCCTGGAGCGCCGCGGCAATCGCCTCCTGCTGCTCCCGTGCCTCGGAGAGACGCTGGCTTATCGCCGTCGGCCGGTTCTGCTGAAACGCCAGCTGGCGTTCGAAGTCCGCGCGCCGGGCATCCGCCGCCGCGAGACCGGCCTGCTCCTCCTCGAGTCGACGCTCGATCTGCCCGCGCGACAGGTCCAAGTCGATGTCCGGGGTTTCCGGCGGAACGGCTTCCGTGATCATATGGATCCGCGCGCGGATGCGACGCGTCTGCTCCGCCGCGGTTCTGGGCCGCTTCCTCGAACGCCGCGGCTCGCGCGCCGTTGGCGTCCGCCTCCTTCAGATTGCTCGACGCCTCTTGGTACAGGGCAACGAGCTTGGTCTTGGCGTCGCCTTCGAGATCGGGGTCGGCCTCGGTTTCGGTGATCTTGGCTTGCAGGACGTCCGCGGTCACCAGCGTCGGCGGCAACTCGTCGTCGCTGCCGCCCTTCTCCCCGGCCCCCAGCGGACAAGGCGCCAGCAGCCAAAGAAGGATCGCCGCCAGGAGTGGATGGATAGGCATATTCATCGCAGGACTGCTGCGAACGACAAGAGCGATCGACATCCGATCATACGTCCCCTCCGCACCGTACTCGGTCGGTTGGCGCGGCAAGCATCCAGCCGCTGTTCAGTCGCGCAGACGCGAAACAGCCGAGGCGAGTAAAGGCGCGATTCTCTCACCATTTACCTACAAAAGGGTGCCAGCGACCCAGTCGAGGAGGTTGCCGAGCGGTATCTGTGTAGAGACCACCGCCAACAAGGGGACACCTGCCGCGACCACCAACTGCGAAACAGTGGGTAAATCCACTGGGACGAGGCGCAACTGCAGCACGGCCTCGACAGTTGCGTTCAGGTCCGATGCCGAGGATGGGTCGGGTGAGCCCATGATCTCCTCCCCGCTCCGCGCTTCTTCGATCCACTTGCGATGGAAGGCCAGATGATGCTGATTGGCGAGGCGGCCATACTCGAGCAATGCCCGTTCGCGGACGGCGTAGAGGGGACCAGAGAACACGAGCAAAGGGCCGATGACCAGGCCCAGGCAGATCAGCAGCCATCCCGCCAAGGCGAACCAGACGGCCTCGGGACTGTGGTGCACCGACGCGAGATCCTTGAGCATGGCTGACGCGACGACGCAGCTCAGGGCAAAGATGAAGCCGCTGAAGATACTGGGAAAGATGGTCAGGAAACCCAGCCCCGCGGAGCGGTCCGGATGCAGAGGCATCAGCTGCAACGGCAGCCGGGAGATCCGGAAAAGCAGTGCGGTCCACACCATGAAGCGCCAAATCCAACGCAACCCCAGGAAAAGAAAGAGCGGCGTGCTAAGGAAGCGTGTCGTCTCCCCGGCCCAGGACAGCACGCTCTCGCCGGCGACAACGCTTCCCTGCCAGCTCGGCCCGGTGACATCGACGATGTAGCTCGCGGTGACGCCCGACCAGACCAGGGCGGTGGCCAAAATGATCAGCTCCACCGGTGCGGACGCCGAACGGCGGTCGGCCTCCGTGAGCAGGGCCTTGAACGCCGGCTGATCCGCTTCGCAAACGATCCGCGCCTCGCGAAAGTGCTGCGTCAGGATGACGAGGCGGCCATCGGCGTACCGCTCGGTCGCAATCATGACCCAAATCGCGATCAGGTACCGCGCATGGACCATCCAATCCCCGAAAAATCCCCAACCCGAGTAACGATCATCCACAACGGTTTGCGCAACCGCCAGCAGCGCTGGCGGCAGCCACGCCAACAAGGCCAGGGCGAGCGCGCCGCGCCATGTGGGAAGCTCGTCCGCCCCGGTCAGCCGAAGGCGGCGCAACAGACCGTGAAACGGGCCGCCCACCACCAGCGAAAAACGGCCCTCGAGGGCACCGGGTCCGGAATTCATCGCACTAGGCATACCAACCCCGGAGCACGCGAGTCGCACACGGGGCCTTCATCGTCTCCCCTTGCTCCCCGGCGAGGGCTGGAGTGAGGGCGAAGGACCTAGTAATTCCTGCGTGCGGATCCCGACGGTAGCGCGAACCGCCACGCCCTTCGACGCTGCGTGCGGAACCCGGGTCGGAGGCGTCGCGCTGATGTCGAACATGCGATCGCGTCCTCGAGTCGAGTTCCATGATGGAAGAGTCCGGCTACTTCGCGGGCCTGCCACCGAGGGCGCTGACAACCGACTGATAGGCCGGCGACATGCTCAAAATCTGACCCGCGGCCTTGCGAAGCCGGTCGACGTCCTCGGCCGGAAGCACGAAGGACGTCGGCAGGTTCAAGAGGTGCTCGCGCTCCTCCGGGTTGGTAAGCGCGTCAAAGCTGACGTTGAGGACATCCAGCTCGACCCTGGGCACGCGGGCCTGCGCCTGCGCCTCGCTGAGACCGGCGAGCCGCAGTTGGGCCACTTGGAGCTCACGCTGCCACGTCCGTATCTGCACCAGATCCTTCATGGTCTCGACCGTTTCGAACGAGTAGCGGTCGATCGGCACGCCCGTGGACTGCAGAAGCTGAGCCGCGAAGCCCGGCGGAGACTCGCTGCGATCCCAGTCTGTACTGGGGGACGAGTGCGAGTTCACGATAATCACGACGACCCTCTGCACGACGCCGAAACCGACCTGCCCGCGAAAGTCCGCGCTCGCGGCCAGTTCCTCGATGGATTCCAAGACACCGCGGACCCCGAGATTGTCCGCAACGCCACCGTCCACCAAATGGATGTACGGGCGATCCTTGCTTTTTTGGAACGACGCCATCTCCCGGTATCGCTGCTGGGCGCGCCCGGATGGCCGCACGGGATGGACAGGGTCGGTGACCGCCTTTACCCAGGCAGGATACTCATAGCCGCAGCGACCCCCGTAGTTGTTGAAGGTCACCGGTGACAGCGCGATCGGAACGGCGGACGACGTGGCGGCCGCCCGCGACAAACGGACCTTGTTCAGGTCCGAGCACAGCAGGTCGAAGTCGTTCTGGAAGAAGGCCAGCCGCGACCCGGTCGACAGGTCCGTTCCGGTCGCGATCGCCACCGGGCCTTGTTTGTCGAGGAGATCGCCGAAGGTCGCACCCTCGAACAGGATCTCGTCGTAGTACTCCGCGGCGAGCTCGGAGCGACCAGCGCTGCCGCCGATATACTTCGGCCAGTAGAGCGGATTGAGGGAGCGGCCGATCAGGGCACCCTGCACGTCGCGCTTGAGGAACCGCTGCTCGTACTCGGAGAACAGCCGATCCCCGTAGAGCGCGTAGGAGAGCGCGGTGAAGCTGCCCCCGGACACGCCGGTGATGATATCGACCTCGTCGATCAGCCGGCGTGGTTGGCCGTTCACGACGACGTTGGTGCGTCGCAGCTCCTCCAGCACGCCGTAGGAGAAGGCCGCCGCCCGCGTTCCGCCCCCGGAGAACGAGAGCACGAACAGGGTGTGCGGGTCGTTGTTCTGGCGCTTCGGTATCAGGAGGTACGGACGATAACCCGCCCGCGGATCGACCTTGGCGATCGGCTCGTTGATCGGCCGGCTGGCGCAGCCAATGAGCGCCAGGGCCGTGAGGAAACATGCAATCACGCGGGCAGCGCGCATAACTCGTTCTCCGGAGATGAAGTTGCGATTCAGCGTGGCCGGATCATAACCCGGCACCCCAGCGATACTGCCAGGCGATTCCGATCAGATCGTAGCTGTTGCCGGTCCGCGCCGAAACGCCACTGCTGCCATAGAGCTTGATGGAGTTGCGAACGTCCAGGGGGAACGCCAGGGTGCCGCCGAGGCGCCAGTTCTGCTGCAGATCGTCCTTCCGGGTGCCGTTGAGCGTCGTTCGACCGCCTGTGAAGTAGGTGGCGTCGAGCGAGCCCCAGATACCGGAGGTGAAGCTGTAGATCAGGTGTCCCTGGAGCGAATAGATCGGATCCTGGGACAGGGTGTTGCCGTTGAAGAAGTCGTCATTGTCCGTGTACAGGGTGGCGGCAGCAGCGGCCTCCAGGGTCCACGGGTCCTAGCGCCTTGGAGGCACCCACCTCGGCCTTGAAGGACCAACGGTTGGCGCCGAGGTTGACAGCCCTGGTATCGTCGTACTGGCCCAGCGGCACGGACACCCGCAGGCTCGCGCCGACGATCAGGTCCTGCCGGAAGCCTGCGAACTCCTTCAGGGAAAGCGCAGGGGCGCCGTACAGGTTGACCGACAGCTTGAACAAGGGATCGGCGAAACCGGAGATCTCGCGCTGCAGGGGTGTCCCTGCGAACTCCGCCGTTCCATTCAAGTCGCTGACCGGGACGATGACATTGAACTTGGCCGACTGGCCCCATAGGTCGAGCACCCGCCCGTAGGCGAGGACCGCACTGGAGGTCGTGAGCTCGGGATTGCTCACGGGCAGGGCGCTGTCGAACGCCACGCCGCCGCGGGTATACGCGTAGCCCGAGATTAGGAAGTTTACACCCACCGGCGCGTTGGAGTACGCCCGCGGCTCGATGTCTTGTGCCTGAGGAAGAGACGGTGTGCCCCCAACAAACGCCGCGAAAACGCAGCTGATGACGCGACTAGCGTGCACGGATCATCCGCGCAACCCTTTCGGAGCGGCGGCGACCATGCAGGTGTTCATCAAAACTGCACGCTATAGTACGCAGCGACGAAAAGCGTACCGGTATCCTGGTAGGAGCCGACGACATCGCCCCGTCCCCCGAGCGCGACCGGAGCCTTGCTCCGCAGGTTCGTGTCGAGCGTCCCGCCGTACAGGTACTCCGCCGCGATGCCCCAGAAAGCGGTCTTGCTCAACTGCTGCTGGCCGCCGACGCCGAAGCGCCAGGCCGAGTTCACCGGCATGAGAGGCGAGACGCTCGAGCTATCCTGGAATTCCGAGTCGTAGGCCATGCCGAAATTGAGCAGCCAGGGGTCGCTCAGTCGATATTGCGCGCCTAATGCGACGTGCCAGGTGTCCTTGAAGTCCAACTCGGTCGTGACCCCGGTGGGATTGCTCGCGTTGTCGATTCCGAGCTGCACCTGACCGAACTTCGACCACTCCTGCCAGCCGACGCTGCCGAGCACCGCCCAGCGGTCGTTCACCTGTGTGAACAGGCTGCCCATTACCTGTTGCGGGACCTTGATGCCGACCTCGAGCTGCGAGGTCAGCAGTCCCCGGTCGTTCAGCACCGTTGCAAGACCCGGGGCGATACCCGAGAACTCCAGCGGCGCCTTGAAGTCGAGGTTGACCTGCGAGCTCCAGGTGAGGCCGAGCCGGGTGCCGGCGTCGATCTCGTAGAGCAGACCCAGGTTACCGCCCCAGCCCCAGGTGTTGTCGTCCAGCTTGAGACGGCCGTCCCCGAACCTCGGGTCGACGTTGTTGATCGCGACTTGGTTCTTGTAGATACCGTACATCGCGTTCACGCTGGCCCCGAGGGAAAGCTTGTCGCTCACCTTGTAGGCGATGGACGGCAGGAAGGAGATCCCGAGCATGGTCGTTTCCTGGACGTAGTAGCGACCAACCCAGTCATCGTCGTAGTTCAAGGGAGCGCCGAAGTTGCCGGTCAAGGCGAATCCGAGCTTGAGGTCGGGCGACAGGCTGTAGCTCACGAACGGGCCACCGCCGAGGAACCAGCCATTCGATCCGACCGCTCGGCCGCCGTCATCGCGACCGAGCAGGGGCGAGGTGCCCGAATCGATCGAGAAATTGGTATTGGCCCAGAACAGCTGGCCAGCAACCAGAACCTGCGTACCATCCAGCCGCGTCATGCCGGCAGGGTTGGTGAACACCGTGGAGGCGTCCTGGGCCCGTGCGCCGTAGCCCGCCGACGCGAGACCGACGTCGGCCGTTCCGACCTCGTAGGCGAGCAGGCCGCCAGCGCCTGCGGAACCGGCGGCGAGCGTTCCGGCGCAGAATGCCAGTACCGCAGCCGTGCGCTGCGCCCCGTGCATACAAGCTTGTCTGGCGATCATTCGATTCCTCTCTCTGTATTGGCCGTGCAACAAGTCAACAGCGGCGTACTCGTCGGGCCGCCGCCTATTTGGGAAACATCAATCGCACCTGGGCGCTCCCGACTGCAAGGATCGCGGCCAGGGACACCGCTGCGCAGACGGCCCCGAGACCCGGGGAAATGGACCGTTCACGAGCATTGAATTGATTGCGGCACATACAGTAGTTCCTCACTCGTTTAGTCCGATTGGCCGTGAGTTGAAGCCAGGGACGGCGAGCATCGGGCCGCCGCCTATTTGGGGAACATCAATTGCACCTGGGCGCGCAATTGCCAATCCGCGCCGTCGTCGGGCTTGACGACATTGTAGTAGCCGCCGATCTGGGTGTTCACGGGCAGGCGCCCGAGATGGAAGATGCGCCCGATGCCGCCTCCCAGAGGGACGGTCCAGCGGTCGTCGCTCTCGGCTTTCCAATTGACTGTGATGATCGGCGCGCTGGTGAGGTAGGTGCCACCCTTGAAGTTGTAGTTGAGGAAGGGCTGGATCAGACCGTTGTTGTAGGAGGCATCGTCGCTCGTGTCCAGCGACCAGACGTTGTTGATCAGCATGCCGTAGACCCAGGCGCTGCCCTTCTCCAGCCGCAGGGCAACCGCCGTCGGACCCAGCCCCCAGTTCTCATTGCCGAGCGCGCTGTCGGTATGGGTCGGCAGTTGGGCGATGGCCCCCACACCCCAGATCCAGCCCTTGGCGTCGCTCGTAGACAGAAAGGCCGAGAACTGTGTGTCCCCCAGCCCGAAGGCGCTGTCCTGTACCGGACTGAGCCGCGGCTGCCAGATCAACGGAAAGATGGTGCGGGTGATGAGGTTCCAGTCCTCGTTCAGCTTGATGGGGATAACGGGCTGGATGTTGAGGATGTTCTGGGTGCCGTCCGCGGGTCCGTAGTTGAAGTTGGTATTGTTCTGGAACGGCACGCTGATGAGGTTGGCGATCGGGTTCTGGGCCAGCTTGGCCAGTTCCTCCGCGCTCATCTCCGCATGCACGGTCGAGGTGAAGGCGAGGCCGCGCCTGAGCGGGTTGCATGACTGCCATGATCGAATGCACGAGGTTCATGGGTTTTCCAATTCAAATCTCAGGTCGTCGCCGACCAGTTCGCGCGCGTCGGCCGGGCCCGGGAAGTAAGGAACCCGTGGCGACGGTGCCGCCGCGGGGTTCCAGTCGATTTACGGCGTATTCGGGATGTAGACGTAGGCCTTGGGTACGTCCGCGCCCACGACCTCGATGGCCTGGGATTGCCAGAAGCTGCCGATATTGACCGTTTGTCCCGCGGGATAGGTACCCAGCGAAATCTGGTTGCCGGTGACCTCGTAACTCCCGCTGCCGGCCGGCATGACCAAGCTGATCTTGCAGGGCGACGTTTCGCAGTTACCCGTCTCCCCAGGGCTCACAGTGATCGCGATCACGCCCGTTGGGTCTTCTTTTACGTTGCAGCCGGTCAGGACCACCGCGGTCAGGATGACGGCGAGGTAACGGCAAGGGTTGGACGGCGACTGCGAAAAGCGGCGTGAATCATGGCTCATCAGAAGTCCTCCTGTTCAAGGATCAATTGCGCGTCTCAGGCTTCAAGTACGGCGGATCCGGGGATCGGCACGAACAAGGATCGAGAAACCCAACCATCCCCCGGTAGGGTCCGGGGGCCTATCTCACTGCGTTCACCGCGGCCTACCCAAGACTGCATGACGGACGCGGCCCGGCGCCGCGTAGTGCGGCGCCGGTCATCGAACCAAGGCCTCAATTGCCTTGAATCATGCGACTTCGAGTCTTTGAGCACGGCATCCGTCTTGGCCTCCTTCGCCATCTCATTCGCCACCTCCTTGGCCTCGATCATCTCGGCGGCGGCCTCGTTGGTGATCTCGGAAGCGACGTCGGCCGCCTCGGCATCTACGGCGCTTGCCGCGCCAGCAGCCTCGGCCGCGTTGATATCGGCCGCCGCATCAGTCGCGACGTCGGCGACCCCCTGGGTGGCGTCGGCCGCGGAGCCCACGTCCTTGGCCATCGCGGCGGCAGCCTTGGCCTCGGCGTCGGCAGCCGTCCCAGCGAGCACGGCGCACGAAAGACCCAGTGCGACTACGGTGGTTGCGGATACAAGGATGTGCTTGAGATACATGGCTTGATGCTCCTAGTGGTAGCGGACGCTCACGCGTCGTTGATGGAAACTTCTACAGTTGCTGACATGAACCTGCTCAGGGTTACAGCTCGATCTAGGCCGACCGCCAGATCTTGCCAAACCAAGGTTCCAGCTAACCGTAGGGCGCAAGACAGGCCATTCGTCATATTGCGCCGCATAGATCCTCGTCTGGCGGAATACGCTGCCCTATTGCGCCCCTTGTCCTTGATAGGCGGGACCCGAGGTCCCGCCCCCGATGCGAGCCTTACTCGCTCATCTTGTTGTTGCGCTGCGCCTCCTTGAGCTTCGCAATGTCCGCCTCGCTCAGTTGCGGCCGATTGATTTTGAGCGTCAGCTTGTCGAGCTTGCCGGTAAAGGCGAACGGCGGCTTGTAGTCGGCGTCGTTCACGCCGGTCAGGGTGTCCGAGCCGATGTCGAAGCTCTCGTCCCACTGCAGGATCATGGGCAAGGTCTTCTCCATCTTCTTGGTATCGACCGCCTTGCCGTCCACCTTCAGGGTGCCGGTGCCGGGTCGGCCCACGCCGCTCATGTTGTTGAAAGCGAGCGTGCCGGCGCCGAGGCCGTCGTATTCGAAGTCGAACTCGACAACATGCTTGCCGGGCGTGAGCTCCGGACCCTCCCACTTGATGCGCTCCAGGTCGATCATGTTCCAGAGGAACACCGGCTTGCCCTCGAGCAGGTAGAAGCCGTAGCCGGCGAAACGCCCGCCCGAGGTCAGGATCATGCCTTCCGCACCCCCTTCCGGCACCTCGATGTCCGCGGTGATGGTGTAGGAGGCGTTGAGCAGGCTGGGCGAGTCGCCCTGCGGCAGACCGACCATCGGGTGGGTGTAGACGAACTCGGTGCGACCCGCGGTGATGTTCGGGCGCGGGGCGACCAGACGGCCGGCCACCGAGGCATCCAGGGGGAAGACCTGGTACTTCTCCGCCTCCGCGATGAACATTTCCCTGAGCTCCGCGACCTTCTCCGGGTGCTGCGCGGCGATGTCGTTGGACTGGGTGAAATCCTTGGTCAGATCGTAGAGCTGGAACACCTGGTTGTTCAGCGGGTCCGGGTTGGCGGCGCCGAAGGCCTGCCAGGGCGCCCGGTTGACCTTGGTGCTCAACAGCCAGCCATCGTGATACAGGGCATACTGACCCATCATCTCGAAGTACTGGGTCTTGTGGCGCGAGGGTGCCTTGGCGTTCTCCGCGTCGAAGGTGTAGAGGAAGCTCGTGCCCTCGATGGGCGCCTGCTCGATACCGTCGACAAGCTCCGGCGCGGGAATGCCGGTGGCCTCGAGGATGGTCGGCACGACATCGATCACATGGATGAACTGCTCGCGGAGCGCCCCCTTGTCCTTGATGCGCGCCGGCCAGGAAACCACCATGTTCTGGTTGATGCCGCCGAGCCGGGAGGCGTTCTGCTTGAACCAGTCGAAGGGCGTGTCGAAGGCCCAGGACCAGCCCGCCGACATGTGATTGTAGGTCTCCTCGGTGCCCCACGCGTCGTACCACTTCATCTGTGTCTCGACCGGCATCTCGTTGACGCCGTTGAAGAAGGCGACCTCGTTGGGGGTGCCGAGCGGGCCGCCCTCGGCGCTTGTGCCATTGTCGCCGTTGATGTAGACGATGAGCGTGTTGTCGAGCTTGCCCAGATCCTCGAAGGCGCTGATCACGCGACCGATCTCGTGGTCGTTGTAGGCGGCATAGGCGGCGAAGATCTCCACTTGGCGGATGAAGAGCTTCTTCTCCTCGTCCGTGAGCTTGTCCCAGGGCTTCAGCACCTCATCCGGCCAGTCGGTGAGCTGCGCGTCCCGCGGGATCACGCCAAGCTTCTTCTGGTTCTCGAAGATGTGCTCGCGCAGCTTGTTGTAGCCGTCGTCGAAGAGATGCATCGCGCTGATCGTCTCCACCCACTCCTTGGTCGGGTGGTGCGGAGCGTGGGTGGCACCCGGGGCGTACTTGATGAAAATCGGCTTACTGGGGTCCGTCTGGTGCATCCGGTAGACGTAATCGATCGCGTCGTCCGCCATCCCGGTGATCAGGTTCCAGTCCGGCTTGCCCGCGAATGGATAGATCTGGGTGGTGTTGCGGAACAGGTTTGGCTGCCACTGATTGGCGTCGCCGCCGACGAAGCCGTAGAAGTACTCGAAGCCCAGACCGGTCGGCCACTTGTCGAAGGGTCCGACCTGGCTGGCGGCGAAAGCGGGGGTATTGTGATCCTTGCCGAACCAGGAGGTGGCGTAGCCGTTCTCGAGCAGAATCCGTCCGATGGTGGCCTTGTCCTCGGCGATGATGCTGTTGTAGCCGGGGAAGCCCGTGGACTGCTCGGAGATCACGCCGAAGCCGGCCGAGTGGTGATTGCGCCCGGTGATCAGCGCCGCACGCGTCGGCGAGCACAGCGCCGTGGAGAAGACCCGGTTGTAGCGCAGGCCCTCGTTCGCGATGCGGTCCATGGTAGGCGTCGGGATCACGCCACCGAAGGTGCTCGGCACGCCGAAGCCGGCGTCGTCGGTGATGATGAGCAGCACGTTTGGCGCCTGCTTGGGCGGCACGATCCGCGGCGCCCACCAGGGCGTCGACTGCAGGGCGTCGTGCTTGATCACGCCGCCGAACTCGGGCTCGGGCGCGGGCAACTGCTTGCCGCTGATGGTGGTCGTAGCGCTGGGCGAGCCCAGGGTGCCCGTGACCTGCGGAGCGTTGGCCGTTTCGGCCCCGGCACTCCCGGCGGATAGACATGCCATGAGCGCTAGAACGTCTGTGAGACGTCCCCGCACCGGCGGTTGCGAGGAATGGAAGTCTTGGTGCATGGTCGCTGCTCTCCTCTGGGTGATGGATGTTGTTGGTAGTTGCCCGCCCCAAAGCCCTCTCAGGGCGCGGGACCAAGCACCTCGGCGCTCGACTAGAATCTGCCGTGGCGTCCGGCGAGCACCGGGACGGAAGATCCCCGAACCAGAGAGCCGCCGACGAGTTATCGGCTCATCCAGTTCACTAAGGAAGCGCTGATCAGTTCAGCGCGTGCCGCGGCACAGGGATGTGACGCCATTTTCAAGTGCGTAACCGTCTGAAAATGGAGCCATCCAAGAACTACGCTTCTTGGGTGGCGTGCTGATTTCGGCCAGGATGGCCAATGATCAGCGTCCTGCTAAGCGAGCAGCTCCAGTCCAGCCTCGAAGGGTCGAGCTCGGCGCACATTGCGGTCAACCTGGAGCCGGGTCACGAGCCGCTTGCAAGGCAGCGCCCTTCGGGCTGCAACCCGAGCGCGTTCGCGACGGCCCGGAGTATGCGCTTTTCGCAACCCTGGGCCTTGGCATTTCGCGACAATCTCGCGCTGCTTGATACGTCGGAACGAAGTCGGGTGGTGGCGGGCGTGACGCTGGTCTCCACCCTGCGGGACGCTGGGATCAAGCGCCGGTGTGCGCGTCGCGCCAGGCAGACGGCGTGGTGCCCGACCAACGGCGGAAGGCGCGGTCGAAGGAGGCGGGATCCGAGTAGTCCAGCGCGGCGGCCACCTGCGCCACCGGGATGCGGGTGTCCCGCAGGAGTTGACGAGCAACCTCGTAGCGCGTCTCATCGACCAGCGCCTTGAAGGTGGTGCCCTGAGCGCGCAGGCGGCGATTCAGCGTGCGCCGGTGGATCGCGAACAGATCCGCCACCCGCTCAAGGCAGGTATCCCCCTGACAGGCGCCACCGAGCAGCATGCGCCGCAGCACCCTTCTCAGCTGGGTGGCCAGATCACCGGCGCCCTTGGCCTCCAGCGCCTCGATCTCCCGCATGATCTCCTGATGCACCAAGGCATCGGCACCGCGCAGAGGGCGTTCCAGCCAGGAAGCGGGGAACAACACTCCCGGGTACTCTTCGCCAAAAAGCACGCGGGTGCGGAGGACACGCCGGTACGGCTCGATGTCCCTCGGACGCGCGCGATGCAGGCGCGCCTCGCTGGGCTCCGCGCCCGAACCGGCCAGCGCCTTGACGACGTTGCGGGTGATCGCAACCGCGAGGTCATAGATCTGCTCGGTGCCGGGGACGTCGGGCTGACAGATCCTGTAGGCGACCATCGCCCGGTCGCCGCTCACCCACAGGGCGGGAACGGCCCCCTGATCGTGCAGATGCAGGTACAGGATGGCGTTGCGCAGGGCGCTGCCGACGTCCGAGGCATGTTGGGCGAGTCGCCCCACCACGCCGAGCACGTCCAAACCGAGGTTCTCCCCGAGCAGTATCCCCAGATGCTCACAGCCGGTGCTCGCCGCGCACAGCGCGAGAAAGCGTCCCGCGTCCGCAAAGGGGACGATGTTCTCCGGATCATCGAACAGGGCGCTGTCGAGCCCCGCCTCGGCGATCACCCGGCAAGGGTCGACGCCCATGTCCGACAACAGCGGAACTGCCCCAAGGAGCGGGGCGATCCGCACGGTACCATCCTCGACGATGGCGAGACCGGCTGGAGCGCGGCTGCTCGCCGGAAAAGAAGTCATGTACGTCGCTCCTGAGGGTTCCCGCTGCCCAACTGATTGCGTAGTCAGCGGATCATGTGCTGTCAAGGAGCTAGCAAGATATCGGCAAACAGCTCCGGCGTTCGACTGTCCCGCCAGACCTCAGCCCGGGAAATGGTCGAAACCTGTCCTCGCGGTCCGCCAGGCTCTACCGTCGGCGAGCAGAAAGTCGGCCCGAGCCCCGGGGACGACACGCCCGATGACCCGCAGAGGGCAACGACCGGCCTTCGCGATCCGGTCAAGCTCGCCCAGCCGGTCCGGAGGCAGCGTAAAGCAGAGCTCGTAGTCATCGCCGCAAGCCAAGGGCAGGTCCCAGTCGCCGTCCTCGTCTAAGAACCTTGCCACCTCGGGCGACAACGGCAGGGAGTCGAGCTCGATCTCCGCACCTACCCCGCTCTGACCAAGGACGTGTCCGAGATCCGCCGCGAGCCCGTCGGAGACGTCGATCGCGGCAGTGGCGAGTCCGCGCAGGGCAAGCCCCAGAGCGATGCGGGGCGACGGCCGTTCGAGTCGGCCGCGCAGATACGCCGACACCGTCGTCCCCTCCCGCAGGCCGCGCAGGGCGAGGCCCGCGTCTCCAAGGGTCCCGCTGACGCACACCAGATCACCCGGCCTGGCGCCGCCGCGGGTGATCGCCTGCCCCGCGGGAACGAAACCCTGCACCTGCACCGAGATGGTCAGCGGGCCGCGGGTGGTGTCGCCGCCGACCAGCGCGACCCCGGTTTTCACCGCAAGGTCCGAGAAACCGCTGGCGAAGGCGGAGATCCAATCGGAATCGGCCCGCGGAAGGGTGAGCGCCAGGGTTGCCCAGGCCGGCTCTGCCCCCATGGAAGCCAGATCGCTCAGTCCCACCGCCAGGCTCTTGTGGCCGAGCCCCGCGGGGTCGCAATCGCTGAAGAAATGGACCCCCGCCACCAGGGTGTCGATGCTCACGGCGAGCTCCAACCCGGGCGGCACGCGCAGCAGCGCGCAGTCGTCACCAACTCCGAGGGCGACGTCCTCGCGCCGCGATCCGGCGGCGGAGAAGAAACGGCGAATCAGATCGAATTCAGACAAGGACGCGAGAATCAGGACCGGCCGGGCTTGCGTCCGGCGCCTCCTCCTCCCGCGAGCTCCGCCGCGCGTACCTCGCGCGCGAGCCGGTCCAGGACGCCGTTGACGTAGCGATGCCCCTGCTCCGCGCCAAGCAGCTTGGCGAGATCAACCGCCTCGTTGATGACGGCCCGCGCCGGAACCTGGGGACAGTACAGGAGCTCGTAGGCCCCGACGCGCAGGATGGCCCGCTCCACCGGATCGACGCGGGCGATGGGCCGGTCCAGGGCGGGGAGCAGGCGCTCGTCGAGCTCCTCTTGGTGTTCGGGCACGCCGTTCAGCAGCTCATCGAAGAGTGCGCGGTCGTAGGCCGTCGCCAAGGCGTCGGCGGCGATGCCCTCCTCCCCCACGTCCGCCAGGGACTCGGCAACCTCGGTGATCCAGGCGGGGTCCTCGAAGAAATGGCGGCCGATGTCCGCCGGGTCATGGCCGGTGAGCTGCCATTGGTAGATGGCCAGAACGGCGTAGCGGCGGGCCTGGCTGCGGCGTCCGCGCATGTCAGGCGAGTTGGCGCAGCAGGTCCACCATCTCGATGGCGGACATCGCGGCCTCGGCACCCTTGTTGCCGGCCTTGGTGCCCGCGCGCTCGATGGCCTGCTCGATGGTGTCCACCGTCAGCACGCCGAAGGCGACGGGGATGCCGTGCTGGAGGCTGGTGTGGGCCATGCCCTTGACGCACTCCCCGGCCACGTACTCGAAATGCGGGGTGCCGCCGCGGATCACGGCGCCGATGGCGATGATGGCGTCGTAGCCGCCCTTGACGGCGATGCGCTCGACCGCAAGCGGCAGCTCCCAGGCGCCGGGCACGCGCACCACGGAGAGGTCCCCGTCCTCGGCACCGTGTCGTTTGAGGGCGTCGATGGCCCCGGACAGGAGGCTCTCCACCACGAAGCTGTTGAAGCGCGACACCACCAGGCAGAAACGGGCGTTGTTGACGCGCAACGCTCCCTCGATGGTCTTGATGGTCATGTGGTGCGGGTCTCCTCTGAAATGGAAAGCGGCGTCGGTCACTGCGTGTCGCCGCCGACGTATTCGACTACCTCCAGATCGAAACCGGAGATGCCGTGCATGGCCTTCGGCGCGCTCATCACCCGCATCTTGCGCACCCCGAGGTCGGACAGGATCTGGGCGCCGATGCCGTAGGTGCGCAGCTCGCTGCGGTCCTGCCGACGCACCGGGATGCGGTCCTCCGCGTCGTGCAGGTCGAAGTCCTTGAGCCTGACCAGGATGTCTTCCATCCGGTCGCGGTTGCGCAGCACCACGATGGCGCCCTCCCCCTCCGCCGCGATCTGGCGCATGACGTCCCGCAGCGGCCAGCCGCAGCCGCTGTGCCGGGTGCCGAACAGATCGCACAGGCTGTTCTGCAGGTGCACGCGCACCAGGGTGGGACGCTCCGGGGAGATCTCACCCAGGGTCAGGGCCAGGTGCAGATCGTTGTCGATGGTGTCGCGGTAGGCGGCGATCTTGAAATCGCCGAACTCGGTTGGCAGCTCGCACTCGCACTCCCGCTGTACCGCCTTCTCGTGACGCACCCGATAGTGGATCAGGTCGGCGATGGTTCCGACCTTCAGACCGTGAGCCTCGGCGAAGGCCTCGAGGTCCGGCCGCCGCGCCATGGTGCCGTCCTCGTTGAGGATCTCGACGATGACCGCGGCCGGCTCCAGGCCGGCCAAACGGGCGAGGTCGCAGCCGGCCTCGGTGTGGCCGGCGCGCACCAGCACCCCGCCGGGCTGGGCCATGAGGGGGAAGACGTGACCCGGCTGGACCAGGTCGCGCGGCTCGGCGTCCGGCGCGACCGCGGCACGCACCGTGGTGGCGCGATCGGCGGCGGAGATGCCGGTGGTCACGCCCTCCGCCGCCTCGATGGAGACGGTAAAGGCCGTGGAGTGGGCCGCCGTGTTGTCATTGACCATGAGCGGCAGGCGCAGACGCTCGCAGCGTTCCTTGCTGAGCGTGAGGCAGATGAGCCCGCGCCCGTACTTGGCCATGAAGTTGATGGCCTCCGGCGTGACCTTGTCCGCCGCGAGCAGGAGATCGCCCTCGTTCTCCCGGTCCTCGTCGTCCATGATGACGACCATCTTGCCCTGGCGCAGGTCCTCGATGATGTCTTCTGTCGTGTTTAGGGCCATGTCTGACGGGAGCGTGCGCTTGTGCGGGAAACCAAACGCGCTAGTTTAGCAAACTACCGAACCCTGAACGTAACCGCCCTGTCCCTAGCGCAGGAAGCCGTGCTCGGCGAGGAACCCGGCCGTGATGCCGGAGGCTCGGGGATCGGCCGCCTTGTCGCCGAGGATCAGGCGCTCCAGGTAACGGGCGACCAGGTCGACCTCCAGATTCACCCGGGTGCCGGCCTGGTAGGCCCCGATGATGGTCTCCTCGATGGTGTGGGGCACGATATTCAGATCGAACTCGCGGCCCTCGACCTTGTTCACCGTGAGGCTGGTCCCGTCGACGCAGATCGAGCCCTTGGGCGCGATATAGCGGGCGAGCTCGGCCGGGGCCTGGACGCGGAAACGCCAGGAGCGCGCGTCCTGTGTGCGGTCGAGCACCTCGCCCACGCCGTCGACATGTCCGCTGACCAGGTGACCCCCGAGCGGGGTGGACAGCGTCAGCGCCTTTTCCAGATTCACGGCGCTTCCCGCGTTGAGATCGCCGAGGGTCGTCAGGGACAGGGTCTCGCGGGATACGTCGGCGGCGAACCGAGGGCCATCGAGCGCGACCGCGGTCAGACAGACGCCGTTGACCGCGATGCTGTCGCCGAGCACCACGCCCCGCATCTCGAGCTTCCCCGTGGCGATCGTCAAACGCACATCGCCCCCTCTGGGCTCCAGGGAACGAATCTCGCCCACGGCCTGGATGATTCCGGTAAACATGGCGGCTCTCGCTTCTCTCGAATAGAAAAGGTTTCCTTCGCTGGCGGCCAGCGTGGAAGCTCGGCCAAGCCAGAGAGATCGGGTTGGCGGCGGGCTACGCCGATTGCGCCGGGACGGCCGTGATGCGCAAGTCAGGACCGACCTGGCGCACATCGGTGAGGGAGAGCGCCACCCGCTCCTGCATGCGCTCCAGCCCGGGCAGCCGGAACAACCCGCGGGCGCCATCCCCCATGAGGTGGGGAGCGAGATAGATGATCAGCTCGTCCACCAGCCCCGTTGCAGTGCCTCCCCGGCCAGGATCGGCCCGCTCTCGATCAGGACCTCGTTGATCTCCTCGTCGGCAAGGTGACGGAACAGGGATTCGAGATCCACCCTGCCGCCGCCCTGCGCGCAGACGTAGACGTTGGCGCCCGCCGTCTCCAGCGGCACCGCGTGGGTCGGATCCTGATCCACGCAGGCGATCAAGGTCCTGCCGCGGAGCGACAGCATCCGCGCCGTCGGCGGCGTGCGCAGACGGCTGTCGACGACGACACGCAGGGGCTGGTGCACCGGCTCGCCGGGCTGCGCCCCGGGCAGCTCATCCGCCCCCAGGCGCACGTTCAACGAGGGATCGTCCGCGAGCAGCGTGCCAATGCCGGTGACGATGGCGGAGCTTCGCGCCCGCAGGTATTGGACATCGCGCCGCGCCGCCTCCGAGGTGATCCATCGGCTCTCGCCGCTCGCCATCGCGGTCCGCCCGTCGAGGCTCGCCGCCAGCTTGCAGCGCACGTAGGGAAGACCGGACGCCATGCGCTTGATGAAACCCGGATTGAGAGCCCGCGCCTGATCGGCGCCCACGCCGACCTCCACCTCCACGCCGCGCCGGCGCAGCAGGGTCAGCCCGTTGCCGCCTACCAGCGGATTGGGATCCTGCATGGCAGCAACCACGCGGGCGACGCCGGCCTCGAGCAGCGCATCGGCGCAGGGCGGCGTCCTGCCATGGTGGCAGCAGGGCTCCAGGGTGACGTAGGCGGTCGCGCCGCGGGCGCGCTCACCGGCGGCGGCGAGTGCTACGCGCTCGGCGTGCGGCTCCCCGGCGCGTCGGTGCCAGCCCTCGCCGACGATCTCGCCGCCGCGCACCAGCACGCAACCGACGCGGGGGTTGGGTTCCGTCGTGTAGAGACCGCGGCGCGCGAGCCTGAGCGCCCGGGCCATGTGGGCGTGGTCATCCGCCGCCCGTCAAGGCTTCTTTTCCAGCTCGGCGAGCAAATCCATCTGCTGGCGCCGCGCCTCGGGAGTCGGCTGGCGCTCCAGGCGCTCTATCTCCTCACGAAAGGCGTTGACGTCCTCGAACTTGCGGTAGACGGAGGCGAAGCGCACATAGGCCACCTGGTCCATCCCCCGCAGCTCGTCCACGACCAGCTCGCCGATAAAGCGCGAGGAGACCTCCCCTTCCCCGGTCGAGACCAAGACCCGATGGATGCGGGCAAGCGCCGCCTCGATCTCCTCCGTGCTGACCGGGCGCTTTTCCAGTGCCCGCATGATGCCCGAGCGCATCTTGGCCTCGTCGAACGGCACGCGTGTGCCGTCGCGCTTGACGACCCGCGGCAGATTGAGCTCCGCGCTCTCGTAGGTCGTGAAGCGCTCCTTGCACACCGTGCACTTGCGGCGCCGGCGCACCTGGTCGCCCTCTCCGGAGAGGCGGGAATCGATGACCTTGGTGTCCTGGGCTCCGCAGAACGGGCAGCGCATGTCTTAAAGGATCTCGGGTGAGATCGGAAGAGCGGGCACGTCCGCGCGCTTCCGGGGAGGCGCCACGATCACCGGCCGTAGACCGGGAAGCGGGCGCACAGCTCGAGCACCTTGGCCTTCACCACCTCGATCATCCCCTGGTCGCCGCGGGCGTCGATGAGGTCGCACATCCAGCCGGCGAGGTCCCGCGCCTGCTCGGTGCCGAAGCCGCGCGTGGTGGCCGCCGGGGTGCCGACGCGAATGCCGCTGGTGACGAAGGGCGATTGCGGGTCGTTGGGCACCGCGTTCTTGTTCACCGTGATATTGGCGGCCCCCAGCCAGGCGTCCACGTCCTTGCCCGTGAGGCCTTGCTCGATGAAGCTCACCAGGAACAGGTGGTCGCTGGTGCCGCCGGAGACCACGTCGTAGCCGCGCGACATGAAGACCTCCGCCATGGTCTGCGCGTTGAGCAGCACCTGCTTCTGGTAGGCCTTGAAGTCCGGCTCCATCGCCTCCTTGAAGGCCACGGCCTTGGCCGCGATCACGTGCATCAGCGGTCCGCCCTGGGTGCCGGGGAACACGAGCGAGTTGAGCTTCTTCTCGATCTCCGGGTTGGCCTTCGCCAGGATCAGGCCGCCGCGGGGCCCGCGCAGGGTCTTGTGGGTGGTGGTGGTGGTCACGTCCGCGATCTGCACCGGGCTGGGGTAGAGGCCGGCGGCGATCAGACCCGCGACATGGGCCATGTCGACGAACAGATAGGCGCCCACCTCGTCGGCGATGGCGCGGAAGCGCGCCCAGTCCACCACGCGGGAGTAGGCGGAAAAGCCGGCGACGATCATCTTCGGCTTGATGCTCGCGGGCCAGGCGCTCGACCTCGCCATAGTCGATCTCCCCGGTGGACGGGTCGAGCCCGTACTGGACCGCGTTGTAGAGCTTGCCGGAGAAGTTCGGCTTGGCGCCGTGGGTGAGGTGGCCGCCATGGGCCAGGCTCATGCCCAGGATGGTGTCGCCGGGCTGGCACAGGGCCATGTAGACCGCCGCGTTGGCCTGGGAGCCGGAATGGGGCTGCACGTTGGCGTAATCGGCGCCGAACA
Organism: uncultured Gammaproteobacteria bacterium; assembly: GCA_963736235.1. Lineage (GTDB taxonomy): Bacteria > Pseudomonadota > Gammaproteobacteria > Chromatiales > Chromatiaceae > CAVORB01. Next base: position 45,182 of record CAVTOR010000002.1, read on the forward strand.
ACGCCTTGGCGCGGTCGATGGCCAGCTGCTCGGCCACGTCCACGTACTCGCAGCCGCCGTAGTAGCGCTTGCCGGGATAGCCCTCCGCGTACTTGTTGGTCAGCACCGTGCCCTGCGCCTGCATCACCCGCGGGCTGGTGTAGTTCTCCGAGGCGATCAGCTCGACGTGCTCTTCCTGGCGCCGCTCCTCGTCCTGGATGGCCTGCCACAGCTCGTCGTCGTAACCGGCAATCTGCATCGTGTTCTCGAACATGGGCACTTCCTCGGATCTTTAACAAGACGCTGATGATTGGCCATCCTGGCCAACATCAGCACGCCATCCAAGAAGCGCGGTTCTTGGATGGCTTCATTTTCAAACGGTTACGCGCTTGAAAATAGCGTCAAATCCCTGTGCCGCGGGAAGCGATGAATCGATCAGCGTTTCCGTAAACTGCCGCATTTTAGCGAGTTTGGGCACCCCAGTCCCCGGGAAGTTTCGAGCGGTGGGCCGCTGCGCGCACGACACCTGACACCAGACGGGAAGGACCCGGCCCCTGGCCCGAACCAGCCCGCCAGCGCTCAGTCCTTGGCGGAACCCGCGTTGATCATGCGGTCGAAGCGGTCGAGCAGCACCAGGATGGGGATCGTCTCCCAGCCGCAGCCGCGAAGCGCCTCCTCCGCCATGGGCCGAATGCCGCTCGCCACCGGCATGGGACCGCCCGCATCCAGCAGCGCCCGCGTGCGCGGAATGAAGACCCATTGCAGCCATTGCGTGAAATGCAGGGTGTCGCAGCAGAAGGGAAGCCCGCTCTCGAGGGCGGATGGCGGCGGCGATACGGGCTCCCACTGGCCCTGCCGACGCAGCTCTGACTCGAGGTCGCACAGGAGCGCGAAGACGTCGGATGGGACCGGCACCTAGAGGTCGCGCAGACCGAGCACGTCCTGCATGTCGTAGAGTCCCCGATCCTTCCCGGCGATCCAACCCGCCGCCCTCGCCGCGCCACGGGCGAAGGTCATACGGCTGGAGGCCTTGTGCGCGATCTCCACCCGCTCGCCGTCGGCGGCGAACCATACCGTGTGCTCTCCCACCACGTCGCCGGCGCGGATGGTCTCGAAGCCGATGGTTCTGCGATCCCGCGCCCCGGTGTGGCCCTCGCGCCCGTATACCGCGACCTCGGCGAGATCGCGCCCGAGGGCGTTCGCCAGCACCTCGCCCATGCGGATGGCGGTGCCGGAGGGGGCGTCCACCTTGTGGCGGTGATGGGCCTCGATGACCTCGATATCCACCTCGTCCCCCAGCACCCGCGCGGCGATGTCGAGCAGCTTGAAGCAGAGGTTAACGCCGACGCTCATATTGGGGGCGAAGACGATGCCGATGTCCTGGCCCGCCTCCGCGATCGCGGTGCGCTGACCCGCGTCGAGGCCGGTGGTGCCGATCACCATCCGCCGCCCGCCCCGGCGGCAGAGCTCCAGGTGGCGCATGGTGGCAGAGGGCGCGGTGAAGTCGATCAGCACGTCGAACGCATCGACGACCGACTCGAGATCGGGACGCACCTCCGCGCCGAGGCGCCCCACCCCCGCGAGCTCGCCCGCGTCCGCCCCCAACAGGCTGCTTCCGGGCTGCTCGCTGGCGACGGTCACGGCAAGGCCATCCGCCTCCGTGACCGCCTGGATCAGGGTGCGGCCCATGCGCCCGCCGGCGCCCGCGATTGCGATCTTGATATCGGCCATAAATCAAACTCCGGGTAAAGCCGCCGAGATGCCGAGAGAGCGTATTGCGCCCCACGCGGGGGAGGGAGAAAGCGGCCTGTCTAGAGCCCCATCTTCTCGAAGAAGCTCTTGACGCCGTCGAGCCAGGAGCTGGAATGGGGGCTGTGCCTCTCGCCACCGGCCTGGACGGACTCGTCGAGCTCGCGCAGCAGCTCCTTCTGGCGCTCGGTGAGATTGACGGGGGTCTCCACCAGCACGCGGCAGATGAGGTCTCCCACCACGCCGCCGCGCACCGGCTTCACGCCCTTGCCGCGCATGCGGAACATCTTGCCGGTCTGGGTACCGGGCGGGATCTTGAGGTTGACCTTCCCGTTCAGGGTCGGGACATGAAGCTCGCCCCCGAGCGCCGCGGTCACGAAGCCGATCGGCACCTCGCAGAACAGGTTGTTGTCCTCGCGGGTGAAGATGGGATGTTCCTTGACGTTGACCTGCACGTAGAGGTCTCCCGGCGGCCCCCCGCGCTCCCCCGCCTCACCCTCGCCGGAGAGCCGGATGCGGTCTCCCGTATCCACGCCCGCGGGCACCTTGACCGACAGGGTCTTCTGCTCCTGAACCTTGCCGTGTCCGCTGCAGTGGGAGCAGGCCTCCTCGATCACGGTGCCGGCGCCCCGGCACTGGGGACAGGTCTGCTGGATCGAGAAAAAGCCCTGCTGCATCCGCACCTGTCCGGCGCCGTGGCAGGTCGGGCAGGTCTTCGCCTTGGTCCCGGGCTTGGCGCCGCTGCCACCGCAGAAATGGCACTCCACCAGTGACGGGATGCGGATCTTGACCTCCTTGCCGGCAACCGCCTCCTCCAGCGTCAGGCTGAGGTCGTAGCGGAGGTCCGCGCCGCGGTGCACCCGCCGCCCGCCGCCGGCGCGTCCGCCGAAGATATCTCCGAAGACGTCGCCGAAGATGTCGGAGAATCCGCCAGCGCCGCCGAAGTCGCCCGGTCCGCCGCCACCGAAGCCGCCCGCCTCGACGCCCGCGTGTCCGAACTGGTCATAGGCCGAGCGCTTCTTGGGATCGCTCAGCACCTCGTAGGCCAGCTTGGCCTCCTTGAACTTCTGCTCGGACTCGGCCCCCGCGTTGCGATCGGGGTGGTACTTCATGGCGAGCCGCCGGTAGGCCTTCTTGATGTCCGCCTCGCTGGCGTTGCGGCTGACGCCCAGCACCTCGTAGTAGTCGCGTTTCGTCATTGTTTGGGTTCTTAGCCTTCAGCCCCTGGCCGCATCGCTCAAACGTGCGCAGGCGCACTGAGCGCCTGCACACCATCCGGTCGACAGCCAACCGCGAACGGTCAACCGCTCACTTCTTGTCGTCCTTGACCTCTTCGAACTCGGCATCCACCACATCGTCTTTCGCGCCGCCGGACTCGCCGCCCGCCGCCTCGGCGCCAGCCGCGCCCGCGGGCCCGGCCGCATCGCCCTGCTGGGCGTAGAGCCGCTCGGCCATCTTGGCCGAGGCCTCGCCCAGCGCTTTGGTGAGGCTCTCGATACGGTCCTTGTCCTCGCCCTTCATTGCCTCTTCCAGGTCCTTGATCGCGGACTCGATGCTGTCCTTCTCGCCCGACTCCATCTTGTCGCCGAGCTGCTCCATGGACTTGCGGGTGGCGTGGATCATGGTGTCCGCGTGATTGCGGGCAGAGACCAGCTCGTGGAAGCGCCGGTCCTCCTCGGCGTGGGCCTCGGCGTCCTTGACCATCTGCGCGACCTCGGCGTCGGAAAGGCCGGAGGACGCCTTGACGATGATGGACTGCTGCTTGCCCGTGGCCTTGTCCTTGGCGGATACGTTGAGGATGCCGTTGGCGTCGATATCGAACTTCACCTCGATCTGCGGCACGCCGCGCGGCGCCAGCGGGAGGTCGGAAAGGTCGAAACGACCGAGTGACTTGTTGTCCACCGCGCGCTCGCGCTCGCCCTGGAGCACATGCACCGTTACCGCGGTCTGGTTGTCGTCGGCGGTGGAGAACACCTGCTGAGCCGAGGTCGGGATGGTGGTGTTCTTCTCGATCAGCTTGGTCATGACGCCGCCGAGGGTCTCAATGCCAAGCGACAGCGGTGTGACGTCGAGCAGCAGCACGTCCTTGACCTGACCGCCGAGCACGCCGCCCTGGATCGCGGCGCCGATGGCCACCGCCTCGTCGGGGTTGACGTCCTTGCGGGGGGTCTTGCCGAAGAAGGCCTGTACCTTCTCCTGCACCTTGGGCATGCGGGTCTGGCCGCCGACCAGGATGACCTCGTCGATCTCGGTGGCGGTCAGCCCGGCGTCCTTGAGCGCGATGCGGCAGGGCTCCATGGTGCGGTCCACCAGTTCCTCCACCAGGGACTCCAGCTTGGCCCGGGTCAGCTTCACGTTCAGGTGCTTGGGGCCAGCGGCATCCGCCGTGATGTAGGGCAGGTTGATGTCGGTCTGCTGGCTGGAGCTGAGCTCGATCTTGGCCTTTTCCGCGGCCTCCTTGAGGCGCTGCAGGGCCAGGGGATCGTTGTGCAGGTCCACGCCCTGCTGCTTCTTGAACTCCCCGGCGAGCCAGTCGATGATCCGCAGATCGAAGTCCTCGCCGCCGAGGAAGGTGTCGCCGTTGGTGGACAGCACCTCGAACTGGTGCTCGCCCTCGATCTCGGCGATCTCGATGATGGAGATGTCGAAGGTGCCGCCGCCGAGGTCGAAGACCGCGATCTTCTGATCCCCCCGCTGCTTGTCCATGCCGTAAGCCAAGCGAGGCCGCGGTCGGCTCGTTGATGATGCGCTTTACGTCCAGGCCCGCGATGCGCCCTGCGTCCTTGGTGGCCTGGCGCTGGGAGTCGTTGAAGTAGGCCGGGACGGTAATGACCGCCTCCTTGATCTCCTCGCCCAGATAGTCCTCCGCGGTCTTCTTCATCTTCTGCAGGACCTTGGCGGAGATCTCGGGCGGGGCCATCTTCTTGCCGTTGACCTCCACCCAGGCGTCGCCGTTGTCCGCGCGGACGATCTTATAGGGCACCATGTCCATGTCCTTCTTGACCACCCCGTCGTCGTAGCGGCGGCCGATCAGGCGCTTGATGGCGAACAGGGTGTTCTGCGGGTTGGTCACGGCCTGGCGCTTGGCGGACTGACCGACGAGCACCTCGCCGTCGCCGCTGTAGGCGACGATGGAGGGCGTCGTGCGATCGCCTTCCGCATTCTCGATGACCTTTACCTTGTCCCCCTCCATCACGGCGACGCAGGAGTTGGTGGTACCCAGGTCAATGCCGATGATTCTTCCCATAATTCTTGGTCTCCGCGTTGAATTCGTTGCGCTTTCCGCGCAGGATCTGCCGAATCAGTTGGGGCAAAACCCTTCTGTTTTCAAGCCTGTTTCCGTTCGCCCGCGCTGGACACGATGACCAGCGCCGGCCGTACCAGCCGGCCGTTGAGCGTGTACCCCTTCTGCACGACGTTCACCACGGTGTTGGGCGGCACGTCGTCGCGCGGCTGCATGGTCATGGCCTGATGGTATTCCGGGTTGAAGGGCTCGCCCTCGGGATCGACCTTCTCGACCCCGAATTTGGTCATTGCGCCCGAGAGCATCCGCAGCGTGAGCTCCGTGCCCTCGCGCAGCTTATCCACGTCCGCCTGCCCGTCCTGCGCGGCGTCATGGCCGAGCTCTAAGCTGTCTCGGACCGGAAGCAGCTCGCGCACGAAGCCGTCGAGCGCAAACTTGTGCGCCTTCTCCAGCTCGATCTCGTGGCGCCGCTTGATGTTCTCAATCTCGGCGCGCGCCCGCAGCAGCTGGTCCCAGTTCTCGTCCGCTTTAACGCGCGCGTCCTCCAGCAGGGCCACGAGCTGCTCCGGAGACTCGGGAGCCTCCCGTTCCGCCGGCGCGGACGATGGGCTGGACGCCGACTCGAGCAGCTCAGCAGGCTCCGTCGCGCCGGACTCCTGCTCGACATTGTTCGTCTGCTCGTTTGTAACCATATGCACCTCCGAAAAACTTTCACAACCTCGATCTTGCGGGCCGGCGGGGCGCGCAAGCCGGCGCGGGCACCAGGCCCAAGCTCTTTACTGCAGTTTGAGGGCGGCGCCTAGAAGGCGCGCCGTCACGTCGACGATGGGGATCACCCGCGGGTAATCCATCCGCGTGGGCCCGATCACGCCCAGCACGCCGATGACCTTGTCGTCGATCTTGTACGGGGCGGTGACCAGGCTGCAGTCGTCCAGCAGCTGATAGCCGGACTCCTCGCCGACGAAGATCTGCATTCCCTCGGCCTCGATACAGCGATCCAGCAGGTGCAGGATCTCGCGCTTCTTGGTAAAGGCCTCGAACAGCTGCTTCAAGCGCTCCATGCGCGCGAGCTCGTTGAACTCCATCAGGTTGGTCTGGCCCGCGATGTAGCAGTCGTCCGCCCGCTCCGCGGACTCGACGACGCGCTGCGCCATCTCGACCGCCCGCATCATGATCTGATCCATGTGGGCGTGGGTGCGCTTGAGATCCTCCAGCACCCGCTTTCGCACCTCCTTCATGTCGTGACCGGTGAACATCCCGTTGAGGAAGTTCGCCGCCTGCTCGAGCTCCGAGGGGGTGTAGCGCCGCTCGGGATGGATCACCCGGTTGTGCACCTCCCCCTCGCCGGTCACCAGGATCGCCAGCACCCGGTCTCCCGAGAGGGGCAGAAACTCGATCTGGCGGAAGTCGTTGCGCTCGCGGCGCGGCAGCATGACCACCCCCGCCATATGCGTGATTCCGGACAGGATCTGCGAGGCGCTCTCGATCAGGAGCGTGGCGTCGTCCAGATCCTGCAGCTGGCGCCGCATGGACTCCACCTCACGTTCCGTCAGCGGCTTGACGGTCAGCAGGGAGTCGATGAACAGGCGGTACCCGGACACGGTCGGCACTCGTCCCGCGGACGTGTGCGGAGAGGCGACCAACCCCATGTCCTCGAGATCGGCCATGACGTTACGCACCGTCGCCGGGCTCAGGTCGAGACCCGTGTCCTTGGCCAGGGTGCGCGATCCCACGGGCTGACCGTCTCTGATGTAGCGCTCCACCAGGACCTTGAGGAAATGCAACGCCCTTTCGTTGACCCGGTTGTCGCCACTTGCAAACTTCGGTGTCACGCTGGTAACGCCCACTCAACTCGAAACCGGAGGAAAACCCGCTAATTAGCACTCACTGACAGCGAGTGCTAAGTGCCGCAATTTAGGGTTTGCGCCGGAGACTGTCAAGGTTGGCTGCACCTTGACCCCGTGCTAATTTGTGCGCTTCGCGTCAAGCCAGCAAGAGAATCGGCGTCGTTCGACCCATGGCCCTGTTCGAGACAATCGGCATTATCGGAAAGCAGGGCGAGACCGCCAAGGTGAAGGCGACGCTGCAGCGCCTGGTGGCTTACCTCAGCTCGCGCCGGCGGGGGGTTTTCTTCGACGAGGTGAGCGGAGCCATGCTGCAGGCGCCGCGTGAGAGCGTTGTGGGCGCCACGGCGCTCGGCCAGCGTTGCTCCTTGGCCATCGTCGTGGGGGGCGACGGCACCTTGCTGCATGCGGCGCGATCCCTTGCGGCCTGGGAGGTGCCCCTGATGGGCATCAACCTGGGCCGGCTCGGCTTCCTGGTGGACGTCTCCCCCGATGAGATTGAGCATTGTCTCGATCGCATCCTCGCCGGCGAGTACGAAGAAGAGCCCCGCTGCATGCTCGCCGCGCGCGTGGACGGGACCCGATCCGCGTCCGAGCCTTACCTCGCCCTCAACGACGTCGTGGTCCACAAGTGGAACACGGCGCGCATGATCGAGTTCGAGACCTACATCGACGGCGACTTCGTTAACGCCCAGCGCTCCGACGGCATCATCGTCTCCAGCCCCACCGGATCGACGGCCTATGCCCTGTCGGGTGGCGGCCCCCTGCTTGCACCCGACCCTGAATGCACTGGTGCTGGTCCCCATCTGCCCCCACACCCTGAGCAACCGGCCGCTGGTCGTCGGCGGCTCGAGCCGGGTAGAGATCCGTATCTGCGGCACCGACCAGGGCCAGGTGGAGATCACCTGCGACGGTCAGACCAACCTCGCCCTGGGGCCGCGCTCGCGCGTCCACATCGAGCTGGCGCCCCACCCGCTGCGTCTGCTGCACCCGAAGGGCCACGACCACTACAAGATCCTTCGCGCCAAGCTCGGCTGGGGAGGACATCCGCCGGGCTCCGGACCATGCTGACCCACATCTTCGTCCAGGACCTGGCGATCGTCAGCAGCCTGGAACTCGACCTGCAACCCACAATGACCGCCCTGACCGGGGAAACCGGCGCCGGCAAGTCCATCCTCATCGATGCCCTCGGACTCGCGCTCGGCGACAAGGCGGACGCGGACATGGTCCGCGCCGGTTGCGAACGGGCGGAGATCGTCGCCGGCTTCGACCTGCGCGCGCAACCGGGCGTCCGCGATTGGCTCGCCGAGCAGGACCTGGACGAGGGAGACGACTGCCTGGTGCGCCGCCTGCTGATCCGCGGCGGCCGCTCCCGCGCCTACATCAACGGCCGCCCGGCGAGCGGGGCCCAGCTCCAGGCCCTGGGGGAACGGCTGGTGGACATCCACGGGCAGCATGCGCACCAGTCGCTGCTGCGCCCGGCCTACCAACGCGGCCTGCTCGACGCCTACGGCGGGCACGCCGACCTCGCCGCCGAGGTCACGGCGTTGTTTCGGGGCTTCCGCGCGCTGGACGAGCGTCTGCAACGCCTCACCGCGGAAGACGCCGACCGCGCGGCGCGCCTGGAACTGTTACGGTACCAGGTGGACGAGCTCGCCGCCCTGGACCTCTCGGCCGAGGGCATCGCCGAGCTCGATCGCGAGCATAAGCGCCTGTCCAATCTCGGCCAGCTGCAATCCACCTCGGCGCGCCTGCTCGACGCGCTCTATGACGGCGAGCCCTCGCTACATGGAGGGCTCGCCCGCGCCGCCGCCGACCTCGATTCGCTCACCGCCTTCGACCAACGCCTGACCACGCCGCGGGAGCTGATCGAGAGCGCCGCCATCCAGGTCGAGGAGGCCGTGGGCGGCCTGCGCCAGTATCTCGACGACCTCGACATGGACCCGGGCCTGATGGAGCAGCTGGAGCGGCGCCTGTCCCAACTGCACGACCTGGCGCGCAAGTACCGCATCTTCCCCGAGCAGATTCCGGAGACACTGGAGGGGCTGCGGCAGGAGCTGCAGGCCCTGGAGAGCGACGACCTGACCGTCGGTGACCTGGAGCGGGAGCGCGACGCGGCGCGGGAGGCATTCCTCCGCGCCGCCGAGCGCCTGAGCGACCTGCGGAGGGCGGCCGCGGAGCGCCTCTCGCAGACGGTCAGCGCGGCCATGCAGGAGCTGGGCATGGGCGGCGGGAGGTTCGCCGCCGAGGTGACGCGGGACGATGCGGATGCGGCGGGGGCCCACGGCCTCGACCGGGTCGAGCTCCTCGTCAGCGCCAATCCCGGACAACCGCTCGCGCCCCTGGCCAAGGTCGCCTCCGGCGGGGAGTTGTCGCGCATCAGCCTCGGCATCCAGGTCGCGACCGCGGAATGCGGCAGCGTTCCCACCTTGATCTTCGACGAGGTGGACGTCGGCATCGGCGGCCGGGTCGCGGAGATCGTCGGCACCATGCTCCGCACCCTGGGAGAGCGCCGTCAGGTGCTGTGCGTCACCCATCTTCCGCAGGTAGCCTCCCAGGCCCACCATCACCTGCAGGTCCGCAAGTACGCCCGCGACGGGCACACCTACACGGCCATCGCAGCGCTGCATCAGGATTCGCGGGTGGAGGAGATCGCCCGCATGCTGGGGGGGAAGGAGATCACCCGCAAGACGCTGGAGCACGCCCGCGAGATGATCGGGCTTTCCGCGCGCAAGACCGGGAAGCGGGCAGGCTAGCCCGCGGCAGCGCGGTGACCGGGCGCGGCGATTCACTCCAAGGTCTGCGGCACCTGACATCGCGGGCAGACCCCGTAGATCACCAGCGAGTGGTCCTCGAGCGTGAAACCGTGATCCTGCGCGATGGCCCGCTGCCGCTCCTCGATTGCCTCCTCGAGGAACTCCACCACCTTGCCGCACTTCACGCACACCAGATGATCATGGTGCCCGCCGGTGTTGACCTCGAACACGGATTGCCCGCCCTCGAAGTGATGGCGGCACACGAGCCCTGCGCTCTCGAACTGCGTGAGCACCCGGTAGACGGTTGCCAGCCCGATTTCCTCGCCGTTTTCCAGCAGTGTCCGGTAGACATCCTCGGCGCTGAGATGCCGCTTGCCGCTGCTCTCGAGCACCTTCAGCACCTTGATGCGCGGCAGGGTGACCTTCAGGCCCGCCCGTTTGATCTGGGTGTTCTCCACACTCCGTCTCCTTCAACTCGCGCGCGACAGAGGGCACATGCTCCGGATCGCCGATCGCGTTCGCCGGCAGGCGAAGAGGCGACCGCCGGGACCACATTGGTCGACAATCCGCCGAGACTGTGCGGTATCATGCGTGACTGTCTGCGGCCTCAATCCTGTCGACAAGATGCAAAAGGTTCTCATTTATCTCGCTCTCGGTGCAACCCTGACAATCTCGGGATGCTCCAGCTCGGAGAAACAGCCCGAGTATCGGTCTTCGGCGCTTGAGCGGTTGCCTTTCGTCTACAAGATGACGGTTCAGCAGGGCAACATCATCACCGAGGAGAACGTCGACCGTCTGCAGCCTGGCATGACCAAGAGCCAGGTTCGCTTCCTGCTCGGCACGCCAATGCTGACTGACATGTTCCATGCCGATCGATGGGACTACACCTACACCATCCGCAGGGGTCACAAACCCATGGAGGAGACGCGGCTCGCCCTGTTCTTCCAGGACGACGCGCTGGTGAGAGTGGAGGGCGACATACGTCCGGACCCCAACCGCGCCGCCACGCGCGAGCCGGTTGAAATGATCGTCGAGGTGCCGGATTGGGAGGACAACCGCGGGTTCGTTGCCAAGACCTTTAGCAAGCTCGGCGTCGACCCGGCGGAATAGGCGGCGCGCAAGCATCAACTGCTGTCGCGGTCGGGGCAGTCAGTCCTCCGTCGCGCCCGCGCCCTTACGCATGACCTTGCCTTCCGCCGCGCGCTTCTTGCGCTGGGCCTTGGGGTCGGCGATGAGGGGCCGGTAGACCTCCACCCGGTCCCCGGTCTCCAGGGTCTGCTCCAGCGTGGCAAGCTTGCCGAAGATCCCGACCTTGTTGGTCTCGATATCGATTTCGGGGAACCGCTTGAGGATGCCGGAACACTCGATTGCCTCCCGTACCGTCATCCCCTTGCCGCCCTCGACCGCCAGCAGGACCTGCTCATCCTGCCTGGCGAAGACCACTTCCACCTGGATGCGCTGCTCAACCACCGTACACCTCGTCCGCCCGCTTGCAGAAGGCGTCGACGAGCGTGTTGGCGGCCTGATTGAATACGGCTCCGAAGGCCTTGTCGATGAGTCGGCCGGAGAACTCGAAGTCCAGCTCCAACTCCACCTTGCAGGCATCCACCCGCAAGGCGAGGAAGCTCCAGCCGCCGGTCAGCTTACGGAAGGGCCCATCGAGCAGGTCGAGGTCCATCCGCCTGCCCCAGTCGATCCGGTTGCGCGTGGTGAAGGTCTGATGCACACCCAGTCGCGCCACCTCGAGACGCCCGCATACGATATCGTTCTCGCGGGACACGACGACGGCGGATCGACACCAGGGTAGGAACTGGGGATAAGCCTCCATGTTCGCCACGAGCTCGAACATCTGCTCGGCCGAGTGGGAGACGAGGGCGCTCTTCTTGACGACCGGCATCGTTCCGGACCCCGGGGCCTACAAGAGACCGATCGCGTTGAGGAGGACCAAGCCAACCGCCAAGGGCGCCAGGTAGCGGATCAGTGCCCGCCACGCGCCATACAGGACACCCTCGCCCAGATCCAGCTCGTCGACGGACGCATCCCGTGACAGCACCCAGCCGGCAAACACGGCAATCAACACGCCGCCCAGCGGCAAGAGGATGTTGGCGGTGAGGAAGTCGAACAGATCGAGGAAGCCCTTGCCGAAGAGGGTGATGTGGGACCACTCGTTCAGGGACAAGAGGCATGCGATCCCCAGCAGCCACACGGCGACGCCAGCCAGCACGGACGCACGGACCCGGCTGAAGCTCAGATTCTCCACCAGCCAGGCCACCATGGGCTCGAGCAGCGAGATCGCGGAGGTCCAGGCGGCGAACACCAGCAGCACGAAGAACAAGGTGCTGAACAGCACACCGCCCGGCATTTGCCCGAAGGCGATCGGCAACACCTTGAACACCAGCCCCGGCCCTTGCTCGGGCGCCATCCCGTTGGCGAAGACGACGGGGAAGATCGCCAATCCGGCCAGGATCGCGACCAGGGTATCCATGCCGGCGATGATCACGCTGTTGGTGCCGATCGATGCCTCGCTGTGCAGGTAGGAGCCGTAGATCATGATGGCGCCCATACCCAGACTCAGGCTGAAGAAGGCCTGGCCCATGGCGCTGAGAACGGCCTGCCCGGATAGCTTGCTGAAGTCGGGCGCGAACAGATAGCTCAGCGTCTGCTGGAAATCTCCGGTGCTGAACGCATAGCCGACCATCAGCACCAGCAGCAGGAACAGCGTCGGCATCAGAAAGCGCACCGCCTTCTCCAGGCCGCTCGCCACGCCGCGGGCGACGACCAGGACGCAGAGGGTCATGAACACCGTGTGCCAGGCCAGCAGACGCTCCGCATCCCCGACCAGACCGCCGAACACGGCGTCGGCCCGCGCGGCATCGATGCCAGTGAACACCCCGGCCGCGGCACGCACGGCATACGCCATCGTCCAGCCGGCGATCACGCTGTAGAAGGACAGGATCAGAAATCCCGTGACGATGCCCATCCAGCCCAGCAGCTGCCAGGCGGGGCTGCTGCCGTTGCGCCGCGCCAGGGTGCGCATGGTGTTGATGGGGCTCTGTCGCCCGCGTCGTCCGAGCATGATCTCCGCCATCATGATCGGTATCCCGATCGCGGCGACACACAGGAGATAGACCAGGACGAAGGCACCGCCGCCGTACTCGCCGGCGGTGTACGGAAAGCGCCAGATGTTGCCGAGCCCGACTGCCGACCCGGTGGCCGCCAGGATGAATGCCAGACGGGTGCTCCACATGCCGTGGACGGAGGTCGTGACCGCCATCGATAACTCCTAAGAATGGCCTGATTGCCCCGGCAACGGTTCGGAGCTGCTGCGCCCGCGCCGCTCTCGACACGGCCACCGGACGGGCGCAGCCATTCTCCGGGAATCGGCGCGGCGGCTCAAGCCGCGGCGGAAGGCAAGTCAGCGCGCAACCTCGGCGCGCACCAGATCCGCCAATCGGTTGGCGATGGTCAGTACCTGTGCGTCCTCGACCCCCTCGACCATGACCCGCATCAGGGGCTCGGTGCCGGATGGGCGCAGCAGCACGCGGCCGAGGCCGTCGAGCTCCCGCTCCGCGGACACCACCGCGTCCTGAACCGCGGGTATGGACATGACGTCGATCCGCTTGCTCAGCCGCACGTTGATCAGGTGCTGCGGGTACTTCTCCACCTCGCTTGCGAGTTCGCCAAGCGAGCGCCCCCCGCGGACCAACTCGGCCAGAACCTGCAAGGCGGCGATGATGCCGTCGCCGGTCGTGGTGCGGTCGCGACAGATGATGTGTCCCGATGGCTCGCCGCCGAGAATGCCGCCCGCGCGTTTCAGCCGCTCCATGATGTAGCGGTCGCCAACCCGGGTGCGGACGAATCCAACCCCCATCCGCTGCAAGCCGTGCTCGAGACCGAGGTTGCTCATCAGGGTCCCGACCACCTCGCCGACCAGCCCCCCTTCTCCTTGGCGTGACTTGGCGATGATGTAGATCAGCTGATCGCCGTCCACCAGGTTACCCTGTGCATCGACCATCAGCACCCGATCGCCGTCACCGTCGAAGGCGACGCCGAGGTCCGCGCCATCACGCACGACGGCCTCCATCAGAGCCTGGGGATTGGTAGAACCGACCGCACGGTTGATGTTGAAGCCGTCCGGCTCGTCGCCGATGGCGACGACGCTGGCCCCAAGCTCCTCGAATACATAGGGCGCGACATGGTAGGTGGCGCCATGGGCGCAGTCGACCACCAGCTTCAGCCCCTTGAGGCTCATCGCGGAGGGGATGGTGCTCTTGCAGAACTCGATGTAGCGGCCCTGCGCGTCGTCGACCCGCTTGACCTTCCCCAGATCCGCCGCCTCCACCGTCGTCAGCGGCTGCTCCAGCGCTTGCTCGATGGCCAGCTCGACCTCGTCCGCGAGCTTGTCCCCCTCGGCGTTGAAGAACTTGATGCCGTTGTCCTCGTAGGGGTTGTGGGACGCGCTGATGACGATGCCCGCCACCGCGCGCAGGGTGCGGGTGAGGTAGGCGATGCCGGGGGTGGGCATGGGACCGAGCAGGCGGATATTGACCCCCGCGGCCACCAGCCCCGCCTCCAGGGCCGATTCGAACATGTAGCCGGAGATCCGGGTGTCCTTGCCGATGAGGATCTTGCCGCCGCGGCCGTTGGCGAGCACGCGGCCAGCGGCCCAGCCGAGCTTGAGCATGAAGTCCGGGGTGATGATCCCCTCGCCCACGCGGCCGCGGATGCCGTCCGTGCCAAAGTACTTTCGCGTCACGATTTACCCCTCGCTGAATGCGCGATCGCGTCCCGAGATGTTCAGTCGCCGCGCAACGCCTGGACGACACGCAGCGCATCGACCGTCGGCGCCACGTCATGCACCCGCACCACGCGCGCCCCCCGCTCTACCGCGAGCACCGCCGCGGCCAGGCTGCCGGCGAGCCGGTCGCCCACCGCCCGGCCTGTCAGCGCCCCGATCATCGACTTGCGCGACAGACCGACGAGCACGGGTAGGCCCAATGCGCAGAGCTGCGGGAGACCGGCCAGCAACGCCAGATTGTGGGCCAGCGTCTTGCCGAACCCGAAGCCTGGGTCGAGCAACAGGCCCTCGCGGGGGATCCCCGCTTGCTCGCATGCGCGCACCCTGGCGCGCAGAAAACCGGACACCTCGGCAACGGCATCCTCGTAGCTTGGCGCCTGTTGCATGGTACCGGGCTCGCCGCGCATGTGCATCAGGCAGATCGGAACGCCCGCGTCCCGCGCCGCAGAGAGCGCCCCCGGCGAGTTCATCGCACGGACGTCGTTGATGAGCCCGGCGCCCGCGGCGACCGCGGCGCGCATGACCTCCGGCTTGCTAGTGTCAACGGAAACGGGTATCGCAACGCGGGAAGCCACCGCCTCGATGACGGGAACGACCCTTGCGATCTCGTCCGCCGCGCTGACGGACGAGGCGCCGGGGCGGGTCGACTCGCCCCCGATGTCGATGATGTCGGCCCCCTCCTCCGCCATGCGTTCCGCACGACGGACGGCGATATCCGTACTGAGAAATGCACCGCCGTCAGAGAAGGAGTCCGGGGTGACGTTGAGTACGCCCATGACGCAGGGCCGCCGCAGGTCAAGGGACCTGCCCCCGCAATCCAGCACCTGCATGGAGGCCCCGTGCGATCGCCGGCTCAGTGCTCGCCCGCCGGGCCGCCGATAGGCCCCTCCCCTGCGGTTCCCTTCGCCTCTGCCTTGGCCGACGCGCCGCCGGAGCCGGTCTCTTCCTCCTCGTCGTCCCAATCGCGGGGCGGTCGCGGGGTGCGGCCGGACATGATGTCCTCGATCTGGTCGGCGTCGATGGTCTCGTACTTGATCAACGCCTTGGCCATGGCGTGGAGCTTGTCCATGTTCTCCGTGAGCAGGCGCTTTGCGCGCTCGTAGTTACGCTCGATGAAGTCGCGCACCTCCTCGTCGATCAGGTGCGTGGTCTCATCGGATACGTTCTTGTGCTGCGTGACCGAGTGGCCGAGGAAGACCTCCTGCTCGTCCTCGCTGTAGGTCAGCGGGCCGAGCTTCTCGGAAAGGCCCCACTTGGTCACCATGTTGCGCGCGATGTCGGTGGCGCGGTGGATGTCGTTCTGTGCCCCGGTGGTGACGCTCTCCGGACCGAAGATGAGTTCCTCGGCCAGACGCCCGCCGAACAGGCTGGAGATTTGACTCTCAAGGCGCTGCTTGCTGTAGCTGTAGCGGTCCTCCTCGGGCAGGAACATGGTCAGTCCCAGAGCGCGGCCGCGGGGAATGATGCTGACCTTGTAGACCGGGTCGTGGGCCGGCACTAGCCGCCCGACGATGGCATGCCCCGCCTCGTGGTAGGCGGTGAGCTTCTTCTCGTCCTCCGACATGACCATGGAACGCCGCTCGGCACCCATCATGATCTTGTCCTTGGCCTTCTCGAACTGCTCCTGCTCCACCATGCGCTTGTTCGCCCGGGCGGCGAACAGGGCGGCCTCGTTGACCAGATTGGCCAGATCGGCGCCGGAAAATCCCGGCGTGCCGCGGGCAATGATGGACGCCTTCACGTCCTCCCCCACCGGGATCTTGCGCATGTGGACCTTGAGGATCTGCTCGCGGCCGCGCACGTCCGGCAGCGGCACCACCACCTGGCGATCGAAACGGCCCGGACGCAACAGAGCCGGATCGAGCACGTCCGGCCGGTTGGTGGCGGCGATGACGATGACACCCTCGTTGCCTTCGAAGCCGTCCATCTCCACCAGCAGCTGGTTCAGGGTCTGCTCGCGCTCATCGTGTCCGCCGCCCAGGCCCGCGCCGCGATGGCGGCCCACGGCGTCGATCTCATCGATGAAGATGATGCAGGGGGCGTGCTTCTTGGCCTGCTCGAACATGTCTCGCACGCGCGAGGCGCCGACGCCGACGAACATCTCCACGAAGTCGGAGCCCGATATGGTGAAGAAGGGCACCTTGGCCTCGCCGGCGATGGCACGCGCCAGCAGCGTCTTGCCGGTACCCGGCGCCCCCACCATGAGCACGCCCTTGGGGATCTTGCCGCCGAGCTTCTGGAACTTGCCGGGGTCGCGCAGGAAGTCGACCATCTCCGAGACCTCCTCCTTGGCCTCGTCGGCGCCGGCGACATCGCCGAAGTTGACCTTGACCTGATCCTCCGAGAGCATCCGCGCGCGGCTCTTGCCGAAGGACATGGCCCCCCGCCCGCCGGCCCCCCCCTGCATCTGACGCATGAAGAAGATCCAGAGCCCGATCAGGATGAAGAGGGGGAACCAGTTGATCAGGATGGACATCAGGATGCCGGGCTTCTCGGGTGGCTCGGCCCTGATCACGACGTTGTTGTTGAGCAGGTCGCCGACCAGCCCGTCGTCATCCGGGCTGTAGCTTGAAAAGCGCTGACCGGACTCGTCCACCCCCTCGATCGCGCGGCCGCTGATCGTCACCTCCGTGACCTGGCCCTGCCGCACCTTCTCGATGAAGTCCGAGTAGGCGATCGACCGCGGCGCCGTCTGGGTGGTGGTGAAGTTGTTGAACACCGACATCAGGACGATCGCGATGACCACCCAGAGAATCAGATTCTTCGCCATGTCGCTCACGGCATGTGTCCTCGTTATCTGCGAATCGGGGCGCTCAGGCCGACGAGGGGCGCACTGACTAATCCAGCGCTTCCCGCGGCACATCCAAGAAACGTGCTTCTTGGATGGCGTGCTGATCTTGGCCAGGATGGCCAATCACAAGCATCTCCCTAGAGCGATATGCTCGGAAATATGGGCAACCTACTATAAAGAGTAGCCCGTCGCTACCAGGTACAGCTCTCGGCTGCGGGCTCGGGAGGACGCGGGCTTGCGGCTCACGACGCGCCGAAACGAATCACGAACCGCCGCGAGGTAGGCATCGAAACCTTCCCCCTGAAAGATCTTGACCACAAGCACGCCGCCTGGTTTCAACACCTCGCTGGCGAGATCAAGGGCAAGCTCGCAAAGATACATCATACGCGGCTGGTCCACCGCAGAGGTCCCGCTCACATTCGGCGCCATGTCCGACAGCACCAGATCGACCGGGTTACCGGCCAGCGCCCGGCGCAACTCGGCGAGGGACAACTCCTCGCGGAAATCGCCCTGAATGAACGAAACGCCGGGAACTGGCTCCATCGGCAGGATGTCCAGGGCCAGGACTTGCCCCCCGGCGCCCACGATGTCGGCGGCGACCTGACTCCAGCCCCCGGGGGCAGCGCCAAGGTCCACGACCCGCATGCCCGGCGCCAGAATCCCGTCCTTCTCCTGGATTTCCAGCAGCTTGTAGGCCGCGCGTGAGCGGTAGCCCTCCTGCCGAGCACGCTTCACATAGGCGTCGCTGAAGTGCCGATCCAGCCAGCGTCGGCTACTCTTGCTCTTGGCCATGGGCGTGGTCGCGGGATGGCGCGGAGGACGCGCCCGGTCGTCGTGTTCGAGGCGAGGTCCTCAGGCGCGATGGTGCGCCGCATCGGGCAGCACGATATTCAGCTCGAGTATTTCCTGGCTGCCTTCCTGCTCGTAGTTGACGGACACGGCATTCATGTCCACTTCCACGTACTTGCGGATGACATCCAGAATCTCCCGTTGCAGCTTGGGCAGGTAGGAAGGACGGTGGCGCTGGGCTCGGTCGTGCGCCACCAGGATCTGCAGCCGCTCCTTGGCGACGGACGCGGAGCCCTTGCTGCGCGTAGAGCGGAAATAATCTAGCAGTCCCATGGCTTACCCCCTGAATAGTCGGCTGAAAAAGCCTTTCTTCTGGACCTCCAGGAAGCGATGGGGGATCTGCTCACCCAGGTAGCGCGCCACCATATCCGCGTAAGCCTGACCCGCTTCGCTCTCGAGATCCAAGATCACCGGAACGCCGGCGTTGGAGGCATTGAGCACCGCCTTGGACTCGGGGACCACGCCGAGCAGGTCGAGGGAGAGGATCTCCTGCACATCCTCGACGCTCAGCATCTCGCCGTTGGCGACCCGCTCCGGGGCGTAGCGGGTGAGCAGCAGATACTCGCGAATGGGCTCGGCATTGGTCTCGGCACGCCGGGACTTACTGGCGAGGATACCCAGCATGCGGTCGGAGTCCCGCACCGAGGAGACCTCGGGATTGGTGACCACCACCGCGTCATCGGCGTAGTACATCGCCATGTTGGCGCCGTGCTCGATACCCGCGGGTGAGTCGCAGACGATGTAATCGAAGGACTGCGAAAGCTCCTCGAGCACCTTGCCGACGCCCTCCTTCGTCAACGCCTCCTTGTCGCGGGTCTGGGATGCGGGAAGCACGAACAGGCTGTCGCAACGCTTGTCCCGGATGAGGGCCTGGTTGAGATTCGCCTCACCGTTGATCACGTTGACGAAGTCGTACACCACCCGCCGCTCGCAGCCCATGATGAGGTCCAGGTTGCGCAACCCCACGTCGAAGTCGATGACGGCCGTGCGGTTGCCACGCTGCGCCAGGCCCATGGCAAGGGCGGCGCTGGTGGTAGTCTTGCCCACGCCCCCCTTGCCTGAAGTGATCACGATGATTCTCGCCAAAATGTTCGCCCTCCCTCAGGCGGAAAATCGGTAGTTTCAGGGAAACGCTGATCTATTTAGCGTTTCCCGCGGCACCTGGATGTGGCGGCTGATTGTGGCCAGGATGGCCAATCATCAGCCTCTCGTTACAGCTTTTCGATCCGCAGAACGTCCTGATCAAGGAAGATCTGCACCGGCACCCCCCGCAGCTCCGCCGGTATATTCTCGCTCACCCGGTAATGGCCCGCCACGGAGACCAGCTCCGCCTGCAGATCCTGACAGAAAATGCGCGCATCGACGTTGCCCTTGAGACCGGCGATGGCGCGACCGCGAAGCGGGCCATAAACATGGATGTTGCCGTCCGCCATGAGCTCGGCCCCCGAGCTCACCGCCGCCACGACCGACAGGTCTCCGCCCGCCGCATAGACCCGTTGCCCAGAACGCACCGGACGGGACACGAGCGTGAAGTTGGCCGTCGTCGGCGCCTGCGCGGAGGCGGGCTTGGCTGGCTCCGGCACGGGCTTCGCGGGCTTGGCGGCCTGCTCGGGCTCGGCCTTGGGCGCCGCATCGGCCCGAGGACGGCGGACGAAGGTATCGCCCAGGATGGCGAGCTCCATGGCCTCGGCGGCCTGATTCTGCGCGTCGCTCCCCCCGCGGACGCCCATCGGAATCATGCCGTAGCCCCGCAACAGCCCGACCAGCATGGGAAACTCCACGTCGCCCGAGGTCTGCGGCAGCTGGGAGAGGTCGATCACGACCGGCGTATTTCGGAAGAAGTCGGGCGCTTGCTCGACCCTCGCGCCCAGCCCCTCGGCCACCGCGTCCATGTCGGTACCCAGAAGCCGTATGACCGGCAGGGTGAAGCTCGCCGCCTTCAGCTCGAACACCGCGCTCTCGGAACCCGCCCTTGACTGGGGATGTACCGCCATTGATCTGATCGCAAGGCCCACCGCGAAAAAAATCGACGGCACCGCCACGCAAGGACGGCCGCCGCCAGCTCGACACCAATGCTAACGCGTGAATCCGGTCAGGCAAAGCGCCGCTTCAGCGACGCGGGAACCGGCGCCCTCAACCCGGGGGCCACCGCATGGGTCGGCCGCCGATCAAATGCAGGTGCAGATGGAACACGGTCTGGCCGCCCGCGGCGTTGCAGTTGATCACCGCGCGATAGCCGTCCTGCGCGATCCCTTCCCGCTCGGCGATCTTGCTTGCCGCGAGGAAGAGCTTGCCGACCAGCTCCGCATGCTCGGGCCGAAGGTCGTTGAGCGTTGGTATCTCGATCCGGGGAATCACCAGCACATGGGTCGGCGCCTGCGGGCTGACGTCCCGGAACGCCACCACGTCGTCGTCCTCGTAAACGATGTCCGCCGGGATCTCGCCGGCGGCGATCTTACCGAAAATCGTGTCTGACATGTGCTTCGTCTCCAAGCTCAGTGCCCCGTTCGGTATCCGGGGCCACCCCGTCGAATCCGAAAAGGAGCCTGTGCAACCGCAACCCGCGGGGCGAACGCGAAGCCCCGATCACACGCTCCGCCGGCCAGCGAACGCGTGAGCCAAGGTACCGCCATCAACGTACTCCAGCTCACCGCCCAAGGGAACGCCATGGGCGATGCGCGTGGCCGCGACCCCGCGTTGCTCGGCCATGTCGGCGATATAGTGTGATGTCGCGCTGCCTTCCACCGTCGGGCTGATCGCCAGGATCAGCTCCCGCACCTCCCCCTCGGCAAGGCGGCGGTCGAGCACATCCAACCCGAGGTCCTGCGGTCCGATCCCGTCCAACGGCGACAACCGTCCGCCGAGCACGAAATAGAGCCCACGGTAGTCCGTCGCCTGCTCGATGGCGACGATCTCCGACGGGTGCTCGATCACGCACAGCAGGGACGGGTCGCGATTCGCATTCGTGCACAGGCCGCAAAGTTCTCGCTCGCTGAGCGTCCGGCAACGCTTGCAGCGCAGAATCTTGTCCATGGCCTCGGCCATGACCTGGGCGAGGCGCCGGCCGCCCTCGCGGTCGCGCTCGAGCAGATGGAACGCCATGCGCTGGGCGGACTTGGGTCCCGACCCCCGGCAGGCAGCGCAGAGCGTCGACCAGTTGGTTGAGCAGCGAGCGTTCGGCCATGGATTCAGAAGGGCATCTTGAACCCGGGGGGCAGGGGCAGCCCGGAGGTCAGGCCCGCCATGTTCTCCTGCATCTTCTCCCCCACCTTGCGCGTCGCCGCGTTCACCGCGGCAGCGACCAGGTCCTCGAGCATCTCCTTGTCATCGCCCATCAACGCCGGGTCGATCTCGACCCGAGCGACCTCGTAGCGACCGTTTATGGTCACCTTGACCATGCCGCCGCCCGACTCGCCGGTCACCTCCTCCTGCGCCAGCTTCTCCTGGGCCTTCTGCAGGTCCTCCTGCATCTTCTGCGCCTGCTTGAGGATGTTACCTAATCCGCCTTTCACGCTTCGTACCTCGTATTCTTTGCGTATCCCACGACAGCGTCCACCGCCGGTGACGGTGGTGAGCGCCGCTCAATCCACCGGCTCGATGCTGCCCGGAACCCATCGGGCATCGAGCTCGTCCTGCAGGGCCCGGGCGACCGGATCCTCGTCCATCAGCGCATGCGCCTCCGCCAGCCGCTCGGCGTTGCGCCGCGCGAGGCGCCGCGCCGGGGTCTCGCCCTGCGGACTGGAGATGCAGATATCGAGCTTGAGTCCGTCGCCGAGCGCCATCGCGAGCGCCGCGCGCAGCCGTTCCTCGGCGCTCGTGACCCACATGTTCCGGCATTCGGGGTCCAGGCTCAGGCTGAGTCTCCGTCGATCGAAGGAGACGAAATCGCAATTGGCCGCCAGCTGGCTCGCGACCCCGCCCAGCCGCAAGGTCTTGACCAGCCTGTGCCAGTCCTCCGCATCCCGCAGGCTTGGCGCCTGGGTCGTCTCGGCGGGCGGCTCGCCGCGCTGGATCTGTACCCCCTGCGCGGATGCACCAACCGACGCGCCGGCACGGGACGCCGCTCGCGGCCCCGGTCCGCCGCCTCGATCTCGATCGCGCGTCTTTGCCGATGCCTCCGCGGAGGTCGCGCGCCGCGCCGCGGCGAACGCGGCAGCCGCACCCGTCGGCTTCGAGGATTGGTGGGAGCCGGAAGGCGGCGTTGGTCCAGCCTCGCCCTTTGCCGTGCCCCGCGCCGGTCCCGTCTCGGTTTGCCGTGCCTTTGTCGCCGTGGGCGCCGGTTCATCACCGCCAGCATCAGGGCGAAAGGCGAGCATGCGCAACAGGACCATCTCGATCCCGCCCCGCGGGTCCGGCGCAAGAGCCAAATCCTGCTGACCGAGAAGCCCGATCTGGTAGAAGAGCTGCACATCCGCGGCGTCCATCCGCCGCACCCAGGGCGACCAATCGCTCCCGGTCCGGATCGTCGTCCGCCAGGGTGCCCGGCACCTGCTGAAACAGCGCGACCCGGTGCAGTATGTGCAGAAGCTCCTGCAGGACCCCGGAGAAATCCGGGGTGAGCTCCGCGATCCGCGCCACCTCGTCGAGCAGCCGCGGGCCGTCGAGGTCCGCCAGCGCTTCGGCCAGGTTGAGGCTGAGATCGCGGCCGACGGTGCCGAGCATGGAGCGCACATCCTCCGTCCCGACCCGGCCGCTGCCGAAGGCGATCGCCTGATCGAGCAGGCTCAGGCCGTCGCGCATGCTGCCGTCCGCGGCCCGCGCCAGCAGGGCCAGGGCCTGCTCCTCACCCTCGATCCCCTCGGTCTCGAGGATGTGCGCGAGCTGGCGTTGGATCTCGTCCGGCAGCAGGCGCTTGAGGTTGAACTGCAGGCAGCGGGAAAGCACCGTCACCGGCACCTTCTGCGGGTCGGTGGTGGCGAGCAGGAACTTCACGTGTGGCGGCGGTTCCTCCAGTGTCTTCAACAAGGCGTTGAAGCTGTGCCCGGAGAACATGTGCACCTCGTCGATCAGGTAGACCTTGAAGCGGCCCTTGACCGGCGCGAAGGGCACGTTGTCGAGCAGCTCCCGGGTCTCGTCTACCTTGGTACGGGAGGCGGCATCCACCTCCAGCAGATCCACGAAGCGCCCCTC
Source organism: uncultured Gammaproteobacteria bacterium (assembly GCA_963736235.1). Classification (GTDB taxonomy): domain Bacteria; phylum Pseudomonadota; class Gammaproteobacteria; order Chromatiales; family Chromatiaceae; genus CAVORB01. The sequence continues at coordinate 68,322 of CAVTOR010000002.1, forward strand.
GTCGATCTCCCGGCAGGAGCCGCACGTCCCGCAGGGCCGTGCGCTCACGCCCTGCTCGCAATTGAGCGCCTTCGACAGGATGCGGGCCAGGGTCGTCTTGCCCACGCCCCGGGTGCCGGTGAACAGGTAGGCGTGATGCAGCTGCTCCCGGTCCAGGGCGTTGCTGAGGGCCCGTATCACATGGGCCTGGCCTACCATGTCCCCGAAGGACTTGGGGCGCCATTTTCGGGCCAGCACCTGGTAGGACATCTGCGGGGTGAAGTGCGAGTAAAGGCTGTCTTGAAGTTCCGGGGGAGTGTAACCGAACCATCGCGGGGGTTCACACTCCCGCGAAACGCCGTCAAGACAGCTCCAGGCGCCCCACGGCCGCCAATGACGCCAAGTGACGCTGAGCGTCAACGAGGTGTCGGCCCCAATGGCTCTCGTACCCATTCAGCCAACCCGGGACCGCCTGCTCAGGACGTTCCGCAAGCACACGCAACCCGTGCTTGAGCTCGCAGTAGATATCCGTGAGGTCGTCCGCCAGGCTGCCGGTCATGGCACAGCCGTCGCCGACGCGATCAAACTCCAGCCAGTAGCCGTCACGCTCACCGAGTAGATCTCGCAGGTGACTGAAGAGCTCGAAGCGGGCATCGAGATCCGGCATGAGACCAGCGTCGCCCTGACCGTCGGGGGTGTCGAGCGAGGTGATCGCCGCCTGCAGCCTTGGCAGGAGATCCGCCACTTGCCCAAGCCAGCCATCCGAGCCCGCGCCCGAGGCCTCGATCAGCTCGCAATAGCTTCGTGCCAACTCGATCATCTCGGAATCATGACGGCTCATCTGGAACGGAACGTCGGCGATTGTCGAACACACCTGTCAGTGTAGATCAGATTGCCGCCAACGCTCCGGCGAGTGCGCATGAGCCGGAGGTTCGGCGCGGTCTCTAGATCTCGACCATCTCGAAGTCTTCCTTCCCCGCCCCGCATTCGGGACATTTCCAGTTCATCGGGATATCCTCCCAGGTGGTTCCGGGCGGGATACCCTCGTCGGGAAGACCTTTCGCCTCATCGTAGATGAAACCGCAGATCACGCACATGTAGGTCTTCATGAAAAAATCCTTACCGGGTCGAATCGAAACCGCCGACGACATACGGGTTGCCGCGATCGGGCAGAATGGGCGCCGCTGTGCCACTCTCACCCAATACCTCGGCGCAGATCAGGGTTTTGACCTGAAATTTCAACTGCGGCGCACCGCTTTCCACCGCACGGCCGTTCGAGGAAGCGATCCCAGCGACCTTGGCGGCCGCCGTTGACCGCCCCGATGTCGACCGCCGAACGAACAAGCATCCTCCTCTGCGTTGGTGGTCACGACCCCTCCGGAGGCGCGGGCACGCAGGCAGACGCGGAGGCGGCACGGGCGTCCGGGGTCCATGCAGCGTGCGTGATCACCTGCCTGACCGCCCAGGACTCCTGCGGCGTGGCCCAACTGTGGCCCCAGTCTGCCGAGCAGGTTGCGGAGCAGTGCCGGCTGATCCTGACCGATAGCCGAATCGGCGCGATCAAGGTCGGTCTGCTCGGCAGCTCACGAGTCGTTCGCGTGCTCGCCGCCCTCGCCGAAGAGTATCCAGATCTGCCGCTGATCCTGGACCCTGTCCTCGCTGCGGGCACGGGGGAGCCCGTCACGGATGCCGCCCTGCTCAACCAGATGCGAAACAATCTGCTCGGGCGCTGCACCTTGGTAACACCGAATCTCCCCGAGGCACAGAGCCTGAGCGGTTTTTCGAAGCCGGACGACTGCGCGCGCCGCCTGCTCGAGACCGGTTGCCGCTGGCTGCTGATTACCGGGACCCACGAGGACCGGGAAGACGTGGTCAACCGGCTCTACGGGCGTGACGGCAGCCGCCGGGAATGGAGCTGGCCGAGGCTACCCGGCGTCTATCATGGCTCCGGCTGCACCCTCGCGAGCGCAATCGCCGCGCGCCTGGTCAAGGGCATGGACATGACGGATGCGATCTCCGATGCCCAGTCCTACACCTGGGAGACCTTAAAGCACGCCTGGCGCACCGGCCGCTGTCAGCTCACGCCCAACCGTCTGTTCGCGCTCGAGAGCGGCCGCCGCAAGAAGAAATGATCCGGCTGCGGGGGCTCTACGCCATCACGCCCGCGCACCCGCGCGCCGCGTCTCCCCTGCCTGCCCAGGTGGAGGAGGCCATCGTTGGGGGAGCCCGGCTGGTTCAGTACCGCAACAAGGGCCGGGACGGAGCCGCTCGGCTGGCCGACGCCCGCGGCCTGCTCGCCGTCTGCCGCAAGCATGGCATACCCCTCATCATCAACGACGACCTGGAGCTCGCGGCGGCGGTCGGCGCCGACGGCGTCCACCTCGGACGCGACGACCCCGAACCCCGCGAGGCCCGCGGGCGCCTGGGGCCAGATGCCATCATTGGCGTTTCCTGCTACGACGAGCTGGAGCGCGCACGCGAGGCCCAGCACGCCGGCGCCGACTACGCCGCCTTCGGTCGCTTCTTCGCCTCCGCCACCAAGCCGCGGGCGGTGCCTGCCGCGCCCGACCTCCTGCGCCGCGCGCGCCGGGAGCTTAGCCTGCCCCTGGTTGCCATCGGAGGTATTACGCCGGAGAATGGCGGCCCCCTGATCGCGGCAGGCGCCGACATGCTCGCCGTGGTCGAAGGCGTGTTCGGCCAGCCCGACATCCGCGCCGCCGCCCTCGCATACAACCGGCTCTTCCCCACGGAGGTTTCGCCCGATGACCCGATCCCATGACCTTTTCGCAGCGGCCCAGCGCCACATTCCGGGCGGCGTGAACTCGCCCGTGCGGGCCTTCCGCGGCGTCGGCGGGGACCCGGTTTTCTTCGAGAAGGCGGCCGGTCCCTATGTATTCGACGCCGACGGCAGACGCTACATCGATTACGTGGGCTCCTGGGGACCGATGATCCTGGGTCACGCCCACCCGCAGGTCATCGAGGCCGTCGCCGAGCGCATCCGGGATGGTCTCTCCTTCGGCGCGCCGACGGAGCTCGAGACCCGGATGGCGGACAGGGTCTGTGAGCTGGTGCCCTCGATGGATCTGGTGCGCATGGTCAGCTCCGGCACCGAGGCCACCATGAGCGCCATCCGCCTGGCCCGCGGCTACACCGGCCGGGACAAGCTGATCAAGTTCGAGGGCTGCTACCACGGCCACTCGGATTCCCTGCTGGTCAAGGCCGGCTCCGGCGCCCTCACCCTGGGCGAGCCCAGCTCCCCCGGCGTACCGGCCGCCCTGGCCGAGCTGACCGTCACCCTGAGCTACAACGATCTGGATCAGGTCCGAGACGCCTTCCGCGAGATTGGCGACGAGATCGCCTGCGTCATCGTCGAGCCGGTCGCCGGCAACATGAACTGCATCCCGCCGGAGCCCGGCTTCCTGGAGGGCCTGCGCGAGCTGTGCGATCGAGCACGGGGCGGTGCTGATCTTCGACGAGGTCATGACCGGCTTCCGGGTCGCCCTCGGCGGGGCGCAGGAGCTGCTACGGCGTGAGGCCCGACCTCACCACGCTGGGCAAGGTCATCGGCGGCGGCATGCCCGTGGGCGCCTTCGGCGGCCGCCGCGAGGTGATGGAGAAGATCTCCCCGCTCGGCCCCGTCTACCAGGCGGGCACCCTGTCCGGAAACCCGGTGGCCATGGCCGCGGGTCTGAAGACGCTTGGAGCTGATCTCCGAGGCCGGCTTCTACCAGCGTTTAGGCACCAGCACCGAGCGGCTGGTCGAGGGTCTGCTCGCCGCCGCGGAAAGGGCGGGCGTACCGCTCGACCGCCAACCGGGCCGGCGGCATGTTCGGCATTTTCTTCACCGACGCCGGGCGGGTCACCGACTACGCGGGGGCCACCGCCTGCGACCAAGAGAGGTTCAAGGGGTTCTTCCACGCCATGCTGGAGCGCGGGGTGTATCTGGCGCCATCCGCCTTCGAGGCGGGGTTCGTCTCCGCCGCGCACGGCGACGCGGACATCGCCGCCACCTTGAGCGCCGCCGCGGAGGCCTTCGCCGCCATCGCGGCCTGATGCGCCGGCGCCCGCGTCGCACGACATGACCGCGCTGTTGCAGGACCTGCTCGCCTGGGTCACGGCCAACCCGACCTGGGCGCATCTCGCGGTGTTCCTGGTCGCCCTGGTCGAGTCCCTCGCCGTGGTGGGGCTGATCGTCCCCGGCGTCATCATGATGCTCGGTGCCGGCGCGCTCGTCGCGACCGGGGCCTTGCAGTTCTGGCCGGTCTGCCTGTGGGCGGTTGCCGGCGCGGTCGCGGGGGACGGGCTCAGCTACTGGCTCGGCCGCCACTTTCAAGACCGGCTCGCGACCATGTGGCCCTTCTCCCGCTACCCCGAAAGTCTCGATTCGGGGGTCCGTTTCTTCGCGAAGTACGGCGGCAAGAGCGTGGCGTTCGGTCGTTTCGTCGGCCCCGTGCGGGCGGTGATCCCGATGGTCGCGGGCATGATGGGCATGCCGCCGGGACGCTTCCTCGTCGCGAACGTCCTGTCCGCCGTCGCCTGGGCACCGGCCTACCTGCTGCCCGGCATCGTCTTCGGCGCCTCCCTGGAACTCGCCGCCGAGGCCGCGGTGCGCCTGGTGGCGCTGGTCCTGGCCCTGGTCGTGGTGCTCTGGCTTGCGGCCTGGGCGGTTCAGCAGCTGTTCCTGCTGCTCAGCCCGCGCGCCGGGCGCTGGGTGGAGGGTCTGCTGCGCTGGGCCGATGTTCACCCGCGGGCGGGCGAGATCGCCCGCGCCCTGGCGGACCCGGGTCACCGCGACGCCAAGACGCTGGCCACCCTGGCCGCCCTGCTGATCGTCGCCACCCTCCTGTTCGCCCTGATCACCGGCATCGCGGTCTCCGGGGCGCCCGAGCTGCGGCTCAACCAACTGGTGCGGGACCTCGGCCTGAGCCTCCACGCCCCGGCCGCGAATCACCTCATGGCGGCCTTCAGCCGCCTGGCGGACCTGGCGGTCATCCTGCCTCTGGTGATCGCCGTCTGCGTGCTGGCACTGGTGGCGGGGCGAACGCCGGGCCGCGCACTATTGGCTAGCCGCAGTGGCGTTCGCACTCCTCGCCGGGCCCCTGCTGAAGGTGCTGCTGCAGGTACCCCGGCCCGAGGTCGGGCTGGTCGGCCTCACACCCTGGGCCTTCCCCAGCAGCCACGCCCTGCGCGCGACCGTGATCTACGGCTTTCTCGCGGTCACCCTGTCTGGCTCGATGACCGCCAGCCTGGCGCTGGCTGCCGTACGTCGGGGCTGCCGTCGCCACGCTGGCGGTGGCCATTTCCCGGCTCTACTTCGGCGCCCACTGGCTCACCGATGTGGTCGGCAGCCTCGCCCTCGGGCTCGCCTGGGTGGCGGCGCTGGGACTGGCGTTTCGCCGCCATACGGAGCCGGCCGCGTCCGGTTACGGGCTTGCCGGCGTCGCGATCGCCGCCTTCGTCATCGCATTCAGCATCCGGAGCGCGACCTCGCACCAGGCCGACCTCGACCTCTACAGCCCGCGGATCGACACCGTCAGGGTCACGCAGAGCGAGTGGCGCTCCAGCCTCTGGCGCGCCCTGCCCAGCCGCCGGCAGGATCTACGACAGCTCGACCAGCTTCCAATGACCTTGCAGTATGCGGGAGCGCTCGCGGACCTGGCCGCGGCGCTGGAGGAAAAGGGGTGGGAACGCGGGATGCCGCTGAGCTGGGACAACCTGATCAGGCTGCTGTCACCTTCCTTGCCCTTGCGGGAGCTGCCGGTCATACCCCACGTGCACGACGGCCACCACGAGTCACTCGCCCTGGTCAAGCGCATGTCCGACGACGGGCGCCTGGTGCTGCGGCTATGGCCGACACGCTACCTGGTCGGCGACGCGCGGGCGCCGCTGTGGGTAGGCAACATCACGGCTCAGGAAAAGAGGACCATTCTGGACGTGGTCGCGTTGCCCACGACGGTTGCGCATCGTCCGGCAGCCTCGATATCCGAGGATCTCTCGCCCTTGCATCCCTACCAGCCGAGCGAGGATGCACCCCTGCTGCTACAGGCGACGCCCGGAGAACCGAAGGCAACCGCGGAGCAAACGAGCACGGACGAACTGCGGTAGCGGCTCAGGAACGCCCCACCAGGGCCTCCAGCAGCCGCTGGTGAATACCCTGAAACCCCCCGTTGCTCATGACCAGGACGTGGTCCCCCGGCGCGGCCTCCTCGGCAATCCGCTCGACGATGTCCTCCACCCGACCGTAAACCCCCGCACGTTCGCCGAGGGAGGTGAACACGGGCGCGGCGTCCCACCCGAGATCCGAGGGCGCAAAGACGTAGACCCGGTCCGCGGGCTCTAGCGACCGGGCGAGCTCCGCGTTGTGGACTCCCAGGCGCATGGTGTTGGAGCGCGGCTCCAGCACGGCCAGGATGCGCTCGCCCTGCACCCGTTTGCGCAACCCCTCCAGGGTGCTGGCGATGGCGGTCGGGTGATGCGCGAAGTCGTCGTACACCCGCACCCCGCGCACCTCGCCGCGCAGCTCCATGCGACGCTTGACGCCCTTGAACCGACCCAGCGCGGCGATCCCCTGGTCTGGCGGGACACCAGCGTGCCGCGCGGCGGCCAGGACCGCCAAGGCATTTGAAACGTTGTGGCGGCCGGTGTGCTCCCAGCCCACCTCACCCCGCGCCTCGCCGCGCAGCAGCACGCGGAAACGCGAGCCGTCCGGCTCGAGCAGGGACGCCGACCAATCCCCGCCCTCGCCGACACTCTCGACCGGGGTCCAGCAACCCATCCCGAGAACCTCATCCATGGCCGCCTCGCCCCGCGGGTGCATGATCAGCCCGGAGCCAGGCACGGTGCGCACCAGGTGGTGGAACTGGCGCTGGATCATCGCCAGGTCGTCGAAGATATCCGCGTGGTCGAACTCCAGATTGTTCAGGATCAGGGTGCGCGGCCGGTAGTGGACGAACTTGGAGCGCTTGTCGAAGAAGGCGGTGTCGTACTCGTCCGCCTCGACCACGAAGAAGGGCGCCGAGCCCAGGCGAGCGGATACGCCGAAGTCACGGGGCACGCCCCCGATCAGGAAGCCGGGATCGAGGCCGGCCTCATCCAGCACCCAGGCCAGCATGCTCGATGCGGTGGTCTTGCCGTGGGTGCCCGCCACCGCCAGCACCCAGCGCTCGCGGAGCAGGTTTTCCTTGAGCCATTCGGGGCCGGAGACATAGCGCAGCCCCTGGTCCAGCATGTGCTCGACCGCTGGAATCCCCCGCTTCATGGCGTTGCCGACCACCACGACGTCCGGCGCCGGGCTCAGATGGGAGGCATCGTAGCCCTCCATCAAGCCGATCCCGGCAGCCTCGAGCTGGGTGCTCATGGGCGGGTAGACGTTGGCGTCGGAGCCCGTGACCTCATGCCCCAGCGCCCGCGCCAGGAGCGCGACGCCGCCCATGAAGGTGCCGCAGATGCCAAGGATGTGCAGATGCATGTCAGGAACCGGTGAACAGACCGCCGACCAGGGAGTAGGACAGCAGATTGTAGAGCACGGCCACCGCCGCCCCTTGGCCAAGCCGGATGTCGAAAGTGTGACGCAGGATGTGGCCGGTGACCAGGATGCTCCAGGCGATCAGGACCAGGAACAACAGCGCCGCCACGCCGGATTGCTCCGTCTGCTCCCCGGAAGGGATCAGGCTCACCGGCACCAGGGCCAAGGCGCCGACCACCGCGCCGCTGCCGAGCAGGGCCGTGGCCGACTGGATGAAGCGCGGCAGGCGGCCCAACAGCTGCAATGCGCCGTAGAGGAGCGCGAGCATCAGGGCGACGTCGACCAGGACCTGGATCAGCCCGGGGCCGAGCGGGATACCCGCGCCGGCCGCCACCAACGCGCCGACCGACGCATCCGCGGCCAGCGCCACCCAGAGAAGGGCGTTGGAGGCCGGCAGGTCCTGGGGATTCCGGCGCAGAAGGCAGAGATCGATGAAGAAACGAATCAGGGCCAGCAATGAAGGATTTCCCCGGACAGGCGGCGTCAGCGGCGCATGATAAGGGGAAGCCGCGGCGCGATGCGAGTCGCGCCACCTTTCCCGCCAGGTCAGCCGGAACCGACCCGCCGGCGCGCGACCAGGAAGCCCAAGCCCAGCATGAGCGCGGCCGCCCCGATAGCGAGCCGGTTGCCCACGTACGCGAACGGCGTCGCCCCGCTGCGCGGCTGCACATCGGCGGTGAACACCCCGCGCTCGAAAGCAGGCACGACGCCGATCACCCCGCCCCGGTGATCGATGATGGCGGAAACCCCGGTGTTGGTCGCCCGCAGCAGCCAGCGCCCGTTCTCCAATGCCCGCATGCGCGCGATCTCCAGGTGCTGGTGGGGCGCCAGCGAATCGCCGAACCAGGCGTCGTTGCTGACGTTGATCAGGTATGCCGCCTCCGGCAGGGCCTCGGCCACCTCGGCGGGAAAGGCGTCCTCGTAGCAGATGGAAGCCCCGGCCAGGTGCGGTCCGACCTGCAGCAGCGGCCGCTCCGCGGTGCCCGAGCTGAAGTCGGACATGGGCACCTCGAAGGCCCGCGCCAGGGGGCCGAGCCAGTCCTTGAAGGGCATGAACTCGCCGAAGGGGACCAGGTGACGCTTGGTGTAGAGGTCTTCGGCGCTGCCGATGCTGACCAGGCCGTTGTAGTAGGTCTGATCGTTGAGATCCAGCACCGGGATGCCGATGACCAGCTCCGCCCCCGCCTCCCGGGCCTCGTCTCCGAGAGGCTCGATGAAGACCTCCCGCACCCGGTGCAGGAAGTCGGGCACTGCCGTCTCCGGCCACAGGATGACATCGCTGTCGAGGCTCTCACGGGTGAGCTCCACGTAGACGCGCAGGCTCGGGATCCGGGTTTCCTCGTCCCACTTCAGCGCCTGGGGAATGTTCGCCTGGACCACAGTGGCGCGGAAGGGCTCCCCGTACGCCTGGGTCCATTCGATCCGCCCCAGCAGCGACCCCGCCAGCCATAGCAGCGCGAGGCCGCCAAGGGCCGCGTAGCGCGCCTGCCCGCTCCAGCGCAGCATCCCCCACAACAGACCGGCGGAGAGGACGACCGCCAGACTGACGCCATAGACACCCGCGATCGGGGCGTATCCGGCGAGAGGCGCGTCGATCTGGGTGTTACCGATCGCGAGCCAGGGGAATCCGGTGAAGAGCCAACCCCGCACCCACTCGAGCAGGACCCACGCGGCGGGGAACACCAGCAGGGGACCCGTCCACCGTGGACCATGGAAGGCACGGGCGGTCAGCCAGCCGGCGAGGGCGTAGTAGAGCGCCATGCCGGAGATAAAGAGCAGGGTGAGCAGATGGGCGAGCCAGGCCGCCATGTTGCCGAACTCGTTCAGGCTGATGCGGATCCAGAACACGCCGAAGCCCATGAACCCAAGACCGAAGCACCAGCCGATAAGCAAACCATTGCCCGGACGGCGCCGCAGTAGCTCGTAGAGTAGCGCCAGAGAGAGCACGGCGAGGACTTGCAGCAAATCAGAAAAGGGTTCTAACGCCTGCACGCCGAACTCACGCGGTGCGAACGCACGGACTCCTAAGCCCCCAGCCGCAACGGCAATGAGTGCGACAACGGCCGTCGGCGCTTGAGAAAGGGACACGGTGAGACTCCGGGAAGCGTGGGATCGGCGCCGTTTCTAACAGCGGCACCGGACCGGGTCAAATGAAACTTGCGGGAACGAGCGTAAGTGCGAAAGGCCGCCTGCGGCGGCGCAAAACAACGTCCGACCCAAGCCGCCCCGTCGCGAGCATAGCGTCACCGCGAGCGACGCATGGCTACTGCGAGGCGGCACGCCGGCGAAAGGGAGCGGCAACTTCGGATATTTCCTACAAAACCGGGCCAGTTGATACGCTAATCTTACTACGTTAGTCGGAATTGCCGTCGACATTCCCCAACAGCGGAAGGAGAACGAGCCAATGCGATTTTGGATCAGCAGCCTGCTACTCGCCATGAGCACCGGTTCTCTCGCGGTCGACGTGAGTGGGATCGAGCTGCGCCGACTCTTCGACCCAACCCCGGCCGAGCTTCAGGCCGAGGCATCAGGCCGAATCTACATCTACGAGGGACTTCGGGACATCGATGTCGAACGCGCCATAGAGGATGAGTTCAATCGGGTGCACAGCATGATGTTTATCCGCGTAAAGCAGACCGACGATGAGGGCGAGGTACGCAAAGACCCCGAGTCTGGCAACGCCATGGTCGAGGACGACGGGTGCTGATGCCGCGCTGCGATGGAGAGCTTATCGATAGTCCCCCCTCTGTCCGGTACCGGTCGCGTCTGGGGCAGGTAAACCGTACGCCCATGCGCGATTACAGAAACATTACGCCCTCGCGCTCGACAAGCAGGCCGTGTACTGGGAGCTCTGATCGGATCCTGAGCTCGATGAGACGCCTTGCCCCCTCCCGCCCCGCAAGGCCCCCTCAAACATCCTCCCCAAGAACCTTCGACGCGACGGCAAGGAGACGACGAATGAAGCGCAGAACATTGCTGAGGGCAGCGGTTAGCACCGCGCAGCTGTCCCTGCTGATCGGTGCCGGGACGATCCTGCCCAGAAGACTGCTGGCGCAGTGGCCGGCCGACGCCTTCCATGCCGAGAAGCTGGACGACGCCGAGCGGCTCCTGTTCGGCGAGCGCCCGATCGAGGACAGCGATCTGGTCGGCATCGAGGCACCCGACATCGCGGAGAACGGCCGCAACGTCCCGGTCGAGATCCGGGTCGCGCTCGCCGCGGCGGACTCGGTTAGCCTGTTCTCGGACAAGAATCCCTTCCCCTTGCTCGCCCGTGCCCGCTTCACGCCCGCGGTGGCGCCCAGGCTTGCACTGCGCGTCAAGCTCGGCGAGTCGGGCAACCTGATTGCCGTCGTCGAGGCCGACGGCAAACTCTATCGCAGGACGCGACCGGTCAAGGTTACCGCCGGCGGCTGCGGCGGCTGAGGGGGCAACCCCGCGTAAACCGAGCTTGAGGCATACAAGACATGGCAAACGAAGACGCAGGAAGGGTTCGCGCCCGACTCAGGGACGGCGTGGTGACGGTCAAGGTGCTGATGAAACATCCGATGGAAACCGGCAGCCGGAAGAACCCAGGTACGGGAGAACTGCTGCCGCGGCACTTCATTCGCGAGGTCGTGTGCGAGCACAACGGGACCCCCGTGCTCACCCTCGACTGGGGTTGGGGCGTGTCCGCCAATCCCTACCTCTCCTTCGATCTCAGGGAGGGCAAGGTAGGCGATGCGATCGCGATCCGGTGGACAGACAACAAGGGCGAGACCGCCACGATCGAGGGTGAGGTCCAGTAGCGCGGTCGGCGGTCGATCCTGCCGGACGTCCTGACCGACGAGGGCGGCCCGAAGGTCGCGGGTTCCCGGCCGCAAAGTGTGTCCCCGAGGTGCGACATTCTGTCGCGGCGGCCACCGCGCCCGCGTCAAATGAGTCCCGCCCGCGGGCAAACGGCAGCCCACCCCCGCCGAGCGGACAACCAGTCCCGACCGCGACCTCGACGCCAGCCAAATCGCTGCACCGGCAGCGCCGACGGGGTAGCGGCCAAACCGTCAGCGCGTCTCCGTCGGCAGGTCGTGCAGCCGCGCAGGCGGAGTGGCATCACTCTTGCGTTTGTGCCCTGTTGGGTCTAAAGAATCCCGCATGCATGTTTTCCCATGCGGTTCGAGGACTACTCAAATGGAGAGCGAGAAACCCCGGCGCGAGCGGATCACCGGCATCATCCTCGCCGGCGGCCAGGCGCGCCGCATGGGCGGACAGGACAAGGGGCTGGTCCCCTTCGCCGGACGTCCCCTCATCGAATGGGTGCTCGAGGCGCTATCGCCCCAGGTCGCCCGGGTCATGATCAACGCCAATCGCAACCGAGAGGCCTACGCCGGCTACGGTCTCCCGGTGATCAGCGATGGGTTCGATGGGTTCCAGGGCCCCCTGGCCGGCTTCGCCAGCGCCATGTCGGCGGTGGACACGCCCTGGATCGTCACGGTTCCGTGTGACGGCCCCTTCCCCGCCCCTGACCTGGTCGGCCGTCTTTGTGCAGCCGTGGCCGATCAGCGCGCGGAGATCGCGGTAGCGACGGACGGCGAGCGCATGCAGCCAGTCTACGCGCTGATTCCCATCGCGCTGGCAGCGAGCCTCGACCGTTTCCTGGACGCAGGAGAACGCAAGATCGACCGCTGGTACGCATTGCACCGGGTCGCGCTGGCGGACTTCAGCGACCGCCCGCGGGCATTCTCCAACATCAACTCCGTCGACGAGGCGGAGCGGCTGACGCGGGAGGTCTCCCCGTGACCGTGCAATGTTCAGTCCCGCTGCTCGGATTCTGCGCCTACAGCGGGACCGGCAAGACCACCCTGCTGCAGCGGCTGATCCCCGGGCTGAAGGAGGCGGGACTCAGGCTGGCCTTGCTCAAGCACGCCCACCACAGCTTCGAGATCGACCAGCCGGGCAAGGACAGCTACCAGCTGCGCAAGGCCGGCGCCGACCAGGTGCTCATCGCCTCGCGCCAACGGGTGGCCCTGATCAGGGAATGCGCCCGGCCGACCGGCGAGCCCCGGCTCGCGGAGCTGCTGCCCTGCATCGACACCCGCGAGCTCGACCTGGTGCTGGTGGAGGGGTTCAAGCACGAGCCGATCCCCAAGATCGAGCTCTACCGGCCCGCGCTGGGCAGGCCCTTGATCCACGCCACCGATTCCCACGTGATCGCCGTCGCCGCCGACGCTCCTTTTCCGCTCGCCCGTGAACTCCCACTGCTCGATCTCAACCGCCCGGAGACCGTGCTGCACTTCGTGCTGGACTGGCTGCAGGGGCGGCGGAGACTCGCGGCGACCGGGTAAGCTCCTTAATTCCTGCACGAACGCAATCCATAATGGGCATTGGGAGCAATGCCCGTGAACCTGTCTATCCGCACAAAACTGTTCCTGACCCTGCTGACCGCGAGCACCCTAGCCGTGCTTGGCATGCAGGCGTTCATGCACTGGTCCTTCCACAACGGGCTGCTGGAGCTGGCCGAGGCGCGCCAGCAAGAGCGGGTAGACGCCATCGCCGAGCGCCTGATCGAGCGCTACGAGCAGGACGGGGGCTGGGAGCGCCTCGCGGCGGACAAACGCCTGTGGATCGCCGTGCTGCTCGACCGGGGAGAGGGCCCGCTGCGCGAGCGGGATTCGCCCGCGCTCGGCGCGCACCGCGCTCCCGGCCGGCGAATGGGCCGCTGGCTCCGCCACACCTTCGAGGAGCCAGGGGTCTGGCCGCCTACCCCGGTTCTGAATCATGCCCAGAGGCCGGATGGAGAACCCCTGCGCCTGGAGATGCGGCTCATGCTCCTGGGTGCGGACGGCACCCTGATCTATGGACGAGACGATCTGGCGGCCGGGACCCTGAGATTTCCCCTGCGGCTGAACGACGAGCGGATCGGAGAGCTCGCCCTGATACCCGGTCCCTTCATCCCCGACACCGGCGAGCTGCGCTTCCGGGAGCGCCAGACCACCTCACTCGCGATCATCGCATTGGGCATGATCCTGCTCTCCGCCGCCTTCGCCTTCCCGCTGTCCAGACGGCTGTCGCGCCCCGTGCTCGGCTTTCGCGACACCGCCAGGCGCCTCGCCGCCGGAGACTTCGGCGCCCGGGTGCCCATAACGGGTGACGACGAGCTGGGGCGGTTGGGTCGCGACATCAACGCCCTGGCAGAGACGCTGGAACGCAACGAGCACGCCCGCCGCCGCTGGGTGGCCGACATCTCCCACGAGCTGCGCACCCCCCTCGCCCTGCTGCGTGCCGAGATCGAGGCCCTGCAGGACGGCGTGCGCCCGCTGGAAAGGGCGGCAGTGGATTCCCTCCACGGCGACGTGATGCGCCTGGGGCGCCTGGTGGATGACCTCCATGACCTGTCGATGACGGACCTGGGCGCGCTGGCCTACCACAAGCAGGAGACCGATCCGGTCGAGGTCCTCGAGGGCGACCTGGACGCCTTCCGCGGCGAATTCGCCGCCGCGGGCCTGACGCTGAACGTCGAAAACCGGCTGAAGCAGCCCGTGATCCTGCAGGCCGACGAGCACCGGCTGTCCCAGCTGTTCAGAAACCTGCTCCGCAACAGCCTGCGGTATTCGGACGCGGGAGGCGGCCTGCGCATCGGGCTGGAGCTGGACGGCCGCAACCTGGTCATCGACCTGCAGGACACGGCACCCGGCGTCCCCCCTGGATCCTTGCCGCAGCTCTTCGAGCGGCTCTACCGGGTCGAGGCCTCCCGTAGCCGCGACAACGGCGGCACGGGGCTCGGGCTCGCCATCTGCAAGAACATCGTCGAGGCCCACGGCGGGACCATCGAGGCCCGCCCCTCGCCCCTGGGCGGCCTCTGGATACGGATCAGGCTTCCCGTCGGATCATGAGCGACCTGATATTGATCGTCGAGGACGAGGAGAGGCTCGCCGGGCTGCTGGCGGATTATCTGCAGGCGGCCGGTTACGAAACCCACCAGCTCGCCGAGGGACCGCCGGTCGTCGACTGGATTCGCTCCCACGACCCCGCCCTTGTGCTGCTGGATCTGATGCTGCCGGGACGCGACGGGCTCGACATCTGCCGCGACATCCGCGCGTTCAGCCGGGTACCCGTCATCATGACCACCGCCCGCATCGAGGAGATCGATCGCCTTCTAGGGCTGGAGCTGGGCGCCGACGACTATGTGTGCAAGCCCTACAGCCCGCGGGAGGTGGTGGCCCGGGTGAAAGCGGTGCTGCGTCGGGCCGGATCTCAGGTCGAGGCCGAGAGCCGGCGATTGACCCTCGACGAGGGCAGCCTCCGGGTACACGCCGCGGGGGGCGAGGCCGAGCTGACCGCGGTCGAGTTCGCCCTCCTCGCCACCCTGCATTCCGCGCCAGGGCGCATCTTCAGCCGCGAGCGGCTGATGGACCGCATCTATCACGATCATCGCGTCGTCTCCGACCGCACCATCGACAGCCACGTGAAGAAGCTCAGACGCAAGCTCACGGAGCTGGTGCCGGATCGTGAGCTCATTCACTCCGTCTACGGCGTCGGCTATCGCTACGAGGACAGGGCGACCGAGGAAGCCCTGTCCCGGGGCGGCCCGAGCTGAACCCCCTCCGGATGCCGAAGTCTCGGATTCCGGAATTCGCGGGGCGCGGCTTTCACATTCTTTCCCAAGTCCCTGCAAGGAGTCTCCACGGTCGCCCGCTATCGTTAAGGCATCGGAAGGGCAAACGCCGCCGATCGACGACCCAGGATTCGAGAACAGGAGACGAACCATGAACAAGACCATGCTCGCAATCGGTTTCGGCATCATGACCGCCGCAGCCACCACCGTCAGCCTCGCGCAGGGGCCGGGGTGGGGATATGGCCCATGCTTCCAGCAGGGGGCAACCCCGCCCGCGGTCCAACCGGGCGGCGGTTACGGCCCCCCGGGGGGCGGTTACGGGCCCGGCCGGATGGGCGGTATGCGAGGCGACCCGGCGCAGCGGATCAACCGCCGCCTCGATTTCCTCACGCGGGAGCTTGACCTGACCGCGGACCAGCAGGCACAGGTCAAGGGCGTCCTCGAGGAGCAGCAGGCCACGCGCACCGCCATGAGGGGGCGGACCCACGGACGCATCTCGTCGCTGCTCACCGACACCCAGCGCTCGAAGTTCGACCAGATGCGCGCCAACCTCCGCGGCGGTCGACAGGGCAACTGGGGTCCCGGCGGAGGCGGCGGGCCGGGCATGGGTTATCCTCGGGCGCCCGGGTATGCGCCGGCACCCCTGGGCGCCGGACAATAGCCCCGCACGGCCAACCCGATGTGGGGCGGCGCTGTCGCCCCGCTCCCGTACGCCAGGCGCGGGGGCGGGGGCCTCACAATCCGCGAAACGCGGCGCGCAAGGCCACCATCAGCACCCGCACCAGGATCCACAGCACCCATAGGACCGCGAGCGCGGCGGCAGCGCTCAGGATCTGAAGCAGCAATCCCTGGGCGGCGAACCAGTCCTGCCAGGCACTGATCAGCCGCCCCAAATCCCGAATCAGCTCGAACACGATTCCCACTCCTTATCTCTTGGCGTCAGCTGCGCGACGCCAGCCCAAGCGGGCGCAGGCGTACCGCGCGTGGCATCATGTCTGGTTTATCCCGGAAGCCCGGATACGCTACCGAATGCCAGAGCATCCCGACTGCATCCGCCTGCGCGGCGTCCGCCAGAACAATCTCAAGGAGCTCGACCTCGACCTCCCGCTCGGCGAGCTGATCGTCATCACCGGCGTCTCCGGCTCCGGCAAGTCGTCGCTCGCCTTCGATACCATCTACGCCGAGGGCCAGCGGCGCTACGTCGAGACCTTCTCCCCCTACGCCCGCCAGTTCCTGGACCGCATGGACCGTCCGGCGCGCGGACCGCATCGAGGGCATCCCGCCGGCCATCGCCATCGACCAGACCAACCCGGTGCGCACGTCCCGCTCCACGGTGGGCACCATGACCGAGCTCAACGATCACCTGAAGCTCCTGTTCGCCCGCGCGGCGCGCCTGTTCTGCCGCGGTTGCGGGCGCGAGGTGCGACGGGACACGCCGGAGAGCATCTGGGAGGACCTGAGCCGGCGGGACTGACGGGCGACGACACCGCGCCCTGATCGTCTTCCGGGTGCCGGTGCCGGACGGCTTCTCCCGCGAGGAGATCGAGCAGCTGCTGGCCCAGCAGGGCTACATCCGCATCCTGCGCGAGGACGCCGGACGCGCATCGAGGTCATCCAGGACCGCCTGCGCCTGAGCGCGGACAACCGCGGCCGCGCCGTCGAGGCCCTGGAGTCGGCGCTCGACCACGGGCACGGCCGTGTCCGAGTCTATCCCATGGATGAGAGCCGGGAACCCGGCGCGCCCTGGCGCTTCTCGACCGACCTGCACTGCCCGGACTGCGACATCGCCTACCGGGACCCGACGCCGAACCTGTTCTCCTTCAACTCGCCGGTGGGCGCCTGCGAAACCTGCCGCGGCTTCGGACGCACCATCGGCATCGATTGGGACCTGGTCGTGCCGGACCAAGGCAAGTCCCTGATCGAGGGGGCGATCAAGCCCTTCCAGTCCGACAGCTACTCCGAAAGCCAGGAAGACCTGATGGGCTTCGCCCACGACCGAGGCATCCCGACCGACGTGCCCTGGCGCGACCTCACCGAGGCGGACCGCCGATGGGTCCTCGAGGGCGAGGGCGAGTGGGGCAGGGGGTCTGGTACGGCGTACGGCGCTTCTTCGACTGGCTGGAGGGGCGCGCCTACAGGATGCACGTGCGGGTGCTGCTCTCCCGCTACCGCGCCTACGACCCGTGCGCCGACTGCGGCGGGGCGCGGCTCAAGGACGAGGCCCTGGACTGGCGCGTCGGCAGCAGGGAGGGTGCCGACGCCGTCCTCGAACCGCGGATGCGCTTCCGCCACGCCCGGGTCGCCATGGACCAGGACGCCTGGGAGACCCTGCCGGGCCTGAATATCCACGACCTGATGCGGCTGCCCATCGATCGCTGCCGGGAGTTCTTCGAGCGCTGGCTCCGATGCGCCTGGACCAGGCCATGGAGCTCCTCTGGACGGCATCCGCTCCCGCCTGCGCTATCTGGCGAAGTGGGTCTCGGCTACCTGACCCTGGACCGCCAGTCCCGCACCCTGTCCGGCGGCGAGGTCCAGCGCATCAACCTGACCACGGCGCTGGGCACCTCCCTGGTCAACACCCTGTTCGTGCTGGACGAGCCCAGCATCGGCCTGCACCCGCGGGACATGGACCGGGTCGTCGCGCGTGCTCCAGCGGCTGCGGGACCAGGGCAACACCTGCTGGTCGTGGAGCACGACCCCCAGGTGATGCTGGCCGCCGACCGCATCCTGGACATCGGCCCGGGCCCCGGCGAGCACGGCGGGCGGCTGGTGTTCCAGGGCACGCCCGGCGGAGCTGATCGCGGCCCCGGATTCCCTCACCGGCGACTACTCGCCGGGCGCCGCTGCGTCGGCGGCGAACCGGAGTACCGCCTCCCCGCCCCACGGACGACCCGGCGCTCGAGATCCTCGGCGCCGACGCACACAACCTGAAGGGCATCGACGTCGACGATCCCGCTGGGCCGCCTGGTCGTGGTCACCGGGGTCTCCGGCTCGGGCAAGTCGACCCTGGTGCAGGACGTGCTCTTCAACGCGCTCGCCAAGCTCAAGGGCAAGCCGGAGGAGCCGCCGGGCGAGCACGAGGCGATCAGGGCGCCGAGCCTGATCGCGGACGTGGTGCTGCTCGACCAGTCCCCCATCGGCCGTACCTCCCGCTCCAACCCGGCCAGCTACGTCGGCGCCCTGGACCCCATCCGCAAGCTGTTCGCCGCCGAGCCCCTGGCCAGCGAGCGCGGCTACACCGCCGGCACCTTCAGCTTCAACTCCGGCAACGGGCGCTGCCCCACCTGCGGCGGCTCCGGCTTCGAGCACGTGGAGATGCAGTTCCTCTCCGACGTCTATCTGCGCTGCCCGGACTGCGATGGCAGGCGCTACCGACAGCCGGTGCTGGAGGTGAGACTGCTGCCCGGCGGGGCGAACCGGCCCGGTCCATCGCCGACGTGCTGGAGATGACGGTGACCGAGGCCTCGGGCTTCTTCGCCGAGCACCCGGAGGTCAAGCGCGGTCTGGAGCCCCTGCAGGCCGTGGGCCTCGGCTACCTGCGCCTGGGCCAGCCGGTGCCGACCCTGTCCGGCGGCGAGGCGCAGCGCCTCAAGCTCGCCGGCCACCTGGCCAAGTCGACGGGGCGCGGCAGGCCCAGGAGCGGGCTCCTGTTCCTGCTCGACGAGCCCACCACCGGGCTGCACTTCGACGACATCGCGACCCTGCTCAAGGCGTTCCGGCGTCTGCTGCGGAAGGGCCACTCCCTGCTGGTCATCGAGCACAACCTGGACGTCATCCGCGCCGCCGACTGGCTCATCGACCTGGGCCCCGAGGGCGGGGATGGCGGCGGCGAGATCGTCTGCACCGGCACGCCGGCGGAGATCGCCGCTCACCCGACGAGCCACACCGGCAAGGCGCTGCGCGACTATGCAGAGCCCGACTCGATCGCACGATCATCGGAGGCGCCCCCGACACCGAGCCCCGCGGCGCACGCCCGGCCCGCCCGCGATCGAGATCCACCACGCCCGCGAGCACAACCTCAAGGACCTCACGCTCTCGATCCCCCGCGAACAAGCTCACGGTCATCACCGGCGTCTCCGGCAGCGGCAAGAGTACCCTGGCCTTCGACATCCTGTTCGCCGAGGGCCAGCGCCGCTACCTGGAGTCCCTCAACGCCTATGCCCGCCAGTTCGTGCAGCCGGCCGCGCGGGCGGACGTGGATGCCATCTTCGGCATCCCGCCGACCGTCGCCATCGAGCAGCGCACCAGCCGCGGCGGCCACAAGAGCACCGTCGGCGACCCTGACCGAGATCCATCACTTCCTGCGTCTGCTGTTCGTCAAGCTCGGCGTCCAGCACTGCCCCGAGTGCCGCATCCCCATCCAGCCCCAGAGCCGGGAGGCCATCCTCGACCGGGTGCTGACTGACTTCGCCGGACGCCGCGTCTGCGTCATGGCCCCCTTGGTCGTCGCCCGCAAGGGCTACTACACGGAGCTGGCCAACTGGGCGAGCCGTAAGGGCTACTTCATCGCTGCGCGTGGACGGGGAGCCGGTCCCCACCGACCACTGGCCGCGCCTCGACCGCTTCCGCGAGCACAGCATCGACCTGCCGGTGGGAGAGATCGAGGTCTCCGCCGCGGCGGAGCCCGCGCTTGCCGACCTGCTCAACCGCGCCCTGGACCACGGCAAAGGGCTGGCGCGCGTGGTGGCGGCGGATGGCGAGGGCTGGGGCGACGAGGTCCCCTACTCCACGCAGCGCGCCTGTCCCGGCTGCGGTCGCGCCTTCGAGGAGCCGGACCCGCGGCTGTTCTCCTACAACTCCAAGCACGGCTGGTGCCCAGGCTGTTTCGGAACCGGGCAGGTCCTGCCGGGCTTCGACGCGGAGCAGACCGGCGAGGAACGGGCATGGCTGGAGGCGCCGCGGGCGGAGCCCGAGACCTGCCCCGCCTGCGAGGGCCGGCGCCTGAGACCGGAGGCCCTGGCGGTGCGCTTCCGGGAGCGATCCATCGCCGACTACGCGGCCTTGTCCGTGGAGCAGGTTGCGCACGCCCTGGAGAAGCTCGACCTCGATGCACGGGAGGCGGCCATCGCGCGGGACCTGCTCGCCGAGGCGCGCAGCCGCCTCGAGTTCCTGCGCGCGGTGGGACTGGGCTACCTCAGCCTGGATCGGAGCGCGCCGACCCTCTCCGGCGGGGAGGCCCAGCGCATCCGCCTCGCGGCGCAGACTCGGCTCCAACCTGCAGGGGGTCTGCTACGTGCTTGACGAGCCCACCATCGGCCTGCACCCGCGGGACAACCGGATGCTGCTCGACACCCTCGCCCGGCTGGAGGCCAAGGGCAACACCATCGTGGTGGTGGAGCACGACGAGGAGACGATCCGCCGCGCCGAGCATGTCATCGACCTCGGCCCCGGGGCCGGCGTAAGGGGCGGCGAGCTCGTCGCCCAGGGCACGGCGGAAGAGCTGGCCCGGAATCCGAGCTCGATCACCGGGCGTTACCTGAGCCGCCCCTTCGTACGCTCCCGACCGACTCGGGGCACCGTCGGCGACCTCGGCTGGCTTACCATCAAGGGCGCCCGGCTGAACAACCTGAAGGGTTCGGACCTGCGCCTGCCACTCGGCCGCCTGGTCTGCGTTACCGGCGTCTCGGGCTCCGGCAAGTCCACCCTGGTGCGGGAGGTGCTGGTGCACAGCCTGCGCGAGCTTCTCGCTGGTGAGCGTCCCCGGCGCACGCAGGGCCGCAAGACCGCGCTGCACGGCTGCGACGCGCTCTCGGGCTGGCAGGGCCTGAGCCGCGTGCTCGAGGTGGACCAGACCCCCATCGGCAAGACCCCCCGCTCCTGCCCCGCCACCTACGTCGGCTTCTGGGACCGCATCCGGCGACTGTTCGCCGCGACCCCGGACGCGCGCATCCTCGGCTGGGGGCCGGGTCGGTTCTCGTTCAACACCAAGGGCGGCCGCTGCGATGCGTGCGAGGGCCAGGGGTTCCAGCGGCTGGAGATGAGCTTCCTGCCGGACGTGAAGGTCTCCTGCGAGGTCTGCGCCGGCAGCCGCTTCAACCGGGAGACCCGGGAGGTGCGCTACAAGGGCCTCGACATCGGCCAGGTGCTAGCGCTCGGCGTGGACGAGGCGGCGGAGGTCTTCGCCGCCCATCCGGCGGTGCACCACCCGCTGCACCCTGCTCCAGGACGTGGGTCTGGGCTACCTCACCCTCGGCCAGCAGAGCCCGACCCTCTCCGGCGGCGAGGCCCAGCGCATCAAGCTGGTCACCGAGCTTGCGAAGGCCCGACGCGCTCGGTCGGACGGTCCCTCGGGCAAGCCGACCCTGTACGTGCTCGACGAACCCACCGTGGGCCTGCACATGGCCGATGTGGAGCGGCTGGTCGCGGTGCTCGCACCGGCTGGTCGACGCGGGGCACACGGTGCTGGTGATCGAGCACAACCTGGACATGATCGCGCGAGGCCGACTGGATCATCGATCTCGGTCCCGAGGGCGGCGACGCGGGTGGCCGCATCGTCGCGCAGGGACCGCCGGAGGCCCTTGCGCAGGCCGCGGGCTCACATACCGCCACGGCCCTGCGCCGCCACCTGGGGAGCTAAGGAAACCCGGGAAATCGCGCGCGCCGCGGGGCCTCGGCTCCGCCGCGACCTAGGCCACGCCCAGCGTCTGGTTGATGTACTGCACCACCGCCGGGTTGAGGCCGGTGCGCTGGGCGAGCTGCTGCAGATACGCCCGCTCGGCGTCGGTGTCCACCTCGATGGCGAGCAGGGAGGCGGCATAGACCTCGGCGGCGGCCTCAGGCGCCGGGGATTTCCGCGACGAAGGCGTCGAGATCCAGGGGCTTGCTCATCTCCGCCAACACCCATTTCTGGGTGTCCTGGTCCAGACCCGACTCCTTGAGCTTCCCGACGATGCGCTCCACTTCCTTGGGACCGATCTCGCCGTCGGACTTGGCCGCGTTGATCATGGCCTTCAGCACCAGGGAGGCGTTTTGCTCCAGAGGTCCGCGCCTCATCGGGGGTCTCCGGCGCCTTGAGCCCGAGGGGCACGGCCCCGCCCGAGAAGGGGCTGGCGCCTTGCGCCTGGCCGCCGTTCATCAGGGCCTTCATCGCCACCCCGGCAAGCATGGCAAGCGCCCCACCGCCGAGGGCGCCCTTCACCGAATCGCCTCCGCCGCCGAGCAGCGATCCGAGAACCGCGCCGATGCCGCCCGCCTGCAGCGGGTTTTGCGCCGCGCTGCCCAGACCCCCCTTGACGGCGTCGAGCACGCCATCGAGCAAGCCGCCTCCGAGACCGCCCGCTCCGGCCGGCTCTCCAGCACGCTGCCGCTGCAGCTGCTCCAGGGCGTTCCCCATCCGATTCTGCCCGGAGGGGGCCGTCGCGTTCTGCATGAAAGCACCGATCAGATCACTGAAGTTGGGCATCTGGATTTTCCTCTTTGGGTGGATGTAATGCGCATTGGTCTCAGGAAACGCGAACCGTTTCGCCCTGCCGCCGCGAAAGATGCGGGCCGACTGTCACCTGTTCAACAGACGGCGCAGGCCCTCCGGGCGCTTGCCAGTCCTTGGTCAGTACCAGAGGCCGCCAATGTGCCAGCGAGGCCGCGACGGCACGCGCCCGGCGAGCATATCGTATCGGTCCGGCCGCGGCCGCGTAAGAGACAGCGCCACGGCACGCGGCAGCTCCTCGCGCTCCCGCAGCTCCAGCAGGCGCCCTACCCGGTCCGCCGTCGGCGGATGGGTACGGAGCAGAGACGGATCCGGCAGACGCCGCCCGGGGAGTACCACGCGCTCCCACAGACCCGCCTGATAGTAGTCCATTTTCCGCAGGGCCGAGACCAGTCCCTCCGGATCTCCACGGCGAATCCGTTCTAGCCCGCCTGAGCTTGGAGGGACGGCGAACGGTGCCGGGAGTTGTCGGTCATGCGCAGGTAGTCGAAGACCAGGCGGACATTGCGCGCCAGGCGCTGGATGGTCGCGGCGACGGTATCGCGGGACTTGGACCTGATGGCACCGGTGGCGAAGCGGCGTAGGGCGGTAATGTTCTCGGGACCGTGTCCGGTGCGGATGGTGCAGCGATCCTCGTCCCAGTTCCAGTCGAGGATGTAGTGGCAGCCGTTCTCGACGGTCCAGTGGCCGCGGTTGAAGGCCAGGATGGCCGCGGCGCTGGCGGTTGTCGGGGAATGGCTGGTGATGCCGTAGACGGTTTCGGTCGTGGTCTTACCGGTGGTCTTCTCGATGGTGGGGCGCGCGATGACGAAGACTTGGCCGACACCGGGGAAGTCGAGGTAGTCGTTGAGGGCGGTGCTGGTCCAAATGCAGCGCTGCTCGATGCGGCCATGGGCCAGGGTGAGCGGCTCGGTGAAGTCGGGTGTGCCGCGGCCCTGGAAGAATAGGCGGATGTCTTCGCGCAAGATCGGCTGATTGCCTTTGACGGTGAAGACGTAGTCGGCGTTGCGCTCGATGAGGTATTGGGCGAGCTTGCGTTGGGTCAGCAGGGCGTCGGCGGTGATGGTCTTGCCAGCGATATCGATGGGTTCCAGCAGCGGGATGACCATCCCGATCTCGTTGGTTTGCTTGACCTCGTCGCTGCCGCCTACGGGCAGGGAGCCGACTTTTTTTGAGTGTGGCAGGTCTGGCTCTGGTGGCCGACGACGCCGAGGATGTGGGTCTGGCGATCTTCGGCATCGATGGCATTGCACATCGTCTTGCCGTCGATGGCCAGCCCTTCGTCGGTCGCGGCCCGCTGGGTGTTCCAGCGTTGTAGGGCGCTGTCCAAGGCATCCGGGTCAACGCGGGTGAGCACCTCGCGGATGACGGTACGACTGGGTACCGCGTAGCGACGGTTGCGGTAGCAACAGCGAAAGCGCGCCCGCGCCTTCTGGCCAAGGTCTTCGGCCCACAGGCTGATGGCTTTGTAGCCGCGCATGCCGCACAGGGTGGCACCCGCGGCGATGGCCAGCACCGCGGGCAGGGGGTGGAGGCGTCCCTGGCCGCGGCGGGGATCGGGGATGTCGGCAAAGAAGTCGGGCAGAGAGACCATCTGTTCGGCGCTCAACATGATGTTCGGGGCTCCGTGACGATACTGGGGGTCGAGTACGGGAGACGACAGGCAGGCCTGGGCTTGGGCGTGCAGAGGGCGGACAAAGACGCGTTTGGCGGCGCTCGGCGCGGCGCTGTAGCCCGTGCGAGTTCGGCGAAAACCGCGGGTATCACCCACATAGCACCAGTTGGCGGCGCGGTAGATCGTGCCGTGGAAACGCCGCGGATCGACAAAGGTCTCCAGCAACAGCAGCGGGTAACCGAAGCGCTCCCGCCAATCGCTGGCCAGACGGCGTTCGCTCAAGGCCAGCACCCGCGAAGCGAGGTTCGCGACGTGGTACTCGGGCAGGATCAGAAACCGGCTGTTGTTGGCGACCAAGTGCAGGCGGTCGTATTGGTGGCGGAAATCCCAGCCGATCCAGATGTCGCGCGCCGCGCACTTCCAGGCCGCCGCGGAGAAGCTCAGCAGGGCCAGCCACTGCCCGTTCCAGGTGGCGACATACCACAGGGTGTGGCCGATCTTCGGCAACGCCCCGAGGTAGTGATAGGCCCCCATCAGGGCCTGGAAGCGTCCCTCTTCATGCGCAGCAACGGGTTGTAGGACAATCTCTCGCAGGTTCAAGCGCCGGGCCTCGGACAACGGGATGTCGACTGGCGTTATACCTGCCTGGCAGGGCGTTGTCCAGAATCGAGGCCAACTCCTTGTTGCGACCAATAATCTCGGCTAGGGCAGCTTCGCCCTGCCGGATCTCCCGACAGCGCTGCCGCGCTGCGATCCGCCTCATACTCCCGGCTGCGCGAGAGGGCGAGCTGGACCAGGGCGCTCAAGGTCGGGGCAAGCATCAGCACCAGGATCGGCAGCCAGGGGATGTCGGCGGCGGAAAACAGCCACAGCGGCAAACTGGCGAGGAGGAGCAGTTGCCCGACCAGGCTCAGCACGGAGGTGATGCGGCTCACCAGGTCGGCGAAGGCCATCACCCGCGTATCCCCATTGGCAAGATGACTCACCTCGTGGGCGAGCACCCCGGTCAATTCCCGCAGGTCCATGCGCCGCAGCAATCCGTCGGAGACGGCGATCACGGCGTCCTCGCGCCCCCCGATGGTGAAGGCGTTCATCAACCGCGTCGGGAGGTAGAAGAGCGCCGGCGGGCGGTCGAGCCCGGCGCGCCGCGACAGCTCGGAGAGTATCCGGTACAGTCGCGGCGCCTCGGCCGGGGAGATCGCCCGCCCCTGGTAGAGCGGCATCACCAGGCGCGGCGAGGCGGCTGGGTTGGCGAAATAGAGGGCCGCCACCGCCACGATCGCCCCCCACGCGAGAACCGGCCCGCCGACGAACCATGCGAGATAGGCGCACAGCAACGCGAGCAATGCCGTCAGCGCGGCGGTCTGCAGATCGTTGCGCAGCTTGTGGGCCAACAGGCGTTCAGCGGCTCATGATCCTGAGGTGTGGGTCCCTGGACCCTGGTTCCAGACGCCGACCAGGGCGGCGCCGCGCGCGGCCGCCCTGCTTAAAACGCCGCAGTGAAACGCTTGACGAACTCGTCGTAGGACGCGTCGGGCAGGTCATTGATACCCGCCGCCGCCTTGCGGCCGCCGCCGGTCGGGAATTGGCGGCAGAGCTCGTCGGCACCCTCCTTGGTCGCGAGCGGCGCGCGCACGCTCACCACGAAGCCCCCCGCGGGCAGTCGGGTAAGTAGGGCGTGGGCGCGTTGCGGGGCGCCTTGAGCGAGCTCGTTGGCGAACACGCCGCTCGCCCGCCGCGCCCAGGCATCCGCCGGCAGCACGTAGACCGCGTGCCTCTCGTCCTCCAGCGCCGGCGCGACGGCGCGGGCCTTGGCCATGTCGCCGGCGAATCCCTCGCGCAGCGCGACGAAGGTCTCGTCTCCGGCGATGAAATCCAGCGGGTCCTCGTACGGCTGCAGGCGGCGAAAGAGATCGTCCGGCGCGAAATGCAGATCCTCCACGCGCGCGCCGTAGCCGTTGTAGTTGAGGCAGATACCCAGCTCGCGCAGCGCGGCAAGCGCCGCCTCGTCGAGACCCAGGCCCTCGGCCGCGCGTCGGGCCGCGGCATCGAAGTTGTCGCCGAAGGTGCCGACCACGGCCCAGGCCCGGTACCTGCCACCCAGGTAGTCGTCCACCAGCAGGCTCGTCCCCTTGTCCGGAAGCGTCTCGATGTGGCTGTCGAGCCCCGGATGCTCCGGTATCTCGCCCGGGTAATGGTGGTCGAAGTAGCGGACGCGGGCGCCGCGTCCGAGCAAGCCCGAGCAGGGCGTCGCGGTTCTTGTCGAGCGAGATGTCGAGCGCGATGACCTCGTCACCCTCACCCGCCGCCACGCGGTCAAGGAGGGCGATGTCACGCTTGACGCCGGTCACCAGGACGGAGTCCCGTGGATCGGCCAACCTCAATTGCTGCAGGGCGCAAATGCCGTCAGCATCACCATTGAAGACGTCGTAGCAGGCCATGGGGGTGCAAGCTCCAAAGCGATCGCGGTCCAGGACCGCTGGTCAGGTCGCCATAGGCTACCCGGTCCTCAGGCCTGTGTCGCGCCCGTGCGGCAGGCATCCGCGCCGCCAACGCGCTCCGCGCGCGGCCTTGCGCCGCGCAGAGGCGCATTGCCCCCCGGCCCGGCTCTTAGTAGACTTTCGCGTTCGTATTGGCAAGGAGGTCCCGCCGCCGAGCGGCGGATCATCGCACACTACAATACCCGCGCAGGCGGGAGGACCGCGCAGCCAGCGCCATCATGGCCACCGAATCCACACTTACCATCGCGAATCCGGAAGCACCCGCTAACGCGGCTCGCAGAACCAATCTCCTGGATCTCGACCTCAAGGGGTGCGAGGAGCTCGTTCTGGGACTCGGCTACAAGGCCTTTCACGGCCGCAACCTGTTCAAGTGGATTCACAAGCACGGGGTCGTGGATCTCGGCGCCATGACCGATCTCTCCAAGGCCCTGCGCGAGCGGCTGCGGGACGTAGCAGAGATACGGCTGCCGCGCGTGGTTCACGAGCAGCCATCTGCGGACGGAACCCGCAAGTGGGTGATGGAGCTCACCGACGGCCAGCGGATCGAGGCCGTGTTCATCCCCGAGGGCCAACGCAGCACGGTGTGCGTCTCCTCGCAGGTCGGGTGCGCGCTGGATTGCAGCTTCTGCGCCACCGCGCGTCAGGGATTCAACCGTAATCTGTCGGTGGGCGAGATCATCGGCCAGGTCTGGCACGCGACGCGCCAGCTGGGCGCGCCCCCGACCAATGTGGTGATGATGGGCATGGGCGAGCCCCTGGCTAATTTCGACGCGGTCGTGAGCGCCATGTCGGTGATGCAGGATGATCTCGCCTACATGCTTTCGAAGTATCGCGTGACACTCAGCACCTCCGGTATCGTGCCGAACATCCACCGCCTGCGCGAGGTGAGCGACGTCTCGCTCGCGGTCTCGCTGCATGCCCCCGACAACGCCCTGCGCGACCAACTGGTGCCGATCAACCGCAAGTATCCGTTGGAGGAGCTGATCCCCGCCTGCAAGGCCTTCATCCAAGGCGACAAGCGGCGCCGAATCACCTGGGAGTACGTGATGATCGACGGAGTGAACGACAGCCTGACGCACGCCAAGCGTCTGATCCGCCTGCTCGAGGGTGTTCCCTCCAAGGTGAACCTGATCCCCTTCAATCCGTTTCCCGGGTCGGATTTTCGCACCTCGCCGCCCGATCGGGTGGAGGCCTTCCGCCAGCGGGTGCTGCGCTCGGGGATCGTGACCATGACCCGCAAGACGCGGGGCGACGAGATCGCCGCCGCTTGCGGCCAGCTGGTGGGGCGGGTGCAGGATCGCACGCAACGCTTCGCACGGCCGCCGGTGCAGGTGGCCGCGCCATGAAGCCCGTCAGGATCGGAGCAATCCTCGCGACGCTGGCTGGCTGCGCCCTGCTCACCGCCTGCGCCGGCAACGCGACGCGGGGCTCCGACGATACGGGCGACCTGGGCGCGGCCGAGCTGAACAGCCCCGGCGACGTCTATGTAGCCATGGCGGCGGAGTATTACCGGCGCGGCCAGCTCGAGGTCGCCCTGCAGCGGGCACAGAAGGGACTCGACGTCGATCCCAGGAACGCGCGCGCGCACTACATGATCGCCGTGCTGTACCAGCGCATCGGGGAAAACGCCCGGGCGGAAAAGCATTTCTCGGAAGCGGTGCGGCTGGACCCGAAGAACTCGGACATCCGCAACGCCTGGGGCTCCTTCTACTGCGCGCAGAAGCGCTACGGCGAGGCCGAGAAGCAGTTCAAGGCGGCGCTGGCGAACCCCCTGTACAGCACCTCTTGGGTCGCGATCACGAACTCGGGGATCTGCGCCCGTCAGTCCGGCAACAGCCAGAAGGCCGAGGCGGAGTTCCGCCGCGCGCTCGCCGCCAACCCGCGCTACGGGCCTGCCCTGTTCGAGCTGGCGGATATGAGCTACGCGCGCGGCGACTACAAATCGGCGCGCACGCACCTGAGCAGGTACTTCGAATCCAACCAGCCGACACCGAAGTCACTCTCGCTGGCGGCGCGCGTGGAACGCAAGCTGGGATCGCGCAAGCGCGCGGCCACTTACGAGACCATGTTGCGCAAGACCTATCCGAACTCGGTGGAAGCCCTCGCCCTCTAACCCCCGTCAAGCCCCATGAGCGCCCAACCCTTGCCCAGCCGAGAAGACGAACAGACCGCGGAACGAATGGACGGCCCGGGCCGGCGCTTGCACGTCGCACGCCAGGCGCGAGGCCTGCCTATCGACGCCATCGCCAGCCAGCTCCACCTCAAGCCAGCCATCGTCGCGGCGATCGAGCGAGACGACTATGACGCGCTGCCCGGCTCCGTCTTCATCACCGGCTACATGCGCAACTATGCCAAGCTGCTTGGCCTGGATCCGGAGGTTCTGCTCGACGCCTATCGCGCGGCCAATCCGGCGGCGGAACCCGTGCTCCAACCCCGCACCCTGGGTACCGGCAAGGAGCAGGTGGGCAGCGGACATCTGGCGGTGCGGCTCATGAGCCTCATCATCATCGCGGTGCTTGCGGGGCTCGCCTGGCTGTGGTGGCAGAATCAACCGCGGATCGCCGAGCCGTCCGTCGACGCGACCGAACACGAGGTGGACGAGGCCCCACTGACCGCGGCGCGGGAGGTGCCGCCCGAAGTTGCCCGCCACACCCCGTCGGCCGCCCCGACAGCGCCAGCGGAACCGCGCCCGGCTCCCTTCGAGGCCGCTCCTGCCGCCCCGAGCGCGGAGACCGCCGAGCCCCCCGGCGTGCAGGCTCCGGCGCAGTCGTTCGCGGCGGCAAGTCCCGCGCCCGCGGCGCAAACGACTCTCGCGGCTGGCACCCCAGCCCGAGTCGACGACGGCCGCGGAGGACGGAGCCGCCCCGTCTGATGCCGCGCCGACGGAAGACATCGTGTTGGAGTTCACCGGTCCCTGCTGGGTCGACATCCGTGACCAGGAGCGCAAGTTCAAGCTGTTCGGCGAGATGCGCAAGGGTGACCGCCACGTGCTGGAGGGTAAGCCGCCTTACTCCGTCATCCTCGGCAATGCCTCGGCGGTGGAAATCACCGTCGCCGGGGAACCTTTCGACCTCGACGCCATCGCCCGCGGCAACGTGGCGCGTTTCACGCTCGACCCCGGCCAGCTACCCTGACGCCCCATTGCTCGGCTACCCTGGCGCCCCCGGCGGGTGCGCAGGCGGGCTTGAGCGCCTTGGACATGACGTTTTCGGACCGCGAAACCATGGCGAAGAATATCCAAGCCATCCGGGGCATGCATGACATACTGCCGGATCAGTCTCCCCTCTGGCAGAGGCTGGAGGACGCTGCCCGCCAGGTGCTGGACGCCTATGGCTACGCCGAGATCCGCACCCCTTTGGTGGAGGTCACGGAGCTGTTCAAGCGCTCCATCGGCGAGGTTACGGACATCGTCGAGAAGGAGATGTACAGCTTCGAGGACCGCAACGGCGACAGCCTGAGCCTGCGCCCCGAGGGCACGGCTAGCTGCGTGCGCGCCGCGATCGAGCACGGCACTGCTCGCCCAGCCCCAACGTCTCTGGTATCGCGGCCCCATGTTCCGCCACGAGCGCCCCCAACGCGGCCGCTACCGCCAGTTCCACCAGATCGGGGTAGAGGTTTTCGGACTCCCCGGACCGGACATCGACCAGGAGGTGGTGCTGCTCACCCGGCGGATCTGGTCCGGCCCTCGGCCTCGACGACCTGACCCTGGAGATCAACACCCTGGGGGAGGGAGACGAGCGGGCCGCCTATCGCGACCAGCTGGTGCAGTATCTCAAGGCCAACGACGAGGCCTTGGACGAGGACAGTCGCCGGCGGCTGGGAACCAACCCGCTGCGTGTGCTCGATTCCAAGAACCCGGACATGCAGCAAGTCATCGCCGGCGCGCCGAGCATCCTCGAACACCTGGGAGAGGCGTCGCGCTCGCATTTCGAGGAATTCTGCGCCGGGCTCGACGCCGCGGACATCCCCTACCGGATCAATCCGCGCCTCGTGAGAGGCCTCGATTATTACAACCGAACCGTCTTCGAATGGGTGACCGACCGCCTCGGGGCACAAGGCACGGTGTGCGCCGGGGGCCGTTACGACGCCCTGGTGGAACAGCTCGGTGGCAGGCCCACACCGGCCGTCGGCTTCGCCATGGGTCTGGAGCGTCTGATCGACCTGCTGGGCGCGACGCCTCCCGCGCTGCCGCCCCTGGTGGACGCCTACCTGGTAGCGGTGGGAGAGGCGGCCCAACGCGCCGCACTGCCGCTGGCCGAGCGCCTGCGTGACGCGGCGCCCGAGCTGCGTGTCCTGTGCCACTGCGGCGGCGGCAGCTTCAAGAGCCAGTTCAAGAAGGCGGACAAGAGCGGCGCGCGCTACGCCTTGGTTCTGGGTGACGGAGAGCTGGAACGCGGGGTGGTCGGGGTGAAGCCGCTGAGAGCCGGACGGGAGCAGGAAGAGGTGCCGCTGGACTCCCTGGCACAATACCTCCTGGCACATGTCCGATAACCGATTCGAACAGTCACTTCCCCGGAATCCACCCGGGTGCCATGAAAGCCAATTCGGAGTAAGCAGGTGAACGTATACGAAACCGACGACGAAAAAGTCGAAGCGCTAAAGAAATGGTGGAAAGACAATGGCCTCTCGGTCGCTGCCGGCATCGGCATCGGCCTGGCGGCCGTCTTCGGCTGGCGGGGCTGGGTCGGCTACCAGGATGTGGTCGGACAGCAGGCGTCCGCGGCCTTCGAGCAGCTACTGGCCGCGGCTGACAGCGGCA
This sequence comes from uncultured Gammaproteobacteria bacterium, assembly GCA_963736235.1. Lineage (GTDB taxonomy): Bacteria > Pseudomonadota > Gammaproteobacteria > Chromatiales > Chromatiaceae > CAVORB01. Next base: position 99,715 of record CAVTOR010000002.1, read on the forward strand.
ACACGGAATCCGCCTTGAAGCAATCCGAGCTCGTGACGAGCGATTTCGGCTCCACCGCCTACGCCACCCTCGCCGCGCTGGTGCGCGCCCGGGTCGAGTTGGAGGCCGGGAACGTCCCTGGCGCCCGCGCGGCGCTGGAGGAGGCCATCGCCAAGGCGCCCGATCCGGGTCTCGCGAGAATCGCGGCGCTGCGACTGGCGCGGGTCGAGTTCGGCGCCGGGGACCTCGCCGCCACGAAGGCCCTGCTGGACAAGCACGACCAGGGTGGCAGCTTCGCCGGGGATTTCACCGCGCTGCGGGGCGACATCGCCGCCGCCGAGGGGCGCATCGACGATGCCCGCAAGGCATACGAGCAGGCGCTCGCCGCCGGAGCCTCCGACCCCGAGCTGCTCGAGCTCAAGATCGACAACCTTCCGCCCGCCGGCTAACCGCGCCCGACGCCGAGCCACGAACCGAGACCGAAACCGCCATGGCCAAACGACTCCTGCTCTTGCTCGGCGCCCTCCTCACCAGCGGCTGTTCCTACATCCCCTGGTTGGCGCACGAGGAGGATCCGCGTCCGCCGACCGAGCTCTCGGACCTGAAACCCGAGATCTCGGTGAACGTCCTGTGGGAACGCGAGGTCGGCGCGGGTACGGACAAGCGGCGGCTCAACCTGGTCCCGGCACTGCAGGCCGGCCGCCTGTTCGTGGCCGACGGCGAGGGTCTGGTGAGCGCCGTGAATGCCGTCGACGGCCGTGTGCTGTGGCAGCGCGAGACCGGGCTGCCCTTCAGCGGCGGACCCGAGGTCAACGGCAAGCACCTGATCGTCGGCTCCAACAACGGCGACCTCGTGGCCCTGTCCGCCAGCGACGGCGCCGAGTTCTGGCGGGCCCGCGTCGACAGCGAGGTCCTCTCCGTGCCGCGCATCGCCGGGGCGACCGTGGTGGTGCACACTCTCGACGACAGCGTCTACGCCTTCGACCTCGCCACCGGTGAAGAGCGCTGGAAGTACAGCTACCGCGCCCCGGTCCTGACCTTGCGCGGCAGCAGCACGCCGGTCATCGTCGGCGACACCGCCATCATCGGCATTTCGGGCGGCAAGCTGGTGAAACTGGAGATTGAGACCGGGCTCCCCGTGTGGGAGGCGACGGTCTCCCCGCCCCACGGGCGCTCCGAGCTCGAACGCATCGCGGACATCGACGCCGACCCGGTCGTGGTGGACGACGTCGTCTTCGTGGCGACCTACAACGGTGACCTGGCCGCGGTGGACCTCGCCAGCGGCTCCGTGCTCTGGCGCCGCACCCTGTCCGCCCACGAGGGCCTGGCCGCCGATGGGCGGCATGCTCTATGTCACCGATTCGGACGATGTCCTGTGGGCGGCGAGCCCTGCCGATGGAGCTGGCACCTGGAAACAGGAGGGGTTGAGGTACCGGCGACGTCACGGCACCGGCGGTGATCGGGGAGTTGCTGGTGGTAGGAGACGTGGACGGCTACCTGCACTGGCTCGACCGCCGCGACGGCCGAATCGTCGCCCGCCTGGAGGTGGGAGACGGCCCCATCAGCACCCGCCCCCTGGCCGAGGGCGGCAGGATCTACGTGCTGGGCGACGACGGCACCCTTGCCGCGCTCTCGCCTGGCTCCGCGCCGCCGCGGCGTCCGCTACCGCCGCCGGCGCCGGATGCCCCGTCCGAGGCGGCGGCGGAACCTCCCGGCCGCTGACGCCAGTGCTACCGGTCGTCACCCTCGTCGGCCGGCCCAATGTCGGCAAGTCCACCCTGTTCAACCGCCTGACCGGGACCCGCGACGCCCTGGTCGCGGACTTCCCCGGCCTCACCCGGGACCGGCAATACGGCGTCGGCCGCATCGGTCCCGGCCGCTACATGGTGGTGGACACCGGCGGGCTCAGCGGTGAGTCGGAGGGAGTGGACGGCCTGATGGAACGCCAGGTGCAGCGCGCCATCGCGGAGGCCGATCACCTGCTGCTCATGGTCGACGCGCGCGACGGCTGCACCGGCGCCGACCAGGACATCGCCGAGCGCCTGCGCCGCACCGGCAAGGCCGTCACCCTGGTGGTCAATAAGAGTGACCACGCGGAGCCCGAGGTCGCGGCGGCGGAGTTCCACCGGCTCGGGCTGGGCAAGCCCGTCCCCATCGCCGCCACCCAGGGCCGCGGCGTCATGGCGCTGATGGAGCGCGTGCTCTCGTTGCTGCCTGATCTGGAGCCCGATGCCGCCGCCGACCGTCGATCGCGGGGTCCAGATCGCCGTGGTCGGTCGCCCCAACGCCGGCAAGTCCACCCTGATCAACCGGCTTCTGGGGGAGGAACGCCTCGTCGCCTTCGACGATCCCGGGCACCACCCGCGACAGCATCTTCATGCCGTTCGAGCACGACGGCAAGCGCTACACCCTGATCGACACCGCCGGCGTGAGGCGCCGGGCGAGGGTGCGGGACGCGATCGAGAAGTTCAGCGTCATCAAGACCCTGCAGGCCATCGAGGCGTGCAACGTCGTGATCCTGGTGCTCGATGCCCGCACGGGCATCGGCGAGCAGGACGCCACCCTGGCCGGGCACATGGTCGAGAGCGGCCGCGCCCTGGTGGTCGCCGTCAACAAATGGGACGGGCTGGCAAGCAGCGAGCGGGACGCGCTGCGCAACGCCCTGATCGCGCAAGCTCGGATTTCTGGATTTCGCGGCGATCCACTTCGTCTCCGCCTTGCACGGCAGCGGCGTGGGCCTGCTGCTGGAGGAGGCCGACCGGGTCTACGCCAGCGCCACCCGCGACCTGCCCACCCCGAAGCTCACCCGCATCCTGGAGGCGGCGGTGCATGAGCATCAGCCGCCCCTGGTGCACGGCCGACGCATCAAGCTGCGCTACGCCCACCAGGGCGGGCGCAACCCGCCGATCATCGTCATCCACGGCAACCAGACCGAGGCGTTGCCGGAGGCCTATCGCCGCTATCTGATCAACCGCTTCCGCCGGGCGCTGGATTGCAGGGCACGCCCCTGCGTCTGGAGCTCCGCACCGGCGCCAACCCCTTCCAAGGACGGCGCAACAAGCTGACCCCCGCCCAGGAGCGCAAGCGCCAGCGGCTCAAGAAGTTCGTCGCCCGCAAGCGCTGAGGGCGCGGGGCGACTCGCGCCCCCGCAACTCAGCGTTCCTTGGTCTCCTCGATCCGGGCGATGACGGCCCCCTCCGCCAGCTTGGTCTCTACCAGGTCCCCGGGCGCCGCATCTTGGGCGCGGCGCAGGACGCGCCGGTCCGGCAGCAGGCGCACGATCGCATAACCACGGGACAGGGTCGCCAGCGGACTCAGGGTCTCCAGCACCTGCGCCAGACCGGCGAGCCGCCCGCGCCTGGCCTGAATCGCCACGGGCAGGGCGCCCCGCAGCCTTCTCTCCAGGTCGCGAATGGCGATGCGCGAGCGCTCGAGGGAGCGTTCGGGCGAGACGGCGGCGATCCTGGCGGAGATCCCTGCCAACGCCCCCGCGCTCGCTCCAGCCTGCGCGCGACCGCGCCGACCAGACGCCGCTCCAGTTCATCCGCGCGTTGCTGCAGGCGCTGAAGACGCGCCATCGGATGCAGCAGGCGAAGATGGCGATCCGCCGAGGCGAACCGCTGGCGCAAGGTCGAGAGGCGGCGAAGCTGCGCCTGGCCAAGCCGCCCCCGGTATGCCCGCAAACGTTGGCTCAAGTGCTCGGCGGACGGGCTCACCAGCTCGGCCGCCGCCGACGGCGTCGCCGCCCTGCGGTCCGCCGACCAGATCGGCGATGGTGAAATCGATCTCATGCCCGATGCCGGTGACCACCGGAATGGCGGAGCGGCGGAATGGCGCGCGCCAGCGCCTCGTCGTTGAAGGCCATCAGGTCCTCCAGCGAGCCGCCGCCGCGGGCCAGGATCAGCACGATCGCATTCGGCCGCGCCGGTTGGCGAGATCCAGGGCGTCTGCGAGCTCCTCCGCCGCCCCCTCGCCCTGCACCTGAGCCGGGTAGATCACGACCGGCAGGGCCGGGAAACGCCGCCGCAGCACGCTGAGCAGATCGCGAACCGCGGCCCCGGACGGCGAGGTGATCAGCCCGACCTGGCGCGGGAACGGCCGGCAGTGGGCGCTTCGCGGCCTCGTCGAACAGCCCCTCGGCGGCGAGCTTCTGCTTCAAGCCGCTCGAACTCCAGCCGCAGGGCGCCCTCGCCGGCCGGCTCCATGTGCTCCACGATGAGCTGGAAATCGCCCCGGCCCTCGTAGAGGCTGACCCGCGCCCGCACCAGCACATGCTGGCCGTTGGCCGGTGCGAAACCCAGCAGCAGGCGCTTCGGGCCGGAACATGGCGCAGCGCACCTGGGCGGCGGGGTCCTTGAGCGAAAAATAGATGTGCCCCGAGGCGGGCCGCGCCAGGTTGGAGACCTCCCCCTCCACCCAGAGCAGGGGGAAACTGCCCTCCAGCACGGCCCGCGCCTCGCGGTTGAGGCGCGAGACGCTGAAGACGTCGCGAGAGAAATCGCAGGGCGGACTGGGTTCGGGTGCGCTGGCACGGTCATGTCGTTGCGCATGGTGGCGAGCTACGGGCAAACATTCGCGCTCGAGTTTACCCTCCGGGCTTCCAAATCTATAATTCGCTGTTATCTTGTCTGAACGTCAACCCCTCGCCCACGGTACCGCCATGCGCCTGATCCAGGAAGCCCTCACCTTCGACGACGTCCTGCTCGTCCCCGCGCACTCCAGCGTGCTGCCCAACGACGTCGACCTCTCGCACCCGGCTGACCCGCGACATCGAGCTCAAGATCCCGCTGGTCTCGGCGGCCATGGACACGGTCACCGAGGCACGGCTGGCCATCGCCCTGGCCCTGGAGGGCGGCATCGGCATCATGCACAAGAACATGACCGCCGGAGCACCAGGCGCGCGAGGTGCTCGACGGTCAAGAAGTACGAGAGCGGCATCATCCGCGACCCGATCACCGTCACGCCCGACACCAGCGTCGGCGAGGTGATGGCAGCTCACCCGCGCCCACAACATCTCCGGGCGTTCCGGTGGTCACCGACGACGGCAAGCTGGTGGGCATCGTCACCGGCCGCGACCTGCGCTTCGAGACCCGCCTCGACGACGCCGGTGTCCAGCATCATGACCCCGCGCGAGCGCCTGGTCACGGTGCAGGAGGGCGCCAGCCGCGAGGAGGTGGTGGCGCTGCTGCACAAGCACCGCATCGAGAAGGTGCTGGTGGTCAACGACGACTTCGAGCTGCGGGGCCTGATCACGGTCAAGGACATCCAGAAGGCCAAGGACTTCCCCAACGCCTCCCGGGACGAGCACGAGCGGCTGCGCGTGGGCGCGGCGGTCGGCGTCGGCGAGGGCACCGACGAGCGGGTCGAGGCGCTGGTGGAGGCCGGGGTCGACGTCATCGTGGTCGATACCGCCCACGGCCACTCCCAGGGCGTGCTCGACCGGTGCGCTGGGTCAAGCGCAACTTCCCCGAGGTGCAGGTCATCGGCGGCAACATCGCCACCGCCGCGGCCGCCACGGCGCTGGTGGAGCCGGCGCGGATGCGGTCAAGGTCGGCATCGGCCCCGGCTCCATCTGCACCACCCGCATCGTGGCCGGCGTCGGCGTGCCCCAGATCACGGCGGTGGCCAATGTCGCCGACGGCGCTCGCCGGCACCGGCGTACCGCTGATCGCCGACGGCGGCCTGCGCTACTCCGGCGACATCGCCAAGGTGATCGCCGCCGGCGCCCACAGCGTCATGATCGGCGGCCTGTTCGCCGGCACCGACGAGGCGCCCGGCGAGGTCGAGATCTACCAGGGCCGCTCCTACAAGTCCTACCGCGGCATGGGCTCCCTCGGCGCGATGGGCAGCGAAGGAGGGCTCCAGCGACCGCTATTTCCAGGAGGCCACCGAGCAACGGAGAAGCTGGTGCCCGAGGGCATCGAGGGCCGCGTGCCCTACAAGGGCAGCGTGCTCAACGTCATCCACCAGCTGGTCGGCGGCCTGCGCTCCAGCATGGGCTACACCGGCTGCCGCAACATCGAGGAGATGCGCACCAAGCCCGAGTTCGTGCGGGTCAGCGGCGCCGGCATGCGCGAGTCCCACGTGCACGACGTGCAGATCACCAAGGAAGCGCCGAACTACCGGATCGACACCTGACGCGCGCCGCGAGGCCGCGACCGAACCGCCTCATCGCGCCCCGCACGAACGGACGCGCCTCTTGAGGGCGAGCCCGCAAGGGGCTCGACGGATACACCTTCTGACAAGGACCACTTCCAAGATGACGTCCAGCGCCTCAGACATCCATGCCGATCGCGTCCTGATCCTCGACTTCGGCTCCCAGTACACCCAGCTCATCGCCCGCCGGGTGCGCGAGGCGGGCGTCTACTGCGAGCTGCACCCCTGGGACATGGACGCGGAGCACATCCGCGGCTTCGGCGCCAAGGGGGTCATCCTCTCCGGCGGACCGGAATCGGTGCACGAGGACGAGACGCCCCGCGCGAGCCGAGGCGGTGTTCGAGCTGGGCGTGCCGGTGCTGGGCATCTGCTACGGCATGCAGACCATGGCCGCCCAGCTCGGCGGCGAGGTGGCGCCCGTCGACCCACCGCGAATACGGCTACGCCCAGGTCCGCGCCCGCGGCCACTCCCGCCTGCTGCGCGACATCGAGGACCACACCAGCCCGGAGGGCTACGGCCTGCTCGACGTCTGGATGAGCCACGGCGACCGGGTCGACGCCCTGCCCCCCGGCTTCAAGGTCATCTGCGAGACCGACAACGCCCCGCTGGCCGGCATGGCCGACGAGGAGCGCGGCTTCTACGGCCTGCAGTTCCACCCGGAGGTGACGCACACCCGCCAGGGCCAGCGCATCCTCGAGCGCTTCGTCCACGACATCTGCGGCTGCGGCAACCTCTGGACGCCGGGCAACATCATCGAGGACAGCATCGCGCCAGGTCCGCGAGCAGGTCGGCGACGACGAGGTCCTGCTCGGGCTTGTCCGGCGGCGTCGACTCCTCCGTGGTCGCCGCGCTGCTGCACCGCGCCATCGGCGACCAGCTCACTGCGTCTTCGTCGACAACGGCCTGCTGCGCCTCGACGAGGGCGACCAGGTCATGAGCACCTTCGCCCGCCACATGGGCGTCAAGGTGATCCGCGTCGACGCCGAGCGAGCGGTTCCTGACCAACCTGAAGGGCGTCGCCGATCCCGAGCAGAAGCGCAAGATCATCGGCAACAACTTCATCGAGGTGTTCGAGGAGGAGGCCGAGAAGCTCCCCAACGTCCGATGGCTGGCCCAGGGCACCATCTACCCGGACGTCATCGAGTCGGCCGGCGCCAAGACCGGCAAGGCCAAGGTCATCAAGTCCCACCACAACGTCGGCGGCCTGCCGGACTACATGAAGCTCGAGCTGGTCGAGCCCCTGCGCGAGCTGTTCAAGGACGAGGTGCGCAAGATCGGGGTCGAGCTCGGCCTGCCGCTCGGACATGGTCTATCGCCACCCCTTCCCCGGCCCTGGGCTCGGGGTGCGCATCCTGGGCGAGGTGCACAAGCCCTACGCCGACATCCTGCGCCTCGCGGACCAATCTTCATCGAGGAGCTCCACCAGGCCGGACTCTACGACCAGGTCACCCAGGCCTTCGCCGTTTTCCTGCCGGTGAAGTCCGTGGGCGTGGTGGGGGACGACCGCCACTACGACTACGTCGTCGCCCTGCGCGCGGTGGAGACCATCGACTTCATGACCGCGCGCTGGGCGCATCTGCCCTACGAGTTTCTCGACCACGTCAGCCGCCGCATCATCAACGAGGTGCGGGGCGTCTCCCGCGTCGTCTACGACGTGACCGGCAAGCCGCCCGGCACCATCGAGTGGGAGTGACACGTCGGCAGGTCAACGCCCGCGCGTAGCCATGCCGAGCGACGAGGACTGGATGCGCCGCGCCATCGCGCTTGCCGAGCGCGCATCAGCGGAAGGCGAGGTCCCGGTCGGGGCCGTGCTCGTCCGCGACGATGAGTTACTGGGCGAGGGATACAACCGGCCGATCGGCGAGCATGACCCCAGCGCCCACGCCGAGATCATGGCCCTGCGTGACGCGGGGCGGCGAGTCGGCAACTACCGGCTCCCCGACAGCGTCCTGTACGTGACGCTCGAGCCCTGCCCCATGTGCGCCAGCGCACTGGTGCACGCACGCGTCGCGCGCGTCGTCTTCGGCGCCAGCGACCCCAAGGGCGGCGCCTGCGGGAGCGCCTTCGATCTGCTGCCCTCGGACGCCCGCTTCAATCACCGGACCGAATGCCGCGGCGGCGTGCTCGCGGACGAATGCGGCGCACTCCTGCGCGACTTCTTCCGCCAGCGCAGGTGACTTGCCGGGTGCGCGCCCATCACGAAATGTTTATACTCCCCGCCTGCCGCGGTGCCCGGTCAGTCAGGCTCGCGGCGCACCGGAGAGGTGCCGGAGTGGCCGAACGGGCTTGACTCGAAATCAAGTGTGGGCTTGCGCCCACCGTGGGTTCGAATCCCACCCTCTCCGCCAACTCCATCGCTTCGTTTTCACGCGGTTTCGCCTCGACCGCCTCGGCCTGTCCGCACCCCAAGCGCGGCAGCAGTTCCGGGCACCCGCTCCGATCAACCGGGGTTCTCCCACCATGGGGTCCATTCCCATTCGGCCGGTAGAGCGTCTTGGGTAAGCGGGATGGATCCGTCATCACACGCTATTCCCGGGGTTTGGCGCCTAGTCGCAGACGGCCTCGAGAATACTCCCGCCGACGCTATCTGGAACAACGCGCTCCCAGGGACCGGAAGCGGTCCTGCCGACAACAAGCTCCCCATCCAGGTCCGCGCCGGAGTACGCCGCGCTGAACAGACTGCGCGTTTGTCCGGTGCGGCAGTTGTATTCCCCGACGAAAAGCGCAGATCGGGCCGGGCTTTTGGCTTCGCAAAAGATTTCGGGCGTCTTCCAGATGTGCTTCTGGGCGACTTTCGCGTAATCACCATTGCGGCGTACGGTGCCGTAGTCGATGAAGTACAAGTTTCCTGAGGAGTCACTACCAACGTAGGACCAGTCCGCTGGCCCCTGATGCGTGTTGGTTGAAGTCTGGGACGGTCCTGTGGCGCAACCTGTCAGGGCGAGGGAGATCAGGGCGAGTTTGGTGATCTTGTCCAACACAGTTACTTCTCCTCGACGCGGATGCCGAGGCGAGACAGTATAGGCGCATCGCGGACATCCTGTGGGGGAGGAGTCACGGGTTGTGACCTGGTCATTGTGACGGGGTGAGACATCGTGACGAGGTCTTTCTTCCTCGATCTGGTGCTGAATCCGGTGCGAGCGCGCATGATGCGCAATGCTGGGGACTGGCCCTGGAGCAGTTACCGGACAATAGTCGGCGAGGTACCCGCTCCCGAGTGGCTGCAGGCGCGCGGTATCCTGGCGGCGTCTGGCGAGACAGCAGACGGAGCCGTCCCGCACTACGCCCGCTTCGTCGCCGACGGCAAGGGTCAGTTCGCACCGTGGGAGCGGCTCAAGCATCAGGTGTTCCTCGGCTCCGATGCCTTCGTGGAGGCCATGCGCCGCAAGATCCCCGCGGACCGAGACCTGCGCGAGGTCCCCCCACAGGCCAAGGCGCGGCCGCTTGCAAAACCCTTCGCTGAGTACGCGCGCAAGGATCGCCACCGAGACCACGGCCTCGGGGCGGCTTGCGCGAGTGGGGGCTGCACCATACAGGACATCGGCGAGCACTTCGGCCTACACTACTTGCGCGTCAGCAAGATTGTCCGAGGTGGAAACCATTGCAGCTCAAGGGCAAAAGGAAAGACCTGACCCCTTTCGCGTTCGCAAGATCTGGCGCCCTACCGGCGCTTCTTCCGCGCGCCCCTTCACTTCAACGCGGAGCGGAGTGCACTGGCATTCCCGACACACGGACTGGACCAATCGGTTGCTAGCAGCCTGTCGGACTTAACCCTCGCGGCTGCCAGTATCGGAGCCGCAAAAGGCCGTTTGTTGCGGAAAAGAGGCCTTTTGCCGCCAAAAGCGAGCTTTTTGTCCCCTTTTTCCTTACTGCGGGCGTAGTACCGCCATGCGTTTGAGGTTCCACGCCAGGCACACCAAGGTCCATTCGCCTTGGACGTTGTCCAATCCGCGGGTGAGGAACTGGCGGAAGCCCATCACGGATTTGATGATGCCGAAGACCGGCTCGACGGTCTGTTTGCGCAGCGCGTAGGCAGCCCGGCCAGTGCGGGTCTTGAGCCGGTTGGCCATGCGCTCGACGGGTGTCGCCCCGGCCTGTGGCGCGCTCGGCTCGCCGAAGCGCTCGGACCAATGGGGATGGTGTTCATCGCGCTGCAGCGCGATCAGCGGCTCGATTCCGGCCGCTTCGCAGGTGTCGACGTTGGCTTCGCTGAAGTAACCCGCGTCGGCCAGGCACTGCTCGGGCTGGTTGAGGCCCTCGGGCAGAGCCTGCAGCTTCTCGAGCATCGGTGCCACCTGTTGCTTGTCGTTGGCCGCCTGTACGACCTGCGGCACCACCACCAGCATGGTGTCGGTATCGACGATGGCCTGGGCGTTGTAGCACTGCTCGAAGCCGCCCCCGGCAACCGGCATGATGCGCGACTCCTCATCGGTGAGGTTGATCTGCTCATCGGCACGTGGGCCGGGTGTTGGTGGCTGGGGTGGTTTGCCGCCGGGCTTTCTGCCCGTGGCGGCGGCCTTGGCCGCGCGGGCGGCTAGCTTGGTTTCGTAGTCGGCCTGCTCGCGCGCATACCGCTCGGCGGCCCGTGCCTCGATCTTGGCCTTGGCCGCGGCGATGGCGGCCAGGCGGTCCTCGCGGCGCTCGAGCTCCGCGGGCAGGCTCATGCCGTCGGGCACGTTCGCGCCGTCGGCCTCCTCGGCCAGCGCCAGCAGTTCTTGGACCTCGGCCTTGAGCTGGGCTTCGATCGCCTCGGCGTGCCCGTAGGAGAGGGCACTGTGGCGGCTGGCGTTGGCGTGGATCTTGGTGCCGTCGAGGCTCACCGTGCCGAAGCGGCTGAGCTGGTTCTCGCGCGCGACTTCCAGCACCTCGACGAAGACCGCCTCGAACTCCTTGCGGAAACGCCGCCGAAAACTCGACAGGGTGTCGTGGTCGGGATGGCGGTTGCAGGCGATGTAACGAAACGCCAGCGAATCGTAGGTCGCCCGCTCGATCTTGCGGCTGGAGAAGCAGCCGGTGGCATAGCCGTAGATCAGCAGCGACAGCAACGTCGCCGGGTGGTAGGGGGCACTGCCCCGACCGGCATAGGCTTGCTCCAACTCCCTCAAGTCGAGCCCTTCGACCACCTCGACCACATAGCGTGCCAGGTGCCCTCCGGCAGCCAGTCCTGCACCGAGGGCGGCAACAGGAAGTCAATGTCGCGGTCGATTGGACGGAAGTGGCTCATCGGTTCAGACCCCCAAGATGGCTGCGCCTAATTCTACCGGGAAGCTTCGCTTCTCAGCAGCGGGAAAGTCCGACAG
>CAVTOR010000003.1:0-65523 GCA_963736235.1 uncultured Gammaproteobacteria bacterium
ATCGCACCTGATCAAAGACTGGTACTCTGCCGAGCTGTCCTCCCGGTACCGTTGAATAACGGCGGTCACGCGTACGCTCTCCAAAGACATATCTCTGGGCGGCGCGAATGACTTAGCCAGTCGCCCTACAGGCCTTCCCTGCCCATCCAACAGCTCCCAACGACTGCCATTAGCCTGCAACTGAAGTGCATCGCCCGGTTTCACGGCTGCGATAGCCACATGGACAGCGTGATCACAAGAGAACCGTCCAGCAAATCCAATATCAATATCCTTCAACGTCAAGCGAAGATAACGCCTGTCGAGGCCTGCCTGGTCATGATGCACGCCCTCAAGCGCGGCTCGTTCAATAAACGGCGCGGATACTGGTATCCAAGGACATCAAGGAAAGGATGTGCTCTGGAGAAACGCAGCAACGACAATGTCTGTTTCGCACGGCTCATGGCGACGTAGTAGAGGCGACGTGAAGCATCCCGATCTTCCCCCTTACCGATCTTCTCCCACCCACCATCCAGTACGACGACATGATCAAATTCCAATCCCTTGGCTCGATGGGCGGTGAGCAACAATAGCCCCGTCTGCCTGCGCCGAATCTCCCTGCCCCACTCAACCAGCCATTCAACAAAATGCTTTACCGGTATCTCGGCCTCCCCAACCTCCAGGCTCAGCGCTTCGACCACCTCCTCGAGCTGCTCCCACCAGGGCCCCGGGCCTTGCGAATGAAGCCACTCTCGAATACTGGAGATATCCGTGAGGTGGGAACCGCGGCTTTCCATCCAGTCCATCAACTGGCGTGTTTCCCGCAGACGCCACATCGGCGGCGGCTGCTCATCCGCCATTTGCACCGGGATCCCTTCGCGCTCACAGTAGCTGCGCACCGGCTCCAGAAACTTCCATTCCCTGGCGATGACAGCGACATTCGACCAATCCCAGTCCGCGTCCAACGCCGCTTTACGTTCCAACTCCTTCATTGCCACCACGGCCTGGCTTATCGGGCTGCTTTCCGAGCGCAAGATCTGTACACACCCTTTCGAGACTGGATCCAGCGCCTCCCAATCGCCACCTGCCGGCGCTTTTTCGCGCGCACGATCCACGGTAATCGGGTGGTCTGCCTTCATCCGATTAGCCGCGATCTCAATCACCTGGTTTGCCGCATCGACGATGTTGCGTGTCGATCGATAGTTTTCGGTGAGATAGCTAGGTTTGGCCGAATAGTCTTGCTCGAATCGACGGATGTATTCGACAGAGGCGCCATTGAAGGCGTAGATATTCTGGTCATCATCACCGACGGCAAACAAACTCAGTCGACCGTCGGGATCATTCAGTGTCCTTCCTGCCAACGCAGAGATGAGTTCATACTGCTCGAAGGCCAACATCCTGGTATTCATCGACGAGAATCCACCGGAAACCCGCGAGCAGCTGCTCTCGCTGCGCGTCGGCCTCATCCGGCGCCAAGCCCTCACCTTTCAGCAGTGCGATGGCTTGCCTGAGAATCTCGTCAAAAGTGTCGGTGTCGGTACCACGCCCGACAAGGCTCGCCCCCACCATTCGCATGGCGAGTGCATGGCAGGTCAGTACCGTGACGCCCTTGGCATCGTCTCCTATCAGTGACACCAGACGGCGGCGAATCTCAACCGCCGCATGTCGGTTGTAAGCGAGCGCCAATATCCCTCTCGGATTCTCGCGTCGCACCCGGACCAGGTAAGCAATGCGATGCACCAGGACCCGGGTCTTGCCCGATCCAGGGCCGGCAAGCACGAGCACGTTCGTTTGCTCACGCTCGTCCGACACAATTCGCTGTTGGACCGGATTGTTGAGCTCATCGACAATGCGTCGCCAGGATTCCGGCGTCGTTTGCATGCCCAGTTCTTTTCCACGATCCGGTAGCCAGCGCTTGACGAATTCACCTTGCGGCATGCTGAAGTAGTCCATCGCCAGATGAAGGGCATCCGCCATTGCCTTCAAAGCACGCTGGGCATACTCCGCCATCACATGGATCTGGAGTACCTGTTCCTCATAGTGATCTTTGAGCGGAACGAAATCGGCTTTCAGAAAGCCCCGTTTTTCGTCTGACAGGTTTATCGTCATGGCCGGCCGGAAGACCGCCATGCCTTTATTGAGCCGGATCACCTCCTGCTCATGCAGCCAGAGCAACGCGTAGTCGATGAGTTTCGCCGGATCCCTGATGTTGGCCGAGCGCAGGGTGAGGTCTTCATCGATCGCCTGGCGCAGCTTGCCCAGGGTGGTTTCGGCCAGTAGATCATTGCCTCTGGCACCCTCTGGCAACGTGGACAGCAGCTGGTTCAGCAAGACTGCCGCGCCAGCTCGACGCAAGCTCGCTGTCGTATCAAGGTCTCGCCAATCCCGTTGCAGGGTGACCTGTACCGTCTCCCTGTCGAGCTTCTTGAGGCGGATACTGCCCAAGCCTCCTGCATCGCTCCGGCCATCCATCGAGAGACTTCTTAGCAGTCGCCATACTCTCTCCGGCAATGCGTCTTGATGTCCTTGGTCCTTTAGACGTTGCGTCGCCTGACGAAGATGGAGCACCGACGCCTCCCCCTTACTCAAGTCCGGTGCGTCCTCACGCATCAAGGCAATCAACTCCGATTCAAGCCCCTCGGCGTCTTCGAACCGGTTTTTCGATGAACGTGCCACACCATGATGGACATAGGCGGTCAGCGCCGTATCGTTGGTCGCAATACCGAAATGCTCCAGATCGTACAAGGCACGACGCACACCATCAGCGGTGAGCCCTGTCGCCCCCATTAGCTCATCCGTGGAGATTCCCTCATCCGCATCGGCATCGATCAAACAACCAACAAGCTCAATCAGCTGCTCTTTGTACTCTTTGACCATGTCCGCCTTTGCAAGACGGTTCTCTGCCTCCGCGGTGGTAGTGACGCGCAAAGACGATGGAAAAACCTGGACCCGGTTTTCCTCTCGGGTCAGCAGATGTGACTCCTCTAGCCAGAGTAATGCGGTTCTAACCCGGGTATCGTCCGTTGCAGAGTCGCGTTCGAATACGCCTTCCTCCTCCTCGGCGAGTATCTCCCCGGCCGTCGCTACGATCTCATCACCCTGGCGCTTTTTGCTACCAAAACGCCGGAGCGACTTGAGGATCGCCACGATGTCGCGGTGAGACAGCCTGGAATGCGCCGACATACTGAACTGCCGCTCGACATCGTCAATCGAGTAGAGCAGTACACACCGGGCTGCTTCACGGTCCCGCCCCGCTCTTCCGGCTTCTTGTAGGTAGTTTTCCAGGGAACCGGGGATATCGGCATGAATCACCAAACGCACATCGGGTTTGTCGATGCCCATCCCGAAGGCGTTGGTGGCAGCAATGACACGCAGCCCCCCCTTGATGAAGGCCTCTTGAATGGTCTTCTTCCTCTCAGGAGGCAGCCCGGCGTGGAAGCTATCTGCCGCCAGTCCCTTTTCTCGCAGAGAACGCTGAAACCTCTTCTGTTTGCTTGCGCGTTGCGCAGTAGACGATCGCCCCTCCGGCCTGCTCCTCTGGCAAACCCGTTTCCAGTAAGCGATAGATGTCTTCGTACTTGGCAACCCGGGTGGTGGGGATGACATCGAACTCGAGATTGTGGCGATTCGCACCGCCATCAAAAGCCTTGAGATCAACGCCCACCTTGTCCCGAAAATGGCCGCAAATATCGGCGATCACGTCGGGTTTAGCGGTTGCGGTAAGACAAAGTACCGGCGCCACATCGCCTTCCCCAGACCACTCTTTGATGAATCGTCCGACATAGCGGTAATCAGGCCGAAAATCATGGCCCCACTTGGAAATACAATGCGCCTCATCCAACACCCAGGCGCCGATTTCCCGTTGGGCCAGCGCTTTCCGCAGCGCAGGACTGCGGAGTTGTTCAGGCGAGACAATCAGAATGCCGATGTCGCCCAAGCGCACACGATCCAGCACATCCGCTCTTTCGGGCATCGACAATAAGCCGTTGAGTGCCGCACAGGCCGTAATGCCCCGCGCCTCCAATCCCGCCACTTGATCCGCCATCAGTGCAACGAGCGGTGAGATCACCAGCGTCAACGCACCCGTCTTTTCGTAACGAGAGAGTGCCGGAATCTGGTAGCACAACGATTTTCCGGTACCGGTTGGCAGCACACCCAATACGTGCTCACCACGCATCGCCGCTTCTACGATGACACCCTGTAGGGGCCTGCCCTGGTCGTCTACAGGCTCTGGTCGAAAATCATCGAACCCGAACCAACGTTTAAGCTCCTTTCGGGCGTCGTGGTGCTCTCGGCACCACTCGCACTTGGGATTCTGGCAGGGGGTATCTCTGAGCTTTCGTACCCATTGACCTGCTTCTGGAAACTGGTGCCGCACCCAAGGCGGCATCACGGAGTTTCCGCCGGCAACCGAGAGCCAAGCCATGGCATAAGCTAATGGCCAAGCGTGCACCTCGACATCAGCCAGGGCTTCACGTGCGGCTGTCACACAGCAGCGATCCAGTAGGTAGTTTTCGACGGCATGAATGCCGGCGTCATCGGTCGGTCGTGGCGCCTGACGTATAGAGGTGAAGAAAGCGTTGAGGCCGGACACGGCATCATTGCCAGTCGTGAGCCAATGCCAAGCGAGCAGCAGATCCGGCGCTTCGCGCGCAAGCTCAACAAACGCATCGCGCTGGTCATGAAAGACATCCAGCGTGAGCCGTGCATCAAGCTCTGGATCATTGAGCCGCCCACGGTGGAGCTGGCCATCCTGGTAGTGTTTGACGAGGCGATGGTAAGGATTTCGCGGAAACGCCAATGGATTCAGCCATAGCGTATCAACCGCAGGCCATGCCAAGATCGCTAGATCCGGTTCCGCTGCCGCAAGATGCGGTAGATCGAAAGCAATGAGGTTATGCCCCAGCAGGAATGTCAGGCCTTCAGCAAACGCATCCAGCTTCTTCAATCCGGCATTGAGGTTTTGGTTCCCACGGACCAAAGACTTCCCGTCATCACCGCGGACCGCAGCAAACTCGTGGACGCGGTTGTCCTTGACGCCTACTTCAAGGTCGATGGAAAGGCAGCGTGGCCTGAAATCTCCTTGACTCTCCCCCAATTTGCGCACCGCATCGGTAGTTATTCATACGGATTCCCGTCTACGAGCCCGCAACACTATTACCGGCCTATCGCAGATTGCGAAATATTATAATATTTAATGCGTTATGTATTGTTCTTCATACTCCCTATGGGCGGCGCAGACACGTTCGAACAGGGAGGTCAAAGGAATACTCATATCAAGCGCCGCACCTTCGAGACACCTCCCAGCAGGTCGGCATGTACTCGGCCTACGCCCGGCTACCTGTGCGTTGCTGAACATGGGGCGGCTCCGGTTTTTTTGGACACGGAATTGGGGACAATCCGAGTCTGAAAGATAGGAGCCTGCAATGAGTGAGAAGAAGTCGGTTGAGGTGGCGCCTGGTGCGCCGCAGGGAGCCCGAAGGGCGACTGGAGGCGCACCAGGCGCGGCGGCCGATCCGGCAGCGAAGACGCTGGTCGACGAACCGCAAGAAGGAGGCGGTGCTGCGGCTGCTGCGCGGCGAGCCCGTGGAGGCCCTCTCACGGGAGCTGGGCGTGGAGATATACCGCCTCGAGGCGTGGCGTGAGCAGGCCCTGGCGGGCATGGACGCGGGGCTCAAGGCCCGCCACAACGATCCCCTGGAGGATAAGCTCAACGAGGCCACACGGCGCATTGGCGAGCTGGTGATGGAGAACGAGCTGCTGCGCCGGGAGCGGGAGCTGCGCCGCCCTTTAGGCCGCAAGAGGTCCTCGCGATGAGCCGCGAGACCTCCCCCGGGGCCGCCAAGCGCTATGGCCTGCAGCGGGTTTGTCGCGTGCTGGACGTCCCCCGCTCGAGCATCTACGCCCAACGCGCCCGGGCGCAGGTGGTGACCCTGCATGCCAGGCGCCGTGGACCAAAGCCGAAGGTGTCCGATGAGAGCCTCCTGGAGGCCATCCGGGCGGACCTGGCGACCTCGCCCTTTGTCGGCGAGGGTCACCGTAAAGTGTGGGCGCGGCTGCGCATCCTGCGCGCGATCCGCGTCTCGCGCATGCGGGTGTTGCGCCTGATGCGCGAGCACCACCTGCTCTCGCCCCATCGATCTCGCCGGGGGTCAGCGCAGACGCACGCGGGCACCATCCTGACCGACCGGCCCAACGAGCTCTGGGGCACCGACGGCATCCGTATCGAAACCGTCGACGACGGCTGGGTGTGGGCGTTCACAGCGGTGGATCACTTCGATGCCTGCTGCGTTGGCCACCACGTGGTCAAGATCGGCAGCCGCTTCGCGGCCCTGGAGCCGATCGCCATGGGCGTGAAGACGTATCTGGGCAGCACCGCCGCGGACGCCGCTCGGGGGTTGGCCTTGCGCATGGACCATGGCACCCAGTACACCTCCGATCACTTCCTCAATCAGATCCGCTTCTGGGGCATCACGCCGAGCTTTGCCTTCGTCGCCGAGCCCGAAACCAACGGTGTGGCCGAACGCTTCAACCGCACCCTCAAGGAACAGGCCATCTACGGTCGGATCTTCCGCAACCTCGAGGAGGTCCGCGAGGCCGTCGATGCCTTCGTCAAGCGCTACAATGCCCACTGGCGTCTGGAGAAACTGGGCTTTCAAACTCCCCTGGAAGCCCGTCAGGCAGCACTCCGCCAGGAGGCCGCTTGATTACGCAAATCCGTGTCCAATCAATCCGAGCCGATACATGCGTTGCTGAACATTGCCCAAGCGTGGCCTAACTTTCTACGCCTCACACCGTTGCGGGAGGCTCAAAAGTCAGTTTATTACTCGCCCTGGACACCGTCTCGCCTCTGCGCTGTAAGCACGGCTGAAATCGTGTTCTCGAGAACCAAGCGCCCCATCGTATAGGCAGCCATCGCTCCTGATCCTGCAGCACCTGTTGGGCCGCAGCGAATATGCCGGCACGGTGGGGTTACGCGGCAGCTCGAAACGATAACCTGGACGCGCTCGTTGCGGCTCTCTGTGCGGAACGGATTGACGAGTGCCGTACGCTTCCAGCCAAGAGTGAGCGCGATCCAAAGGGCCTGCCCACGGAGATGGTTCACCTGCCCCGCCACGCGCACTGAACGGCTACCCCAGCTAGGTTGTCTGCAATCGCGTGCAACGGCGAGCCTGCGGGAGAAGGGCAAGACCCAGTTAGACGTAATGAGGGGGCGAAGCCGGAAGACCCAGAACGGTACGCACCCCAAGTACAATATCCCCTACCAGAGGGCGGGCCGAATCAAGGTTCGAGGAAGACGTAAGCGGAGATGCGGAAGCGGGAGAGGGCCAAACTGAGAAGGTAGATCCGAGGCTTTAAGGTCGGGCGGAGCATAAGCCGGTACCCGGAACCTCTACCTAGTTCCAGCCCGATGGACTTAATGAGGACTTAAGTGCGGCACAGAACAATCTCTGGTTCACAGACCCAGCTACAAGCAATTGATTTATTTAGACAAAATGGCGCGCCCGACAGGATTCGAACCTGTGACCTCTGCCTCCGGAGGGCAGCGCTCTATCCAGCTGAGCTACGGGCGCGGATGACGCGGAAGGGGGACCAACTCGCCGCTTGCGGTTCCTTACGCGGGGCCGGAAGAATACCGCCTTATCGCGCCTGAGTCTACGCCGTATCGGCATCCTTCCGTCCAGAGGCAAACTGGATATACGGATGGATTTCGCCGCTCTCCCGCCGATATACTTCGCAGATTAGCGACTACTGATCTTGCGCGGCCGCTACCCGCAAGTCTCCATTCAGCGTCAATACTCCGGAGGTAACCATGAGCAACAAGTACAGCACAGAGTTCGGAACCGCGGTTTCCGGCCTGATCGGGGCCGTTCTGCTGGTCGCCGCGGTTTATCTCCTGACTGCGGCGCGATTCAGCGCCACCGGGATCTCCGGCGCACCGGAGGAGGTCGCCGCTCGTATCAAGCCGATCGGGACTGTGACTCTGGCCGGGGCCGGTGGAGCGCCGGCCGTCGCGGCTCAGCCTGCGGCAGCCGTCGACGAGGGCCCGGGAGCGGCGATTTACAACCAGGCATGCTTCGCCTGTCACGCAAGCGGTGCGGCGGGCGCGCCCAAGCTCGGCGACCAAGCCGCGTGGGAGCCGCGGGTTGCCACCGGCATCGACGCCATGTTGCAGACCGCGATCAACGGCAAGGGTGCCATGCCGCCGCGCGGGACCTGCGCCACCTGCTCGGACGAGGACCTGAGGGCGGCGATCGAGTACATGGTCTCGAAGCTCCAGTAGCGACCCGCCGCGGGGCGGCCCTATCCAGGATGCCTTGGAGATCAGCCCGCCTGTAGCAGCCCTTTGAGGCTTGCCAGGTGGGCACTGCCCCGCGCTCGATTCTCCTCGGCGTCGGCCTCCCTCCTTGTATCCCAGCGGATACCGGATTCCGGAAGCTCCTCCAGAAAGCGGCTGGGCTCGCTCTCCATCAGCTCCCCGAAACGCTTGCGCCGGCGCGCGAGGGTGAAGGTGAGGGTCTGCCTCGCGCGGGTAATGCCGACGTAGGCAAGCCTGCGCTCTTCCTCGATGCTCTCCTCCTCGATGCTGGTTCGATGGGGCAGAAGCTCCTCTTCCATGCCGACGAGGAAGACGTGGGGGAATTCCAGCCCCTTGGCGGCGTGCAAGGTCATCAGGTGCACCCGTTCGCCGCCCTCGTCCTCGTCGCGTCGCTCCAGCAGGTCCATCAGGGACAGGTGGTTGACCATCTCCCCGAGGGTCTTCTCCTGCAGCTCTCCCTTGTTGAGGGCGTCGAGCCAGTTGAGCAGATCGTATACGTTTTCCATGCGCCGTTCGGCCACCGCCAGGCTCGAGGCGTTGTCGCGCAGCCAGCCCTCATAGTCCATGGCCTCCACCAGGGCGCGCACGGCGGCGACCGGCTCGCCCTCGGCGCGCCGCGCGTGAGTCTCCATCCGCGACGCAAACGCCTTCAGGCGCTCCCGCTGCCGCTCCCCCAGATGCTGGGCCAGTCCCAGCTCGCCACAGGCGGTGAGAAGCCCAACGCCCCGCTCTCCCGCGTAGCCTGCGAGCTTCTCCAGCGTTCCCGGTCCGATCTCACGGCGCGGGGTGTTGACGATGCGCAGGAAGGCGGTGTCGTCATCCGGATTCGCCAACAGGCGCAGATAGGCCATGATGTCCTTGACCTCGGCGCGCGCGAAGAACGAGGTTCCGCCGCTCAGGAAATAGGGGATGTTGTGCTCGCGCAGTGCCTTCTCGAACAGCCGCGCCTGGTGGTTGCCCCGGTAAAGAATGGCGAAATCGCCGAAGCTCGCGCGCTCCGTGAAGTGCCGGTGCAGGATCTCCGAGACGACCCGCTCGGCCTCGTGGTTCTCGTCCCGGCAGGTGACGACGCGGGGCTCATCACCCGGTCCGTGGTCGCTCCAAAGGCGTTTCTCGAACACGTGCGGGTTGTTGGCGATGAGCGCGTTGGCGAGGCCGAGAATGCGCCCGCTGGAGCGGTAATTCTGCTCGAGCATGATCACCTTGAGCTGCGGATAGTCCGTCTTGAGACGCGCCAGATTCTCCGGGCGGGCGCCGCGCCAAGCATAGATGGACTGGTCGTCGTCACCCACCACCGTGAAGGCCCCGCGAGGCCCCACCAGCAGGCGCACCAGCTCGTACTGCGCCCCGTTGGTGTCCTGGTACTCGTCCACCAGCAGATGACGGATCCGGTTCTGCCAGCGCTCCAGCAGATCTGGATGGGACCGAAGCAAGCGCACGGGAGCGATGATGAGATCGTCGAAATCGACCGCGTTGTAGGCGCGCAGGCTGCGCTCGTAGGCGGCGTAGAGACGGGCGAGCCCGGCCTCGAAGTCGTCCTCCGCGGTGCTCAGGGCCGTCGCGGGCTCGATCATGTCGTTCTTCCAGCGCGAGATCCGGGCCAGCACCCCAGCGGGGGTGTAGGCGTCCTCGCGGTGGGTGTTGCGCAGATGCTCCTTCACCACCGTCTCGGCGTCCTGGCCGTCGAACAGCGAGAAGCCGCTGCGATAGCCGGCGCGATCGAGCTCGCGGCGCAGGATCTTGAGGCCCAGGGTATGGAAGGTGGAGATGGCCAAACCCCGGCTGTCGCGCCCATTGAGCTCGCGTGCCAGTCTTTCCCGCATCTCTCGCGCCGCCTTGTTGGTGAAGGTCACGGCGAAAATGTTGCGTGGCGCCATGCCGCGGTCGCCGATCAGGTGTGCGATCTTGCGGGTGATGACACGGGTCTTGCCGGAGCCCGCGCCCGCGAGCACAAGGAGTGGGCCGCCCAAATAGCGGACCGCCTCGCGCTGGCCGGCATTGAGGTCGATCGGCGGACGGCGTCCACCGCTCGGGCGTGACTCGGACATTGAACCTCGGCGGCGAAACGGGAAAGGGATCGGTGCGTAGCGGCCGGTGCCGATGATACCCGGAACAGGCGGCGGGAATGGCATTATGGGCCAAGAGGGGGCGACGAGAAACCCGCGAAATTCTCGTCCCGACGTACTACCATTAGTAAATTTTTAGCGACAAGATAGTCAAACAGCCTGATGAAACGCCTGTTGCTCACCGCCGCTCTCAGCGCCCAACTGGGTATTGCTCTCGGCCAGGACGCACCGCCGCCAGTCCCCTACCCGGAGGCGCCGGCCATCCCCTCGGCCAGCTACCAGGGGGAAACGGTGGAACCCGAGGTCACCATCCTCGAGACCGACAAGGGCATCGTCTACGAGTACCGCGTCCGCGGCCAGCTCTACATGGTGCGGATACAACCCCCGGTCGGGCCTCCCTACTTCCTCCTGGACACCAACGGGGACGGACAGCTGGATGTCCAGCAGGACCGCGTGTGGAACAACTCCATTCCCCAGTGGGTGCTGTTCAGCTGGTGACTCGGGCCGGGGACCGCGCCTCGCGGCCCGCTCACCATGACGCGACCACCTTCCGTCCGACGCTAGCGCGGAGACGAACCCGGCCATGATCGCCAAGCAGCCGGCGCCACCAGGCCGCGGCTCGCGCCTGCTCTCGCTCGCCGCCGGGCTGGAGGCACTCATCGCCTGGAGCGGACGGCTCCTGGCCTGGCTCTCGCTCTTCATGGTGATCGTCACCTTCCTCGTGGTGGTGCTGCGCTACGCCTTCGATCTGGGCTGGATCGCGATGCAGGAGTCGGTGACCTACATGCACGCGAGCCTGTTCATGCTCGCCGCCGCCTACACGCTGCAGCAGGGCGGCCACGTGCGAGTGGACATTCTTTACCAGAGGCTGTCGCCGCGCGGCCGCGCCTGGGTGGATCTGCTCGGCACCCTGCTGCTGCTGATCCCCGTCTGCGTCTTCATCGCCTGGTCAGGGTGGGACTATGTCGCTGGATCCTGGTCGGTGCAGGAAGGCTCGCGGGAGGCGGGCGGCATCCCGGCGGTCTATCTGCTGAAGAGCCCTGATCCTGGCGCATGCCAGTGCTGTTGCTCCTGCAGGGTATGGCATGGATGCTGCGCAACGGGTTGTTCCTGGCGGGCGTGGAGGCGGCCCTCCCCGCGCAGGGGAGACGCCGATGGCTGAGCTCATGCCGCTGCTGCTGTTCCTGGCGGTCGGCGCGGTGCTCCTCAGCGGTTACCCGGTGGCCTTCGCCCTCGGCGGCACCGCCCTGGTCTTCGCCTTCGTCGGGGAGTGGCTCGACCTGTTCGATCCGGCCTTCCTCGAGGCCCTGCCGAACCGGGTCTACGGGGTGATGACCAACGAGACCCTGATCGCGGTGCCCCTGTTCGTGTTCATGGGGGTCATGCTGGAACGCTCTCGCGTAGCGGAGAGCCTGCTGGATACCATGGCCCTGCTGTTCGGCCCCTTGCGCGGCGGGCTCGGGATCTCGGTCACCGTCGTCGGCATGCTGCTCGCGGCCAGCACCGGGATCGTCGGCGCCACCGTCGTGACCATGGGGCTGCTCTCCCTGCCGACGATGATGCGGCGCAACTACGACCCGAGCATCGCCGCCGGCACCATCTGCGCCTCGGGCACCCTGGGCCAGATCATCCCGCCCTCCATCGTCCTGGTGCTGCTGGGCGACGTGCTCTCCGCCGCCTATCAGCAGGCCCAGCTCGACATGGGCATCTTCTCGCCGGAGACGGTCTCGGTGGGCGACCTCTTCGTCGGCGCCCTGATGCCGGGGCTGGTGCTGGTCGCTCTCTACATCCTGTATCTGCTCGGAATCGCCTGGCTGCGGCCGGAAGCGGTGCCGGCGATCCCGAGAGCCGAGCGTGCCGTCGCTGCCGGGGCGCTGTGGGGCCAGGTTCTGCGGGTGCTCGTTCCGCCGCTCGCCCTGATCGTCGCGGTGCTGGGCTCCATCCTCGGCGGTCTGGCGACGCCGACGGAGGCCGCCTCGGTCGGCGCCGTCGGCGCCATGATCCTCGCCGCCGCCCAGCGGCAGCTCAATTTCGGCACCCTGCGCGAGGTGGTTCGCCAGACCACCGTCGTCACCAGCATGGTGTTCATGATCTTCATCGGCGCCGCCCTGTTCTCACTCGTGTTCCGCGGCTTCCACGGCGACGAGCTCGTCACCGAGCTGCTGACCGGGCTGCCTGGCGGAACCCTGAGCGCGGTGGCCCTGGTGATGCTGGTGATGTTCCTGCTGGGATTCATCCTCGACTTCATCGAGATCACCTTCGTCGTCGTGCCCATCGTCGGGCCGGTGCTGCTGGGTCTCGGTTTGGACCCGGTGTGGCTGGGGGTGATGATCGCGATCAACCTGCAGACGTCCTTCCTCACGCCGCCCTTCGGCTTCTCCCTGTTCTACCTGCGCGGGGTGGCGCCGCCAGAGGTGACGACGATGCAGATCTACCGCGGGGTCGTGCCCTTCGTCGTCATCCAGCTCCTCATGCTCGGCGCATTGGCCCTGTGGCCAGAGCTGGCGACCTGGCTGCCCGAGGCGATTTACGACTAGGACGCGCTGACCAAGTCAGCGCCTCCCGCGGCACATGGATGTGACGTATTGGTTTTGGCCACGATGGCCAATAGTCAGCGTCGCCTCAGAGCGATCGACGCGCCTGGGTCATGCCGTCGCCCGGAAGGCGCGCGGACCGACCGCGCGAGCGGCCGAGGCTCTGGAGCAATTCGGGTCGCGGCTCGCGGAACATGACCCCGGCGCCGCCCGCCTGATGATGCACGACGATGGCGGGCACCAGCCAGTCGGCGCCCTCGTAGTCGAGCTCCAACTCCACCAGCGTGCCAGTGGGAAGCGTAAGGGACTGGACCTCGAGAAACATGCCCTCGGCACACAGGTTGCGGCCACGGGCGCGGCAGAAGCGCCGCCTGCGGTAACGAATATAGACCGAGCAGTCGATCTGGTGCCGTAAGCTGTATCTGCGTTCGACGCTCATATCCCTCAGTTCCTTCGTTTTTCTGTCTCCAACATGGTAGGGGAGTACCTTGACGACACGGTGCCGAATCCATGACGAACGCATGAAGCAGACACCGGTCTTCGACAGTCATCTGCACATCATCGACCCGCGTTTCCCGCTGGTCGCAAACGCCGGGTTCCTCCCGGCCGCGTTCACCGTTGAGGACTACCTGGAACGGACTCTCGACCTCGGCGTGGTGGGCGGTGCCGTCGTCTCCGGCTCTTTCCAAGCCTTCGATCAGTCCTATCTGGAGGCCGCCCTGGCGCGGCTTGGACCCTCCTTCGTCGGCGTGACACAGCTGCCCGAGCAAACATCGGAACGCGAGATCCTTCGCCTCGATGCCCTCGGCGTACGGGCCCTGCGCCTCAATCTGCGACGCGGCGTACATGCGGACGCGCGGTCGATGGTACGCCTTGCCAGACGCGCCTTTGATACGGCCGGCTGGCATGCGGAGCTCTATCTGGACAGCACTGACCTACCCGCGCTTGCCGGGCTGTTGAAAGGGCTGCCGCGCATGTGCGTCGATCACCTGGGGCTGTCACGCCGCGGGCTTCCTCATCTGCTGCGGCTGGTGGAGAGGGGGGCCTGGGTCAAGGCAACCGGCTTCGGCCGGCTCGATTTTCCCCGGCCGAGGCGCTGTCCGCGATCGCCCGCGTCGCGCCGGAGGCGCTCCTGTTCGGCACCGACCTGCCCTGCACCCGCGCACGGCGACCATTTGCCGCCGCCGACATCCGGCTGCTCGAGGATGCGCTGGCTGAAGAGGCGCTGGTGCGCAAGGTCCTGTTCGAGAATGCCGTCCGCCTCTATCGGAACACGTCGTTCACCCCGGGGCATTGAGGGACCAGATACAATGAGGGGAGACGCGGAGCGCGCACAGGCAGGGCCAAGAAAAAGAAGCCCCGAAGCCCGGGGGTCCTGGCTTCGGGGCAACTGCATTCCCGGCTGGGGCGGCCGGGAGTTTGGGGGCCGCCGAGGGAGGGGGATGATTGGCGACCCCCAGCGTCACGTAACGCTCAAACAGTAGGATTCCGAAGCCAGAGGAAAGTTCAACGCCTCGCCGCGGAGTTCCGCCGGAACATCAGGACAGGCGGCTGTTTTGGTCCGGAAGCTTGACGATCGGCCCTTTTCAGAGCGAGGGGCATTCCTCATCGCGACAGCGATTGACCTCCACGGTGACGTGCCCGAGCTCCGGAAGATGGGCGAGCAGCGCCTTGTAGTGCTCCGGCTCGCGGGGATGGTGGGTGACCAGGGAGACGATGGCACCGAGATCGCGCGGCCCGAGGCGCCACACGTGGAGGTCGGTCACCTGGTTGTCGGCGTCCGCCTCGAGGGCCTGACGGATGCGCGACAGGGTGCCCTCGGACGGGCTGCTGTCGAGCAGGACCCCGCTGGTCTCTCCCACCAGACCGTAGGCCCAGCGCGTGATCAGGGCCGCCCCGACGAGGCCCATGAAGGCGTCCATCCATACCCATCCGAGGAACTTTCCGGCAACCAGGGCGACGATGGCGAGCACCGAGGTCAGGGCATCGGCGAGCACGTGGAGATAGGCGGCGCGCAGGTTGTGGTCGTGGTGGTGATGGCCCTCGTGGGTCGAGTGGTCGTGATGATGATCGTGACCGCCGTGGTGATGGCCGGCCTCGCCGCCCTGGAGCAGCCAGGCGCTGACCAGGTTCACCACCAGCCCGATGACGGCGACCACGATCGCCTCGTCGAAACGAATGGTCTCCGGTGCGATCAGACGCCCGACCGACTCCAAACCCATCATCAACGCGACGACCGCGAGCGCCACCGCGCTGGCGAAGCCGCCGAGGGCCGTGACCTTGCCGGTCCCGAAGCTGAACCGCGGGTTGTCGGCGTGGCGGCGCGCGTAGCGGTAGGCGAAGACGGCGATCGACAGGGCCGCGACATGGGTGCCCATGTGCCAGCCGTCGGCCAGCAGGGCCATGGAGCCGAACAGATAGCCGGCGGCGATCTCGACCACCATCATGCAGGCCGTCAGGATCACTACCAGCCGGGTCCGGCGCTCGCCCTCCTGGGTGTCGAGGTTGAAGTCGTGACCGTGCCGCCAACGCTCCACCGGATGCGGATTCTTGTCCATCGCCGACTCAGTGCGCCTCTTCCCAGTCGTCGCCGATGCCGACGTCCACCACCAGCGGAACCGCGAGCTCCGCCGCCGTCTCCATGGCCGCCCGAATAGGCGTGGCGGCGTCCTCCACCGCGTCCTCGGCCACCTCGAACACCAGCTCGTCGTGGACCTGCATGATCATTCTCACCGGCGGCGCCTTCGTCTGGATCCAACCGTCGACCGCGATCATCGCCCGCTTGATGATGTCCGCCGCGGTACCCTGCATGGGGGCGTTGATAGCGGTGCGCTCCGCGCCGGCGCGCCGGCCCTGATTGCTGTGGTCGATGTCGGTTAGGTAGAGCCGCCGGCCGAACAGGGTCTCGACCCACTTGCGCTCGCGGGCCTGGGCGCGGGTGCGGTCCATGAAATCCTTCACCCCTGGGTAACGCTGGAAGTAGAGGTCCACGTACTCCTGAGCGGCGCCGCGCTCGATGCCGAGCTGGCGGGCCAGCCCGAAGGCGGACATGCCGTAGATGAGCCCGAAGTTGATCGCTTTGGCAGAGCGGCGCTGATCGCCGGTGACCTCCTCGGGCGCCATGCCCCAGACCTCCGCGGCGGTGGCGCGATGGATGTCCAGGCCGGCGGCGAACGCGGCCAGCAGACGCTCGTCGCCGGAGAGGTGGGCCATGATCCGCAGCTCGATCTGGGAGTAGTCCGCGGCCAGCATGCGACAGCCCGGCGCTGGAACGAAGGCGCGCCGAATGCGCCGGCCGTCCTCGCTGCGGATGGGAATGTTCTGCAGATTGGGCTCGGACGAGGACAAGCGCCCGGTGGCGGCGACCGCCTGATGATAGGAGGTGTGCACCCGGCCCGTGACCGGGTTGACCATCTGCGGAAGCTTGTCGGTGTAGGTCGACCTGAGCTTGGCCAGCCCCCGGTGCTCGAGGATGATGCGGGGCAGGTCATGGCCTTGCTCGGCGAGCTGCTGGAGCACCGTCTCCGCGGTGGAGGGCGCGCCCTTCGGCGTCTTCGCCACCACCGGGAGCCCGAGCTCCTGGAAGAAGATCTCCCCGATCTGCTTCGGCGATCCCATGTTGAACTTCCGCCCAGCGCTCTCGTAGGCCGCCTGCTCCAGCGCGTGCATGCGCTCGGCCATGTCCTTGCTCTGGGCCGCCAGCTGGGCCGCGTCGATGCGCACGCCGTTGCGCTCCATGCGCGAGAGCACGGGTACCAGGGGAATCTCGATCTCGCGATAGAGCCGCTCGAGGCGAGGCTCGCTTTCGAGCCTGGGCCAGAGGGCGCGGTGCAGCTGGAGCGTCACGTCGGCGTCCTCGGCGGCGTAAGGCCCCGCCTGGTCCAGCGGGATCTGATCGAAGGTGAGCTGCTTCGCGCCCTTGCCGGCGATGTCCTCGAAATGAATGGTGTCGTGATCGAGGTATTTCTTCGCCAGGGAGTCCATGTCGTGGCGGGTCGCCGTGCTGTCGAGCACGTAGGACTCGAGCATGGTGTCGTGGGCGACGCCCTGCATCCCGATGCCGTGGTTGACCAGCACGTTCATGTCGTACTTGAGGTTCTGCCCGAGCTTGGCGCGGTCCGGGTCCTCCAGCAGTGGCTTGAGGCGCGCCAGAACGCGCTCACGGTCGAGCTGATCGGGTGCCCCGGGGTAGCTATGCGCCAGGGGTACGTAGGCCGCCCGTCCGGGCTCGACGGCGAAGGAAACCCCCACCAGCTCCGCGCGCATGTAGTCGAGGCTCGTGGTTTCGGTATCGAAGGCGAATAGCTTCGCCGCGGTCAGGCGCTCCAGCCAACGATCGAGGGCGTCCTGCGTCAGCACCAGATCGTAGACGGCATCGCCGCCGGGAGTTGTTGGGGCAGCGCTTGCGGCTTCCCCCTGCCACTTCCAGGGTCGCCAGCAGGCGCCTGGACTCGAAGCGCTGGTACCAGCCGCGCAGGGTATCGACGTCCGGTGCCGCGGGACGCAGATCAGCGGGCCCCAGCTCCAGCGCGACGTCGCGCTTGATCGTGGTGAGCTCCCGGGCGAGGGGAAGCCGATCGAGGCTGGCGCGCAGGTACTCCCCGATCTTGCCTTTGACGTCCCCGGCGTGCTCGACGACGCCATCGAGAGAGCCGTACTCCCGGATCCACTTGGCGGCCGTCTTGGGTCCGCACTTGGGCACGCCCGGAATATTGTCGACGCTGTCGCCGACCAGGCTCAGGTAGTCGACGATCCGCTCCGGCGGCACCCCGAACTTCTCGACCACGCCGTCCCGATCGAGCACCGTGTCGCTCATGGTGTTGATCAGGGTGATGCGCTCGTCTACCAGCTGCGCCATGTCCTTGTCGCCGGTGGAGATGAGCGTCTCGATGCCCTCCTCCGCCGCGCGCACCGCCAGGGTGCCGATCACGTCATCCGCCTCCACCTCCGGCACCTCGATCAGCGGCAGCCCCATGGCGCGAATGACCTCCTTCAGGGGCGCAAGCTGCTCGCGTAGGTCGTCGGGCATGGGCGGGCGGTTGGCCTTGTACTCGGGGAAGATGTCGTCCCGGAAGGTCTTGCCGGGAGCGTCGAACACCACCCCCATGTAATCGGGCTGGTACTCGTCGACGAGCTTGCGCAGCATGGTGAGCACACCCAGCAGGGCGCCGGTGGCCTCGCCCTTGGAGTTGGTAAGCTTAGGCAGGGCGTGGAAGGCGCGAAACAGGTACGAAGAGCCGTCGACGAGGATGAGAGGATATCGCTTGTCCATGGGCGCTGGGGTCTCGAATTTGCTGCGCGGCAAGGGTACCGCTCGGACGGACGGTCTGTTCGAATTGCGGGATCAGGCCACGCGGACGGTAAGCGGCGCGATCTGTCGGTAGACCAATGGCAGGGGTGGATGACAGCTAAGGGTAAGGATGCGGGTGCCGGTCGAGTAGAACAGGTGGTAGGTCTGATAGAGATGAAGCTCCCCGCCCCCGGAGAGCAGGCCCATGGTCACGTCGAACGCCCGCCGATCCTCCTCGACGAAGCCAAGCACCGCATCGTCGATGCGCAGAGCGCCGCGGCTGAACTCCACCTCCGGGGCGTCCTCGCCGCGACTGCCGAGAAAGCGGGGGTAGAGGAAACGCTTGACCTCGGGTGTCAGCACCAAACCGATCTGGCCCTCGCCGAATAGCCAATGCAGACCCCGCACCTCATCGCTCGCCCGGTCGTGGGAGCCGAAAGCGGTGGCCCAGCCTCGGAAAAAGGCCGAATAGCGTTGGATGGTGCGTTCTGTCGGCATTCGATGGGTGACGAGTTTGAACTCGCTCAATACTACCTTAAGCAGCCGAGCGACGCTGCTCTCGTTATGAAGGTCCCAAAGGGTCGCTGCCTGTCCCGATCCCGAGCGGCACGCGGGGCGCCGCGCCAACTCCAGATCTCCCGACTAGCTGCGGAACGCTCTGCCGCCGGTCGGGCTCAACCGGTGACGCGGTTCGGGCGGATCTCCGCCATGGTGCCGACCAGGGTGGCCGGCAGCTTGGGCCAGGCGCTGATGAGGGAGACCAGGACCGCCGCGAGATAGGGCACCGACTGCACCAACAGCACCGCCGACCAGACCCGCACGTCGAGCATGTCGGCGTCGTCTCTGAGCAGCACGAAGGCGGACCCCATCCACAGGGCGGTCAGGAACAGGAGCTCCTCGCGCACCTCGGCGAATGCGCGGATCAAGGCGGGCGCC
Organism: uncultured Gammaproteobacteria bacterium; assembly: GCA_963736235.1. Taxonomy (GTDB): domain Bacteria; phylum Pseudomonadota; class Gammaproteobacteria; order Chromatiales; family Chromatiaceae; genus CAVORB01. The sequence goes on from CAVTOR010000003.1 coordinate 19,123, forward strand.
TGCGCCAGCTTCGGCGTGCGGAAGAACCCGAGCTTGTGGGTAACGAAGCCGGTCCAGATGGCACGGGCGATGGTATGTGACAAGGCGAGTCCCGCGATCCCGGCCGCGAGGCTCTGGCGCCAGGTCGCGACCACGCGGCGCCGGTACAGGAACAGGCTCTTCGTCACCTTGAAGACGAAAAGGGCAAGCGGAATGATGGCGATCATGATCAGGGGCGGGGCGAAGTGCGCGGGGAAGGTCACCATCCCCACGGACCAGGCCAGGGCCGCGAAATTGAAGAACAGGTTCAGCCCGTCCGCGAACCAGGGCAACCATCCGGCGATGAAATGGTATCGCTGGCCCCTGGTGAGGGCGCTCTTCTCCAGACCGAAAAGCGGCTTGAAGTGGCGGCGCAGAATGACCACCGCACCGTAGGCCCAGCGGAAGCGTTGCTTGCGGAAGTCGGTGAAGGTATCCGGCATCAGCCCACGGCCGTAGGTGTTGGGGATGTAGAGCGCCTTGTGCCCCGCCTCGAACAGCCGCAGCCCGAGCTCCGCGTCCTCGGTGATGCTCCACTCGGCCCAGCCGTCGGCCGACTCCAGGGCGGAACGCCTGACCATGGTCATGGTGCCGTGCTGGATGATGGCGTTGCGTTCGTTGCGCGTGACCATCCCGACATGGAAGAAGCCGTGGTACTCCGCCATGCACATGGCCTTGAACGCATTCTGGTCGCCGTCGCGATAGTCCTGGGGCGCCTGGACGATCGCTACCTCCGGGTCGGAAAAGGCGGGGACGAGATCCCGTAGCCAATCCGGGCGAACCAGGTAGTCGGCGTCGATGACGGCTACGCACCTCCGCATCGGCGGCCGTCTGGCGCAGGGCGTAATTGAGGGCGCCGGCCTTGAAACCGGCGAGGGGGTCGACGTGGAAGAAGCGGAAGCGCGGGCCCAGTCTCTCGCAATGCTTCTCGACCGGCTGCCAGACCTCCGGGTCCTTGGTGTTGTTGTCCACCACCAGCACCTCGTAGTGCGGGTAATCCAGGGCGGCAAGGGCATCGAGGGTCTCGATCAACAGCTGGGGAGGCTCGTTGTAAGCCGGCACGTGGATGGAGACGAAGGGCAGCTCGTCGTCGGTCACCTTGCGCAGTGGGAAGGGTCGCCGCCATTCGACCAGCCACAGGGATTCCGCCCACTCGTGCGCCTCCGAGACCAGGAGCAGCATGATGCCGATGCCGCCAAGCAGGAGCACGAGTCCCACGGCGACCGTGGGCAAGGTCATGTACTGGCGGGTGTACTCGTAGACGATCCACACCGCCGCGGTCGCGATCAGGTAGGTCACCAGCGCGAGAAAGCCCTTGCCGCCCGAACCCAGGGTCGAGCTGTCGCGAAAGACCAGGGTCAGGATGATGACGGCGAAGACGAAGGACAAAGCCGCCAGCTCACGCCACTGCGGTATCCGGACCACGGGTTCCGTGAACGTGAACTTGGGCTCGCGCTCGGCGTCGTAGACGCCCCAATAGGAGCCGATCGCGCCCTCGATCTTGCGCTTCCACGGCTGATCGAACGCCTCCATGATGTAGTAGATGTAGCCGGAACGCTCCGCCACGTTGAGGAAGCGGCGCAGGAACTGGGTCTGGTTGTGCAGCGAGGCCTCGGCGCCCTTGCGCTTGCGCCCATAGCTCGGCCAGCCAACCTCGGAAATGACGATCGGCACTCCCGGATAGGTCTCCTGGAGCTGCTCGTAGCGCATGACCACATAGTCCACCGCCTCGTCGACCGGAATACCCTCCCAATAGGGCAGGAGGTGCACAGCAATGAAATCGACCTGCTCGACGAGCTCGGGATGCGTGAGCCAAACGTGCCACGGCTCGGCGGTGCTGACGGGGGCCCAGACCTCGCGCTTGACGCGCTTGATGTAGTCGATGAGCTGGTCGACCGTGAGGTCTTTGCGTAGCAGGACCTCGTTGCCGACGATGACGCGGACCACGTTGTGAGGGGTCTCGCGGTAGACCTCGACGAGCCGTTCGAGCTGCGCGTCGTTGGTTTCGAGGCGTTTGTCCAACCACCCGCCCAGGGTGACATTGAGCCCATGCCCGGCGGCCAACTGCGGTATTTCGGAAAGGGTCTGGGTCACGCTGTAGGTGCGTACCGCGTGGACCTCGTCCTGCAGCAACGCGAGATCCTCGTCGATCTCCTCGATCGTCGGGTAGGTGCTCGTGGTGGGATCGTCGTCCGCGCGCATGGGCTGGAAGGAGAATCCCTGGATGCGCGCCGGCCACGCTGGCTCCTCCGAAGGCAGATTCAGCAAGCCCCACAGCGCCACAGTAAGGAGCGCGATGATCAGGGTATAGATTATTCCGGCGCGATTCATAAGCCTTGGCTACCTGCAAATGCCCGGCGGGCAATCCAGCCCCACATCGACAACAGTCCCGGGTTCCGCCCCCGCCCATCCTTGCCGCACCGCTCGTTCTAGCGCCTGGAACCACTGCCAGGTATTCGGCACAGGGACGAGGTCGCGTTCCTGCCCCAGCGCCGTGCGAAGGCTCCCCGAGGGCGTCAGGGCGAAGACACGGCTAAAACCCTCGGTGGGAACCGGCCGGGGAGGATCCGGCATGCCCCAGATCACGGCCTCGGTCTTGAGGTCGTAGGAGAGTGAGATGATCTCACCCAATCCGACACCGCTCTCCGCGACCAGGATCAGCGGCCGTTCGGCGGCGTTCATGAGCCGGGCGACGGCACGATTCTGGGCGCTGAAATTCTTGCTCCACCAGGTCTCCGCACGCAAGATCAGGGATCCCGAATAGAGCGCGGCGCCGAGCACGACCAGGAGACCCGCCCGAGCGGAGCGACGCCTGACGGCGCCGGGGGCGTCCCAGGCGGCCGCCAGCGCCCACGCCACGGCAAGCTCGACCGCGACAAGGCCCGGCAAGGCGTACCGCGGATGCAGCGATCGGCTACCGCCGAGGAGGAGGTCGGGCAGCAACATCACCAGTGCAAAAGCGGTGAACAGGAGCACGCAGAACAACAGCGGCAAACGGGGGCCATCGAGCGCGAACGACGAAAGCCACCAACCCAGGGGCAAGAGACCGACGAGCAGCCAGTGACCGAAGGCGGGCACATCCGCGAAGCTGCGTACCAGGTGCATGCCCCAGGCCTCGAAAACCCTCGCGGGTCCGATATCTCGCGCCATCCACTCGGTGACCTGCACGACCCTATGCGAACCATCGATCAGGACCAGTATCCAGGGGATGAAGAGTGCAACAGCAACCAGCAAGGCTCGCCCCATGTGGCCCGCGAAGGCAGCGAGCCGTCCTCCCTCGCCGCGCGTCAATGCCAGTCCGTAGAGAAGATGCGCACCAATGACCAGTACCGACAGGAGGTGGGCGTAGAGACCAACGGCGATCAATACGCCGTACAACCACCAGTCCGCTCGCGCACCGCCGCGCAGCGCACGCAGAAAAGCGGCACTGGCCGCTGCCGCTACCCCGGCCCACAGGGCATATTCCCTCGCCTCCTGTGCATACAGCAGATGCAGCGGAGAAAGCGCTACGAGGACAGCGGCCAACCAGGCGACCTTGCGATCAGGAAAGAGCTCACGCGCAAGCCAGAAAACCGCTGGAATGAGCAAGATGGACAAGAGCGCGGAGGTTCCCCGCAGCGCTAGCAGCGGATCACCGACCACGTGGGCCGCGGCCCGGGCCGCGAGATAATACAGCGGGCTGTGCTCCGGGTGGTCCGTTAGCGCTCGGAGCGTATCGCCCCAGCCGCGCTCAGGAGCGGGCCGTTGAAAGGCCAGCAGGTCGCCCGGCGCAAGTGGCCGTGCGCTGAAAACGTAACGTGCGACCTCGGTCTGATCATAGCCGAACACCCGCATGGCGGTGAACACCTCGTCGTGCCAGACGACCATGCGATCGAGGCCGTAGAGGCGACCGGCGGCGCCGAGCGCCATCAGCAACGCTGCGAGCAACGTCACCTGGAGCGACACGGCACTGGGGCGAGTGGTCATATGCTGGAACGGCTGGAACTCGAGGCGTTGCGCCTGGGAACTAAGGCATCACAGAGAGAGCAAAAAACCTTGTAAGTGTGCATGAGCGGAGAGAAAAACGCGAGGCGTCCACGCTCCTACCCGCGACGGCCAATACCCGCGAGCCCGATATCGAAACCTAGACCGTCGATACCGGGTCCTATTTCGACAAACTCTGATCTCGCGACGATGGCCCGAACATGGGCACCGGGTAGCCAGATGATCTCACGACCGTTTACCCGACCAACCGATCCGGATAGCATCTCCCACCCGATCGGCGCATGCGGGCGAGCCGGAAGCGGCATAGGTGAGGCTAGTGATGACATTTGGTCGAAGACCCGGAACCGACGATGACGGCTCGCAATCATCCCTCCAGCGGACGACCGAGTGGATCGTCGCGAACCGGTCGGTTTGGTTGCGCGGCCTGCTGATGCTGGCACTCTATTTCGTCTTCTGGTTGGTGAAGCTCGTTGCCGGCCTGGCCGCGCTTTTCCAGTTCGGCTCCCTGCTCCTCACCGGGCGACCCAACGAACCCCTGAGGGTCTTCGGTGCGAGTCTCGCTCTCTATAGCCATGACATCGTGGCCTACCTTACCTTCGCGAGCGAGCGCCTGCCGTTCCCGTTCACCGAATGGCCCAAGCCCGCATACGACGAGGACCGCGATTGGGACGACTAGGGGAAGGCCGACCGAGCGCGATCCTCCTGTCCCTGGGCGAACGCGGCGCCATGCGACCCGACCGGTCGAACCTACCGTCTAGCAAGACGGGTCCAGGCGATCCTTCCGAGACCCATCGCTTCTACGTCAACGACCTCCACCGCGGCCGCCGCCTCCACCTCGGGAAGCGCCCGAGCGCGTCCTGCCGCCGCCAAAGCCCCTGGGAGCAGCGGAGGGAATCCTCCCCCGTGACGAGTCCCAACGGCCTTGCGCCGGCGATGTTCCGCCTGCCCGCCCACTACTTGGCGCCCGATCTTGCGGCGCCCCTGCGGAACTCTGGCTCTCCGGCGACTGAGATCCGAGCGGTCGATCGACCGTAGACGCCCCGCCGGTGCTCGATGGGTTCAGTCCGCGGGAGGTGCCCGCATCATCGAATCCGCCGACACCGGTTTCGAGCGGCCCGCGCATTGGACCGGCCTCGTTTGGACCCAGCTCGGACCGGCCAGCCCCGCGCGGCGCGGGCAAGACGCGTACGCTCTCCGGCACAAGCTCACTGTCGGCGCCGACGCGTGCCTCCACCACGACTCGCTCTCCGACCTTGAGATCGCGGACACCGCCCGGGAGTGACAGCACCCCGACGCGGAGTCCCTTCGCGGCCGCAAAGCCCTCCACCAAGAGATTGCGCACCTTGCCGCCGAACGGCAGCCGCGGTACGACACGAATCCGCCGCACGCTCAGCCGGTCACCCGCGGCCTGCCCGTATAGGGTGACGACCGATTCCGGGCGGATCCCGGGACGGTCTAGGTCCTCGGGGAGCCGAAACCGCCGTCCCCCAATGAAGACATCCCGACCCTCCACGCGCTCGATGATGCCGCCGACGAGATCGGGCACGTCCGCCGCAGGCCGGTCGAGGCGGGAGGCGACCACCACCCCATCCTGGTCGCGCAACCCCGACACCGCGACACGCTCTCCCGGCCTCAGGACATCGGTCAGCGGGTCCCCAGCGGGCAATCTCACGCGCTGTCCGAGCACGGTCATTTCCCCGCCTACGGGATCAATGGACGCGACGGGACCCGCGACGGCGTGCCGGACCCCGATCGCGCGCGCCTTCAGCCCAGCCGAGCTCTCGTCGGCTTCCACCTCGACCACCTGCCCGACGCGCAGATCCCCGGGCGTCCCGGCACGACCGTAGAGGGTCACGGGCTGGTCGTCTCGATAATGCACCTCGACGCCGTTGACCCAGATGCTCCCGAATGCGGTGACGGTCCCGACGATTCCCGTGCCGCCAATTCCACGTCCGTCCCCGGAGGGCTTGTGGCCAGTGCCGCCGATTCCGGAGCCGTCATCCCGCGCGGTCAAACCAGTACCGCCGAGGCCTCGTCCACCGCCAAGCTCGTCAGCCAGGACCGGGATGAGGGTCAACAGGAGACACAAGAGACCAATCAGCCGACGATGATGCACTGTTCAGCCCTCCTCATACTGCGGGTTGGGCGGAGCGTAGAAATAGACGCCGAAGCTCATTCTGCGGTCGGCGTGGGGCGCGTCCTGGTCCCGATCCGCCAAGGCGCTGGCCTCCCGGTTTAGGGACAGCAGCGCATCCATGCCGAGTTCCCGGGCGCGATCCTCCAGGCGCGCGACGGCCTCCGGCGTCAAGCGATTGTAGTAGACCGCCCGCTCGATAAACGCCCTCTCCCGCTCGGCAAAGTTGTGGTCGCAGGCCGCGATGTGGTCGTGCAGGTTGCGCCCGAGGAAGAAGGCGAGCTCGTCCATCCCCTCGCGCGGCACCAGGGCCGTCTCAGCCAGCGACACCCGGCCCTCGCTGTCGAGGCGGACCAGGCGACGGTCCATCAGGTCGTCCAGTACCGCACGTGGTCGAATGTCCTTGCTGAGGCGGGTCACCAGGGACTCAAACGAGGGCCCCTCCGCGGCGGACCGAGGTAACGGCAGCGGGGCCCCCGCCCCGTCCGTGTAACCGCTGTTTCCCGCCCAGTAGGCAATGATCTGCGCGCTCAGAGAGAGCGCCACGGGCGGGTCCAGATGCTCCGCGGGTCTCCGGTCCCTCAAGCGCTTGACATCCTTGCGGTGTACGCCGGTGAGCAGCGTAATGCGGCTATCGGTCGGACGACCGGTCACGGGAGGGCAATCCCGTTGCGCCACGTCCACGTAGAGCTCCTTCAACAGCGCCGCCAGAGCAGGGAAGGTCACGCCCTCGCGCACCAACAGCCGCACCAATGGGCGCAGCAGCCGCCTGAGCGCCCGCACTAGAGCGGGGTGTGGTGAGCTGTGAACGTGTAACGACTCCATGGGTGTCCTGGAATTGGGCAACGGATAAGCCTGTATACCGCACCCATTCGTGGGAAACAATCCCACATATTGACGTGTGAAATTTTCCCACATATACTCAAAACACCTGAGGGATAATTTCCCACAAAGACTGAGCGGAGCCCACCAGCCATGAGCAAGATCGATATGAGGTTTATCTCCAATTTCGTCAGGAGCGGCCCATACGGCACCCGGAGGTCCGTCCTGTCTGCGGCGGCGCTGTTCGCGGCGATTGGCCTTACGGACGCCAAGGCCGTGGATTTCGAGGACTACACGTTTGATCGCTTCGCCCGTTCCGAAATCGTCCGGGAAGTTCCGGCCGACCGGTACCGCGCTCCGCTGCCGACACCCGAGCGTTACCAGTTGCGCAGGCTCCCGCGCGTGTCCGTAGGGGACATCGTCGCTCCCGACATCGGCTGGCGAAACGGACCCGGTCGCCCGGATCGGGGGGGATTTTCAGGTTACCGCGGCGGTGTCGGGGGGCCCGGATACAAGCGTCGCGCACGCTTCCACGGGCCGGGGCAGCACCGTGTCGGCAGGAGCTACCTGAGCGATACGGTCATTGCCATCCCCACGCCCCGCTGGCGACGCTAGCGATTTCGCAACGACGGCGCGCGGGGTACACCCGACCGCCGTCTTCTATAAGCAGCATCGGTGGAGAAGACATGATGAGGATGACGAAGAAACTCACGATCACCGCAATCGGCATGGCCCTTGCCGCTTCCGCAGCCGCGCATCACAACTCGCCCTTTGGTGAGGACGGCATCGACATCGGCGACATGCAGGGGATGCACGACGCGACCTACGACCGGGTATCCAGCTTCGACTACGGAAACACCGACATGGGCCAGGCAATGGACCCGGCGGATAGCCAGATGCCGGATGGAATCGATCCCCAGCCGAGTGGGGTGGACATCCCGGACGGTGTGCTGGTCCCGGGATCAGGACCGGTCAACGGCCCCGGCGTGGACTAGGCGCTCGATTCGGTAGGCAACCTGGAGACGCGTTAGGTTGCCTGCCGCCATTAGTTATCGATGCACGAGGTCCGCGGCGATGACAACGCTAAGCTAGGAGGCCGTCCGACTTGGCACCCGCGTAGCGGGTAAAATCGTCGGCGATGACCGAGACCGCGAAGAGGATGCGATGCCAGCTGAGTTTATCCCGATCGATCGCGACACCCCGCAGCTGTTTCCTGCGAGTGTCCAAGACTATGTGCCGGAGAAACACCTGGCGCCCTTGGTCGTGGAGATCGTCGATCAGCTCGATTTGAAGCATCTGGTTGGCGCCTATCGTGGCACGGGCTCGGCTGCGTACCACCCGTCGATGCTGGTGGCGCTGCTGTTCTACGGGTATGCCACGGGCGTATTCTCCAGCCGCAAGCTCGCGCAGGCGACCTACGATTCGATCGCTTTTCGGTTCATCTGCGCCAACACCCATCCGGATCACCGCACGATTGCCGAGTTCCGAAAGCGTTTCCTCCCCAAGTTGGAAGCCCTGTTTTTCGAGATCCTGCTCATCGGGCAGGCCATGGGGCTGGTGAAGCTGGGCACGGTCAGCCTGGACGGAACCAAGATCAAGGCCAACGCCAGCAAGCACAAGGCGTTGAGCTGGGCGCACGCCAACCGGCTCGAGGAGCAGCTCAAGGGCGAGGTGGCTGAGCTGATGCGCCTGGCCGAGCAGGCTGATAACCAACCGCTGCCCGAGCAGATGGATATCCCGCTGGAGCTGGAACGGCGCGAGAAGCGTTTGGAAGTCATCGCGGCGGCCAAGGCGGAAATCGCCGCCCGGGCGCAGGCACGTTTCGAGCGCGAGCAGGCCGAGTACGAAGAAAAGCAGGCCAAGCGCGAGGCGCACGAGAAGAAGACCGGCAAGAAGCCAAGAGGCAAAGGACCGAAACCGCCGACCCCGGGTCCGCGCCCCAAGGATCAGGTCAACCTCACCGATGAGCAATCGCGCATCATGCCGACTCCAAGCGGTGGGTTCGAACAGGGCTATAACGCCCAGGCTGGTGTCGACATCGACACCCATCTGATCGTCGAAGAGCACGTCACCCAGCACACCAACGACAAGCAGGAAGTCGCTCCGGCCCTGGAGAACCTCGCCACCCTCCCCGAAGAACTCGGTGAGGTCGAGGCACTGCTGGCCGACACCGGCTACCACAGCGAAGCGAACATCGAGCGGTGCGAATCTGCCGGTATCGAGCCGCTGATTCCAGCCAAGCGCGAGGGGCACAACCAGCCCCTGGCGGAACGCTTCTGCGAGGATCCTGAACCACCCAGCGACCCCTCCCCGGTTCAAGCGACAGCCCATCGCCTGCAAACGCGGGCCGGGAAGACGCTTTACGCCAAGCGCAAGTCCACGGTGGAAACCGTCTTCGGCATCATCAAGCAGGTGATGGGATTCCGCCAGTTCCTGTTGCGCGGCTTGCGCGCCGTGCAAGGCGAATGGGCACTGGTGTGCATCGGATGGAATCTGCGGCGTCTTTTTGTCTTGAAAGGGTGAAAAAGGGCAGAGAGCACGCGTTTTTGCTCAAAGACGGCGTTTTCCCACCCGCATCGTGAAATGACGCCGCGATTTCTGACGCCAACAACCCGCGACGCCCTAATCCGGCGGCTAAGCCGGACGGGCTCCTAGGGGGACCGAAGACATGCGCAAATCAACAGCCGTGACTGCGACGATCATCCTCGCATTCGCGATGATCGCCGGTTGCACCTCCAGCCGATACGGAACCAACGAGCAGATTGGTATGGTCATTGGTGGCACCCTTGGCGGCCTTCTCGGCAACCAGGTCGATGACTACGACTGGCGCACCGCCGCGATCATCGGTGGAACCATGGCTGGCTCCTTCATCGGCGGGGCCATCGGGCACTCGATGGACACCACGGACCAGTTGCGCACCGGCCAGACCCTGGAAACGGTGCGAACCGGCGTGTCGTCGAATTGGCGCAATCCGGATACGGGCTACCAGTACACGGTCGTACCATCAAGCACCTACGAGACCGGATCGGGGCCCTGCCGGGAGTACACGATCGATGCGGTCATCAACGGCCGAAGGGAAAAGGTACGAGGCACCGCCTGCCGGCAATCAGACGGCAGCTGGCGCACGGTGTCCTAGCTCTAATCCTTGCCTAGCCCAGAACGTAGGCCAGACACCGTCCCCTGCGCCATCGCCCGGGCCGGACAGGTGCCCGGCGTAGCGCGCTGTCCGCCGCGCACCGAGCTCCGCCGCTACCCTTCTTGCCTCGGCTCATAGGCCAAATTCGGCGCCAGCCAGCGCTCCATCTCCTTCAAATCCATGCCCTTGCGTTCCGCATAGTCCTCGACCTGATCCCTGTTGATCTTGCCGACGGCGAAGTAGCGACTTTCTGGGTGGGAGAAGTACAGCCCGCTCACCGCCGCGGTGGGGACCATGGCCTTGGATTCGGTGAGCCAGATGCCCGTCTTGGCCTTCACGTCCAACAAGTCCCAGAGGATGTCCTTCTCGGTATGGTCCGGGCTCGCGGGATAGCCCATGGCGGGGCGAATCCCCTGGTAGCGCTCCTCGATCAGATCCTGGTTAGGAAGATCCTCGTCCGCCGCGTAGCCCCAATGGCGCTGACGCACCCGGGCGTGGAGCATCTCGGCCAGCCCCTCGGCCAGACGGTCCGCCAGGGCCTTGAGCATGAGCGCGGAGTAATCGTCGTGATCGGCCTCGAAGGCCGCGACCCGCTCGTCGATCCCGATGCCGGCGGTGCAGGCAAAGGCGCCGAGGTAGTCCGCGAGGCCCGTGTCCGCCGGCGCGACGAAGTCCGCTAGGCAATCGTTGGTCTTGCCCGCGGGCTGACGCCCTTGCTTGCGCAGGCAATGGAAGCTGGCGACAGGCTCGGCCCGCTCCTCGCCCTCGTAGACCTGGATGTCGTCCCCCACCGAATTGGCCGGGAACAGCCCGATGATCCCCGCCGCCCGCAGCCACTTCTCCTCGATGACCCGCTCGAGCATGGCGTGGGCGTCGTCGTAGAGCTTGCGCGCCTCCTCGCCCTTCTCCGGGTCGTCCAGGATCTGAGGGAAGCGGCCCTTGAGCTGCCAAGCGTGGAAGAAGAAGGTCCAATCGACGTAGCGGGCGATGTCCCGCAACGGGATGTCGGAGAACACCTGGACCCCCGTCTCCCGCGGCACCGGCGGCTGATAGTGCGCCCAGTCGATCTCGACCGGGTTGGCGCGCACCTCCTCGATGGGCGCCAGGTTCCGGGTCTCGTCCTTGGCCGCGCGGCGGGCGCGCACCTCCGCGTACTCGTCCGCGACGGACTGCACGTAAGGACCCTTGAGCTCCGCGGAGAGCAGGCTGCTCGCGACACCCACGGCGCGGGATGCGTCGGGGACATAGACCACCGGGTGCCCATACTGGGGCGCGATCTTGACCGCCGTGTGGGCCTTGGAGGTGGTTGCCCCCCCGATCAGCAGCGGGATCTCGAAGCCCTGGCGCTGCATCTCGGCCGCCACGTGCACCATCTCCTCCAACGAGGGCGTGATGAGTCCCGAGAGCCCAATGATGTCGGCACCGACCTCGCGCGCCTTCTGCAGGATGGTCTCGGTGGGCACCATGACACCGAGGTCCACCACCTCGTAGTTGTTGCACTGAAGCACCACGCCGACGATGTTCTTGCCGATGTCGTGCACGTCCCCCTTGACGGTCGCCATCAGGATCCTGCCGGCCGCCTGAACCTCGCATCCCTCCTTCTCCGCCTCCAGGAAGGGCTGCAGGTAGGCGACGGCCTTTTTCATGACGCGCGCGGACTTGACCACCTGGGGCAGGAACATCTTGCCCTCGCCGAACAGATCGCCGACCACGTTCATGCCGTCCATCAGCGGACCTTCGATGACCTTCAGGGGGACGCCCAGGGCGACCCGGGCCTCCTCCGTGTCCGCGTGGATATACTCGGTGATGCCCTTGAGAAGGGCGTGCTCCAGACGCTTCGCGACCGGCAGCTCGCGCCAGGCCAGATCCTGCTTGGACTCAACGGCGGCACCGTCGCCCTTGTACTTGGGCGCGAGCTCGATAAGCCGCTCGGTGGGATCCCCCCCGCCCGCCGGCGCGCGATTCCGGACCACGTCCTCGACCGCCTCGCGGAGCTCATCGGGGATGTCATCGTAAACCGCGAGCTGGGCGGCGTTGACGATGCCCATGTCCATGCCCGCCTTGATGGCGTGGTAGAGGAACACGGCGTGGATCGCCTCGCGCACCGGGTTGTTGCCGCGAAACGAGAAGGAGACGTTGGACACGCCGCCCGAGACCAGCGCGTGGGGCAGCGTGCGCTTGATCTCGCGGGTGGCCTCGATAAAGTCGACGCCATAGTTGGCGTGCTCCTCGATACCGGTCGCCACGGCGAAGATATTGGGGTCGAAGATGATGTCCTCGGCCGGGAAGCCGACCTGCCCGGTCAGCAGTTGGTAGGCGCGGGTGCAGATCTCGACCTTGCGCGCCCGGGTGTCCGCCTGGCCCTGCTCGTCGAAGGCCATGACGATGACGGCCGCGCCATAGCGGAGACACAGCTCCGCCTGCTCCAGGAATTTGGCCTCCCCCTCCTTCATGGAGATGGAGTTGACGATGGCCTTGCCCTGGACGCGTTTCAGCCCCGTCTCGATGATCTCCCACTTGGAGGAGTCGATCATGCAGGGGACGCGGGCGATGTCGGGCTCCGAGGCGCACAGGTTCAGGAATCGCCCCATGGCGGCCACGCCGTCGAGCATGGCCTCGTCCATGTTGACATCGATAACCTGCGCGCCGTTCTCCACCTGCTCGCGGCATACGTCCAGGGCCTCGTCGTACTTGTCTTCCAGGATCAGACGCTTGAACTTGGCCGAGCCGGTCACGTTTGCCCGCTCGCCCACGTTGACGAAGTTCAGCGACTTGTCGATGTTGAGCGGCTCCAGACCCGAGAGACGACAGGCGTGCGGGATGTCCGGGAGACGCCGGGGAGCCTTGCCCGCCACCGCCCGCGCGATGGCGCGGATGTGGTCGGGCGTGGTGCCGCAGCAGCCGCCGACGATGTTGAGAAAGCCGGAATCGGCCCACTCGGCAATCTCCGCGGCCATCTCCCCGGGGCCGAGGTCATAGCCGCCCATCTCGTTGGGCAGGCCGGCGTTGGGGTGCGCGGAGACGTGGGTCTCGCTGACGCGAGACATCTCCTCAACGTACTGGCGCAGCTCGAACGGACCCAGGGCGCAGTTAAGGCCGATGGAGACGGGCCGGGCGTGGCGCAGGCTGTTGTAGAAGGCCTCGGTGGTCTGGCCGGTCAGGGTGCGGCCGGACTGATCGGTGATGGTGCCGGAGATCATCACCGGCAGGCGCCTGTCTCCAGTCAGGCCGTCTTCGTCGAACACCCGCTTGCAGGCGAAGATGGCCGCCTTGGCGTTCAGGGTATCGAAAATGGTCTCGATCAGCAGCAGGTCCGCGCCACCCTCGATCAGCCCGCGCGCCGCCTCGACGTAGGCCGCCACCAGGATATCGAAGTCCAGGTTGCGGAACCCCGGATCGTTCACGTCCGGGGAGATGGAGAGCGTCCGGTTGGTGGGACCCAGCACCCCGGCGACGAAACGGGGCTTGTCCGGTGTGGAAGCGGCGTCGGCCGCCTCGCGGGCCAGGCTGGCCGCGGCGACGTTGATCTCGCGGCTGAGCTCCTCCATGCCGTAGTCCGCCATCGAGACGCGGTTGGCGTTGAAGGTATTGGTCTCCAGAATGTCCGCGCCCGCGGCGAGATAGGCTTCGTGGATGCCGCGTATGACGTCGGGCCGTGTCAGCACCAACAGATCATTGTTGCCCTTGAGGTCGCTCGGCCAATCGGCGAAGCGCGCGCCGCGGTAGTCCGCCTCGTTGAGCTTGTGACGCTGAATCATGGTGCCCATGGCGCCGTCCAAGATCAGGATGCGCTCGGCAAGCAAGGCCTCAAAGCCCGGGCGAAGGTGCTGCATGGTCGTGTCCATTGGGTGACTGGAATCCGGCGACCTGGGGCCGCCGCGGCCGGAACGATTCGTGATTATACGGCCAGGACCCGGATCCTGGGTTTCGAAGGTCGTTAGGACGCCTCGTACCCGGGCGTTTATTATCTGAAAGCAGAGAGAAGTGAATACCTTGCCGAGGAGGATCGAGATGATACAGCCCCTCATGGTGCTGCCGAGCAAAGAGGCGGGCCGGATCCGTGTGGTGACGGTGCCCGAGGACATGTCCGCCCACGAGGCCTATCGCTACGTCACCGGACTGATTGCCGGGGTCCCGCGGAGCGCTGAGGACGGTTGGGTGGACGAGGTCCTCGACGCGCTGGAGGAGCACGGCTTCGAGACGGTGAGTTTCGACCTGGGTCCACCGTTGGACTGACCCCCCGCGATGCGCATCCACTTGCTCGCCGTCGGTCGCCGGATGCCGGGTTGGGTCGAGAGCGGCTATGGAGAGTACGCCAAGCGCCTCCCTCCCGAGTGCGCCCTGCACCTGGTGGAGATCGAGCCCGGCCATCGCGGCAAGGGCGCGAGCACGGAGGTGGCGCGGCGGGCCGAGGGCGAGCGCATGCTGGCCGCTCTGCCAAGGGGGGCGCAGGTCATCGCCCTGGACGAGAGAGGCCGCGCCTGGAGCACCGCACAGTTGGCCGGGAAGCTCGCGGACTGGATGGGCGACGGCCGCGACCTGGCCCTGCTGGTGGGCGGCCCCGAGGGCCTGGCCGACGCCTGCCTGGAGCACGCAGAGGGACTCTGGTCCCTTTCGTCACTGACCTTTCCACACCCACTGGTCCGGGTCATACTGGCCGAGCAGCTCTACCGCTCATGGAGCATCCTCCGCGGCCACCCATACCACCGGGGCTGAAACAGGGGCACTAGCGGTGACGAACCCCGACATCTATCTGGCGTCCAACTCCCCGAGGCGCAGGGATTTGTTGACGCAGATCGGGGTGCGCTTCGCGGTGATCGCCATCGACCTGGACGAGGAGCCCTTGGGCAGTGAGCCGCCAGAGGCTTACGTGTTGCGGGTCGCCCGCGACAAGGCGCGAGCTGGACGGGCGCTGTTGGGCTCCGCGCCAAGGGTTCCCGTCCTGGCCGCCGACACCGCCGTGGTCATCGACGACCGCATACTCGGAAAACCACGGACACGGGAGGAGGCTAGTGCCATGATGCAGCGGCTCTCGGGGCGCACACACCGGGTGCTCAGCGGCGTGGCCGTGGCGGACGGACAGGAACGGCATGCGCTCAGCGTCAGCGAGGTCACCTTCCGCGTCATCACCCCGGAGGAGGCGCGGGCCTACTGGGAGACCGGGGAGCCCGCCGACAAGGCCGGCGGTTACGGCATCCAGGGCCTGGGCGCCCTGTTCGTCAGCGAGCTGCGGGGCAGCTACTCCGGCGTGATGGGACTGCCGCTGTTCGAAACCGCCGGCCTCTTGTCCGCGATGGGCATTGCGCCTTTGCGTCGATTTGACCCGGAAACCAACAGGAAAACCGAACGGTGAGCGAAGAAATCCTGGTCAACGTGACGCCGCCCGAGACCCGCGTCGCCGTGGTGGAGAACGGGGTGGTGCAGGAGATCATCATCGAGCGCGCCGACCGTCGGGGGCTGGTGGGCAACGTCTACAAGGGGCGCATCTGCCGGGTGCTGCCCGGCATGCAGGCCGCCTTCGTCGACATCGGCCTGGACCGCGCCGCCTTCCTGCACACCTCCGACATCTCGGCCACCGGCGGAGAGCCCCGCGGCGAGCATATCTACGAGCTGGTTCACGAGGGAGACCCGATCGTGGTGCAGGTCGTGAAAGACCCGCTGGGCACCAAGGGCGCACGGCTCACCACCAACATCTCCATCCCCTCCCGCTACCTGGTGTTCATGCCCACGCTGCGCAACACCGGCGTGTCGCAGAAGATCGAGGACGAGGAGGAACGCCGCCGGTTGCGGGAGATCCTCCAGCGCTACCTCGAAGACCATGGCGGCGAGGGCGGCTTCATCGCCCGCACCGCCGCCGAGGGGATCGCCGAGCAGGGGTTGGTCAAGGACATGGGTTTTCTGGCGAAGCTGTGGCGCGGCATCCGGGAGCGCTGCGAGCTTGCCGCCGATGTCGGCCTGATCCACGACGACCTGCCGCTGGCCCTGCGTGCGCTTCGCGACCTGGTGGGGCCCGAGGTGGAGCGCGTGCGCATCGACTCGCGCTCGACCATGGACCGCGCCCTGACCTTCGCCGCCAAGTACATCCCGGACATCACCGGGCGCATCGAGTACTACCAGGGGGAGAGACCCCTGTTCGACCTCTACGGGGTCGAGGACGAGATCCAGAAGGCCTTGCAACGGAAGGTGCAGCTCAAGTCCGGGGGTCATCTGATCATCGATCAGACCGAGGCCATGACCACCATCGACGTCAATACCGGCGCCTTCGTCGGCCACCGCAATCTGGAAGAGACCATCTTCAAGACCAATCTGGAGGCCGCCCAGGCCATCTGCCGGCAGCTGCGCCTGAGGAACCTCGGTGGCATCATCATCATCGACTTCATCGACATGACCGACGACGAGCACAAGCGCCAGGTCATGCGCGCACTGGAGAAGTGCCTGGCGCGGGACCACGCCAAGACCCACATCTCCGAGGTCTCCTCCCTGGGACTGGTGGAGATGACGCGCAAGCGTACCCGCGAGTCCCTGGAGCACGTGCTGTGCGAGCCCTGCGCCTGCTGCGGCGGCCGCGGCACCCTGAAGACCGCCGAGACCACCTGCTACGAGATCTTTCGCGAGCTCCTGCGCGAGGCGCGCCAGTTCGACGTCGAAACCCTGCTGGTGCTGGCGTCGCAAGAGGTGATCGACCGCCTCCTGGACGAGGAGTCTGGACACCTCGCGGAGCTCGAGGAATTCATCGGCAAACCGGTACGGCTGCAGGCCGAGGCCCTCTATACTCAAGAGCAGTATGATGTAGTGCTCATCTAGCTGTCGGCTGCCGGCGGTTGGGCGATCGCTCCCCGGCCCCGAATCACGTCGTTTCGCCGCCCGAGGGCACCTCCCCCAAATCCGCCGCACCTGGCCCGAGCGTCGACCGCTGGTGGCTTAGGGAGATGCTGATTTATTGGCCATCCTGACCAAAAATCAGACGGAACAGGAAAACGCGGTTTCCCGGTTCCTTCATTTTCAACGGCTTACTGCCGTTGAAAATGCTGGCACATCCTTGTGCCGCGAGGATCGCGAATATATCAGCGATTCCTAAGAGCGAACGGCTACAAGCATGATCCACCTCTTCAAATCGGCCGCGGCGAGGACGATCACCTTCGCCCTGCTCGGCGTGCTTGCGGTCGGAATCCTGATCGGGGCCGTGCGCCTCGCCTTGCCCTTCGCGGACCTGTTCCGCTCTCAGGTCGAGGGACTGCTAGCGGATACGCTGGGACTGGAGGCCCGCGTGGGCCGCTTCGGTTTGCGCCTCGCCGGCTGGGTTCCACGGCTCACACTGACCGACGTGGTGCTGCTCGATCCGCAGAACGGCCGCCGCCAGCTCTCCCTGGAGGAGCTGCGCCTGGATCTGGACCTCGCGTCGAGCGCCCGCGCGCTCTCGCCGCAGGTGGCGGCCCTCACCCTGGTGGGCGCCGACCTGGTGGTCAAGCGGCGCGCGAACGGAAGCATCACGGTGGCCGGTCTGGATGGCATGGAGGCCGGCAACCCGCAGGCCATGGACTTCTTCCTCGCCAACGGCCGGTTCCTGCTCGCCGACAGCAACGTGCTCTGGGTGGACGAGCATGCCGACGTGCCGCCCATCCATCTCTCCGACGTGCGGGTTCGGTTCGACAACGCGGACACCCGCCACCGGGTGGGCCTGGTGGCCCGCTTGTTTGCCGAGGCGGACACCGAGGTCCACCTGGCCGGCGATCTGCTCGGGGCGCCGGAGCAACCCGATGCCTGGTCGGGAGACCTCTACCTGCGGATCCGCGGGCGCAGCCTCGAACCCTTGCTCGGCGGCAGACTGCCGCCCGGGCTGCACGTCGGGAGCGACACCGTGGAGCTTGAGAGCTGGAGCCGGGTGTCCGGGTCCGCTCCAGC
Organism: uncultured Gammaproteobacteria bacterium; assembly: GCA_963736235.1. Taxonomy (GTDB): domain Bacteria; phylum Pseudomonadota; class Gammaproteobacteria; order Chromatiales; family Chromatiaceae; genus CAVORB01. Next base: position 37,119 of record CAVTOR010000003.1, read on the forward strand.
GGACTCCGTCAACCGAATCGACGCGGAGAATCTGGTTGTCTGGCGGCACGCGGCGGACGGCACGGCCACGCCCCTGCACCTGGACCGGATACAGGCCGTCGTTCGCTGGCAGAAGGACGGCGCGGGCTGGAGAATCGAGGTCGCCGACCTGGGATACAGCCGCGGCCAGCACCAGCGCCCGCCCACCGACCTGGCGCTGCGCTTCGACCCCCAGGGCACGGGAGACTGGTCTCTCTCGGGCGGAGTCCAGTCGATACACGGCGCCGATCTGCGCGACGCCCTCGGCCTGGTGCCGAACTTCGACCCATGGACCGAGCGTTTGCGCGCAAGCCGGGCCGAGGGCGAGCTGAAGGACCTACGGTTCAGTCTGGCACAGCGCCCCGACGAGCCATCCCTGTGGGGCCTCAGCGGCCAAGCGCTCGCCGTTGCCGCCGCACCAGCCGGCGGACTCCCAGGGATACGAGGGCTGGACGCGGGTTTCGCGGCCGACCAGGCCGGAGGCGACATCAGGGTCGACGGCCAGGCGGTGACGCTGATGTACCCCGGGTATTTCGGAACCCCGGTCTCGCTCGACCGCTTGCGAGGCGACCTCCGCTGGTATCGGGGCGCGGGAGACGGTTGGAACCTCGAGGCCTCGGAGCTTTCCGTGGAGAACCAGGACATCCATACCCGCTCCCGCCTCGCGCTCATGATCCCCGCAGACGGGAGCAGCCCGCGGCTGGACCTTCGCACCGAGATCCGGGATGCAGACCTCGCGGCGGTGCGGCGATATGTCCCGACCGGCCGGCTCAAGAAACGGCTCGCGAACTGGTTGGAGCGTGCCTTCGTCAGCGGCACCGTTCCGTCCGGCACGCTGCTGTTCTCCGGGGCCTTGGAAGACTTCCCTTTCGAAGAGCAAGAAGGCCTGTTCCAGGTCCTGCTCGAGGTGGAAGACACGATCCTGGATTATCACCCGGATTGGCCTCGGCTCGAGGCGCTGGCCGGCGAGGTGGAGTTCGACAACCTGAGCATGGCGGTGACCATCTCCTCCGGCCGCCTGCTCGACAACGACATCCTTGAGGTGACCGCCCGTATCCCGGACCTCGCCCACGCCGATTGGGTGCAGATCTCCGGCGCCACCGAGGGGCCCTTCAGCGACGGCCTGCGCCTGCTCGAGGAGACCCCGCTCCAGGCACGCCTGGGTGCGGTCGCCCGCGCACTACAGGTCGAGGGGTGCTTCCGAGTCGATATCACGGACCTGACCGTGCCTCTGCCCAGACCCGGCGAGACTGCCTCGCCGACGCTCAGGGGGGAGATCTCCTGGCCGGACCAAGCGGCGGTCTCCCTCGCCGATGGGGATCTCAGGCTCGATCATTTGGCCGGCAGACTCATATTCCAGGAAGACGGCCTCGCCGCGGACGCCATCGATGCGGAGCTGTGGGGAGTACCTGTCCGCCTGCGTATCGCCACCGAACCGGGAAAAGACGGCGCCGGCGGCGCAACGCGGATCGACGCCAGCAGCAAAATGCCCACCGAGGTACTGGCGCAACGACTGCCTTCATCGTTGTGGGAGTACGTGCGGGGACAGACCGAGTTGAGGCTGCGCCTGGACCTCGACAACACCGCCATCGGACAGGATGGCATTCCCCTCGCCTTCTCCCTGGAGTCCGACCTGTCCGGCGTCGCCGTGGACCTGCCGCCTCCCCTGGGCAAGGAGCCCTCGTCGCGCCAGACCGCACGCCTGCAAGGCACGCTCGCACCCGGCGCCGACCTGGAACTGCGGGGCGGTTACGGCGAGCTCGGTCTGCATCTCGGCTTCAAGCGCGAGGAATCCGGGGACCTGCGCTTCACCGGCGGAAACCTCAATTTGGGCGGCAAGGCGGCGCCGAGGCGGGAACAGGGGCTGAGCTTGAGCGGCAGGCTTGCGAGCCTCGACCTGGGCGCCTGGCTCAACTGGTGGGACCGACAAGACTCGTCCGGCTCGCGCCCCGAGACGGACGTAACGCTCCAGTCCGCGGATATCCAGATCGAGCGGCTGGAGTTGGGTGAGCTCGAGTCCAACGACCTCCATTTGGCGGCCGAGCGCAACCGTGACCGCTGGCAGCTGCGAATCCAGGGGCGGGAGCTCGCGGGCGACGTGCGCATACCACACCGTCCCCGCAGTGAGCCCCTGCGCGTCCATCTGCAACGACTCGACCTCGCCGGCCTGATGGGAGACGAAGACGGGCAGGGGCAGCCCTTGGCGACGGGTAAGAAGCGCCCCGACCCGCGGCGGGCGCACTTGCTGGAGCTTCGTATCGACAGTCTGCTATGGGCCGACAACCCTATCGGGGAGGTCAGCCTCGACTCGCGTCCGTCGCCCAACGGGATCGAGTACGCGCCAATGCGGCTCACGGGCAAGCTGATGAACATCGATGGCGAGGCGTGGTGGACCTCGGAAGCGGGTGCCCAGCGCACCTCGATCGAACTCGACGGCAAAGGGGACGACCTTGGCGAGTTCCTGCGCCACCTGGGTTACGAGAGCCTGATCTACAAGGCGCCGGCAACGGCCAGCTTCCGTCTGCACTGGGCCGGAGGGCCTACGGACCTGTCCTCCGCAGGGTTGAACGGCGAGGCGACGATCGAGATCGGCAAGGGCAGCCTGCTGGACCTGGAGCCCGGCGTGGGACGCATGCTCGGAATCATGAATCTCGGCGCCCTGCAGCGGCGCCTGAGCCTGGATTTCAGCGACCTGTTCGGGCGCGGCTACGCCTTCGAGCGCATCGCCGGCGAGGTGAGCATCAGCGACGGTCAGGCGACCATCGAGAAGCTGCTGATCGACGGTCCGTCCGCCAGCGTCGAGGTCACCGGCGGCACCGACCTGGTACGCAAGCGATTCGACCAGGTCGTCACCGTCACGCCCCGCATCGGCACCGGCATCGCGTTGGCCGGCGCAGTGGCGGGAGGCCCCCTGGTCGGCGCCGCTGTCTATCTCGTCGACCGGGTTTCCGGTGGCGCCGTCGACAAGCTGGTCAGCTACCAGTACGACATCACGGGTCCCTGGGAGTCGCCTGAGATCCTTCGTCGCGGCAGCCAAACCGAGGATCGCGGCAGCCAGGCCTTCGTTCCCGGTCACTCGGGCACCGAGGCGCACCGCGCCGAAACGGAAGAGCCAGCGGCCGCCAACGTCACCGAGCCGCTCGAAGAGAAACCGAAAAAGGCCGGTCCCAACCTCTTCCTGCCCGGCCACTGATCAGCGCGAATTTACGGGCGCCCGAACGCCGGTTTTGGTCCGCATGGCGCCGGTGGTATCTTGCGGTGCTGCAACCCTAGACGTGCACACTCATCACCGCGGCAGCCGCCACCTGCAGGAACAGACACTTCGCCGTTTATGCCGAAACTCAACCCGCGAATCGCCGCCGTGCAAATGGCGACCGGACCCAACGTCAGCGCCAACCTACTGGAAGCCGAGCGCCTCGTGAAGGAAGCAGCCGAGCATGGGGCGGGGCTGGTCGTGCTGCCGGAAAACTTCGCCTTCATGGGCAAGCGGGACCAGGACGTTCTCACCCTGCGCGAGTTCGACGGCGAGGGCCCCCTGCAGACCTACCTCGCGAAGCTGGCGACACGTCACCGGGTCTGGATCGTCGGCGGAACCATTCCGCTGCACGCCCGCCAGCCGGGCCGCGTCCGCGCCGCGTGTATGGTCTTCAACGAGAAGGGAGAACGGGTCGCACGTTACGACAAGTTCCACCTCTTCGACGTCAACATACCGGGCGCCGACGAGCGCTACGAGGAGTCATCCACCATCGAGGCCGGCAACGATATCATCGTGCTCGACAGCCCATTCGGCCGCCTCGGGATCGCCGTCTGCTACGATCTTCGCTTCCCGGAGATGTTCCGCCAGATGCTCGACAGCGGCATGGAGGTGCTGGCGATCCCCTCCGCCTTCACCGCCTTTACCGGTAAGGCCCATTGGGAAACCCTGGTGCGGGCGCGCGCAATCGAGAATCTCGCCTACGTGGTCGCCGCGGCCCAGGGCGGCTATCACATCAGCGGTCGCGAGACCCACGGTCACAGCATGATCGTCGACCCCTGGGGAACGGTGCTGGCACAGGTTCCCCGCGGCACGGGGTATGTCTGTTGCCCGCTGGATCAGGATTTTCAGAGCTCGGTGCGCCGCAACTTCCCGACCATCGAGCACCGGCGTTTGAAATGCCGCTGACGCGACCTCAGTCTTAAGCGACAGACAGATACGTCGCGGCGCCATGTCCGCCGCGGCGAGAAGCCTCCGCCCATTTGCCAGATCTCCCGAGTCACCATGAGCGACCCCCTCGTCATCGCCCGCGACAGCATCCTCGCCCCCGTCGGGCTCGACGACCGACAGATCTGACCGCCTGCTCGGACAGCTCGACGGCGGCAAGATCGACGCCGCCGACATCTATTTCCAATCCAGCCGGCTGCAGTCGTGGGTCCTAGAGGACGGCATCCTCAAGGAGGGCAACTTCAACATCGAGCAGGGCGCGGGCGTGCGCGCGGTCAGCGGAGAGAAGACCGGGTTCGCCTACTCCGACGAGCTGCAGTTCCCCGCCCTGCTCGAGGCCGCCCAGGCGGCCCGCGCCATCGCCCGCAGCGGCGGTGAGGGCCGGGTCCGGGTGGCGGGTGGCTCCCCCTCATCGCACCAGCTCTACCAGCCGATCAACCCGCTCGATAGCCTGCCCGACGCCGAGAAGGTCGCCCTGCTTGCACCGCGTCGACCAGGAGGCCCGCAGGCAGGACCCGCGGGTGAAGCAGGTGGTCACGAGTCTGGTCGCCGCCCACGACGTGGTGCTGGTAGCGGCCGCGGACGGCACCTTCAGCGCCGACGTGCGGCCGCTGGTGCGACTCAACGTCAGCGTCATCGCGGAGGACGGAGACCGCCGCGAACAGGGCGCGAGCGGCGGCGGCGCCCGGCGGGGCCTCGACTACTTCATCGAGCAGGACCGGGCGCTCGGCTTCGCCCGCGAGGCGGTGCGCCTCGCCCTGATGAATCTGGAAGCCACCGACGCACCCGCCGGTACCATGACGGTGGTGCTCGGACCCGGCTGGCCGGGCGTGCTGCTCCACGAGGCCGTGGGCCACGGACTGGAGGGCGACTTCAATCGCAAGGGCACCTCCGCCTTCGCCGGACGGATGGGCGAGCGGGTCGCGGCCCCCGGCGTCACCGTCGTCGACGACGGCACCCTGCCCGACCGTCGCGGCTCGCTGAACGTGGACGACGAGGGGACGCCGACCCAGTATACGGTCCTGATCGAGGACGGCGTCCTGCGCGGATTCATGCAGGACAAGCTCAACGCCCGCCTGATGGGGGTCGCCCCGACCGGAAACGGCCGGCGCGAGTCCTACGCTCACCTGCCCATGCCGCGCATGACCAACACCTACATGCTCGCGGGCGACAGGGATCCGCGCGAGATCATCGCCTCGGTCGACAAGGGGCTTTACGCGGTCAACTTCGGCGGCGGGCAGGTGGACATCACCTCCGGCAAGTTCGTCTTCTCCGCCAGCGAGGCCTACCTGATCGAGAAGGGCAAGCTCGGCCGCCCGGTGAAGGGGGCTACCCTCATCGGCAACGGGCCGGACGTGCTCACCCGGGTAAGCATGATCGGCAACGACCTGGAGCTGGACCAAGGCGTCGGCACCTGCGGCAAGGAGGGCCAGAGCGTCCCGGTCGGTGTCGGCCAACCGACGCTGCGCGTCGACGGGCTCACCGTGGGCGGCACCAGCGCCTGATCGATCCAGGACGCGAGAAAGATCCATCAACAGGAGAGCCGGCAGGCCAGCATGACCGAGATTGCAACCGACGACCTCCACGCGCGCCAGTCGCGGCTGGAGCACATCGTGGCCGACCTGCTCGCGGAGGCCAAGCGACAAGGCGCCAGCGCCGCGGAGGCCGCCGCCAGCAGCGACGCGGGGCTGGAGACCACGGTACGCCTCGGCGAGGTGGAAACGGTCGAGCACACCCGCGACAACGGGCTTGGGATCACCGTCTACTTCGACCATCGCAAGGGTTCGGCCAGCACCTCTGACCTCAGCCCCGGGGCCATCCGGGACACGGTCGCGGCCGCCTGCACCATCGCCTCCCACACCCAGGACGACCCTTGTGCCGGGCTGGCGGATGCAGCACTGATGGCGGCCGAGATCCCGGACCTCGACCTCTACCATCCGTGGCAGGTCACGGTCGAGGACGCCATCGCCCTCGCCATCGAGTGCGAGGACGCGGCCCGCGACACGGATCCCCGCATCGTGAACTCCGAGGGGGCGACGGTATCGACCCACGCCGGGCTGCACGTTTATGGCAACAGCCACGGCTTCGTCGGCGGCTACCCCAGCTCACGCCATGGCCTGTCCTGCGCCGTCGTGGGCCAGGAGGGCGAGAGCATGCAGCGGGATTACTGGTACAGCTCCGCAAGGGCCGCCGAGGAGTTGGAGCCCGCCGCGGCGATCGGCCGGCGCGCCAGCGAGCGCACGCTGTCCAGGCTCGGCGGAAGGCGGCTCACCACCCGCGAGGCCCCCGTGCTGTTCACCGCGCAGATGGCCGCCGGGCTGATGCGCAGCCTGATCAGCGCCATCAGCGGGTCCAGCCTCTACCGCCGCTCTAGCTTCCTGCTGGATCACTTGGGCAAGCAGATGTTCCCGGATTTCGTGCGCATTCACGAGGCACCGCGCCTGCCGCGCGGTCTCGGTAGCGCCCCCTTCGACGGCGACGGCGTGGCCACCCGCGCGAAGGATCTGGTCTCCGAGGGCGTGCTGCGCTCCTACGTGCTTGACGCCTACTCCGGCTGTCGGCTCGGCATGGCAACGACGGGCAACGCCGGTGGCGTGCGCAACCTGCACATCGACATGGGCCCCCTCGACCGCACCGGCCTGCTCAGGGAGATGGGCACCGGCCTCTTCGTGACCGAGCTCATGGGTCACGGCACCAACCCGGTGACGGGGGACTACTCCCGCGGCGCCTCTGGCTTCTGGGTGGAGAACGGGGAGATCCAGTTCCCGGTGGAGGAGATTACGGTCGCCGGCAACCTCAAGCGCATGTTCGAAGGCCTGCTGGCCGTGGGCAACGACTGCGACTTTCCCGGCAGCACCCGCACCGGATCCTGGCTCATCGACCGGATGACGATCGCCGGAGAGTAGGCGCCGCGCCGACGGCGAACTGCGGGGGGGTTTCGGGACGATTGCGTTGGGGTTCGTTCCAGATCCCAACCTAGCCTCACCCCTTGCCTGGCTCGCCCAGGATCGCGGGATGTGAGTCCCGCAGCCGGTCTGAGGTCCGTGATCATCAGCGGCCGTGGGCTGCCCAGAGAACAAGCCTCGCGGTAGTGAGAACGGTTCTCTTTATCGTCCGCTCTACTATAGTCTCCAGAATGTGCTCGCCCACCGGGGATCCGCACGCGAAACACCCTGCTCCACCATGAGCCAACCCAAGACCGCCGACCCTGGAGAATCAAGAATGAAAAAGTGGGCACCACCGACATGCCTGGTGGCAATGGGCGTGGCGATTATGGCCATCCCGGCAAAGGCCGGAATGTTCGACGCCGCGCTGTCCTCCTGCGCCAAGGCCGCCGAGTTCTGCAACGAGTTGAGCTTCGACAAGAACCTGTGCGCGAAGACCCAGGAAGGCATCCAGGACTGTGACGCGGATACGGGAACCGGGGTCTTGTGCCGGCTGAAGCTCAAGGACATTGCGCCGACGCAGGTTTCCGTAGGCGCCCACGCCACCCGTTGCAAGGCGAAGGCGAAGTTCGACCGGGATGAGAAAAAGATCCAAAAGTACCTGTTGAAGTCCACCCACCATGTGCCGACGGTCATCGGACCCGCCAACGGCGCCGGCAAGCGATTCTACATCACCGACCACCATCACCTGAGCCATGCGTTGATGGTGGCCAACGAGGAAAAGTACACGGACGTGGATGCGCTGTACGCCTGCATCCTGACCAACCGGAAGCAGGACGAGAGCGACAGCTTCTGGTCGTTCATGGTGCACAATCACCTGACCTGGCTGGATGACGAGAACGGCAAGGCGATCACCCCGGGCGATCTCGAGAAACGCGCGCCCGACCTCAAGGACCTCCAGAACGACGCCTACCGCACCTGGTCGCGCTGGGTGCGGGACAGCTGCGGATACGTCAAGGCCGGAAACGACTGCGTACCCCCGAGTTACCCGGCAGACGCGGCCTATTTCATGGAGTTCCTGTGGGCCGACTATCTGGAACAGAACATGCCGGTTACCGAAAAGATCGACAAGCTGTCGGACGAGGACATCACCAAGCTTCTCGAACAGGCGATCGCCCTCGCTCAGGAGCCCCAGGCTTATCTGGAGAATCTGCCGGGCTATAGCGACGGCACGGTGATTCCGGTGAAGATGGTCAAGATAGAGGACGGCTGCGAAAAGGACTGAGCGTGGGTGACCCCGGACAGCGGCTATAGATCTCGGGAGTGGGGCCGTGGTCCGGCTCGGACCCGAGCAAGCGTAGGTTGGGGTGGGCTTGAGAACCCGAATGATCAGCGTCTTACGGACATGAGTGCGTTGGGGTTCGTTCCTCACCCCAACCTACCTGACCAAGTGGTCCACTAGTCGTCGAGCCCCGCCAGCAGGGCCTCGATCCGCCCGGCGCCGACCGGCTTGACCAGGTGCAGGTCGAAGCCCGCCTTGCGGGTCGCCTCACGGTCACTTGCCTGGCCATGTCCCGTCAGCGCCACAAGGAGCGGCTGAGTGTCGAGCCCGGCGGCCCTGATATCGGCGGCCACCTGGAAGCCGTCCGGGGCGGGCATGCTGATGTCAAGGAACACCACTTCGGGAGCGAATTCCCGGATCATCGGGACCACCTTGGTGCCGTCGTTCAACGTCCGGACGCTGTGTCCCATGGACTGCAGCAGGGCCTTGAACGCCGCGGTCACGATGAAATTGTCGTCCACCACCAGAATGCGGCGCGCCCGGAAGGGGGACTCTACAGGCACCTCGGGCGCGGGAGTCGCGGCGACCTCCGGCTCGGAACAGACGGGTAAGGTCACGACGAACTCGCTGCCCTGGCCTAGACCGGCGCTGCGCCCCTCCAGCATCCCGCCGTGCTGCGCCACCAGCTGTCGGGCGAGAGCGAGCCTAACGCCGAGTCCGTCTGCACTCGCTTGGATAGGAGCTCCGTCGGCCGCACCGCGCGCGAAGAGACCGTACAGGCCGTCCAGGTCCTCATCCCTGATGCCGATGCCGTCGTCCTGCACCCGGACCACCGTATTTCGGCCCTCCTGGGCCAAGGCGACCAGGATGTGACCGCCGTCCGGCGTGTACTTGGCGGCATTCGCCAGCAGGTTGGTGAACACCTGGGCCAGCCGGAAGAGGTCCCCGAAGACGACGACGGACTGGTCGACGACCCTTTTCTCCAGCTTGTGTACCCGCTGCTCCATCAGCGGGGCGGTGCTTTCCAGCGCGTGCTCGGTCGCATCCTGCAGGGCAACCGGGGCCATGCTGAGCGGGACTCGGCCGCTAGAGATGCGCGCGATTTCCATCAGGTCGTTCACCAGGCGCTCGAGCTGGTCGGATTGACTTGCGATCACGTCCGCGGCACCGCGGGTCTGTTCCTCCAAGCCGCCCTGGCGGGAGAGCAAATCGACTGCGCTGCGGATTGCCGCGAGGGGATTGCGGAGCTCGTGAGCCAATGTCGCCAGAAATTCGTTCTTACGTCGATCGGCATCGATCAGGGCCCGCTGCGCCCTCTTGTGCTCGGTGATGTCGCGGGTGATCTTCGAGGCGGCAATCACCTTGCCTCCGGCGTCGCGAATGGGAGAGACACTGACGGAAAGGTGAACCCCGGTGCCGTTCTTGTGCAACCCCTCGGTCTCGAAGGGCCCTACGCGTCGCCCGGCGCCGATCTCGCGCAGGATGCGCATCGCCTCGGCCCGATCGCGCTCCGGGAAAAGCGGATCCAGCGACTGACCCAACACCTCTTCGGCCCGATAGCCGTAGATTTCCTCCGCCCCGGGGCTCCAGCTGGTGATGACGCCCTCCGGCGTCATGCCGATGATGGCGCACTCGGATGATTGCACGATTCTGGCCAACTCCGCGCGCTCTTTCTCGCGCGCTTCATGATGGTCACGTCGGTGAAGGTGACCACGGTCCCCTCGATGTGGTTGTCCTGGGTGCGATAGGGCCGCACCCGGCGGATGTACCACTGTTCGCCTTCGCGGAGAAGCTCGCGCTCCACGGGCCGCAGATGCGCCAAGACCTCGCGGCAGTCCGCCGGCAGATGATCGTTGGCATACTTGTGCGCGATGTCCGCCACCGGCCGTCCCACATCCGCCGGGATCAGGTTCATGAGCCGGGTGGTCGCAGGAGTGTAGCGCCGGATGCGGAGCTCGCGGTCCAGAAACAGAGTGGCGATATCGGTACTGGTGAGCAGGTTGCTCAGGTCGTTGTTCGTGCTCTCCACCTCCATCACCTTGTTCTAAAGCTGGTTGTTGACGGTGGTGAGCTCCTCGTTCAGGGACTGCAGCTCCTCCTTGGAGGTCTCCAGCTCCTCGTTGCTGGACTGCAGCTCCTCGTTCATGGACATGACCTCTTCGTTCGAGGCCTTGAGCTCTTCGTTGGAGGTTTCCAACTCTTCGATCGTGCTCTGCAGCTCGTCCCGGGTTGTCCTGAGCTCGACCTCCATCTGGCGCACGATCTCGGCCTCCGGCCCCTGACCCAGGGCGGGCACCGGCGCCGGCTGACCCTCCTGTTGCTCCTGGTGGAACGAGACCAGCAACAGACCGGCCACCAGAGGGGGCTGCTGCAAGGGCGTGACGGTGATCGCCACCCGCATGGAGGTCTCGCCGCGCTTGACCTGCACACCCTGCAGGATCACCTGCCGGTTCTCGCCAAGGGCCTAGTGCAGGGCCGCTCGTGTCTTCAGGCGCAGCTCGCTGCGCGTCATGGCCAGGAGATCGTCGGTGAGCTCCCCCGGCGGGTGGTTCAGATAGTCCGACGTATCTCCGTACACGTACAGGACCTGGTGGCGGCGGGTCACCAGCACGGAGGCGGGAGCGAAGGTCTCCACCAACGCCTGCTGCGCCATCTCGGCGAGACTCGGCTCGCGCCGGCCCAAGCCGCGAGCCAGGAAACGCGGGACGCTGCGTTCGGCGTCCCGACTCACGGGCATTTCCATCACACCGAGCTGGGACGGCCCGTCGGGCCTGAACAGTCGCCATTTTTTCGACAGGATGCGGAACTCCCGCTGCTGGGAGCCCAAGCTCTCGGAGCTGCCCAGGATCAGGAAACCATCCGGCTTGAGTGCGAAATGAAACAGCCGCAGGATCTTCTCCTGCAAACGAGATTCAAGATAAATCAGCAGATTGCGGCAGCTGACAAGGTCCAGCTTGGAGAAGGGCGGATCGGCGATGAGGTTCTGGGGTGTGAATACGACCAGATCACGAATCGACTTCTTGACCCGATAACCATCGCCTTCCTTGACGAAGAACTGGCCCAACCGCTCAGGGCTGAGACTCTCGGCGATATTCTCCTGGTAGAGCCCCGCGCGCGCCACCTGGAGGGCCTCGGTGTCCACGTCGGTGGCGAATATGAGCAGCTTGATGTTCTTCTTCGCCCGCTCGAAGGCCTCGATGAAAAGAATGGCTAGGGTATAGGCCTCTTCGCCGGTGGCGCAGCCGGGCACCCAGACCCGCACCGGGCCGTCGCCGGCATGGCCCGCCACGATGGGGGCGACAATCTGCTCGGCGATCACCGCCCAGGCCTCGGTCTCCCGGAAGAAGCTGGTGACGCCGATGAACAGGTCTTTGGACAGGGCGCGAACCTCCTCGTCGCGCTCCCGCAACAGGTCGAGATAGCTCTCCACGCGCTCCGTTCCGGTGATCCCCATGCGGCGATGGATGCGGCGGACCAGGGTGCCCTTCTTGTAAAAGCGGAAGTCGTGCCCCGTCTTGGCGAGCAGCAGGGAGAGGATGGCGGTCAGCGGATCGTATCCCCCCTCGAAGCTCGGCAGGAACGGAGGCTCGTGATCCGTGTAGGCATGGCGCACGTGGCTGAGCAGCACCTCGGGCATGCGCTCCAGCGGCAGCACTGCATCCGCCTGGCCGGTGGCGATCGCGCTGCGAGGCATGCCATCGTACTGGGCGGTTTCCGGGTCTTGCACCAGCACCATGCCGCCGCTGGCCTTGATCTCCCGGACGCCCAGGGCGCCGTCGCTGCCGGTACCGCTCAAGATGATGCCGATCGCACAGTCATGTTGATCCGCGGCCAGGGAATTCAGGAAACGATCGATCGGCATACGCATGCCGCGCGGGTCCGAGGGCGGCTTGAGCAGCAGTACGCCATCGCTGACGGTCATGTAGCTGTTCGGGGGAATGACGTAGACGCGATTGGGCTCAACGCCCATGCCGTTTTCCACCTGCACGACCTTCATGGCCGTGAACTTAAAAAGCAGATCCGCGAGCAGGCTATGGTGCCCGGCGTCCAGGTGCTGCGTGACGACAAAACCCATGCCCGTGTCCGCGGGCATGGCGGTGAACAGGGTGCGCAGGGCGTCGAGCCCCCCGGCAGAGGCACCGATTCTTACGATCGGGAAGCGTCCGGGCTCAGGGCCGCCTCGCGGTCGGTCCGAACTTGCTTCCGGAGAGGAACCGCGATCGCGATTCGGATGATCCTGGTCTGCCATAGGTCCGCCGCCACTGACGCCGCTCGCAGTGGGGCGCACTAACCTAAGCATTTGACGCAGATTGCGAATTGTCAAACGCCCGGGAGCCCTCCGGTCAGGAGGTCAGGCACCTGACCGCTCTGCCCCTTGCATCGCATCCACGCCTACCGGCGAGGTCTCAGTAGTCGTCGGCGGAGACTTCGGCCAGTGGAATGAACTGGGGAGGAATCTTGGTCACGGCCCCATCGACTGTCTGCGTTCCGGAGACATAGTCCCGGGACATACGCGAGCTGGCGCCGGAGAGCCGATCGCTGGTGACGGCCTCGTCCCCGGCCAGCCGCAAGGCGTCGCGTTCAGCGTCGTAGGCGACGATCAGCTTCACCTCCACCATCTCGCGGGAGCCGCGCAGCCAGCCCACGGCGAGCTCTCCGTCCTCGATGGCTAGCTCGAACGTGGGTGCGTCCGGCGCCCCGCCCAGCGCCCCGAGGCAATAGGCGCAGGGCAGCGCCAGGGGCGCGAAGTCCTGGACGCGATACCCCCCCTCCGGATCAGCGAACAACACTAACAGCCCGCGGGCGCCCTCCTCCTCGGCCCGGTTGCCGCCCGCGGACTCGCCCCGCAGCACCACGGCGACGAGATCCGCCGCACCGTCGTTGTTCAGATCGCCCGCTACCGTCTGCATCACCGACCAGCCCGCGGGCGCGAGGCGAGCGGCCTGCAAATCGGTTGAGGTCTCGTCCGGGCGCAACTCGGAGGTGCAGGCGGACGATCCGAACACCGCGATCGTCAAGCCGAGGACAGTCAGTCTCATGGCGGTCAGCCCCTTGTGGAATCAGTTGATCGGACGCCCGATCGGCTGGGAAGCGAGATGGGCCTCGAGTTGGGCCAGCCGCGCGTCGGCCGCTGGCGTCTCCATCCCATCGGCGTGAAGTCGGTCGAGCAAGTCTCTGCCCTCGGCGACCAGCAGGGCCACCTGGTCGGAGTCGAAGATCTCGAGCACGGCCTCCACCTCGGCCGGGGCGGCGCTGAGCAAGGCAGGCGTTAGCTCGTCCGGCCGGATCGGCGTCTCCGGGTGGAGAATGTCAGCCACCAGGGGCTGCAGCAGCAAGTGGAAATGGATAGCACGGGCCTCCGCCTCGTCCGCGAGCTCGTTACGGGCCAGGGGATCGGGTCCGGCCGAGCGCCCTACCGCCTGCATGATGAGCGCGATCAGCTTGGTGATCGCCTCCCGCTCCCGGGAATGGTCCGCTGGCAGGCCGAAGCTTTGCTCGTAGTGACGCTCGAGCTCCTCCTTGAGGCCGAGGACGATCTCGCTCCCCGCGTTGGGCGGCAGGTCCACCGCCCGCTGCACCAGCTCGCGAAAGGACGCTTGAAAGGCTTCCATCTCCTCATGGTCCGCCTTCTGCGCCGCGAGCAGTTCCTCGGGCCGCACCTCGACCGGCGGCCAGGCGAACAGCGGATTGCCGTGCCGGCGGCGCAGATGGCGCTCCCGGCGCCCGGGCGCGTGGGTGAAGGGCAGCTCCGCGGGCGGATACATGGCGGTTGCGGTAGCTCCTTTCGCGCACCGTCGGGGCCGAACAACGCGGCCCTAGCTCGGTGCGAGTGCCTCGTAGACGGCGGAATAGTCCTGGTCCCCGTAGCCCTCGCCCAACGCGCGCAGGAAGGCCGCCTCCAGGCTGGTGATCAGGGCCGTGTCCAGCCCGATGCCCTCGGCCACCTGGCGGAACAGGCGCACGTCCTTGAGCAGGTGCTTGAGCGGGAAGTTGGCGACACCGTATTCGTGGCGCAGGTACTTGTCGAGCTTTTTGTCGAATGTCGGGGCGTACAGGGCGCTCGCGCGTAGCAGGCCCATGAACTGCTCGACGGCGATGCCCTCGGAGCGGACCAGGCCGAGACTGAGGGAAAAGGCCGCGGTGAGCCCGGCGATGAGCTGATTCATCGCCAGCTTGAGCGCCGCGCCCTGCCCCACGTCACCGATGAGCTGCGGGTCCCGGCCGAGGGACCTGAGCACCGGCAGACACCGTTCGAACAAGTCCCGCTCCCCGCCCGCCATGACAATGAGCCGGCCCTCGCCCGCTTCCGGCAGGCTACCGAGCACCGGCGCCTCCAGGTACCTGCCGCCCGCGGCCTCCACCCGGGCGGCGAAGCCTCGGCTCTCCGCCGGCGCAATGGTACCCATCTGCAGCACGAACCGCCCGGCGAGCCTCGCCGTCGTGTCCGGTGCGAAGAGGGTCTCGGAAATGGCCGCGGCGTCACCCAGCACCAGGAGCACGACCTCCGCTGCCTCGATGGCATCGCCCGGCGACGCGGCGATGATGAGCCCCTGATCCGCCAGTGCCCGCGCCTTCTCCGGGCTGCGGTTCCAACCCGTGACCTCGTGGCCCTCGCGCAGGAGCCGCGGCGCGATGGCCGAGCCCATGAGCCCCAAACCCAGCACCGCGATCTTCATGCAACCTCCGATTCAGACGGACCCGCCGCGCAGAAGCGCGATCACGGGAGCGGTGGTGGGACGCACCCCTCGCCACAGGAAAAAGGATTCCGCCGCCTGCTCGACCAGCATTCCCAGACCGTCGAGGGCGTGTACGGCGCCATGCTCCATGCCCCAACGGCGGAAGGCCGTCGGCACATCGGCGTAGAACATGTCGTAGGTCCAGCCGCCGGGGGCGAGGCAGTCGTCCGGGATGTTGGGCACGCCGCCGGCGAGGCCGGCCGAGGTGCCGTTGACGATGAGGTCGAAACGCCGTCCGGCGAGCCCCTCCAGCCCGCAGCCGCTGACCGGCCCGAGCGTGGCGGCCGCGGCGGCGAGATCCAGCGCCTTCGCTGCGGTGCGGTTGGCGATGACGAGCGAGGCGAGCCCGGTCTCCAGCAATGGACGCAGCACCCCGCGCGAGGCCCCGCCGGCGCCGAGCAGCAGGACCCGCTTGCCGGTGAAGGCGAACCCGTGGTTTTGGGCCAGGTCCCGTACCATGCCGACCCCGTCGGTATTGTCCCCTCGCAGCCGCCCACCGGGCAAAAGGATCAGGGTGTTGACCGCGCCCGCGCTCTCGGCCCCGGGGCTGCGTTCATCGGCGAGCCGCCAGGCCTGCTCCTTGAAGGGCACGGTGACGTTCAGGCCGCGGCCACCCGCGGCCAGGAAACGGCGCACGTCTCCGGGGAAGTCGTCCAGGTTGCCGAGTATGCGGCCGTACTCCATGTCCTGGACGGTCTCCCGGGCGAAGGCGGCATGGATCAGGGGCGACTTGCTGTGCCCGATCGGGTTGCCGATGACCGCGTACTGGTCGCTCACGCCCGTCGCATCATTCGTTGAGCCAGCGGGCGGCCTCCTTGGCGTAGTAGGTGAGAATCCCGTCCGCGCCCGCCCGCCGGATGGACATCAGCGCCTCGAGCACCACCGCCCGCTCGTCGACCCAGCCGTTCTGAACCGCCGCCTTGAGCATGGCGTACTCGCCGCTCACCTGGTAGACGAAGGTCGGGGCGCCGAAGCGCTGCTTGACCCGGTAGACGATGTCGAGATAGGGCATGCCGGGCTTCACCATGACCATGTCCGCGCCTTCCTGGAGATCGAGCGCCACCTCGTGCATCGCCTCGTCGCTGTTTGCCGGATCCATCTGGTAGCTGTACTTGTTACCGCCGCCGAGGTTGGCCGCGGAGCCGACGGCGTCGCGGAAGGGGCCGTAGAAACTGGAGGCGTACTTGGCCGAATAGGCAAGGATGCGGGTGTGGATGTGGCCGGACTGCTCCAACGCCGCGCGGATGGAGCCGATGCGCCCGTCCATCATGTCCGAGGGCGCCACCACGTCCGCCCCCGCCTCCGCGTGGGACAAGGCCTGGCGGGTAAGCACCTCCACCGTCTCGTCGTTCATCACGTAGCCGACGTCGTCGATCAGCCCGTCCTGTCCATGGGTGGTGAAGGGGTCGAGGGCGACGTCGGTGATGACCCCGAGCGCCGGTAGCGCGTCCTTGACGGCGCGCACAGCCCTCTGGGCGAGCCCATCCGGGTTGTAGGCCTCGCGCGCGTCCTCGGACTTGGCCGACGGCGGCGTGACCGGGAACAGGGCCATGGCCGGGACTCCCAGCGCGTGGATCTCTCGCGCCTCTTCAACCAGGAGGTCGATGCTCTTGCGCTCCACGCCGGGCATGGAAGGCACCGGTTCACGCTGGCTCGAACCCTCCAGCACGAAGACGGGGTAGATGAGGTCCTCCGGCCCAAGGCGGGTCTCGCGCATCAGGCGACGGGAGAAGTCGTCGTGGCGCATGCGCCGCATGCGGGTCAGAGGAAAGCCGGTACGGGAAGAGCTCTTGACGGTCATGGTGCTGGCTACCAAAAGGAGCGCGCCGGGGGCGCACCCGGGTCGACTAGGAAGGCATGGCGAACCGCCCGAAGCGGCGGGGTTCCCTAACATAACCCAGCTTCCGGCCGGCCTCAAAATAAAGGCCATGCGGCGCCAATGCCCGCGCTTTCTGGACCATGCCGGAGGCTGCTAGAATCGCGGGTAATTCAGCGAATCCTGATCTTCCGCATGTTCCAGATCAAGCATCCGAACCCCCACATTTTCGACGTCGACCAGGATCGTTTCCAGGCCGAGGTAGTCGATGCCTCCCGCGACGAACCGGTCATGGTGGACTTCTGGGCCGACTGGTGCGCCCCCTGCCATGCCCTCGCCCCGCACCTGGAACGTGTCATCAACGAGCTCGGTGGCTCCGTCCGCCTGGCCAAGGTGGAGGTGGACGAGGGCGACAACATGAAGCTCGCTGGCCATTACCGGCTGCGCGGCTTCCCCACCGTGATCCTGTTCCAGCACGGGGAAGAGCGCGGCCGTTTCAGCGGCTCGCGCTCCTCGCACCAGGTTCGGGACTGGATTCACGAGCACCTGGACGCCAAGGCGATCCCCGCCGGTGCCTGAGTCTCGGGAGACGCTGGTCGGCGCCACAGCTTCCAGGCGGCGCGAACGGCGGGCGCCCACTCTTCCTGGCGCTGCTCGCACTCGCCGCTCTGCTGTGGGGCTTCGGATCGACGACCGCGGGCGAATCGCTGAGCGGACCCCAGCAGGTCGTGCAGCGGGTCTCAGACGGGGTGCGCGATGTCCTGCGCAAGGACCGCCGTCTGCTGGAGACGGACCCGGCCTTCGTGCACCGCCTGGTGGACGAGCTGTTGCTGCCGAACGTGGACTTCCAACGGGTCTGCTCCATCGTGCTCGGCCCGGTGTGGAAAGAGGCGAGCCAGGCCCAGCGCGACGCCTTTGGCGCCGAGTTCAAGTCGCTGCTGATCAACACCTACGCGATGGCGGTCAACGAGCTCAGCGAGTGGGAGATCCGCTATCTGCCCCTGCGGCTGGAGCCGGGAGAGACCGAGACGGTCGTCCGCACCCGGGTGCTTTATCCCGGCGGCGACCCGATCGACGTGGATTACCGCATGTACAAGAAGGGAGACCGCTGGCTCGCCTATGACGTCGCCGTCGCGGGGGTCAGCCTGCTCGCCAACTACCGCTCCACCTTCGTGCGCATGGCCAGGCAGAAGGGCATCGACGGGCTCATCGCCGACCTCGCGGCGCGCAACGCGATGCGCGCCCCTGCCCCCTAGCCCCAACGGATCAGACGCAATCGGACCTCACGGCCCTTGCAGCCAATCCCGCGGCTGCAGGAACCGCTCGTACAGCTCCGCCTCTGCCGACCCGGGCTGCGGATGCCAGTCGTAGCGCCAGCTCACCTCCGGCGGCAGGGACATCAGGATCGACTCGGTGCGCCCGCCGGACTGGAGCCCGAACAGGGTCCCGCGATCGTAAACGAGGTTGAACTCGACGTAGCGCCCCCGCCGGTACTTCTGAAACGCACGCTCCCGCTCCCCGTGCGGCGTCTCCTTGCGCCGGTGCACGACCGGCAGGTAGGCGGGCAGGTAATGGTCGCCGACGCTGCGCATGAAGGCGAAGGTCCGGTCAAAGCCCCACTCGTTGAGGTCGTCGAAGAAAAGTCCGCCGACGCCGCGCGGCTCGCTGCGGTGCTTGAGGAAGAAGTACTCGTCGCACCAGCGTTTTAAGCGTGGGTAGACACCCTCCCCGAACGCCAGACAGGCATCCCGGGCGGTGCGGTGCCAGTGGATCACGTCCTCCTCGAATCCATAGTAGGGCGTGAGGTCGAAGCCACCACCAAACCACCAGACAGGCTCGGCGTCCTCCTTCTCGGCAATGAAGAAGCGAACGTTGGCGTGCGACGTGGGCACATAGGGATTGCGCGGATGCATGACCAGGGACACGCCCATGGCCTGGAAGCCGCGCCCGGCGAGCTCAGGCCGGTTCGCGGTAGCGGACGGCGGCAGACGCTCGCCGAAGACGTGGGAGAAGTTGATCCCACCCTGCTCGAAGACGGCACCCTGCTGCATCACCCGGGTGCGGCCGCCCCCGCCGCCGGGACGCTCCCAGGCGTCCTCGCGAAAGCGCGTGCCCCCGTCCTCGGTCTCGAATGCCACGCAGATGCGGTCCTGAAGATCCAGCAGGTAGTGCTTGACGGCCTCGGCGTCAGGTCGATCGCTCACGCGCATTCCTCCTAGGGTGCTTGTTTGTTTTGTTTCACCGACGACCCGGCGAGCCAAGAGCCGGGGCGGTCATCTTACGCGAACGCGGGGGACGGGAGCTCGCTTCGACGCTTACGAAACGGCCTCCCCTGGGAACAGATGCACCGCGAGCCAGAGGCAACGCGGCTCGGGGGAAGCGGAGATCAGCCGGTGGGGGGTGTGAGCCGGGATGAAGATCCAGTCACCCGCCGTCAGCTCCGTCACCTCCCCCGCGATCTCCAAGGTCGCCCGCCCCTCGAGCAGGATCACCCACTCGTCCTGCTCCTGGTCGTAGAGGACAGCCCCTGGGGAATCCGAGCTGACGATACGCTCGATGACCAGGTTGCGGTGGCGCACGAGTTCCGTGAAAGACTCGCCCGTGGCCGGGGCAGGCAGGTCGGCAAACAGGTTGAGCTTGGAAGGCTTCGTCGTCGGCATGCGCGATTCGGGGGCATCGGGATAGGGGCGGTCAGCTTAGCTGACCGAGCCCCTCCCACACCACCCGGCATGCGGGTCCGCACCGGGCGGTTCGAGAAGTTGAGGTCATGAGAGGCGGGGAACGCCGAGTCGGTTGAAGTAGGCAATGGGCAAGATCCGGTTCAGCTCCATACGGCTGTTGCGCCACCAACGGCGAGTGTTACCCGCCACCCGTGCCGCCTGATTCCGGCTCGCACCCAGAGCCCGTAACTCCCGATACACCGTTGTCCCCCGGCGCCAGTGTTTGAGCTGCAGCGCACGCAAGCGGTGCCGCAGCCACTCGTCGAGCGCACGAAACACCCCCGGCGTCTGCGCCAGGTAGAAGTAAGCCTTCCAACCCGGCACATAGGACCGAAGACGCTCGGCCACCTCCGGCAGGCTGCGCCCACAGGAGCGACGCGTCAGTTGGCGGATACGTTGCTTGAAGGTGGTCAGCGCCTTTCGTGCCACCGCGTACTTGATCCGGTCATCCGCACTGCGCCACAGTTCGTAGCCCAGAAACTTGCGACCGGTCGCCGCAGCGACGGCCGTTTTGGCCTCATTCACCTTCAGATGGAGCCGTTCGTAGAGGCGACGCAGACCTTTCAATACTCGTTCACCCGCCCGTTGACTGCGTACATAGACGTTGCGTCGAGTCGCCCCGGGGAACCTCCCCCCGAGGCGCTCACAGAACCGGACGTGAACGTCTCCGCTCATCCGGCTCCTCCTATCCAGCCTTCCCATGGAGCAAGCGCCAGTGGGCAAACAGTCCGGGCTGGCGGCGCGCCACACGACGCAGCCACTGCTCGGCCCGCCGTCGATGGCGGCGCAGGCGTTTGAATTTGCGTGTTGCCCAGCGGGCCAACTTGCGGTCAATGTGCAGCAGGGCCGGATACAGCGCCGACTTGTAGAAGGCGCCGTAGTAGTTGATCCAGCCGCGGATGACCGCATTGAACATCCGTGCCAGATCGTCAAGGTCCTTGTCGCTGCGCAGTTGCAGCCGCCAGCCTCTGACCTCTTGGCGAATCGCCTTCGCGGCCTTGTTGCTGATCGCCGGACTGAAGTTGATGAAGTACTTGCCCCAGCGGTTCTTCGATCGTCGCGGGCGAAAGGTGTAGCCCAGGAAGTCGAAGCTGGTGCACGGATACTCCAGACGCCGATCGTCGTCTTTGCAGTAGACGATCTTGGTCTTCTCCGGATGGAGCTCCAGCCGACAGTCGGCAAAACGCCGCTCCAGCGCCGCCCTGAGGTCTTCGGCCTCTTCCTTGCTCCGGCAGTGGCACACCGCATCGTCCGCATACCGCTCGAAGGGGATCTGCGGGTAGGTGCGCTGCATCCACGCGTCGAAGGTGTAGTGCAGAAACAGGTTGGCCAGCAACGGGCTGACGACTCCGCCTTGCGGCGTGCCGCGCTCCCGCTGCTGCAGGCTCCCATCCGGCAGCTGTACCTCGGCCCGCAACCACCGCTCGATGTAGAGCAGGACCCATTTCTCCTGGGTGTGGTGGCGCACCGCTCGCATCATCAGGTCCCAATCGATGTTGTCGAAGAACCCTTTGATGTCGAGATCGACGACCCAGTCATAGCGCCAGCAGCGCTTGCGCGCCTGGCCAATGGCCTGGTGGGCGCTCTTGCCGGGCCGGTAGCCGTAGGAGTCGGGATGGAAATGCTTCTCCAGCTCCGGCTCCAGGGCTTGCTTGACGACCGTTTGGGCGATCCGATCGGCGACGGTGGGCACTCCCAGGCAGCGGATTCCGCCGTCTGCCTTTGGGAATCTCCACCCGCTTGACCGGTGGGGGCATCTAGCTCCCGGACGCCAGTCTGTTCCAGAGCTTGTAGAGGTTGTTTTCCAGGTCCTCGGCAAACTCGGCCAGCGACTGTTCGTCCACGCCCGCCCCTCCCTGGTTGGCTTTGACGCTTTTGTAGGCTTCCCACACCTGACGTTTGGTGATGGGAAACGGCTTTGCCTGATTCAACGAGGTCCTCCCATCGCTGGTTGCCTCGTCGCCTCAGGCCGGATAGGGCAACCCCTTCGCTCCAGCCCCGTTACAGGACCTTCATCACTACTACAGGTTGCTCCGTCCCTGTACCCCGCATCGGTACTCGCACACTTGGGGGGCTTCCCCTTGCGTTTCTCCCTTGGCATCGGGGTGACAGGTTCCCACGTTCCACACAAGAGCCTGGACCGCATTCTCGCCGCCTTCATGCCGGACGCCGCCTGGGCAGTAGACAGGTTGCCCCCAGACTGATCCCGGGGTAACGACTCCCCCCCGGTTTTGACGCCGTCCCTACGCTTTCGACACTTCATCAGCGGTTCACTTGCGTTCGACTCCACGGTCCGTACCTGACCGGGTCTCGCCCGGCCTTTTCCCAGCTCGCGCACCACCACCTCTCTTGAAGGCAGCAGCAGTGGGTGGTTTGAAGCCTCCGCCTGCACGGCGGCTTCGAGGGGCCTACCCTCATCTCTTGTGCAGCATGGCTGCACGGAGGGCTTGCGCCCTCCAGTGCGCCTTCGTGGCGCACAGTCATCGGCGTAGCGCACGAAGTGATGGCCGCGCTTCTCCAGTTCCCGATCCACCTCGTCCAGCAACACGTTGGTCAACAGCGGGGAGAGCGGCCCGCCTTGCGGCGTTCCCTCGTAGCGCTGCATGACCACGCCACCATCCATGATCCCAGCCAGCAGGTAACGACGGATCAGCCGCAGAACGGCCTTGTCGTCGATCCGCCGCGACAACCGATCCATCAGGATGTCGTGATTGACCCGATCGAAGAAGCTCTCCAGGTCCACATCGACCACCACCCGGTAGCCGTCCTGCACGTAGCGCTGTGCTTGCCGCACCGCCTCGTGCGCCTTGCGCCCCGGGCGGAAGCCATGGCTGTGGTCGGAAAACGTCGGGTCCACCATCGGCTGGAGGATTTGCAGGAGGGCTTGTTGAATTAGCCGATCCGTGACCGTCGGGATACCCAATTCCCGTACTCCACCTCCAGGCTTCGGGATCTGTACACGCCGCACCGGCTCAGGCCGATAGCTGCCCTCCAGTAACGCCTCCCGAATCCGGGGCCAGTGGGTCTTGAGGTACTCGCCGGTCTGTGCAACCGTCAATCCATCCACCCCAGCACTGCCGCGGTTGGCCTTGACCCGCTTCCAGGCCAAGACCATGTTTCCTCTCGCGAGCGCCCGCTCCAGCAGGTCTCGCCCTGAGCCTTCGCTCTCATGCCGCGCTGGTCCTGCTTCATCGCGGCCGATCCTCCGCCGGGCTTCACCCCGCCTCGTCTCGGCTCGCCCCGGTTGCCCGGGCTTCTGATGCCTTGCAATGCCAAGCGACACGTTCGTCGGCTCTCCTTCTCGTTCGGCCCTTCGCCTTGCGGCTACTACGACCTCTGCTGACTTCTCGCTCCGGCTCGTCACCGTCGCCTCTTCAGGCATAAGGCGAGATCTCCCCAGGTAAGAACGCACTCCTTCACTGCACAACCGCCGAATTTACACCGCTTCGCCTTGATCACGAGAGCTTCGCGGTATCTTGCCCGCTCGCCCTGCTCGGCGGCGCCTTCTATCCGATTCTTGTCCATCGGCTCGCAGCTTCGCTCCACGCTTCCTCCCCACACTCGGTCACCCTCATGCAGTTGCGCTTCACTTCGTTCGCTGTGATCAACTCACGGTGGGACTTGCACCCACAAGAGTGCGCCCATGCTGGGCGCACAAGAAAAAACCGGCTCGAGGCCGGTTTCTTCAAGAGAGCCTGCGGGGCGGGCCTCAGGCCATAGCCTTGATGTGGGCGTTCAACCGGCTCTTGTGGCGCGCGGCCTTATTGGCGTGGATCAGGCCCTTGTTGGCGGCGCTGTCGATGACCGGTACCATCTTCTTGTAAGCATCGACAGCCCCCTCCTTGTCCCCCGCCTCGATCAGCTTGACCACCTTTTTGAGGTACGTGCGCATCGTGCTGCGGCGAGAGGCGTTACGCAGGCGATGATTTTCGGCCTGACGGGCGCGCTTGAGGGCTTGGGCGGAATTGGCCAAAGTCGTCTCCTGAAACCGTTGGATCTGCTGCTCAAACTAAAGACCGCGCATTGTGATGAAACCTCTTCCCGTTGTCAATACGATGACCTGCCTGGCCCCAACCTGTCCGATACGGGTAACCTATCGCGTTTAGAACCACCCCCGCAGCGTGAATCGGCACCCGAGAGGAGCAGCCCATGCATTTCCCGGCCCCGCTACGACTCGCACCTATGGCCCTTCTGATGACCGCGGCCGCCGGCGCCGACCCGTCCCTGCCCGAGCTTGGGCGACTCATCTTTTTCGACGCCACCCTGTCGCGCCCCGCCGGCCAGTCCTGCGCCACCTGCCATAGTCCCGCGGCCGGCTGGACCGGACCGGACAGCCCCATCAACGCGGCGGGCGCCGCCTATGAGGGCGCGGTACACGGCCGGTTCGGAAACCGCAAGCCGCCCTCGGCCGCCTATGCAACCGACAGCCCACCGCTGCATCTCGACCCGGTCGAGGACCACTTCGTGGGCGGCAACTTCTGGGACGGCCGCGCTACCGGCTGGCTGCTCGGCAACACCGCGGCCGAGCAGGCACAAGGGCCCTTCCTGAACCCCGTGGAGCAGAATCTGCCGGCGCATGACGAGGTGGTGGACAAGGTCTGCGCGGGGGTCTATGGCGAGCAATTTCGCGCCTACTTCGGCGAGACCGCTTGCTCCAACAAGGTAGACGGCTACAACGCCATCGCGCAGGCGGTCGCCGCCTACGAGGGCTCGCCCGAGGTCAATGCCTTCAGCTCCAAGTACGACCACTATCTGAAGGATCCGGAACGTTACCCCCTGACGGAACAGGAGCAGCAGGGACTCGCGCTGTTCGAGCGCGAGGACAAGGGCAACTGCGCCGCCTGCCATCCGAGTCAACCCGGCCCCAACGGCGAGCCGCCGCTGTTCACGGACTTCACCTACGATAACCTGGGCGTCGGCCGCAATCCGGAAAACCCCTGGTACGGCATGGCCGCCTTTAATTCCCAAGGCGCGGCCTGGGTGGACGGGGGTCTTGGCGGATTCCTCAAGACGGTCCCGCGTTTCGCCGCCCGGGCCGCCGAAAACCTGGGCAAGCAGAAAGTGCCGACACTGCGCAACGTCGACCTGCGCCCGGGCGAAGATTTCGTCAAGGCCTATATGCACAACGGCGCGCAGAAGAGCCTGAAAGAGGTCGTGCATTTCTACAACACGCGCGACGCCAAGCCGGCATGTGAGGCGACGGCCGAACCCCTTGCGGGGAAGAACTGCTGGCCCGCGCCGGAGGTGGCGGAGAACGTGAACACAGAGGAGCTCGGCAATCTGGGCCTCACGGCGGAAGAAGAGGATGCCATCGTCGCCTTCATGGCGACCCTCAGCGACGGCTGGGTGGCGCCGGCGGAGCCAGGACCGCAAGGCGATGCGAGCGACGCGCCCGCGCCGCGCGCTCGTTAGACAACGCACCCCCACTCCGCGGTGACCGTCAATCCGCCGACGCTCGAAGATCCGCACACAGATACCCGTCGTCTGCGGCGGGCCTTCCTGGTCACCTTGGCGTTTGCCTGCGTCCTGTGGGCGATCAGGATCGTCGAGACCTTGGCCGGTCTCGATCTGGCGCCCTACTCCCTTTACCCCCGCGAAGCCTCGGGATTGCGAGGCATCCTGCTAGCCCCGCTGCTGCACGGCGGGTTCGCCCATCTGATCGCCAATACCGGGCCCATCCTTGCGCTTGGCACGGCACTGATCTATGGCTATCCGAGGGCCGCCCGCATCGTCATTCCCGTGGTCTGGCTAGGCTCAGGACTCGCGGTCTGGCTGTTCGCCCGTCCCTCCTTTCACCTGGGCACCAGCGGACTCGCCTTCGGCATGCTCTTCTTCATCTTCACCATCGGAGCGCTGCGCTGGGACCGACGCGCCATCGCCATCTCCCTGGCCGTCTTCCTGCTCTACGGCGGCATGATCGGAGGCATCTTGCCAACGACCCCCAACATCTCCTTCGAGTATCACCTGGCGGGCGCCGTGCTCGGCGTGATTCTGGCCCTGATGTACCGGAATCTCGACCCGGCTCCAAAGGAGAAGACCTACGACTGGGAGGGCGAGGAGGAAGACGAGAACGCCCGCGATCCCTCGGACAAGCTCAGACGCGAGGAACTCGACGCCAAGATCTCATCCAAGGACTCGGCACCATAAGGACCCTGGCTCGTCGATCCAGGTACGCACGGTTTTGCGCTGGACCACGGCGGCGGATGAGGGTTAGCGAAACTCAGCCAAGGTCGCCAGGCAGGGCGTACGAGAGCACCGTCGAGACTATTGCGCGCCTTGGCCCCGGTCATGGAGATGCTGCGCCGCCCGGTGGTGGATGCCCTCTACTTGACCCCGCTCGCGTTCGCCGAGAACCCCTGTCATCGCCTGGTGAAGAACTACAAGCTGGTGCGGAATGCGGTGAGCGATCCCATCACAGACGCGCTTCTCGCCGCAGTGGCCTTCCGTGAGCAGCGGGTGGAGTTTGCGCGGCGCCGCGACAGTGGCGATCGGGACCAGCTGCGGCGCTATCGCTACTGTTTCCAGGGTGCCACGGCGCTGGCGGGCGCGCCACGAGGCGGCGAGGTGTTGTTTCCAACAGTATTTCGCCAGGAACTTCTAGAATTTACCCGCTTCGCTACCGGCTATCTTCCTATCCTTCCCAAAATAGGGCACCGCCGAAGGGATGTTCGCAAGGTCTGAAATCGACCCCAAGCGATCCTCCACGGATTGCTTATAGACAATATCTGATTACGGCAGCGTGACCTGTCGGACGGGCGAAACTCGGAAAGTGCGGGCAGTCGGGCAGAAGCGTGCCCGGACAAGGTGTCTCGGTTCTTCGAGCACGGCGAATCCGTTCTAGCCCGCCTGAGCTTGGAGGGACGGCGAACGGTGCCGGGAGTTGTCGGTCATGCGCAGGTAGTCGAAGACCAGGCGGACATTGCGCGCCAGGCGCTGGATGGTCGCGGCGACGGTATCGCGGGACTTGGACCTGATGGCACCGGTGGCGAAGCGGCGTAGGGCGGTAATGTTCTCGGGACCGTGTCCGGTGCGGATGGTGCGGCGATCCTCGTCCCAGTTCCAGTCGAGGATGTAGTGGCAGCCGTTCTCGACGGTCCAGTGGCCGCGGTTGAAGGCCAGGATGGCCGCGGCGCTGGCGGTTGTCGGGGAATGGCTGGTGATGCCGTAGACGGTTTCGGTCGAGCTCTGGCCGGTGGTCTTCTCGATGGTGGGGCGGGCGATGACGAAGACTTGGCCGACACCGGGGAAGTCGAGGTAGTCGTTGAGGGCGGTGCTGGTCCAAATGCAGCGCTGCTCGATGCGGCCATGGGC
Organism: uncultured Gammaproteobacteria bacterium; assembly: GCA_963736235.1. Lineage (GTDB taxonomy): Bacteria > Pseudomonadota > Gammaproteobacteria > Chromatiales > Chromatiaceae > CAVORB01. The sequence continues at coordinate 64,089 of CAVTOR010000003.1, forward strand.
CAGGGTGAGCGGCTCGGTGAAGTCGGGTGTGCCGCGGCCCTGGAAGATTAGGCGGATGTCTTCGCGCAAGATCGGCTGATTGCCTTTGACGGTGAAGACGTAGTCGGCGTTGCGCTCGATGAGGTATTGGGCGAGCTTGCGTTGGGTCAGCAGGGCGTCGGCGGTGATGGTCTTGCCAGCGATATCGATGGGTTCCAGCAGCGGGATGACCATCCCGATCTCGTTGGTTTGCTTGACCTCGTCGCTGCCGCCTACGGGCAGGGAGCCGACTTTTTTTGAGTGTGGCAGGTCTGGCTCTGGTGGCCGACGACGCCGAGGATGTGGGTCTGGCGATCTTCGGCATCGATGGCATTGCACATCGTCTTGCCGTCGATGGCCAGCCCTTCGTCGGTCGCCGCCCGCTGGGTGTTCCAGCGTTGTAGGGCGCTGTCTAAGGCATCCGGGTCAACGCGGGTGAGCACCTCGCGGATGACGGTACGACTGGGTACCGCGTAGCGACGGTTGCGGTAGCAACAGCGAAAGCGCGCCCGCGCCTTCTGGCCAAGGTCTTGGGCCCACAGGCTGATGGCTTTGTAGCCGCGCATGCCGCACAGGGTGGCACCCGCGGCGATGGCCAGCACCGCGGGCAGGGGATGGAGGCGTCCCTGGCTGCGGCGGGGATCGGGGATGTCGGCAAAGAAGTCGGGCAGAGAGAGCATCTGTTCGGCGCTCAACATGATGTTCGGGGCTCCGTGACGATACTGGGGGTCGAGTACGGGAGACGACAGGCAGGCCTGGGCTTGGGCGTGCAGAGGGCGGACAAAGACGCGTTTGGCGGCGCTCGGCGCGGCGCTGTAGCCCGTGCGAGTTCGGCGAAAACCGCGGGTATCACCCACATAGCACCAGTTGGCGGCGCGGTAGATCGTGCCGTGGAAACGCCGCGGATCGACAAAGGTCTCCAGCAACAGCAGCGGGTAACCGAAGCGCTCCCGCCAATCGCTGGCCAGACGGCGTTCGCTCAAGGCCAGCACCCGCGAAGCGAGGTTCGCGACGTGGTGCTCGGGCAGGATCAGAAACCGGCTGTTGTTGGCGACCAAGTGCAGGCGGTCGTATTGGTGGCGGAAATCCCAGCCGATCCAGACGTCGCGCGCCGCGCACTTCCAGGCCGCCGCGGAGAAGTTCAGCAGGGCCAGCCACTGCCCGTTCCAGGTGGCGACATACCACAGGGTGTGGCCGATCTTCGGCAACGCCCCGAGGTAGTGATAGGCCCCCATCAGGGCCTGGAAGCGTCCCTCTTCATGCGCAGCAACGGGTTGCAGGACAATCTCTCGCAGGTTCAAGCGCCGGGCCTCGGACAACGGGATGTCGACTGGCGTTATACCTGCCTGGCAGGGCGTTGTCCAGAATCGAGGCCAACTCCTTGTTGCGACCAATAATCTCGGCTAGGGCAGCTTCG
>CAVTOR010000004.1:0-139125 GCA_963736235.1 uncultured Gammaproteobacteria bacterium
TGGGCGATCGATTGCATATCCTTTCCCGGTAGATCGGACTGATTTGGCCGATCTTTTGCTGCAGGGGTCAAGAACCATGCCCAGCTTCCTGAAAAATTTCAGCTTGATTCTCCTGCTAGGACTCGTTGTCACGGGATGCGAGCAAAAGCAGGAGCCTATCCGGCTCGGCACCAACATCTGGCCCGATTACGAACCACTCTATCTCGCCCAGCGAATCGATTTGCTTGATGCTGAGAGGGTCCGTCTCATCGGCTACCCATCAGCCAGCGAGGTCATCCTCGCCTTCCGCAACAGGTCTCTAGAGGCAGCTTCGCTGACCATGGATGAAGCACTGTTATTGCTCGATAAGGAGGTGCCAATCAAGATCATTCTGGTGCATGACATCTCGGACGGTGCGGATGTCATCGTTGCGAGGGCTGAAATCGAGGACATCTCCGATCTTCGTAACCGGAATGTTGGCGTCGAGAGCACGGCCTTGGGTGCCTATGTGATTTCCCGTGCTCTGGCGATGCACGACCTTGACCTTTCAGAGATCCAAATCAAGCATCTCGATGTCAATCAGCACGAGGCCGCGTTTCGTGATGGTGATATCGATGCAGCGGTTACGTTTGAACCGTTCAGAACCAGACTGTTGGAAATGGGCGCGCGGGAGATCTTCAGCAGTCGTGAAGTTCCCGGAGAGATTGTCGACGTTCTGGTGGTGCATGAACACGTCTATGAGACCCGCTTGGGCGAGCTTAGGCACATCACGCAGAGTTGGTTCGGCGCACTGGCGTATCTGGAGAACCAACCCCACGAGGCCGCAGCGGCGATGGCGAAACGGCTAAAAATTCAGGATGACGAAGTCTTGGAAAGCCTTCGAGTTATCCGCTTTCCGACGCGGGAACAGAATATCGCCCTGCTGTCAAAGAGCAATGGCCAGCTGTTGCCAATGATCAGAAAACTCAATGGGTTCATGAACGAGGCGGGACTGATCAGCAAGGACGAACCCATCCAGAGTTTACTGACGCCGGATGCACTTTAGTAACGATACCCCGCATCAGGCCATGGGAAAGTTTCGGCAACTTGGCATCCTCATTCCTACGCTTATCCTTTGCGTGTTCCTTGTCTCCGCTTTTATTGCCGCCTTCATCGCGCGGGAAACGGCGCAGGAGCAGACCTACATCACGGTTGGTCAACTGGCGCGGGACCGGCTCACCTTCGTCCGAGGCGCGGCCCAAGAGTTTCTCAAAATGGGTACCCCAGGCCGGTTGCAGCACTTGATTTCCAGCCTCGCGTCCGATGTGGATCTCGTCCATATCCTACTGGTCGACGGGAGTGATCGTGTGCTCGCTTCCAACGAGTTGAGTGATACGGGGTCTCTATGGCGGTCGCTCGACTATGCGCTTGACGAGGAGGTTTTGCATAGGGTGCGACGACTCGAAGGACTCGAAGTCCAGGAATTTCCCGAGCAGGGCTATCTCGACGCCTACGCTGGTTTGTGTGGTATCGGCAGTGCGGACCGCTTACGCCCGTCGACCTGCGGCTTCATCAGCTATCGCGTCGATCTTAGGGAAACGCTGAACTAGTCGAGTTTTCCCGCACTTTGCTCCGCGGGTTGATCATTGAATCAATAGGGGCTGATAAATATTGGCTTTTCCGGGCAATTCGGGTGGCATTTGGCGACGATTTTGGCGGTTTTTGCGCCTTTTCCGGATTCAGGACGCACCTTGGCTGCTGGGACCCAACAACGCCTTCTTGGCGATCACCAGGTTGGCCAGGGCGAACAGAGCGTGCAGCTGCGCGGTGTTCTTGGCCAGGCCCTTGTAGCGCACCTTGCGATGACCGAACAGGTTCTTCATGACATGGAACGGATGCTCGACGCGGGAGCGCAGTTGCGCTTTGAGCCGTTCGGCGCGACGCGTCAACTCCTTCAGCGGACCCTCCGCCATCGCCTTGAGCTTGCCGCGTTTCATGGCGATGTGCCACTTCAGCGGCTTGTCTCTGAGCGCTTGGCGCTTGTCGGCCCCGATGTAGCCGGCGTCGGCGAAGACGATCTCCTCTTCTCCATGCAGCAAGTGCTCGGTCTGGGTGACGTCGGAGACGTTGGCGGCGGTCCCGACGACGGTGTGCACCAGTCCGGAGTCGGCATCCGCACCGATGTGCGCCTTCATGCCGAAATACCATTGCTTGCCCTTGCGGGTCTGGTGCATCTGGGGATCGCGCGCCTTCTCTTTGTTCTTGGTCGAGGACGGCGCGGCCAGGATGGTGGCATCGGTCAGGGTGCCCTTGTTCAACAGCAGCCCGCGCTCGCGCAGGTGGCGGTTGACGGTCTCGAAGATCATCTTGGTCAGACCATTGGCTTCGAGCAAGTGGCGAAAGCCCAGCAGCGTGGTGGCATCGGGCACCGACTCGCGGCTCAAATCAATCCCGACGAAGTTGCGCAGCGCCTGGCTGTCGTAGATCGCATCCTCCAGCGCCTCGTCGGCCAGCGCGTACCACTGCTGCAGGCAGTACATGCGCAGCATGCGCTCCAGACCGATCGGGCGGCGACCGCGCCCCGTACCTGCGTCCGGGAAGTAGTAGGGCTTGAGCGCTGCGATCAGCGCCGCCCAGGGCACGATCTGCTCCATCTCCCCCAGGAAGCGCTCGCGGCGGGTGACCTTCTTCTTGCCGGCAAACTCGGCTTGGGCAAAAGACAGTTGCTTCATCGGGTGACTCGCTGGCGGCGGTGGATTGCCAAGTATTTTACCACTCACGCCCCATTGATGTGGATGATTTAATCAGTGTCTCCTTAGGCCCCACATCCTCGCCACAACACAGGCACTGCGGCAGCAATCCTCCTACTACATACTCGGCATGGCTGTTGTGGTGATCGTGAGTCTGATTCTGCTCCATTTCTTCGTCAGCCGGCGGACTCAGCGAATCACCACCGCGCTCAACCTATTTGCCGAGGGAGAAAGAGCAGCGCGCATTTCGATTGATCGCAAGGATGAGATAGGAGCCATCGGCCTCTCTGTGAACGCGTTGCTGAGTAAGGTGGTAGAAGATGAAGAGGCGATCCGCGGAGCACATGAGAGGCTCAACGCGTTATTCAGCAACGTGCTCGATAGTGTCATTGTGATAACCGACAACGGCGTCGTCGAGGATGCGAACCCTGCGACTTATCGGATATTCGGCTACCAGCCCGAAGAGATCATTGGGCGGAAAATCAACATGTTGATGCCGGCGCCAGTTCGTGATCTACATGACAGCTATTTGGAGCGGTATCGGAGAACAGGGGAGTCGTCTGTGATTGGTGTCGGTCGTCAGGTAGAGGCGCAACACAAATCTGGTCGCCAATTCCCACTTGACCTGAGTATCAGTGAGATTGAAGTGCAAGGCAAACATCTCTTTATTGGCATCCTGCGAGATGTCAGCGAGCAGGTGGCTATGCGTGAAAGAATGAGGAAGGCATACGAGGATCTAAAACGCGCGAATAGTGAGCTTGAGAAACAAGCACGCACAGACAAGCTTACGGGCTTGGCCAATCGCAGACAGTTTGATATCACGTGCATGGCTGAGACGCTGGAGGCCGCGCGCGAGCTCAGCCCTCTTTCCGTCTTGCTGCTGGATGTCGACTACTTCAAGCCCTTTAATGACCATTACGGTCACCCCGAGGGAGACCGCTGTCTGCGGGACATTGCGCAGATCTTACGGAGGTCCTTCAGCCGCGCGGGTGACCTTGTGGCGCGCTACGGCGGTGAGGAATTTGCTGTGATTCTTCCTGCTCGGAATCAGGCGCAGGCTGTTTGGAGCGCGGAAATGTTCCTAGAAGCTATCCGCAAGCGGGCGATTCCTCATGCGAGATCTCACATCGCGGATCATGTGACGGTCAGCGTTGGACTTGTTAGCTATCATCCGGTATCGAACATACCTATAGATCCGGAAGATTTGATACAGGTGGCAGATGATATGCTGTATTCGGCGAAAGCGCAGGGGCGCAACCAGGTCAGGCAGAGCTTGTACAGCGAAGCGGAGAATGTAGCGGCCGTCAACGACCGGCGTCTCACAAGACCTTGATGAAGACCTTGGAGTTGCGGCGGTAGTTGTAGAGGGACTGCCGCTCCATGGGCAGGTCACCGAGGCCGGAGGGCTCGAACCCGCGCTCGCGGAACCAGTGAGCGGTCTGGGTCGTCAGGACGAACAGGCGCTGGATACCCCGTTGCCGGGCAATGTTCTCTATGCGCTCGAGCAAGCGGTCGCCGCGGCCGCGGTTTCGGTATTCGGGATGAACGGCGACGCAGGCGAGCTCTGCCATGTGGTCGGCGTGGTAGCAGTAGATTGCGGCGCAGGCGATGGCCATGCCGTCGCGCTCGAGCAGGAAGAAGCGGTCGATCTCGGTCTCGAGGCGCTCTCGCGAGCGGCGCACCAGCACGCCGGTTTCCTCCAGCGGTCGCAGCAGCTCGAGGATGCCTCCGACGTCGTCGATGCGCGCCGGGCGTAGCTCCTCATAGGGTTGCGCGGTGATCAGGGTGCCGATGCCGTCCCGGGTGAAGAGCTCCCGGAGCAGGGCGCCGTCGGTGCGGCGGCTGATGAGATGGATGCGCTTTACTCCCTGCATGCAGGCGTCGGCGCCGGCATGAAGAGACTGGGCCAGATCCTCCGGTAGCGGTGGAGATGCATCCAGCATGTCCTCTACGTCCCCGCTCAGGACGTTGGAGACGATGTTGCCGGCCGCGTCCATCAATCCCGGCTCCTCGAGGAGGAAGATGAGCTTGTCCGCGCCGAGGGCAATGGCGGCGGACCGGGCGACGTCTGCCGCACTGAGGTTGAACACCTCCCCTGTGGGCGAGTAGCCAACCGGAGGCACAAGCGCGATCGCGCCATCGTCCAGGCGCTGGCGCAGCGAATCCCGGTCGATCCTGCGCACGACGCCGGTGTGCAGGTAGTCGACCCCTTCCAGCACGCCGAGGGGCTTGGCGGTGACGAAATTCCCGGAGGCGACCGGGATGCGCACCCCCGCCATCGGAGAGTTGGCCAGCCCGAGGGAGAGCAGGGCCTCGATCTCGACCCGCACGGCGCCTGCCGCCTCCTTAACGCAGGCGAGCCCCTGGTCGTCGGTGACCCGCAGTCCCCCGACATAACGCAGCGCCGCACCGCGGGTCGCGAGCCGCTCCTCGATCTGAGGCCGTGCCCCGTGCACCAGCACCAGGCGGATACCCAGGCCATGGAGTAGTGCGAGATCGTGGATCAGCTCCGGGAAGCGCGGGTCCGCCACCGCCTCGCCCGCGAAGGCGACGACGAACGTGCGTCCGCGGTGAGCATGGACGTACGGCGTTGCCCGGCGGAACCAGTGCACGAACGGGTCCACTGCAGGATTCTCTTCCTTCGATGGAGTGGTCTCGTCAGCCATTGAGGATCTTACTCATCTCGCGTCTTTCCTGGTGGGCACGCACCCTTTGGTTCAGGCGCCGCCGGACCCTTGGCGTCGGGGCTCGGAGGACTGCCATCAGCGCTCCGTTGGCGCCGATATCTGTGGCGGTCGCGTCCGTGCATCATTCGATGCCGAGCTTGCTCAGGCGGTAGCGCAGAGAACGCAGGGTCATCCCCAACCTGCGTGCGGCGGCCGTGCGGTTCCAGCGCGTGTCCTCCAGGGCCTGGATGATCGCCTTTTTTTCAACCTCGCCGAGGAAGTCCTCCAGGGGCTGATCGTCGGTTTTCGGCCCGGCGGCAGTCATCGCCGCCTCGGTCCGCGGGAGGTGGAGATCATCCGCCTCGATGACATCGCCCTCGCTCAGCGCCAGGGCGCGCTCGAGAACGTTCTCGAGCTCCCGCACGTTACCGGGGAAGGGATAGCGTCGCAGCACGGCAAGGGCCGCGGGCGACAGCGCCGGTTTGGCATCGCCGGACTGGCGGGTGATACGCCCGAGGAGGTGGTCCGCGAGGCCCGGGATATCCCCCGGACGCTCACGCAGAGGCGGCATGCGCAGCTCGATGACGTTGATGCGGTAGAACAGGTCCTGGCGGAAGGCCCCGTCCTCAACCTGCAGGTTGAGGTCGCGGTGACTGGCGCTGATGATGCGTACGTCCACCGGGATCTCATGTTGGGCGCCGACCGCGCGCACGCTCTTCTCCTGAATGGCGCGCAGCAGCTTCACCTGCATCGGTAGGGGCAGGTCGGCGATCTCGTCGAGAAAAAGCGTCCCGCCCTCGGCCGCCTGGAATAGCCCCTGCTTGTCGCTGACCGCGCCGGTGAAGCTGCCCTTGCGGTGGCCGAAGAGCTCGCTCTCCACCAGGTCCTGCGGGATTGCGCCGCAGTTGACGGGCACGAAGGGCGCACCCGCCCGGGGCCCCTGGGAGTGGATCATGCGGGCCGCGAGCTCCTTGCCGGTCCCGCTCTCCCCGGTGATGAACACCGGCGCCTGGTTGCGGGCGAGCTTTGAGATCATGCGCCGGATCCCGTGCATCTGTTCGGATTCGCCGAGCAATCCGGGCGTGGCGGCGCCCTCGGCGGCGGGCGCCGCCCGGCCGGATGACGCGCGCGCTCGCAGCGCGGACTCCACGAGCCGCCGCAGAAGCTGCAGGTCGAGCGGTTTGGAGACGAAGTCGAACGCGCCCGCCTTCATGGCGGCCACCGCCGATTCCATGCTGCCGTGGGCGGTGATGATGGCCACCGGGAGGTCCGGCTTGTTCTCGCCGATATGCTGAACCAGCTCGATGCCGCTGCCGTCCGGCAAGCGCATGTCGGTGAGGCAGAGGTCGAAGGATTCCGTGGCCAACAGGCGCCTGGCCTCGGTGACGTCGGCGGCGGTACGACAGCCGATGTCCATGCGAGCAAGGGTGATGTTCACCAGCTCGAGAATGTCCTGTTCGTCATCGACGACGAGCACCTGCGCCTTGCTCATAAAGTTCCGCTCGCTAGCTCCGCCACGCGGGTATCCCAGCCTCACGACACCGGGGAGTCCGTCTCTCTGGCAGTCAATCCGTCCCCCGAGGTTCGGACGCCGGGATGCTCGTACCTTGCGTCCGATCCGGGAAGGTGAGGCGGAAACGGCTGCCTTGCTTTTGCAGCGAAATATACTCCAACTGGATGCCGTTGGCCTCACTGAGCTCCTTGGCGATGTAGAGTCCGAGGCCGGTTCCCTTGACGCTGGTGGTGAAGAAGGGGGTGAAGATTTCCCGGGCGACGTCCGGCGGAATGCCCGGTCCGTCGTCATCGACCTCGACGACGACGCGACCATGGGCGGCGTCTTTCCGGGCGTTGAGCTCGACATAGGGCGGTTCATCGGCATGGCCCGCATGCTGCAAAGCGTTGTCGCACAGGTTCGAGAGGATCTGGTGCAAATGCCTGGGGTCCGCGGTCACGGTCACGTCCTCGGAGGCATGCAGGAAGCGCAGGCGCTCGGATGGCAGCCCATGCACTTCGCGGTAGTCGGCGCAGAAGTCTGACAACCAGGTGGTCAGGTTCAGGGGCTTGGATTCCCCCCGATCGCGCCGGGAGAGATCCATCACGCTCTCGATGATCTCGTTGATGCGCCCCGTATTGCGGCGGATGATCGCGAGCAGGCGCAGATCCTCGTCGCCGAGGGCGTGAGATTCGGCGAGCAGCTGGCCGGCATGACTCACCGAGCTCAGAGGGTTGCGGATGTTGTGGGCGATGCTCGCGGTCAGGCGGCCGAGGGCGGCAAGCTTGATCTGCTGCGCCTCCTGCAGGACTTCCTCGCGATCGCGGAGGAAGATCAGCGCCCCGGATGCCCGGCGTGCGCCTAACAGGTGGAGCTCCACGGTAATGCTTCGGCCGTTGATCTGCAGCGCGTCATCGAGGCGTGCGGTGCCGGTCGCATGCTGCCGAAGCCAGGTCGCGAGCGCCGGTGCCAGCCGGTACAGGGTATCGCCTTCAGCGGACTCAGGGTCACCCAGCAGCTGCCGGGCGGCCGCGTTGATCACTCGCAGGTTGCGGTCCCCGTCCACCGCCAGCACCCCCATGCCCATGTTGCGGATGATGAACTCGTTGAGCTTGGAGAGGTCCGCGATGTCTACCTGGCGCCGGGCGGCGATCTCCTCGGTCTCGCGAATACGCCGATAGAGCACGTGGCCGAGCAGGGCGACCGTGAAGAAGGTTACGCCGAGCAGTCCCGCGTGAGTCATGGTCTGGGTCTCGGCCCCCAGGTACAGACGCACCGAGGCTTGCTGGGCGATGACGCCGAGCGTGGCGAAGGCGGCAAACAGCAGGGAAAGCCGACCTTCCATGAGCAGGGACCCCGCCGCGACGGCGATTGCAAGCAGCAACCCGAGGCCGCTCGCCACACCGCCACCGGCGTGCATGAGCAGGGTGAACGCGACGATGTCCACGAATACTGCGATCTGGACCTGCTGTTGCTTTGCCGGCCAGCGCAGGTAGACCAGAAGCCCGGCCAGCAGGATGAGGACCCAGTAGGTGAGGAGAACCAGAACCGATAGGGATGGAACGCCGCTGCCGCGCCACAACATCCCCGATGGGACGACGAAGACCAGGGTCAGTCCGGTGGCGAGTAGTATGCGGAAGAGCGTGAACCAGCCAAGCGCCCGCCACCGGGGAAACGACTCGTTGGCTTTGTTGAAGAACGGGCCTTCGGCGGCCATGGCTGAGGGGGCGTCTGGCATTGACTCAGTGTTTTGTTCCCGCGGGTAACGGACGCTTGCCGCGCTTTTTTGGCAATCGTGAGCGAGTTGGTCAAGAATACAGGGGCGATCCTCGAAAACCCATCCCCGGAAGCGGCGCTCAACCTATGAACCTACACGAGTACCAGGCCAAGGGCCTGTTCGGGCAGTACCAGATCCCCATTCCCGGAGGCCACATCGCGGCCACGCCTGAGGAGGCGAGGCGGGCCGCCGCCGAGCTCGGCGGAGAGCGTTGGGTGGTCAAGGCCCAGGTTCACGCGGGCGGACGCGGGAAGGCGGGCGGTGTCGCCTTGGTCGACAGCAAGGACCGTGTGCAGGAGGAAGCCGAGCGGTTGCTCGGAAGTCGCCTCGTGACCCGACAGAGCGGAGCCGAGGGCCTGCCGGTGAATCAGGTGCTGGTGGAGGCGCCTACCGACATCGCCCGCGAGCTTTATCTCGGCGCTTTGGTGGATCGGGAGACGAGGCGGGTAGTCTTCATGGGCTCGGCGGCAGGGGGTATGGACATCGAGGAAGTGGCGGCGTCGACACCCGAGCGAATCCTGGTGACGCACGTCGATCCCGCCGCCGGACTGCAGTCCTGGCAGTGCAGGCGATTGGGCTATGGCTTGGGCCTGGACCCGTCGCAAGTGAAGGCGCTCTCGAGGCTCATGGCGGGCCTCTACCGGCTCTTTACCGAGTGTGACGCCAGCCTGGTGGAGATCAATCCCCTCGTCGTTACCGCCGGCGGGGATCTGATCGCGCTGGACGCGAAGATCAACCTCGATGACAACGCCCTTTACCGCCATCCGGAGCTGGCCGCGCTGCGCGACATCGCCCAGGAGGACGCGCGGGAGGCGGAGGCCAGGGTCCACGACCTCAACTACATCAGCCTCGACGGCAACATCGGCTGCATGGTCAATGGGGCTGGTTTGGCCATGGCGACCATGGATCTGGTGCAGCTGCACGGCGGGGAGCCCGCTAATTTTCTCGACGTGGGCGGCGGCACCACCGCCGAGCGGGTGTCCGAGGCCTTCAAGCTGATCCTTTCCGACCCCAAGGTCGAGGCGGTGCTGGTGAACATCTTCGGCGGCATCGTCCGCTGCGACCTGATCGCCGAGGGCATCATGCAGGCGGTGCGCGAGGTGCACGTCTCGGTGCCGGTGGTGGTCAGGCTGGAGGGCACCAACGCGGTGCAGGGCCTGGAGATGCTCGCCGCATGCGATCTCCCGATCGCCACCGCTGGCAGCCTGCGGGAAGCCGCGGACAAGGTCGTGGCCGCGGCCCGTCAGAGCAAAGCGGGGGTAGGACGATGAGCGTACTGGTCGACAAGCATACCAAGGTGATCTGCCAGGGCTTCACCGGCAAGCAGGGCACCTTCCACAGTGAGCATGCGATCGCCTACGGCACCAACCTGGTCGGCGGGGTTACCCCGGGCAAGGGCGGTCAGATGCATCTGGATCGGCCGGTGTTCGACACAGTGCACGACGCGGTACGCGATACGGGAGCGGACGCGAGCATGATCTATGTGCCGGCGGCCTTTGCCGCCGACGCCATCCTGGAGGCAGCGGATGCCGGCATCCGGGTGGTCGTGTGCATCACCGAGGGCATCCCGGTGCTCGACATGCTGCGGGTGAAGGCGGCGCTGGCGGGATCGGACACGGTGCTCATCGGCCCCAACTGCCCCGGCATCATCACGCCGGGAGAGTGCAAGATCGGCATCATGCCGGGGAACATCCACGCCCCCGGCAGCGTGGGCATCGTCTCGCGCTCCGGTACTCTGACCTACGAGGCGGTGTACCAGACCACCACGGCGGGTCTCGGTCAGAGCACCTGCATCGGCATTGGCGGCGACCCGATCCAAGGGCTCGACTTCATCGCCTGTCTGGAGCGTTTCGAGCGAGACCCGCAGACGGCGGGCGTCATCCTGGTCGGCGAGATCGGCGGCGGGGCGGAGGAGGCGGCGGCGGAGTACATCAGCGCGCACATGAGCAAGCCCGTGGTGGCCTACATCGCCGGCGTGACCGCCCCGAAAGGCAAGCGCATGGGCCATGCCGGCGCCATCATCACCGGCGGCAAGGGCACCGCCGAGGGCAAGTACGCCGCCCTGGAGCAGGCGGGCGTCACCACCGTGCGCTCACCCGCGGAGATGGGTTCGCGCATGGCGGAGCTCCTGGCAGGCTAGATCGCCGTGACCCTGCGGATCCTGATCGCTCAGCTCGACTTGCTGGTTGGCGATATCGCCGGCAACGGCAACAAGGTCATTACCCTGGCGCGCCGGGCAAGGGATGAGCACGGGGCGGATCTGGTCGTGTTTCCCGAGCTGACCCTCACCGGTTACCCCCCCGAGGACCTGCTGCTGCGGCCGGAGTTCATCGCACGCACGGAGGCGGCGCTGCGCGAGATCGTCGCGGCCGTCGATGAAGTCGCCCTGGTCATCGGGTATCCGAAGGCGGCGATCGGGGGCTTGTTCAATGTCGCCGGCTTCATCCATCGAGGGCAGGGTCGTCGCCGAGTACGCCAAGCAACATCTGCCCAACTACAGCGTGTTCGACGAGAAGCGCTATTTCCAGGCCGGGTAACGACGCCTGCGTCATCGACCTCAAGGGGGTGCGGCTCGGCCTGACGGTGTGCGAGGACATCTGGGAGGAGGGACCCGCCCGGCAGGCCGCGGAGGCCGGCGCTCAGCTGCTGATCAACATCAACGCGTCGCCCTACCACACGGGCAAGGCCCCGGAGCGCGAGGAGCTGCTCGGGCGGCGCGCCCGCGAGCACGGTTTCCCGATCGTCTACGCCAATCTGGTGGGCGGGCAGGACGAGCTGGTCTTCGACGGCGGCTCCTTCGTGGTGGACGCGGACGGCATAGTATGCCGGCGAGCCGCCTTTTTCGAGGAGGCCGCGATGATCGTCGACTTCGAGCTCGGGCCGGAGCCGCAGGCCCCGGCGCGGGGGAGTGCGTTCCCGTGCCCGACGAGGACCAGGCCGTCTACAGCGCCCTGGTGCTGGGCGTGCGCGATTATGTGCGCAAGAACGGGTTCCACGGCGCCGTGCTGGGGTTGTCCGGCGGCATCGACTCCGCCCTGACCCTGGCGCTGGCCGTGGATGCCCTCGGGCCGGATCAGGTCGAGGCCGTTCTGATGCCCTCGCGCTATACGGCGGACATGAGCGTCGAGGATGCCCTCGAGGAGGCGAGAACCCTCGGTGTGCGCACCAGCGTCATCCCGATCGAGCCTGCCTTCGAGGCGTTTCTCGGGATGCTGGAGGAGGAGTTCGCGGGGCGTGAGGCCGATGTGACCGAGGAGAACATCCAGGCGCGTTGCCGCGGGGTCATCCTGATGGCGATCAGCAACAAGAAGGGCAAGATCTTGCTGACCACGGGAAACAAGAGCGAGGTGGCGGTGGGGTACGCGACGCTCTACGGCGATATGGCGGGCGGGTTCGCCCCCCTCAAGGATGTCTTCAAGACCCTGGTCTACCGTCTGGCGCGTTACCGCAACCGGGTTTCCCCCGCGATTCCGGAACGGGTGATTACGCGGCCGCCGTCGGCGGAGCTGCGCCCGGACCAGACGGATCAGGACAGCCTTCCCCCGTACGAGATCCTCGACCCGATCCTCAAGCGCTACATCGAGAATGACGAGAGCGTGGCGGAGATCGCGGCCGCGGGTTTCCCGGCTAGCGAGGTGCGGCGGGTCGCGCGGTTGGTGGACCGCAACGAGTACAAGCGACGCCAGGCACCGCCGGGCGTGCGCATCACCTGCCGTGCCTTCGGCCGTGACCGCCGCTACCCCATCACCAGCGGTTTCTAGACGCTGATTGTTGGCCATCCTGGCAAAAATCAGCGCGCCACCCAAGAAGCGCGGTTCTTGGGTGGCTTCGTTTCCATACGCTTACGCGCTTGAAAATGGCATCACACCCCTGTGCCGCGGAAAGCGCTGAATTGATCAGTGTTTTCCTAGGCTTGCAATTGCGCTGGTTGTCGAGTGCCGCGTTTTTTATACTTGGCGCCTTGGCGCGTTCACCAGCTCAGACGAGCAACGGAGATTCTCATGAAAAAGGTCGAGGCCATCATCAAGCCGTTCAAGCTCGATGACGTGCGCGAGGCGTTGTCGGCGGCGGGTATCACGGGCATGACGGCAATCGAGGTCAAGGGGTTTGGACGTCAAAAGGGCCACACCGAGCTCTACCGCGGTGCCGAGTACGTGGTCGATTTCCTGCCCAAGGTCAAAATCGAGCTGGTGCTGGCCGACGAACAGCTGGACGCCTGTGTGGAAGCCATCACGTCGGCGGCACGGACCGGAAAGATCGGCGATGGCAAGATTTTCGTCAGCGATGTGCAGCGCGTGGTTCGCATCCGCACCGGTGAGGAGAACGAGGCGGCCATTTGACCCGTATGGGTCGACATCCGCTTGTGGGAGACAGCTCCGAAAGCGGTCGGCGGCCTACTTGGATGGCCTAGCCGATGAGAGGCTCAGTTCTGGTCGAGCTCCAGGTAATCCCAGACCTTGCGGCTGAAGCTGACCTCCCCAGGGGCGGGCTCGTCCGACAGGAATCGGCCCGCCTGGCGATTGACCTGAAGCACTCGCTCGGCGTCAGCCGCCAGTTCCTTCTCTCCCAGGCGATCGTAGGCGTCGATCAGAATTTCCAGGGCGTCTTCAACGGCGCTGGTGCGCTGAAAATTTTCTATCACGTTCGTGCAACGGTTTGCCGCTGCGATGTAGGCCCCTCGTTTCATGTAGTAGCGTGCGACATGGACCTCGCTCTTCGCCAGGTTATTACGCAGGTAGACCATCCTTTGGCGGGCGTCCGCGGCATACTTGCTATCGGGGAAACGGGTTACCAGCTCGCCGAAATCGCGAAAGGCGTCGAGGGCGGAGCCTGGGTCGCGCTGGGACGGGTCGGTGGGGATGTACCGGTCGAGGAAACCGACGCTGCGGTTGTAGTTGACGATGCCTTTCAGGTAGTAGGCATAGTCCACGTACGGATTTTCCGGATAGAGCTTGATGAAGCGGTCCGCGGCGGCGATGGCTTGTTCCGGCTCCTCGCCGCGATAGTAGGCGTAAGCGATATCGAGCTGGGACTGCATGGCGTAGCGGCCGAACGGATATCGCGCCTCGAGCTTTTCGTAGTACTCGATAGCGGTCTGATAGTTGCCGTCGTCGAGCTCCGACGCCGCCTCGGAATACAGCTTGCTGGCGCTCCAGTCCTTGGTGGTGTCCTTCTGGCTCTCCAGCCAGGAGCACGCGGACAGCCAGATGGCTAGAGATAAGACGATGGTGGATCGAACCCAGAACATGCGACAGTTTGCCCAGAAAAAAACACGCGAAGTATACCGCAACGCTGCGCCGACGACAGGCGAGTTTGATGTCGCCGCAGTAGCCCATCCCTTTGGCCGTGTTTGACCCGGGGCAGGCGGTCGAGCGCTACCTGCGCGTCGGAGTCGACCAGGCGGGGCGGCGGCTCGACCAGGTGCTCGCGGATATGCTGCCCGAGTACTCGCGCAGCCGGCTTCAGCAGTGGATTGACGAGGGATGCGTCAGCGTGGACGGAGCGCCCCGTCGCCGCCGGGACAAGGTTCACGGCGGCGAGGAGGTCAGGCTGCGCCTGGAATTGAAGCCGCGGCAGGGATGCGCCGCCGAGTCCATACCGCTGCGTGTCGTGTTTGAGGACGATCATCTGCTGGTGATCGACAAGCCGGCGGATTTCGTCGTTCACCCGGCGGCGGGCAATCCCGGCGGCACCCTGCAGAATGCCCTCTTGCACCACGCGCCGGAGCTGGATTTACTGCCACGGGCCGGCATCGTGCACCGCCTCGACAAGGACACCACCGGTCTGCTGGTGGTCGCCAAGACGCTGGCGGCCCACAAGTCGCTGGTAGATCAGCTGCAGTGCCGAAGCGTCTATCGGGAATACCGGGCGTTGGTTACTGGCGCCCTCGTGGCAGGCGGCAAGATCGACGCGCCCATCGGCCGTCATCCGTTCCATCGCACCCGGATGGCGGTGGTCCCCGGGGGAAAACCGGCGGTCACGCACTACCGGGTGCTGGAGCGTTTTCACGCCCACACCCTGCTCGCGGTGCGGCTGGAAACTGGCCGCACCCATCAGATCAGGGTGCATATGGCGCACATCCAGCATCCGTTGGTGGGCGACCGTACCTACGGCGGTCGGCCGCGCCCTCCGAGCGGCGCCGATCCACGCCTGGTGTCCGCCCTCACCGGCTTTCCCCGCCAAGCGCTGCATGCCATGGCCCTCGGGCTCGAGCATCCGGAAACGGGGGAGATGATGCGCTGGGAGGCGGAGATGCCCGAGGACATGTGCGAACTGCTCGCGGGGTTGCGGGCCGAGGGTCGCCATGGAGTGGATTGAGCCCGAGTGGCCCGCGCCGCCCTGGGTGCGCGCCGCTTGCACGACCCGCCCCGGGGGCGTGAGCCGCGGGTGTTACGCGGGTCTGAACCTGGGGGATCACGTGGGCGACGATGCTTCGGCGGTCTCTCGCAATCGAGAGATCTTGCGTGAGCGGCTGTCCCTGCCTTCGGAGCCGCATTGGCTGAGCCAAGTCCACGGTTGCGCCGTGGCAAGCACCGCGGCTGACCCCCGGGGTTGCAACGCTGACGCCGCGCTGGCATCGCATCCCGGCGACGTCTGTGCGGTGTTGACCGCCGATTGCCTCCCGGTACTGATGTGCGATCGAGCCGGCACGCGTGTGGCGGCGGTTCACGCCGGATGGCGTGGTCTCGCCGACGGGGTTCTGGAGGCGGCGGTCTCGGCGCTGGCGGTGGCGCCGGAGGAGATCCTGTGCTGGCTTGGTCCCGCGATCGGGCCGGATGCCTTCGAGGTTGGTCCGGAAGTGCGCGAACGCTTTGTTCGGGAGGGAGGTCCGGCGGCAGCGGCCGCTTTTCGGCCAGGCGTCGGTGGAAGGTGGCTGGCGGACCTGTTTCGGTTGTCCGTCCAGCGTCTCACGGTGATCGGGGTGCGCGCGGTAACGGGGGGCGGACTCTGTACCTACTCGGACCCGCGGCGTTTTTTCTCGTACAGACGCGACGGTGTAACCGGACGCATGGCCACCCTGATTTGGATCGACACGCCGAACCGGTGATTTGCCCGGTGCTTTTTTGTGTGTACCATCCGGGGCCTGCCTAACCTGACAGACGAGGTGCACCATGGCCGAATGGAACATGCTCACCCTGGTGGGCGAGGATAAGCCGGGTATCGTGTCGACGGTAACTCAGGCCCTCTACGCGGCCGGCTGCAGCCTCGGCGAGGCATCGATGATCCGGCTCGGCGGCAATTTCACCATCATGATGATGGTCTCCGGTGGCCACTCGCCGGACGACCTCGAGCACGCCGTGCGCGGAGCGGCCCAGGATCTTGGTTTGCGTTTCCATATCGACCCGTTGGAAGGCGGCTTGCACCGCCATGTGGTGCCAAACATCCAGGTGCGCGTCGCCGGTGCGGATCGCGCGGGAATCGTTGCGCAAGTGACCGGGGCCTTGGCGGCGACGGGGTTCAACATTCTCGAGCTCGAATCCGATGTTGCCGGCGCGGCGGACAAGCCCGTCTACATCATGAACATCCAGGGCTACTCGGAGGCGACCGTCGAGACCCTGGAAGCGGCGGTGTCGGCGCTCGCCGACGAGGGCATCTCCGTGGACATCTCGCCGGTGGAAACGCTCATAGGCTGAAGATGGCCATCCTGGATATCCTGACCATTCCCGACGATCGTCTGCGGCAGGTCTCGGAGCCGGTGGAGGACTTCGACGAGGCGCTGCGCGCGTTCATCGAGAACCTGGAGGAGACGCGTCTTGCGGGACCCTCCGCCGTGGGCATCGCCGCTCCCCAGGTCGGACGGTTCCAACGCATCGTGATCGTCGACGTCTCGGGCAAGAAAGGCGTCCCCAATCATGGCCACCAGGTGCTGGTAAACCCCGAGATCACCCATTGGGATGGCTTCGAGATCGGTCGCGAAGGCTGCCTTTCGGTTCCCGATTTCACCGGCAACGTCATCCGCGCGACCCGGATAAAACTCGGTGCGCGCGATCCCTGGGGTAACCCCCTCGAGTTCGAGATGGAGGGATTCGAGGCGCGGGCCGTGCAGCATGAGATCGATCATCTCGACGGGTTGCTGTTCGTCGATCGCGTGGTCAGCCGCCGCACGGATCTTTTCCGTCGCAGGGTCTACAAGTAGCGGCGTTGGCCGCGGCTGACCGGGCGCCGGGCACTGAACACCAGCGCGCGCTGATGCCCAAGTTTGTATTACTATCCGCGGCGGAGCCGCGAGCGTTTCGGTCCCCCGCGCAGCGCCATTCGGCACTCGCCGATCTCGAATCAGCCGCCCGGTCTTTCGCCCTTGGGCCCCGGGCCCGCCCTCCGTGGAGGAAAGGCCCGTCACGGCGCTGGATTCCAACGAAAAGAAAATAAAACAAAACGTGATGGCGAACGTGAATCGCCACCGATAGACCTACCAATAGAGGACAATAAACATGGCTCACATCGTCGTTTTGGGTGCCGGCACGGGAGGTATGCCCTGTGCGTACGAGCTGCGCGCGGAGCTTGGCAAGGAGCATAAGATCACCGTCGTCAACGAGCGGGAGTACTTCCAGTTCGTGCCGTCCAATCCTTGGGTGGCGGTTGGCTGGCGCGATCGCGAGAGCATCACCTTCGATATCCGCCCCCACTTGGAGCGCAAGGGGATCGACTTCATCGCTCAGCGCTGCGAGACGATCGACGCCAAGAACAGCCGTCTCACCCTCGCCGACGGCTCCGAGGTGGATTACGACTACCTCATCATCGCCACCGGCCCGCGCCTGGTCTTCGACGAGGTTGAGGGTGCCGGTCCGATCGGTGGCCATACCCACTCGGTGTGCACCGTCGATCACGCGGAGAAGACCTACGAGGATTACAAGGCACTGCTCCAGGATCCGGGGCACGTCGTGATCGGGGCGATGCCCTTCGCGAGCTGTTTCGGTCCCGCGTATGAGTACGCCTTCATACTCGACGCGGACCTGCGCAAGCGCAAGATGCGCGACCGGGTCCCGATGACGTTCGTTACTTCCGAACCCTACATCGGCCATCTGGGTCTGGGCGGGGTGGGCGATTCCAAGGGCTTCCTGGAAAGTGATCTGCGCGCCCACCACATTCAGTGGATAACCAACGCCAAGGTGGTGAAGGTCGAGCCGGGCAAGATGTTCGTCGAGCAGTACGACGACTCGGGCCACAAGATCAAGGACCATGAGCTCAGCTTCAAGTTTTCCATGATGCTGCCCGCGTTCAAGGGCGTGGAGTGCGTCGCAAACGTCGAGGGTTTGTGCAATCCGCGCGGTTTCGTCTTCGTCGACGACCATCAGCGCAACCCGACCTATCGCAACATCTTCGGCGCGGGGGTGTGTATCGCGATTCCGCCGGTGGAGACCACGGCCGTGCCGACGGGTGCGCCGAAGACCGGCTACATGATCGAGTCGATGGTCACCGCCATCGTGCACAACATCGCCGATGAGCTGGCCGGAAAGGAGGGCAATACGCTCGCCACCTGGAACGCGATCTGCCTGGCGGACATGGGCGATACCGGCGCCGCGTTCGTTGCCTTGCCCCAGATTCCGCCGCGCAACGTCGCCTGGTTCAAGAAGGGGAAGTGGGTGCACATGGCGAAGATCGCCTTCGAGAAGTACTTCATCCGCAAGATGAAAAAGGGCACCTCGGAGCCCATCTACGAGAAGTACATCCTTAAGATGCTCGGCATCGGCAAGCTGAAGTAGCCCTTGAGCGCCGCGCTCCCGCGTGGGGGAGCGGCGCGTCTTCAGAGTCGACCGGGCGCGACGCGGGCGAGTCCGTATTTTGCGGACGCGCGGTCCCGGCGGTACGCCATTCATCATTTTTTTCAAGAGATTCTCGCTAACTCGTTGAAATATCCGAAAATAGGGTCTAACCTGACGGGTTGGAGTATGTTCCTGTCGCCGTCGGTAACGTCCCCGGCGTGCACGGCCGGCGCATCGTCGCGGAAGGGCACCGTCGCTCGTGTCGAAACCTGACGCGATCCGCGTTGTCCCTAGAATGTTGATGGTCAAGACTATTGTGAGTGCCCCATGATGAGACAGCGTCTTCTTACGCTTCTGCCGGTGTTGTTCGGTCTGATCGTGGGTTGTGCCGCCGCGAAATCGCAGGACATCCCGGTTTCGGACCTGGTTCCGTCCGCGCGCCAGCAGAAGACCGCGGTCGTGATCAACAAGGTGCTGGAGCGGTTTCACTACCGGAAAGTCGAGCTAGATGACGAGTTCGCCACCAAGATCTTCGACGGCTTTCTCGAGGCGCTCGATCCCAACCGATCCTTCTTTCTGCAGGAAGACATCACGCGCTTCAACCGCTCGGTTACCCGTCTGGACAACGATCTAAAGCGCGGCCGTCTCGATACCGCCTTCGAGATCTTCCGCGTGTATCGCCAGCGGGTGGACGAACGGGTCGCCTACGCCTTGTCACTGCTGGGCGCGGAGTTCGACTTCGATCGCTCCGAGGATTACCAGTTCGACCGCTCGAAGGCGGATTGGGCGAAGACCAACGAAGAACTCGATGCGATCTGGCGCAAGCGGGTCAAGAACGACTGGCTCAGCCTGCGGCTGACGAAGAAGGGCGACAGCGATATCCGCGATACCCTCACCAAGCGTTACGAGGGGCTGGGCCGGAGGATTCGGCAGTTCGACAGCGACGAGGTGTTCCAGACCTTCGTCAATGCCTACACCCAGGGCCTCGAGCCCCACACCAGCTATATGTCGCCGAGCACGTCGGAGAACTTCGACATCAGCATGCGCTTGTCCTTGGAGGGCATCGGTGCGGTGCTGCGCGGCGACAACGAGTACACGGTCGTCCAGCGCACCATTCCCGGCGGGCCGGCCCGGCAAAGCGGCCAGATCCACGGCGGCGACCAGATCGTCGGCGTGGCCCAGGGGTTGGACGGCGCAATGGAGGACGTCGTCGGATGGCGGCTGCAGGACGTGGTCGACAAGATCCGCGGTCCGAAGGGCTCTGTCGTGCGGCTTCTGATCCTGTCCAAATCCACCGGCTCGGACAGCAAGGCGCGGGAAGTCTCCCTGGTGCGAAACGAGATCCAGCTCGAAGACCAGGCGGCCAAGAGCTACCTGATCGACGACATGGTCAACGCCCCGGGCTTGCGGATCGGCGTGATCGAAATCCCGGCCTTCTACCGCGACTTCCGCGCGGAGTCCCAGGGAGACGCGGATTTCCGCAGCACCACGCGAGACGTTCGCATCCTGCTCGAGGATCTTTCTCGCCAGGGGGTCGACGGCGTGGTCGTCGATCTGCGCGGAAACGGCGGTGGTTCGCTGACGGAGGCCACGGCGCTGACCGGACTCTTCATCGACCAGGGGCCGGTGGTCCAGGTCAAGGACTCCTTCGGCAAGGTCGAGGTGGAGAACGACCCCGATCCCGGCGTCGTCTACACCGGGCCGCTCGCGGTTCTGGTCGACCGCAACAGCGCCTCCGCGTCGGAGATCTTCGCCGGGGCCATGCAGGACTACGGTCGCGGGCTGATCATCGGCGAGCCGACCTTCGGCAAGGGCACGGTGCAGACCCTGATTGACCTGAACCGTTACGTCCCTGGGAACGAGGAGGACCTCGGGCGTCTGCGCCTCACCATGGCGGAGTTCTACCGCATCAGCGGCAGCAGCACCCAGCTGCAGGGCGTGGTGCCGGACATTCTCTTTCCTACCGCCGACTTCATCAGCGAGCACGGAGAGCGTTCCCTGGAGAACGCCCTGCCGTGGGCGGAGATCGCGCCCGCCGCCTACGAGAAGGTGTCTGTCGCCGACATCGACGGCCTGCGCAGGTTCTCCGGTGCGCGCATCCTGAAGGATGCGGGCTTCGAGATGCTGACCGCCCGCGAGAAGGTGCTGCGGGAGATCGACGACCAAAAGGTCATCTCCCTACGGGAGCGCGACCGCCTCGCCGAGTCTAAGCGGCGAGATCAGTTGTTCAAGGATCAGCGCGACCAGTTTCTGCGCGCCCGAGGCATCGAGCCGCTCGACGAGGATGCGGAAGACGTCGACGAGGAGGCGCTCGAAAAGCAGCGCGAGATCATCGAGCGCGTCCAGGCGCAGGAAGCCGCACGCATCCTTGCCGATGCCGTGCTCGCCTCCGGGGTTCCCCGCTCGCGTGCCGCCATGCGGGACTGAGATCGGATCAAGCCGTGTGGCCGTTTGCGCGGGACGATCCTTCGCGGGCGCGGATGCCGCACGGGTTGCCGAGGAATTCCGAGTAGATACCCGCCCATTTCACACCCCTCCGGTTGGCGCATCGGGGCGGCTTCGGCGCGTGCCCGGTGATGCCGCCGCCACGCCGGGCGCGCGGTGGGCTTCGGCGGCAGCAGGCAGGTAGTACCAGTGCAGAGCCGATTGGCGAAGTATGACGAGCGGCTGTCCGCTATCGCCCGTGCCGGGCTCGGGCCGACCTTGCGCGGCAACCTCGTCGGGCTGGAGAAGGAGAGCCTGCGGGTCTCCGCGGAAGGGACGGTAGCGGCCAGTCCTCATCCGCCAGCTTTCGGGTCCGCGCTGACCCACCCGTTTATCACGACGGATTTCTCCGAGGCGCTGCTGGAGTTGATCACGCCGGCGGTGCGCTCCCGGGTCGACGCCCTGGAGTTCCTACGCGATCTGCACACGCACGCCTACGCCCACCTGGATGACGAGCTGCTGTGGGCAACCAGCATGCCCTGTGTCCTGGAGGGTGCCCGCGGTATTCCCCTGGCACAATACGGCACCTCCAACGCCGCCCAGATGAAGACGGCCTATCGGCGCGGGCTCGGCAACCGTTATGGGCGCGTCATGCAGGTGATCGCCGGCGTGCACTACAACTTCTCCTTTGCCGAGGCGTTCTGGCCCGGATATCAGGCGCTGGAGGGCGAGGCGGGCGACGCGGTGGGGTTTCGCTCCGAGGCCTACATGGGCCTGATCCGCAATCTCCAACGCTGCGGCTGGCTCATCCCCTACCTGTTCGGCTCCTCGCCGGCCGTGTGCAAGTCCTTCGTTCAGGGCGGTCAGACGGATCTCCAGGAGCTCGATGCCCACACGCTTTATTTTCCCTACGCCACCTCCCTGCGGATGGGGGACATCGGATACCAGAATCGCCAGACCGAGGGTACCGGCATGAAGGCGAGTTACGACAGCCTCGACGCCTACATCCGCAGCCTCACCTGGGCGATCGAGACCCCCTGTCCCAACTACGAGAGCGTCGGTGTCAAGGTCGGGGACCGCTACGAGCAGCTCAACGCGAATGTGCTGCAGATCGAGAACGAGTACTACAGCACCGTGCGGCCAAAGCAGATTCTGGAATGGATGGAGAAACCGACCCTGGGGTTGCGCCGGCGGGGAGTCCGTTACGTCGAGGTGCGCTCGCTGGACGTCGATGCCTTCCATCCCCTGGGTGTGGCCGAGGAGCAGCTCCGCTTCATGGAGGTCCTCATGCTCTTCTGCCTGCTTGCGGAGAGTCCCCGCATCAACCCCCGCGAACGCCGCGCGATCGACGACAACCAGGTGCTGACCGCGCACCGGGGCCGCGACCCGGCGCTCCTGCTGGAGCGGGAGGGCGGGGCGATTCCGTTGCGGCGATGGGCGGAGGAGCTGCTGGATGTCATGGTACCGGCGGCGGAGCTGATCGACGGCGGCAGCGGGGGGCCGAGCACCGCGGCGCTGGCGCTGCAGCTCGAGAAGGTGCGGGATCCGGAACGCACGCCGTCCGCGCGGATGCTGGCCGAGATGCGGGCCAACCGCGAGAGCTTCTACGCCCATGCCCGGCGCCTCTCGCTGCAACACCGCGACTACTTCCGTCGACAGGCCCTGAGCCCGGAACGTGTCGCCATGTTCGAGCGCGTTGCGTCGGAATCGGTTGATCGACAGCGGGCGATCGAGGCGGCGGATCACCTCGGCTTCGACGAGTTCCTCGCCAACTACTTCGCCCAGGGCGAGCCGTCGCCCGTCACCCCTGTGGCTTGATGTCGGCGGCGGGGATCGCGTGTTCTGATAAACCAGATAAGAAAAGACCTGTAATTGCAAGTAAAATAATAACTTATTACAGGTTGTCTTGTTGGATTCGATGAATCCGCGAGGCAATTCGGCTTCGGGGCGCGCGGGCCGCAGGTGTAAGATGCGCGCTTTCAGCGAAGGGTGGGGCCTTGTTGCAGATTCTGGCCATCGCGGGGGGCGGGGCGCTCGGCGCCCTGGGGCGGTTCTGGATGTCGATCGGCGTCTACCGGCTCCTAGGGCGAGATTTCCCCTGGGGAACGCTGGCGGTCAACGCACTCGGGTCCTTCCTCATGGGGCTGCTGTACGTGCTTTTTATCGAGCGCCTTGCCACTGGCCCCGAGGTGCGCTCGGCGGTTCTGGTGGGATTCCTGGGCGCGTTCACGACCTTCTCCACCTTTTCGATGGAGACGCTGACCCTGATCGAGACGGGTTATCTCGGAAAGGCCCTGGTGAACATGGGGGCGAGCGTGCTGCTGTGCGTGCTCGTCTGTTGGCTCGGCGTCCTGCTGGGGAGGTCACTGTAATGGAAACAGAGGCTCGCATGGTGCGCGTCTACCTCTCGGAGTCGGACCGCGAGATCGAGCACCTCCTGAAATGCCTGCATGACGAGCTTGGCGTCTGCGGGGTGACGGTCGTGCGCGGCGTGGAGGGGTACGGCAAGTCCGGCGTGGTCCACAGCGCCTCGCTGGTGGACCTGTCCGCCGACCTGCCGCTCATTCTGGAATTCTTCGACCGGCCGGATCGGGCGCGCAAGGCCATCGAACGCATCACGGATTTCGTCGAGCCGGGACACGTGGTGTCCTGGCCGGTCATCGTCGAAGGGGGCGACATCGAATGCTAGACCCACGCCTGTTGCGGACCGAGCTCGGCTACGTGGCCGAGCAGCTGGCGCGCCGCGGAATCGAGCTCGACACTGGGCGGTTCGAATCGCTGGAGGTCAAGGCGCAAGGCGCTGCAGATCCAGACCCAGGAGCTGCAGAACCAGCGCAACACCCGTTCCAAGTCGATCGGCAAGGCAAAGGCGGCGGGGGAGGACATCCAGCCCTTGCTTGCCGAGGTCGCCGACCTGGGGGACAAGCTCAAGGCCGCCGAGGCCGAGCTCACGGCCCTGCAGGAGGCGGTGAGTGAGATCAGCCTGGGGCTGCCGAACATCCCGCACGAGAGCGTCCCGAATGGCCGCGACGAGATCGGACAACCGCGAGGAGCGCCGCTGGGGTGAGCCGCGGGCGTTCGATTTCGAGCCGAAGGACCACGTGGACCTTGGCGTGCCGAGCGGCTGGATGGACTTCGACGTGGCGGCAAAGCTCACCGGCTCGCGCTTCGTGGTCCTGAGCGGACCCCTGGCGCGGCTGCACCGGGCACTGATCCAGTTCATGCTCGACATCCACACCAGCGAGCACGGCTACACCGAGGCCTACGTTCCCTACCTGGTGAATGCCGACAGCCTGTTCGGCACGGGTCAGCTGCCCAAGTTCGAGGCGGACCTGTTCAAGGTCCCCGGCGAAAAGGACTTCTACCTGATCCCCACCGCGGAGGTCCCGGTCACCAACCTGGTGCGGGACGTCATCGTCGAGCCCGACTACATGCCGCGCAAGTGGGTGGCCCACACCCCCTGCTTCCGCAGCGAGGCGGGCTCCTACGGCAAGGACACGCGCGGCATGATCCGCCAGCACCAGTTCGAGAAGGTCGAGCTGGTCCAGGCGGTGCGGCCGGAGGAATCCTTCGCCGCCTTGGAGGAGCTGACCGGTCACGCCGAGGCGATCCTCCAGCGTCTGGATCTGCCCTACCGGGTGGTGAGCCTGTGCACCGGCGACCTGGGTTTCTCCGCCGCCAAGACCTACGACCTGGAGGTCTGGTTGCCGGGACAGCAGAAGTACCGGGAGATCTCCTCCTGCAGCAACTTCCAGGACTTCCAGGCGCGCCGCCTCCAGGCGCGCTGGCGCAATCCGGAGACCGGCAAGCCGGAGCTGCTGCACACCCTCAACGGCTCGGGACTGGCCGTGGGCCGGACCCTGGTCGCGGTGATGGAGAACTACCAGCAGGCCGACGGCAGCATTCGCATCCCCGACGCCCTGTGGCCCTACATGGGCGGCGCGGAGATGCTCTGAGTCGTTCCGCCTGCAGGCCGCCGCTGAAGCCTGCTCGGCATTTGTGGATTTTTTGACCATCGCGGTCGCCGCTCAAGGCGCCCCGGGCCAAGCTTGCACCCGTTCTGGCTCGCAGTTCGGTGAGGTCCGCGCATCCCGCTGCTGACGCGCTCACGAGGCGGGGCAGGATTAGCCTCGCGTCGGCGCGCGCGGAAAATTCTTCCCGATTAGGCCAAACTGACAGCATGCAGCGAAACTTCTCGAGGGAATCGCTCCCGTCATGAAACGCCTAACGCGCTCATGGGCTATCGCTTTCGCCATCGCAGTGGGCTTCACAACACCGGTTGCTGCTGAGACCACGGCGCTGGACGACTATGTGGCTTCGCCTGACGCGAACTATAGCTACGTTTATCGTGACACCCGGGATGGTGTGGGATACAGCGTTCACGTTGTTAGGATGGTCTCCCAGCAATGGCGCTCGCCTGGGGAAGTGAACCGGGTGCTGTGGGAGCATGAACTTCTCATCGCCGTGCCCTGGGTCCTGCATTCGGGCGATCGAAATACCGCTTTCCTGATCGTGAGCGGCGGCAGCAACAACACTGAACCTAGCACGGATAACGAAGAGGTAATGGGTCTGCTCGCGGAAGTGACCGGGTCGGTCGTTGCCGCGGTCAGTCAAGTCCCCAACCAGCCGCTCTACTTTGCGGATGAAGCGGACCCGCGGGAAGAAGATGCACTCCTCGCCTACGGGATGGACAAGTATCTGCTGACCGGCGATCCCGCGTGGCTTGTGCAGCTGCCGATGACCAAGGCAGTGGTGCGAGCATTGGACACCGTGCAGGCGTACGCTGAGAACTCCAGCAACTCGCCCACGCTGCCCCGGATTGATGATTTCGTTGTCATCGGTGGCTCAAAGCGGGGCTGGGCAACCTGGCTCGCGGCGGCGGTGGAAGCGCAGAAGGGTAGCGCGTCCCGGATCAAGGCAATCCTGCCGGCCTCCATCGATCTGCTGAACCTGGATGAGCAGTTTGTGCACCATTGGGAGGCCTATGGATTCTACGCCCCTGCCGTTCAGGATTACGCGGCTTTCGACCTGCCCTGCCGGTCAAACACGGTCGCTGGGCGAGCGATGTTGAAGTTGATCGATCCCTACGAGTACCGCGACCGTCTCACCATGCCGAAGTTGGTGCTCAACTCGGCGGGCGATCAGTTTTTCCTCCCGGATTCGTCCCGGCTCTATTTCTCCGACTTGCCGGGCCCCAAGCAGCTGCGCTACACGTTCAACACCGATCATGCGCAAGGGCAGGATCTGTCGAGCATGATTCTGCCCACCCTGTCCTGGCTAAGCGATGTCGTCGACGACAAGCAGAGCCCACTATTCACCTGGTCGCTGGACCCCAACGGTTCGATCCGTGTGCAGACGGTCAGCGAACCGGAGCGGGTACGACTGTGGCAGGCGACCAACCCAAATGCCCGTGATTTTCGCCTGGAAACGATCGGCGAGGCCTGGACCAGTACCGAACTGCGAGACACCGGTAACGGAACGTATGTCGGTTACGTGGCTCCGCCGGCCAGGGGCTGGACCGCCTTCACCGTCGAGCTGACGTTTCCCGGCTCCACCGCAATCCCAACGCCACTGGAAAGCGATCAGATCTTCACCACCGATGTTCGGGTCACCCCTGCCGCACTGCCGTTTAAAGGGACGGCCTGTTTTTGCTGGGCGTGCCTCCCAGGTTGGGGCGGTTGGCGCTCCACCCTGCGGTGAATCGCATCGGGTTTCTTGTGAAATTTTTTCCGGGAGTCGGTTCAATGAAATCTTGTACTACGTCCCTTCCGCTAAAGGCCCTTTTCGTCACGCTGCTGCTCTGTGCCGCCGGACAGGCATTCGCGGCCTCTGGCGCCGTCGTCGCCAATGTGAACCGTGTGCTGATGACCGGCGACAGCACCTTCGGGGGGTGTATGGCGGCCTTGTCCGTTAACCCCCAGACCGTCCTCGCCGGTTGCTCGCCCTGGTGGGTCACCTTTAGCTGCTCCGGTGACTTCACCGACCCCGTGCGCGCCTACCGCATGGTGGACGTGGCTGAGCTTGCGCTCGCGACCGGCAAGCGGGTCCAAGTCTGGTTCCAGGACGACAAGAAGCACAATGGGTACTGCTTCACTCCTCGCATCGACGTCCTGCGGTAGGCGCAGGGGACGATGAAACGCCAGGGGATCGTTCTGGCGAGCCTCGGTGCGCTTGCGCTCATTTTCGGCGTATCGCGGTCGCTCCGTCTCTCCGAACCTGGGGAGGGATCCCTTCGCGTTTCCAGCGTCGGCGAACAAACGGAAGCGATGAATGAGTCTCCGATGATCGAACCTGCCGCGGTCCCTCCGCGCTCCCGTAGGCCTGCTGCTGAGTCAAACCGCCAGGTCACTACACCTGCGCCCGAGCCTTTATGGGCCGTCATGGATGGAGCCGCGCCCGACGAGTGGCGGAAGGATCTCGGAGAGCCGCTTGACGCCGACGACAGCGAAGCACCGGATCTGATCGAGTTCGGTGGAGATCTCATCAGTCTTGGCACACCGCTCGATGCTGATGGTCCGATGATCGACGAATCGGATTTGCCGTCCGAACCCCCCGACAACATTGGCGAGTCGCTGCAGCCTGACGATCCCGGCGCCTCGCTCGCAGCCTTAGATGACCCAATAAATATCGGCCCTGATCTCGACGCAGATGATCACCTGGGCTGGGGGCCCGATCGCGCAGTCAGCGCCCCGGTCGAAATCGGCGAGATGCTCGATGCTGGGATGCCGAGCCGCTGAGCGAAGATCACACCTACAACGCACTGCTGAATTGCGGGCTGGTTTCGCCGCTGTCCGGCCAATTTCAGACCGGCAACTCCCGACTGCGGCGGTGAGCAGCAATGCTTCAACCCGACCTGCCGGGTCGGCGCAAAGGTCATGGTGTCGCATACCATGTGCGCCAACACAGCGGCAGCAGTGGTTCCGGATCTCGTCGCAACCATACCCTCGGCCCGCTTGCAGACTCAGCGTCCCGGTATAACGCCAGCTGGCTGGTGACCAGGGCGCATGGGTGCTTGGATCTGCGTAAGTGCGAACGCCACGCCATTGCGCACATCCATGGAACGCCCTAACATCCTCCGGCCCAGGTTTTGAGCGAGCGGAATCACGAGAGCCTGGACAGCGAAATACCGGCGCATGTCTGCTTCTGGCCTCCTCGGAGCATTCTCGGTCTCGCCGCCCGGATCATGCGCCGGATGATTGCACGGCGGCTCGGTCGCCACCGTGCATCGGCCTCCCGTTATTGGACCAAGACGGCTCAGGTGCCCGCTTGATTGGCGGGAAACACCGTGCGGAAGGTTGTGAAGACGACATCATGAAGCGCCTCTTACGCGAACCTCCCGCAAGGCCGCCCGCGCCCGATTCGGTCAACTGCGCCCATCAAGACACCTTGGCCGAGAACCAGTCCCTGCGTCGCCAGCTGCGGCAGATGGTCAGCGAGGCGCAGCACAACGAGTCCGCGCTCAGGCGCTTTCAGTCCCTCGAGATCGACCTCCTCGGCTGCGAGTCGCTCCCGGCCCTGCTCACGCTCCTGATGGGCGACGCCCGCTCGCGCTGCGATTGGGATCGGGTTTCCCTGTTCCTGCACGATCCCGAGCACGAGATCCGCCGTCTGCTCGATCAGGTCAGTTGGGAAACGGACGCCTTTCCCGACCTGGTGCTGGCCGACGGGCCGCAGCGCCTCGACGCCCTGCATGGGCGATCCCGTGCCCCACGGCTGGGGCCCTTTCAGCCCGGCCGTCACGGTGATCTTTTCGAGGTGACGGGAGCGCCGGTGGCGAGCGTCGCCCTGCTGCCGATTGTTCGGCACGGCCGACTATTCGGCAGCTACAACCTGGGAAGCTCCAGCCCCGACCGGTTTCCGCGCAACGCGGGCAGCGACTTCCTGCATCATCTCGCCGCCGTGATCGCCGTATGTCTGGAGATGACCATCACACGGGATCGGCTCCAGTACCAGGGACTGGCCGATGCCGTGACGGGGGTCAACAACCGACGCTTCTTCAACCAGCGCCTGCCTGAGGAAATCGCCCGTGCCCAACGCGCAGGCACCCCCCTGAGCTGCCTCTTCATCGACGTCGACCACTTCAAGCGCTTCAACGACAGTTATGGCCATCAGGCTGGCGACCAGGCCCTGCGTACAGTGGCGCAGTTGGTGCGGTCGTTGCTGCGCCGCAGCGACGTGCTGGCGCGCTACGGCGGCGAGGAGTTTGCAGCCCTCCTCCCCGAAGCTTGCCAGGAGGAGGCCGCCGAAATCGCCGAACGGGTGCGTGGGGGAGTCGAGGCCGCGCGACTCGACGCCAGAGACGGACCTGCAGTATCCGTGACCGTGTCGATCGGTATGGCGACGCTCGATCCTGGCGTCCCGGTCCCCGAACCCATCGGCCTTGGGGCTCGGCTGGTCGAAGCCGCCGACCGCGGCGTCTATCGCGCCAAGGCGGAAGGCCGCAATCGGGTCATCGCCGACGTGCTGCGTTGAGCCCCGGTCCCGAAATCGCGGCCGTTCCGGCGCCATGCCTTAGGGTAGCGACCTGGTGCCAATCCGGTCCGGCACGGGGCCGTGTATTGCTCGATCCCGCTCAGATATCCTGGACCACGTCTATCGCGCCGTCGTTGATCGCCTTGCAGAGCCGCGTCTGGTCGCGTTCGGTGATGTCCGCATACCGGTCGGCGTATTCGACCATGACCTCCTCGAAGGCCCTGTCATCACCGATGTACCCGCGGATCATCATGGCGTCCCCCGAACGCGCATGCGCGAAGGCCAGCGTCTTGCCGCAGAGGCCGGCGTAGGCTACCAGCCGTTTGGGTCCGAGCTCCTCGACATCGATCTTGCCCTTGCCGTCCCAGAGCTGGCGGAAGTAGAAGTCGATCTCCTGTCCGTCCGGCTGTTGCCAGCGCGCCCAGCCAAGCAGAATGTCGCTGGTTGCCTGAATCAGGCGCTGGCCTTCGACAACACGTTGACCTGCCTCCTCGAAGGCGCTGGGCCCGAGATGGGCTTCGAGAACGGATGACGTCGCCTGCTTGAACTGAAGGAACAGGGGCGTGCCGTCTCCGGCCTCGAGCAGCACGATCAGGCAACGGGTGCCCACGCTGCCCACCCCGACGACCTTCTTGGCGACATCCACCAGGGAGAACCGGTCGAGAAGCAAGCGCCGTCCGAGCGGCAGGCTGTCGCGGTAGCGGGCCAGGAACTCTCCCACCGCGCCCGACTCGGCCGCCGCGATCTCGTCATCGACGCGGACGATCAAGGGTGGGTCGGGGACTATCATGCGTCGGCCATCGACGACTTCGGTCAGTTTGTTAAAGGCGCTCAGGCTGTTCTTGCGGGTGGCCTTTGCCAGGACCTCCTCTTTCCATTTCCGATGTTTCTTGCCGTGTTTCTCGATACGCTCCAGCGCCGACTGCGATTCGAAGCGGTAATAGTGCAGATCGAGCGGACTGAGCTCCGACGCCTGGGCGATGAACTTGTGGTAGTCACGCATCGCGGATCGCGTGGCGGCGCGGGCCTTCTTGTTGGAAAAGCCGTTCGCTCGGGCGGCGACCGTGACGCTCGCGGCGAGACGCTTGACGTCCCACTCGAAGGGCCCGGGCAGGGTCTCGTCGAAATCGTTGAGGTCGAATACCAGTTCCCGACTGGGTGCGCAGTACCACCTGAAGTTGCCGAGATGGGCGTCGCCGCAGAGCTCCACCCGCAGGTCGGTCCTGGCGCCGGCCGCGAGATCACTCGCCATGATGGCTGCCGCCCCCCGCAGAAAGGTGAACGGGGTGCGACTCATGCGGCCATACCGAAGAGGGACGAGCTCAGCGAGCCGGGTCTTGTCCTGTTCGGCCAGAATGGCTAGGGGATCCGTACGGCCGGTTTCCGGGGCGGCCTCCACATGGGCCTCCAGGGGAACGGTTTCTCGCCGCGACCTTCCAGCATCGTAGCGCTCGGCGGGCGCGGCCCTGAGGTAGGCCGATTCGCTCTCGGAGTTGAACAAGGAACTGGGCATAAGGCCTCCATACAAAGCTCGGCGCCGGGAATCTCGCGGCCATATTGCAGCAGGAGCTCGCGGATGAAAACTACCGGGGGTTGTCTAGCGCCGACCCCGAGCCAAGGGTAGTCTCCTGGATCGGACACCATGCCCGCGCGTACCGGGTTGAGCTCGATGTATCGCTGGCACAGCAGCAATTGGGTTTCGGCCTGCGCGAGCGAGGATTCGTACCGGCTGTCCCAGAGAGTGCCGGTTCGTCCGCGGGCGTGATTCATGTATTGGACGTATCGCCGGCCTACCGAGATAATCAAGCGCGGGACGGAGGGCGCGTGGCCGGGGGTTGGCAGTAGATGAACGTGGTTGGTCATCAGCGCGTAGGCAGGGAGGTGGCAGCTCTCGCGCTACAGGGCGTCGCGCGGGCGGTCCGGTAGGCCTCGTAAGCAAGTCGACACCGCGACGGATGATCTGTTTGGGACGGATCACTGAGGAAACCGTGGTCTGTCCCCTATTATTCCAGGAAACTTAGTTTGCATGACTAAAAGAAAAAGTGTTTTACAGAAGGCCTCACTCGTTTCGGCTGTGGTAAGTTTTGTGCTAGCGGTAACTTCAGGAGTTATGCTGTATCTTCGATTGGAGAGTGTGGGTATCGATAACCCCATATCAGCCAGCTTTATGGCATCGACGTTTTTCTTTGTATGTGTTGGGGTCGTTCTTACCATCATTGGGAAGGCAGATATCCCCAGTTTCAGGGTTGATAACTCTGAAGGGAAATTAAAATAGGGGATAAGGGTTCGGGGTCAATTAAGGTGATAACCGACGAATGCGATCGCCTAGAATTTTTCTCAACCTGATGCCATGCCCGTCAGCGGTATTTGTTTGCAAAAGGCGCGGTCGGGCACCGCGCGAGGTTATGAACAGCGGCGGGTTCAGGCGTTTTACCAGTGGCGGAAATCGGTGATTCGGGTGCCAATCACAGCACCCAGGGCTATATGGTCTCCGGTGCCACGGTGATGGCCCCGCACGGGCACTCCGCGACGCACAGGCCGCAGCCCTTGCAGTAGTCGTAGTTGAAGCGGAAGCGGTTACCGGGGCCGAGCTTGATCACGGCGTTGTCGGGGCAGACCCCGTAGCAGTTGTCGCACTCGAAGCAGTTGCCGCAGGACAGGCATCGGCGCGCCTCGAACAGGGCGTTGGTCTCGTCGAGACCACCCGTCACCTCGTCGAACGTGGATTGGCGGCGGATGATGTCGAGGGACGGGCGGACCGTCTTCGGGGCATCGGCGTAATACCAGGTGTTGAGCCGCTCGAAGGTGGCCACCTCGTGCTTTGGCGGAGTCTGGAGGCGCTCGCCGCGCAGCCAGGCGTCGATGGCCCGCGCCGCCTTCTTGCCGTGGCCGATGGCGACCGTCACCGTGCGGTCGCCCGGGACCATGTCGCCGCCGGCGAAGACCCCTGGGTGTCCGGTCATCATGTCCGCTCCCACGCGCACGACTCCGTTCTCGATCCGGAGCCCTTCGACGGTCTCCAGCAGCGAGAGGTCCACGTCCTGCCCCAGGGCGAGCACGAGGGAATCGGCCTCGACGGTCTCGAGCTCACCGGTCGGCTGCGGGAATCCGTTCTCGTCCAGTTCCATCTTCTCGACCGTGATGCTGGACTCCCCGGCCTCTTTCACGGTCGACAGCCACTTCATGCGCACGCCTTCCTCCAGCGCCTCATGCAACTCCTGCTCGTGGGCAGGCATGCGTTCTTGGGTTCGACGGTAGACGATGATCGATTCCTCGGCGCCCAGGCGCCGCGCGGTGCGGGCGACGTCGATGGCGGTGTTGCCGCCGCCATAGACCACCACCCGCCGGCCGAGCAGCGGTTTCTCCTCGGACTCCATGCCGCGCAGCACGCCGACCGCGTCACTGATCTTCTGTGCATCTCCGGCAGGGATGTAGGCCCGCTTGGCGATGTGCGCGCCGACGCCGAGGAAAGCGGCGTCGAAGCCCTCGGTCTGCATGGTCCCCAGCAGGTCCGTGACCTTGCTGCCCAGTCGCAGCTCGATACCCAGGTCCAGGATGCGCCGGATTTCGCCGTCCAACACGTCGCGGGGCAGCCGGTACTGGGGGATGCCGAACCGCATCATGCCGCCCGCGGCGGATTCCGCCTCGCACAGGGTCACGGCATGCCCCAGGCGGCGCAGATGGTAGGCGGCGGACAGGCCGGCGGGCCCGGAACCCACGACCAGCACCCGCTTGCCGCTGTCCGGGCGCTCGGGCGCGAGCGGCCAGTCGCGCTTCAGCGCCTCGTCGCCGAGGAAGCGCTCGACGGCGTTGATGCCTACGGACTCGTCCAGCCGGCCGCGGTTGCAGGCGCTCTCGCACGGGTGATAGCAGACCCGCCCCATGACGGCGGGCAACGGGTTGTCCTGCATCAGCGCCCGCCAGGCCTGCTCGTAGCCGGCCTTCCTCGGCATGAAACAGCCACTTCTGGATGTTCTCACCCGCCGGGCAGGTGGCGTTGCAGGGCGGCAGGCGATCGACATAGACCGGCCGCACGGTCCGCCAGGAGCCGGTGTGATTGGCGAGGCTGGAGCCGAGGTCCAGCGTGATCGCGAATGGCTTCTTCATGAGCAGTGCGTCCTCCCGCTGCAGCAGGCCGAACTTGCGGATGTTGCGGTCAGCGTTCTCCTGGATGTGGGTGATGATGTCGACGCGCACCGTGGGGCGGAACAGGTGGGCGAAGCGCCGTTGCGGCTTGAGGTATTCCTCGACCGGCACCTTGCGGCGGATGGCGCGACGGCCGGTGATCTCGCCGTGCTCGGCCTCGAACACCGGGAACAGGCCCGACTCGATGGCCAGCCGCGCCAGTGCGATCGTGTCCTGGGGCGCCGAGCCCCAGCCGAGGGGGCAGGGGACCAGGATGTGGATGTAGCGCGCGCCGCGCAGGTCCATGGCCTTGGTGACCTTGACCTCCAGGTCGCGCAGGTCGGCAACCGATGCGGTGGCGACGTAGGGGATTTCGTGGGCCATGGCGATGAGCGGCACGTTCTTGCCCTGCCCGAAGGCGTTGCCAGGCTTCGGGCCCACCGGCATGGTGGTCGCCGTGCGGGCCGCGGGCGGCGTCGCCGACGAGCGCTGGACGCCGGTGTTCATGTAGGCCTCGTTGTCGTAGCAGATGTAGAGCACGTCGTCGTTGCGCTCGAACATGCCGGACAGGCAGCCGAAGCCGATGTCGGTGGTGCCGCCGTCGCCGCCCTGGGCGACGACGCGCACCTCGTTGCGGCCCTTGACCTTCATCGCCGCGGCCACGCCGGTGGCCACCGCCGGGGCGTTTCCGAACAGCGAGTGGATCCACGGGATCTGCCAGGAGGTCTCGGGATAAGGGCGTGGAGAACACCTCCAGACAGCCGGTGGCGTTGGCAGGCGATCAGCTGGTTGTCCGTCGCCCGCATGGCGGCGTCGATCGCATAGCGCGCGCCGAGCGCTTCGCCGCAGCCCTGGCAGGCCCGGTGCCCGGAGTTCAGCGAGTTCGTGCGCTCGACGGCGGACTGCACCGAGCGCTCCGGCTCGTCGAGCAGCCGGTTGCCGACGGTGAAGGTGCCGGTCTGGTAGAACTTGATGTGGGAGCTTCTCACGGGGTGCCTCCGCTGGGTGACGGCCTAGCCGATGTGGTCGGCAACGATGCCGAGATCGCGCAGGATGTTCTCCGCCGTCGGGCCCGAGCGGCGATGGGTCTCCAGGCGCTCGATCTCGCCGATGCACCACGTCATGATTGAGATCGAGGAAGGTGAGCGTGCGGACAGGGCGTCCTTGCACGCCTTGCGGAACAGCTGCCGCAGCGACTCCTTGGTGATCGCGCGCCCGCCCAGACCCGCGATCACCGTGTGGACCGGGATCGGCGCTCCGGCCAGGGCCATCCGGACATTGGTGGAGACGATGCCGCCGATCCCGACTGCCAGGGACTTTTCGATGACGACGACGCGCTTCGCGTGGCTGAGCGCCTCGCGCAGCGCGTCGCATCGGAAACGGCCGGAACGAGCACATGCTCACCGAGCCGATGGACACGCCCTCGTCGCATCAGCTCGTCGACGACGTCCTTGATGGTGCCGTTGACCGAGCCGAGGGCGACCACCAGCGTCTCCGCGCCCTGCGTGCGGTAGGCGCGCACCAGCCCGCCGGCCTCGCGGCCGAATTGCTCCTGCGAAATCCTCGGCTAGCTCCGGGATCAGCCACAGGGCCTGCATCTGCCGTAGTGGGCGAGGTAACGGACTTCGGTGAAGGCCTCCGGTCCCACCATCGC
Organism: uncultured Gammaproteobacteria bacterium; assembly: GCA_963736235.1. Classification (GTDB taxonomy): domain Bacteria; phylum Pseudomonadota; class Gammaproteobacteria; order Chromatiales; family Chromatiaceae; genus CAVORB01. The sequence goes on from CAVTOR010000004.1 coordinate 35,023, forward strand.
GCCGATCGAGACGGGTTGCGCGGGGTCGAGCACCTGGCGCGGCTCGAAAGGCGGGAGGAAGGCGTCGACCTCTTCCTGGGAGGGCACATCCACCCGCTCGACGGCGTGGGTGAGGATGAAGCCGTCCATGCAGACCATGACCGGCACCGAGAGCTCCTCGGCCAGCCGGAAGGCCTGGATGTGCAGATCGACGCCTCCTGGTTGGTCTCCGCGTAGAGCTGGATCCAGCCGGCATCGCGCATCGACATGCTGTCCTGCTGGTCGTTCCAGATGTTGATCGGCGCGCCGATCGCCCGGTTGCCGACCGTCATCACGATCGGCAGACCCAGGCCCGAGGCGTTGTAGACCGCCTCCGCCATGAACAGCAGGCCCTGGCTGGCGGTGGCCGTGTAGGCCCGCGCGCCGGCCGCGCTGGCGCCGATGGCAACCGACAGGGCGGCGAACTCGGACTCGACGTTGATGAACTCGCAGGGCTCGATGTCGCCGCCCGCCACCATCTTGGCCGAGGTTCTCGACGATATGGGTCTGCGGCGTGATCGGGTAGGCGCAGATCACCTCGGGGCGGCATAGGGCTACCGCCTCGGCAATCGCCTGCGAGCCTTCAATCTGCTTCAGCATCGGGATACCTCCTCAACAGACACCCGCCTGTGCGGCGGTGAAAGCGGCGCGGGCCGCGACGACGTTACCCTCGTGCGATCTTCTCCGGGAACTTCGCGCGAATCGCCTCCTCGACGGATTCCAGCCGGATGCGGCCCGTGATGGCCGCGAAGCCGCCGAGCAGGGCGGCGTTGGGCACCGGCCGCCCGACGTTCTTGAGCGCCAGATCGGTGGCCGGGACGGTGCACGCCCTGGCAGCCGGGGTGGCTCTGCTTGAAGTCCCCGAGACCGAGCTCCTCCAGATTGCGCGAGGAGTTGATGATGACGAAGCCGCGTCTCCGACAGGCCCTCGAACAGGTTGACCTGGTGCAGCAGCGTCGGGGTCCTGGATGATCAGCGCATCGGGATGCATCACGGGCTCGCGCAGCCGGATCTCCTTGCCGTCGAGTCGGCAGAAGGCCATGACCGGCGCGCCCATGCGCTCCGAGCCGAAGCTGGGGAACGCCTGCGAGTACTGACCCTCGAGAAAGGCCGAGACGGACAGCATCTCGGCGGCGGTGACCACGCCCTGGCCGCCGCGACCGTGGATGCGGACCTGGAACATCCTCATTCTCCTTCTATCTTGCGTGGCCTCGGGCGGCAATGGGCGTGTCGGGCCCGTCGTCGCATCGGTGGGTAATGCTTATCGCTTTTCTACAAACGCCCCCGTGCATCGCCGAAGGCTCGCACAGCGACTGGAGACACCGGCAGGGACGAGTCCGCGTCCCTTAGGTCGCCGTGACGATCGTCAAAGTGTAGAAGAGTGTGACCGGCTTTCTATGTCATTCTGGGTGGGGGAATAGCCGGTCTATCAGTCGGTCCGCAGAAAGCCTGCATCTCGCCGAGCATTACCTCGTCGTTCCGCGCTTCTGCGTGAATCCCTTGCAACAGTACCGCGTCGGCTTGGTCGTCGGTCTGCCAGGCGTTGGACGTCGAATCTGCGGGCCTGATGGATGCTGTTTGCGGCGTCAGTGCCGGTCAGCTCGGTGACCACGTCATGGAGGATGGCGTATCGGCATGCGCTCGGATCGGCCAAGAGCGGCCGTTGGCCCGAGGCGCCGCAAGGCCGGCCTCACGCTGCGGACGCCGGGCCTCGATGCTTTTCGGGCTGGGCTTCTCCACGCTCGAAGCGAACAGCAGGCCTCGGTTGTCGGGCGATGAGCGTGTGACGCATAACGGGCCTGGACCAATTGTCGCCAAACCGGCGCTGGGCGCATACGCTGCGACGGCAACCTTCAATCAAAAGTCACCGGCAGCCCCGCCCGGCGCCACTCGGGCAGACCGTCCTTGAGTCGGCGCGCGTTGACGCCGGCGCCGCGCAGCCGTGCGACCGCCTCGAAGGAGAGCACGCACCAGGGGCCGCGACAGTAGGCGACCGCCTCTTGGCCGTTGGGGATCTCTCCGAGTCGCTTTTCCAGCTGATCGAGGGGGATGTTGAGTGCCCCGGGGATATGGCCCTGGGCGAACTCCTCCGAGGGACGCACGTCGATCACCGTCGCGAGCCCATCGCGGACACGTTCCAGGAGATCCGACGCTGCCACGGGCTCCAGATCGTCCCGCCGCCTGAGATAACTCCCCAGCAGGTCATCCACCGCGCGGCTGTGGATCTCGGCGATCCCCCGCAGGGCCGCCACCGCGTCGAGCACCCGGTCGTCCGCCATGACATAGAGGACGCGCTTGCCGTCCCGCCTGGCCTGGACCAGGCCCGCTGCCTTCAGCTGTTGCAGGTGCTTGGAAGTGTTGGCCACAGAGAGACCCGAGGCTGCCGCCAAGTCCTCCACGCTGCGCTCCCCCTGGGCGAGGAAATCGAGTAGCTCCAAGCGGGCGGCGCTGCCCAGTGCCCGGGCGACGATCGCCAGCTGCGCGAACAGGGCCTGCTTAGGACCCGGTGACTTCGCCATGTCTAGTGGTCTCCTGGTCGCCCATAACGTTCAACACCCGGGTTGAACGACCCCGGGGAGCAGTCAGTATAACCCTGCCCCGAGCCCCCTTCAGGCTCGTTTCGGGGTCGAATGGAGTGGCCCCAGTCCGCATCACGCTGCGCCCTTGACAGGTCTTTTTCCTGGCGGCTAACGTTCAACTGGTTAGTTGATTGTATGCCGGCGATGTGCCAGCATCCGCGCATCCGACCTAGCCCTGGAGACAAAACCCCTTGGAGAGCTTTGTCCAGACCCATGAGGCGGCCATCCGCCTCGGTGCATTCATCGGCATCTTCGCCCTCATGGCCCTGTGGGAGCTAGCCGCCCCGCGCCGGGCGCTGACCGTCTCCAAGGCGGTGCGCTGGGGCAACAACCTGGGCCTGGTGGTGGTGAACGTCGTCGTCGTGCGGCTGGTCTTCCCCGCCGCGGCGGTTGGTGTCGCGGCCTTCGCCGCGGAGCGGGGGATGGGACTCCTGCACATCTACGAGGTCCCGACCCTGCTGGCCCTGTTGCTGGCAGTGGTGACACTGGACTTCTTCATTTGGCTGCAGCACGTGATGGTGCATGCCGTACCGGCGCTTTGGCGCCTGCACCGGGTCCACCACGCGGACCTGGACTACGACCTGACCACGGGGGCGCGCTTCCACCCGCTGGAGATCCTGCTTTCCATGCTGATCAAGTTCGCCGCTATCCTGGTCATCGGACCTCCGGTGGTGGCGGTTGTGATTTTCGAGGTACTGCTCAACGCCACCGCGATGTTCAATCACGGCAACGTGCGCCTGCCCTTGCGGCTCGACCGGTGGCTGCGCCTCGTGCTGGTGACCCCGGACATGCACCGGGTGCACCACTCGGTGGAGGACGACGAGACCAACTCCAACTTCGGCTTTAACCTCTCCATCTGGGACCGCCTGTTCGGGACCTACCGCGACCAGCCGCGCGCGGGCCACGAGGGCATGACGATCGGCATCCGCGATCACCGTGACCCGCGCGAGGTGGACCGGCTTCCCGGGATGCTGACCCTGCCATTTCGCGGCGCCGTCACCGATTACGCGATCAACCGGCGCCGGTGGAAGGGTCGCGACGAAGCGACCGTTTGCGATTGGACGGAGGCGGCGCCGGCCGCTAGGAAGGCCACCGGAGAGCCCCGGTGAATCGCACCCTGGCACGCCTCTTCGCGGCTCTGCTGCTCGCGGTTGCGGTGGCCCTGGCACTGGTCTACCGGGATCGTCTCGACGCCGCCGCACTCACCGCCTGGGTAAGCGGGGCCGGGGCGGCCGGACCGCTCGTCTTCATCGGGATCTACGCCCTCGCCACGGTGCTGTTCCTGCCGGGATCGGTGCTTACCCTGGCCGGCGGCGCCCTGTTCGGCCCCCTGTGGGGCACCCTCTACAACCTGACCGGGGCGACGCTCGGCGCGGTATTCGCCTTTCTCGTCGCCCGCTATCTGGCGGGGGAATGGGTTCAGGCCCGCGCCAAGGGACTGCTCGCGCGTCTGGTCCAGGGGGTCGAGGCCGAGGGCTGGCGCTTCGTCGCCTTTACCCGGCTGGTGCCGCTGTTCCCGTTCAACCTGCTGAACTACGCCCTGGGGCTCACCCGCATACCCTTCCTGCCTTATCTCCTGGCGACCCTGGTCTTCATGCTGCCCGGGGCGGTGGCCTACACCTACCTTGGTTTCGCTGGGCGCGAGGCGGTTGCCGGCGGTGAGGACCTGATCCGGAAGGGACTGATCGCGCTTGCCCTGCTCGCCGCCGTGGCCTTCCTGCCGCGGCTGGTGGCGCGGCTGCGCCAGGGGCCGATGCTCCCGATCACGGAGCTCAAGCGCCGCCTCGACGCGGGTGAGGACCTACTCCTGCTCGACGTGCGAACCGCGGAGGACTTCGTCGGCGAGCAGGGCCACATTGCCGGGGCCACCAACATCGCCCTGGAGGACCTCGGCGGACAGATCGATACCTTGGGCACCGACCTGGAGCGGCCGATCGCATTGGTCTGCCGCACCGACCGCCGCTCGGCCAAGGCGGCGGCACTGCTCACCCGCCGCGGCTTCGCCGAGGTTTATGTGATCCAAGGCGGCATGACCGCCTGGCTGGCCCAGGGCTGGCCGGTCGAAGACGCCCATCCCCAACCGCAAACCGGAGTGACGCAATGAAGACCCTGTTCATCCTCAACGACCCACCCTACGGCACGGAGCGCAGCTTCAACGGGCTGCGCCTGGCCAAGGCACTCGCTGGCAAGGGCGCTGACGTCACCGTCTTTCTGATGGCCGACGCGGTCTCCTGCGCCAAGGCCGGGCAGAAGGTGCCGCAGGGCTACTACAATTTGGAGTTGATGACGAAATCGATCATCCGCAACGGCGAGATCCTGCTGTGCGGCACCTGCATGGACGCCCGCGGCATCGCCGATACAGAGCTGGTGGAGGGGGCCCGGCGCAGCACCATGGACGAGCTGGCCGAGCGCTCCCTGGCCGCCAACCGCGTGCTGGTGTTCTAAAGCAGGCGGTAACGCCATTTCCCGAAGGAGAACGACCCGCTCATCGATCCGGATCGCATCATGTCCGACTGCTGCGCAAACAGTGCCTGCGAGGTGGAGAAGCTCCGCGATCGGCAGCGGGCCACGCTGCTATGGGTTTTGTGGATCAATGCCGCCTTGTTCGTGACGGAGGGGATCGCGGGACTGCTCGCATCGTCCACCGCGCTCCTGGCCGACGCCCTCGACATGCTGGGGGATGCGTTGATCTACGGCTTCAGCCTCTATGTCGTCGCGCGGGGCGCGCTGTGGAAGGCGAGGGCGGCCACGCTCAAGGGCTGGATCATGCTCCTGTTCGGGATCGGTGTGCTGGGCGAGGCCGTCCACAGGATGCTGGTGCCCGGGCTGCCTCACGCGCCGACCATGGGGCTGGTCGGGGCGCTGGCCCTCGCCGGCAATGCGGTATGTCTATGGCTCCTTTGGCGCCATCGTGCGGAGGACATCAACATGCGCTCCGTGTGGCTCTGCTCGCGCAACGACATCATCGCGAACGTTGCGGTGCTGGGCGCCGGGGCGGCGGTCTGGGCGCTGCACTCGCGCTGGCCTGACATCCTCGTCGGCTGCGCCATTGCCGCTCTGTTCCTGTCCTCCGCGGCCCACGTATTGCGCGAGGCGGCCAAGGCGCGGCGCAACGCGAAGACGGACCCCGGGCCCGTGCTGGTCAGATTGGAAAGCCCCAAAGGCCCATGACTGCCGCCCGTCCCCATGGAGGGAACTTGTCCCTGCACAATCATTCACACGGCGGGTTGGTCGCGGAGGTGACGCTGCCGCGGTGAGCGCCACCCCTCGGCGTCCTTCCCAGCGCCAGCCGGCGCGGGCGAAGTACATGCGGCGGAGCCCTCGGCGATAATCCTGCGACCTCGAGCACTACCACGGGACCCCAAACGCCATGACAAAGAACTACCTTGCTGCCACCGTCGCCACCCTCGCCCTGCTGGCCGCCCCGCTGCGGGCGGAGGACTCCCCGGCGCTCGCCGAGACCATGGAGGAATATCTGGAGTTCGCCGAATACGGATCCAGCATCATCCTGCCCGAACAAATCCCGGAAGAGGAATGGCCCAAGATCCTGGTCATCGATGCCCGGGATGCCGCGCAATTTGAGGCGGACCACATTCCGGGTGCCATCAACATTGAGTGGCGCAGGGCGGTTGCGCGGCGCGACGAGATCCCGCGCGACAAGCCCGTGGTCATCTATTGCAACACGGGCTCGCTGTCGGCGCAGGCGGTTTTCGCCTTGCGCCTGCTCGGCTGGGACAACGTCCGGGTGTTGCAGGATGGAATCGAGGGATGGAAGGCGAAAGGCGGATTCGAGGCCAATCGACGCGCCGTCTCACGGGCCGGGGAGTGAGGAACGCCGACCTACTCGCCGGCCGCCCAACGTTCTTGCGCGCCAGATCGACGGCCGGGACCGTGCACCCCTTGCATCCGGGGTGGCTCTGCTTGAGCTCCCCCAGACCCAGGTTCTCCAGATTGCGCGAGGAGTTGATGATGACGAAGCCGGTCTGCGACAGGCCCTCGAACAGGTTGACCTGGTGCAGCAGTCCGGGGTCCTGAATGATCAGCGCGTCGGGATGCATCACCGGCTCGCGCAGCCGGATCTCCTTGCTGTCGAGCGCGCTTCGGCGTGAATCCCTTGCAACAGTACGGCGTCGGCTTGGTCGTCGGTCTGCCAAGCGTTGGACGTCGAATCTGCGGGCCGGATGGATACTGTTCGCGACGTCGGTGCCGGTCAGTTCGCGACGGAGTTTTTCAAGTTGCTCCCGGTGCACTTTCCTGACCAGCCCAAGCCAGCGGCACGATAGGCGACGATGAACGCACGAACGGCTCTGTAGAGGGTCGCGAACGTCGCCGTACGAGGGGTCTGGGGACTGAGGAAGTCCGGACTTCTCCCGGATGTGCGGCCGGCAGCGGGCCATAGGTCCGCTGCCGACGGGCGAAAACGTCAGGAGAGATCCTTCGCGAGGGAGGCCCGAGCCGACGGAGAAAGCTCGGTCCGATAGCTGTAGTCGGAATGGTCGATTCCGGCCGATACCTCAGCACCCTGCTTCACCGCGGCTACCATCTCCGGGGTCAACTCGAAGCGCAGGAAATGCACGGAAGACGTCTTGGTCTCGTCCTCGCGCTCGAGGTCCTCGTCAGCTATCGCCAGAACCTTTTCGTGGTCGCCCACCTTGACCCAGACGACGTCCTCGACCCCGCGCAGACGGGCGAGGGCGTCGCGCCGCTCGCTCACGTCCTCGTATTCGATCATGAAGGTCGCCTTCCAGTTTGTCCCGTCGGGAATCAGGGGGTTGTAGGCGTCGAGCTCCTCCTGGATCCCGTCGGTTTCAAAGATTCGCTCCGCCCTAAGCATCTCCTGAACTTGATACTGCATGGTGAGGCGGTCTTCGAAGTAGAGCACGGCGTGTGCCCCGACAGGTATCCGGCGGTCCTTCTTGTGCGCCATGACCTGCTGGCGGAAGTCGTTCCTGATTTTTGCGTACTGCTCCAGGCTGTAGAGATTATCACGGCTCAGGTGCTGCATGTTTTCCTCCATCGATCGCTGGGTTAATCAGTCGAGAAATGCCTGCTTACCGGCGGAATGTGATGTCGGGTGGCTTGGGGTTCCAATGGCTTTTTCGGATTGAGGGGATAGGCGCGCCCGATGACTCGGGCTTCCCGCTCCGTCGGGTCGTGTGATTCGACCCGTCCGGAAACCTGGGGCTGGATCCCCGGTCTCAGCTAAGACGTCGACGGACATGCGAACAAGCGAGCAGGAAGCCGAAGCCTCGATTTCGACACACAGGAGTCTTTCCATCTCGGCAGCGCCGGTAATTCGCTCAAGCCACAAAAGGAGCCGTTCTCGTGAAGACACGTACCGTTTCCAGGGTCGACGCCCGACCCGCCGCCATTGCATTCCTTTTCGTCCTGGTCACACTCGCCGCGGTCACCAGTACCGCCGAGGCCCGAAGCTGCGGCACGATGAAGCCGCCGGGCTACATGGGTATGCCCATGTATCCCATGCCGCACCCCATGCACAGAGTCAAGCCGTACGGAGCCGGCTACGCGGACGTGCAGAAAGGGGGCCCAGACGTTCTCGCCGTTGCGAAGCGCGCTGGTGATTTCTCCACTCTGCTCACGGCGGTCAAAGCATCGGGCCTCGGCGGTCTGTTGGAAGGGGATGGGCCTTACACCTTGTTCGCGCCGACCGACGCCGCGTTCGAGAAGCTGCCGGAGGGTGCCCTGCAGGAGCTTCTGGCAGACAAGGAGAAGCTGACCGCTCTGCTCAAGTACCACGTCGTGCCGGGTCGTATCCCGGCCGCCAAAGTCCTCTCCAGCAAGTCCCTCGAGACCGCATCCGGTCAGGAGCTACCCACTACCGATCTCGGCGTCGTCCGCGCCGATATTCGCGCCCGAAATGGTGTAATCCATGTCGTGGACAAGGTCCTGCTACCCTCCGGCTGAGGGCGGAGAGAGTCATCGCCCGGCCTTCGGGCCGGGCGATGCGTCCCACACACAGAATTCGCCTCGCTACCAGGTCCGGTCTCCGATGAAAGGGCTACAGGTGGCCGGTTGTGGTTTCCGACAGTGTTACGTCACTAACTTCTAGAATTCGCCCATCTCGCGACTGGCTATCCATCCCGGAAAGGGGCACCTGCCAAGGGGTGTTCCCAAGGTCTGACATCGACCCACTCCAGAAGGTCGGGGCCACACCCGCAAGGTCCGCGATGTGGCGACGGACAGTCAGGCTTCAGTGCCGAGCGCCCAGTTGCCCCGCCGTGGATAGGTAGGAACTCAGTCGGCAGTTGGAATCGTTGGAGCTTAAACCTCAATCCGAGGCCCGCTCCAGCATCAAAGGGCTGGTCTCGGCCGATTCCGATGAGGCAATCCGCGTAGATGACCCATCCGGGAAAAGAGGATGGACGGCATCGATCGACCGCTGGCCCCGGGCTTTCTGCGCTCCGTCCCGATTGAAAAACTCCCCGGGCATCACATTTCAACAACAGGTCCAGCGGCGACGTTGCGCTCGAGACCATTGCCAGGATTGTCCGTTCGTTTGCTTCAGAAGGTGACCGCTCTTGTCGACGAATCTTTTTGTTATCGAAAACGATGCCATCTCCGACCTCGCGCTGGAAGTTACCCAGGCGGTGCTCGCTAGGAGCGAGGCAGCTGAGTCCGTCATGGAAGAGCAATCCGGCCCATTGGCCTTGGCGCAGGCCTTGTCGGACTTCTTTCAGATCACCGCGGCCCTGGAGAGTGGAGCGGTCCGGTTCGAGCAAGAGGAGCTCAATGAGTTCTGTGCCTACGGGCTGGACTTGCTTGACCGACTCGCCTTTCTCGTGCGCAAAGTCGAGATTATGGACAAGAGGGACACGGTTGCGCGCATGTTCGCCTCCTTTGGGGTTTGGGTCGCCCGCCGTGGCGCAACCATCGATAACCTTGAGGGTACCGCCGACGGTTTCGGTATCATCGTGAACGGCACGACCTCAACCGATGCTCTCCGGACCCTGTGCGAGCACATGGAGGAGGTCATGGAGGCGGCATCGGTGAGGCTGCAAATGGACGAGGACCGTGGCGACGCCTGGCGTCCCTGGCGCGTCATCAATCTCAACGCCGGCATCGCCGCAACCCGTTCTCTTGACCCGAAGCTCATGGAGCGAGTGTTCGACAAGATGGGTCGGCGGCTACCGTACGACATGCCAGGTTTCCTTGCCGACGGTCTGCGGCAAGCGGCGTTCCAGAACTTGCCGCATGCGGTAACGGACGTGTTGCGCAGGTACGCCGAAAAGTGGCCGGCCAACGCGTCCCACTAGTGTAGTGCGCTCGAAATTGCGGAACTTATCGGAGGCATGCACATCCGCGATTTTTCCTGATTTGGATCTTCCCAACCCGACGAACGGGCGGAAACTTGGCTGCCAGCAATAGTTTCCGGGAATTTTGGACGCGTTCCCTTCGTCGTTATAAGTGCCAAACAGACTGGCGCATACACTAGAAACAAGCCGATTTATTGGCGAACTGACCGAAGATCAGCCCGGAATCTGCATCTGAAAGGGGCGGTTCGATGTTTTCTCGCGCACCTGGGTCCGCCAGGCCGGCCGCGACGTAGGTCAGCGCCAGGATGGCCTGACGACGGCCGAGAGCGAGGAACTGCCGCGCCTGCATGCCGCGCATGCTTCTTGAAGCCTCGTCGACCTGTGTTGCGATTCGGCAACATGCCGCGACTTCCAGGGCTGCCGCGTTTGCGAACGTTCAGAGGAGACTGCCGTCCAGGTGCGCATCCACTGGCGGCGAAGGGCGGAAACCATCAACATTTACCTGCCTTCAGCGCCGGCTCCCTGGCGCAGACCAGTTCCCCTCTCAACCGAACCGCGAGCTCGCGAACTAAACGGGGGATATACCAAGGGCGCAAAAGGAAATTGCGTGAGATTCGGGACGCTACCCATTCCGAGGGCGCGTCAGCGCACGAATATGCCCGCGCCCCGGGGTGGTGTAGTGGCTATTCCATTCCTACCCCGGCGCCAGAGACCAAGGCGTGAGCAGGCAGAAGTCGAGACGGGGCGGCGTCACCCACGCCAGGTTCCTGGGGCGCCCAAAGAAACGGAAGGCCTCCTCTTGCGGGGGATCGAACGACTGCGCGCGATCGAAGGCCTCGATGCGCAGCGCACTCATCGACCACTCCCACAGGTTCGCTCGTCGCACCCCCGGCGCAGGCGCCAGCGTGCAAACGACGCATAGACCCGATCGAGCAGAGGCAGCAGGCGCAGCAACCTGAGGGCGCGCGCCAGCCAACGATAAACTGGCAGATGCGACCAGAGCTCGGCGAAGCCAAAGGCGCCGGTCTGCCAGTGCCCCGCCGTGTCACGGACGTGAAGACGGGCCATGGCAAGCTCCCGGCTCAGACCATAGGTCGCGAGTGGTGCGTCCGCGCGCGCGATGTCGATCCAGAGGAGGCGCTCGGCCCCGCGCAGCCGCCGGTAGTGGGCGATCTCGCGCCGGCACAGGGGGCAGGCCCCGTCGTAGAAGACCGTCGTGGCTGGGTCCGCGGCGTCGACGTTCTCGGCGAGCCCCGCGGCCGCCAGCGGCCTAGATCTGAGCTTGGACATGCTGATCCCTCCCTAGCCGAAACGGCGCAGGCTGCCCATACCGCCGTCGACGTGCAACACCTGTCCCGTCACCCAGCCGGCCTCCTCGCTGAGGAGGAAGCGGGCGGCGGAGGCGATGTCGCTCGGCCGGCCGATGCGCCCGAGAGGATGTCGCTCGGCGGCTGCGACGCGCTGGCGATCCGTGCGTAGCAGACCGGCCGCTAGGGGGGTGTCGGTGAGCGAGGGCGCGATGGCATTGACGCGGATACCGGGGGCAAGCTCGGCGGCAAGCGACCTGGTCAATCCCTCGACAGCTCCCTTCGCCGACGCGATCGAGGCGTGCATCGGCATCCCGGTGGCGACGGCGACGGTAGAGAAGAGCACGACGCTCGCCTGACCTGCCGCCTTTAGCGCCGGCAGCGCGGCGCGCAACGCGCGCACGGCGCCGAGCACGTTGAGCTCGAAATCGGCGCCGAAGTCCTCGTCGCGCAGGCGGTGGAAGGGCTGCAGCCGGATGCTTCCCGGGCAGTAGACCAGCCCCTCCAGGGTGTCCGGCAGCTGATCCGCCGGGAAGTCACCGGTGGTCGCGTCCCAGACCACGTGGCGCTCGGCTCTTCCCGCCAAGGGTCCTCGCGACGAGGTCCACACGCGGTGTGAAGCCTCAAGCTCGGCGACGAGAGCCTGACCGACAGCACTGCTTGCACCGACGATGAGTATGTTTGACATAAATTTCTCCAGGCGTTTTTCGACATGATTCGGCGGCTAGGCCCGATCTCCAGGGATTCGATCTCTTCGACTTGTTTTCGCCGCCCGCCGGCAGCGCTCGGAGCAGTAACGCACAGCCTCCCAGCAGTCATTCCACTTACGCCGCCAAGCGAAGGCCCGTCCGCAGACCGCGCAGGTCTTGCTCGGAAGATGGGCCTTGCGACGTGAGGTCATGGCTCGACATCGTTCCGCCGAGGCCAACCGCGACGGCGCTGCGGAGTTTTTCGACTTCCGTGGCGGGCCATGATCTCTAGGCTTTCGCTTCGCGCGGAGACATTGCGGCGCGCGCTCGTGATGGCGCGGCGAGCCTCGCGGGCACTCTGCTCGTGATCGACGATGCGCATCGGATAGTGTTCGCCGATGCGCACGCCGCAGCGCCGCTGTTCCAGCTCCGGCATCGCCCAAGGGGTGTGGATCCATGCGGTCGGCACCGATTCGAGCTCGGGAAGCCAGCGGCGGATGAATCCACCTTGCGGGTCCTGATCGACGGACTGCTTGACGGGGTTGTAGATGCGCAGCGTATTGATGCCCGTGGTCCCCGACTGCATCTGCACCTGCGAGAAGTGAATGCCGGGCTCGTAGTCGGTGAACAGGCGCGCGAGGTGCAGTGCCGGGTCGCGCCAGTGCAGCCAGAGCTGATAGCTCGAGAAGGATACGAGCATGGCGCGCATGCGGAAGTTGAGCCATCCGCTCGCGGAAAGGCTGCGCATGCAGGCGTCGACCAGTGGAAAGCCCGTCTCGCCGCGTCGCCAGGCATCGAAGCGAGCAGTGTCCAAGCGGTCTTCGCGCAGCCCGTCGACCGCGCGCTGCAGGTTCTCGAACTCGAGCCGCGGCTCGGCCTCGAGCTTCTGCATGAAGTGGCAGTGCCAGTGCAGCCGCCCCTCGAAAGCTGCGAGCGCCCGGCCCCAGCCGTCGCGTCGCCCTGCCGCGGCGATCTGCTCGCGGCGCAGCCGCGTCGCCTGCGCGACCTCGCGCATGGAGAGCGTGCCCCAGGCGAGATGCGGCGAGAGCCGTGAGCAGCTCTGCTCGGCCGTCAGCGGACTCGACATCTCGCGGTGATAGGCATGACCGCGCTCGCTCAGAAAGCTCTCGAGCGTCGCCACGCCCGCGCGCCGGCCCCCGGTCTGGCGCTCGGGACAGGGGTCCTCGGCCAGACCCAGCTCTCCCGGCTCGGGGATCACGCCGGGCTCGATCCCGGGTACGCGCGTGAGGGTCAGCGGCGGCCGGGTCAGTGTGCTGCGCATGCGCCGCTCCCAGGTGCGCGACCAGCCGTCGCGGTCGAGCAGAGCGTCGCACGACCCCATTCTGCGGAAGCTCGTGCCAGGGCAACGCCGCGTTCGGCGAGCAATGCGGCGACCGCCCGGTCGCGCGCGTAGGTCCATGCGTTGCCGGTTTCCTCGTGCGACCAGACCCCGGCGACAGGACGCTCGCGCAGGAACTCGGCGAGCACTGAGCAGGCATCTCCGCGGCGCACGACCAGCGGCCTGCCCGAGCGCGGCCAGCGCCTCACGCAGCTCGCGCAGCGACTCGGTGACGAAGGCCCACTGCCGTGCCGAGGCATCGGGCTGCGACCAGAGCTCGGGCTCGGCGATGTAGAGCGGGAGAACGGGTCCCGCGGCCGCTGCCTGGGCGAGTGCGCCGTGGTCGTGTACGCGCAGGTCGCGCTTGAACCAGACAATGTGAAGCGCATTGCGGGTCACGGCGGCGTTCAGCTCCCCTCGGTACAGCGTTGGCCGTTCCGATACGCGGCGAGGGGCGCATTGGCCCTGTTGACCAGCGGAAGGAGACGCTCTATCGCCAGTTTCCGGCTGATCAAGTTACCTTCGGGCGATTCCGGCTGGGGATAGAGGTCGAGCCAAATAACGCCCTCTGCCCGATCGCGGCCACCGTGATGCGCGATCTCGCACAGACACAGTGGGCACCCATCGTCGAAGGACATGATCGGCCTCAGCACCTTTAACGCGGTAATCCCGAAACGGGTCTCGCCTGGTAATGCGGGCGCCATCACCGGACGTCTCCCGACGCGCCCTCGATGACGATGTCGTCGGCTTCGACGACGCGCGCCAGCGCCGACTCCAGCAGAGAACGCGCCTGCCCGGTGGCCGAGTGGAGGAACGCGTGCAAGGCCGCGTCCTCGACGTTAAGGACCTCGCACCCTTCACTGTAAGCCTCAAACGCGGCAAGACTGGAAATGAGGTCGACGAGGTGGTGCGGGCACTCGCAGCGAACAGTCACCGAAGCCGCCGCGATCCTCGCGAGTGTCGCGTCATCGAAGCGGCGCGACGGTACATCGCCCGAGATGTCCAGCCCGGCGTCTGCCAAGCGCGATCGGAGGCCGAATCGGGCGCGCGTGAAGCACCCGTATCCAGCGGTTCAGCTCGGCGAGGTCGACGGGACCGCGGATCGGGAAGATACGCGGCGACTCCAGCCTCGCCAGCGTTGCTCGCGCGGCGAAGCCATAGACGACGATCGACCGGGCGGCGCCGACGCGCAGCAGCAGGTTGCCGATCTCGCGTATCTGCTCCGGCTGAATCGTGGCGTACTCGAGCACGATGATATCCGGGTCCATCCCTGACGCCTGTGCGAGGAGCTCGTCTTGCTCCGTGAAGCAACCCAGGAGCTGGACCTCGTCGCCCGCCGGCTGCTCCTGTCGCAGTCTGTTGGCGAGCGATGCGCCAAACACCACGACCCGACAGGGTCGCTCGGAGCCTTCGGGGATCTGCGGCAACTCCGCACCTCGAGCCCGCTTGTTCGAGCTCGTCTCTGCCCAGGTTCGCCACGCAGCTAATCGCATCGCCGTCATCGACCAGTCTCTTAATGAGGGCCAGTCGCCCGACGTCGTCCCGGCTGTACAGGCGCGTGCCTGTCTTGGAGCGGAACGGCGTTACGGCCCCATACCGGCGCTCCCAGACGCGAAGAGTGTCTGGAGCAACCCCAGTCAAGCGCGAAACAGCACCGATTCGGTAGCCCGGCTCTCCGACATTCCGATCCACGTTGTCCATAAATTGCCCATATCAAAAGATTTCTGAACTGTGGTGCAAACATATTGTCCATCGAGGACCTTGACAAGTACGAAGCGGGAGATTACTTTTGTCCTAGACAAACGAAGACGCAGGCACACACGAGCGCGGAACATGAACACGACGAGAGTGAGCAGCAGCCGTAACCCAATCCGTACGCCGCCGATATCTTCTCGCCGCGGGCTACAGCCTGACGTCAAGCCTGGTCGCGCCGACGCTTCAAGCTGAGCAACCCGGTGCCAGGGAAGAGGGAGTTCAGAACTCCGGCGTCTACCCGGTATAAAAGCGCACTTCCGTTCCTTCGCGACCGCTACGTGCAGGTGAAACCGCGCGAACAAGAACCGGTGACACCAGCCCGAAGCGCAGATCCGAGCCAACCACCAACAGCCCTGCACGGAGACCCACGATGAACACACTGCCGCTAGACGTCCGTTCCCCTGAAGCCGATCTCGAGCTCGATATACCGCTTCACGCCTACACCGACTCGGATATCCATGTGGCTCAGCTCGTGGGGATCTTGCTCGACGACATTGGCGGATTCGATGGCGAGGTAAGCCATGCCGACATCCTGCAGGCCTTGGGGATCACGACGGCCGTGCGTGCGGCGATGGCCGAAGCGGCAGCCACGCAAGGCGCCGATTTCGCCATTGAGTCTTCTCGATTCGCAGATCGTCTCCACTCGTGGGGAGACGATAAGTGCCGCCCGAGCCCAACCTCAGGGTTCTCAACAGGGACGACCGAGAACAGCGGCCTCTCGCTAGTTGGCGCTGAGACTGATGAGCGAGCCCCCACTCACTGAACACACCTAAGAGGCGAAAACTCATGTCCACTCCGATAACCGAACTGCCCTTTGTCGCATCCACCGCAACTGGAAGCGAAATCAACCGGGTCAAGGCTGCCGCTCCGTTCGCCTGGCTCCGGCACGGACTCGACGACTTCCGGCGCGCGCCGGGATTGAGCCTGCTTTACGGCCTACTCTTCGCCGGTCTCTGCGCCGGGGTCTTTCTGCTCACTCGTGACATTCCCTGGTTCACTACGGGTTACCTGACCGGGCTGGTCGTCGTCGGTCCTTTCCTGGCCGCCGGCCTCTATGCCGCCAGCCGCGACATGGAGCTCGGATCCGGACCGAGCATTACCTCGAGCCTGCGCTTGCTCGTGCAGCGACGGACCTACCTCGCGCTGTTTTCGTTGATGCTCGCGCTGGTGATGGCGGCCTGGATCCGCTTCTCGGCACTGCTGTTTGCTCTCAAGTTCAGCACGCTCAAGCCATCTGCGGAGGCGTATACGCAGATGCTGAGCAGCAGCGAGGGATGGATCGCGTTGAGCTACTTCGTGGGTATCGGCCTCTTGCTGGCCACGGTGGTGTTCGTCATCAGCGCCGTCGCGATACCGCTGATCCTCGACAAAGACGTCGATTTCATCACGGCCATGCAGAAAAGCTATCGTGCTGTCGTGGCCAACCCGGGCCCTATGCTTGTGTGGGCCGGGCTGATCGTTGCTTTGACGGCAGTCGGCATCGCAACGGCCTTCGTGGGGTTTGCGTTGATCTTCCCTGTTCTCGGATACGCCACTTGGCACAGCTACCGTGCACTGATCAAGTAGCCAGGCACTTACGCCATGTCTGCTTGTGCGCCCGCCGGACGACCAACGGCGGGCGTTCTCGTCCGGAAGGGAACGCCCGCCCGCGAAACACTCAGGCAAGGTGCGCGAGGCAAAACCGATCTAGGCTTGCTCTGGCCGGTTGCGTCGTACACCCCCGCGCAACCGCACTAAAGGTAGACAAACAATGGGGCGAGGTTTCCGATGAGTCGAACTCCGTACCCGGTCGAGCTCGTTGAGGCGTTGCCGGAGCACTTGAAAGAACGCTGCCGCCCGCTCAACGACAAGCCGATCGAGACCTGCGGCGAATTCGTCCTCTACTGGATGCATCATGCGGTGCGCGGCCATGAGAATCCGGCGCTGGACGTCGCTACCGCCCTCGGGAACCGACTTCGGTCTGCCGGTTCTCGTCTATCAGGGTTTGGGAGGGAATCACAGCTACGACAACGACCGGCACCACACCTTCATCATGCAAGGAGCGCGTGACGCCCACCGCGAGCTGCAAGAACGAGGGATGCGCGCTGTCTTCCATCTGGACCGAAAGGGCGACCAACCCTCGCCACTGCGGCAACTGGTGACACGTGCCGCGGCCGTGGTCGTCGAGGACTTCCCGGCGCCGCCCTTCCCTCGCTGGACGGAACGACTGGCCGCACCGCTCGCCCGTTGCCGTGATCGCCGTCGACTGCTCCTGCATCGTACCCATGCAGGCCCAGCCCAAGCGGTTCACCCGAGCCTTCGACTTTCGACGGCACAATCAAGCACGAGTTCGAGCGGCGCGTGCCTCTGCCCTGGGCGGATATCGAACCGACGCAGCCCGTCTTTCGCCGGCGAGCTTGGTTTCGAGCCGCTCGATCTGGAGCGAGCAGACATCGCCGAGCTTTGCGCCTCCTGCGCCATCGACCACAGCATCCCGCCGGTGGCTCATACTGTCGGCGGTTCGGGCGCCGGATACGCACGCTGGCAACGATTTCTCCAATCGGGGCTCGGCGGCGTATGCGCGCGATCGTAACGACGCGGCAATCGAATGGCCGCGGGGTGTCAGCCGACTCTCCGCTTACATCCACCACGGACAGGTCTCGCCCTTCCGGGTCGCCCGCGAGGCCTGGCAGCATGGCGGCGAGGGGGCCGAGAAGTTTCTGGACGAGCTGCTCATCTGGCGTGAGCTCGCGTTCAATTTCTGCTTCTTCACCGATGACCCGGAGGTCATGGCGGCCCTGCCCGAGCTGGGCGAGGGAAACGCTGCAAGATCATGCGCAGGACCCGCGTCCGAAGATTCTCGATCCGGAAACGCTCGCCCGATCGCGGACCGGCGATGACCTCTGGGACCTGGCGCAGACCTCGCTGCGCGTCCACGGCGAGCTGCACAACAATCTGCGCATGACCTGGGCCAAGGCGATCGTTCCCTGGCGGCCGGATCCGGAGAGCCGCACTCGCGACGCCTGGTCGAGCTCAATCACCGCTTTGCGCTGGACGGATCGGATCCGAATTCCTACGGCGGTCTCTTGTGGACGCTCGGTCTGTTCGACCGCCCGTTCCCGGACTCGCCGGTTACGGGCAGGCTGAGGAGCCGATCCACGAAGTCCCACGCGCGCCGGCTGGATCTGGATCGCTACCGGCGTCGGATCATCCAGCCGAGCACAGGCCGCATCATGCGCGTGGCCGTCATCGGTGCGGGAATCTCCGGCCTCACCGCGGCTCGTACCTTGCAGGACCAGGGTCACCGGGTCACCGTCTTCGAGAAGTCGCGCGGTCCGGGTGGTCGAGCGGCAACACGGCGGATCAACGAGCTCCAATTCGATCACGGCGCACAGTACTTCACCGCGCGGGACCCCGCCTTTCGGCGGGCGGTGGCGGCCTGGCGCGAACGCGGCCTGGTAATGACTTGGCACGGCCGCATCGGCCGCGTGGGCAATGACGGGATCGAGCCAGAGGAGCGCAAGCAGGAGCGCTTCGTCGGCGTTCCGGGAATGAATGCAATCGGCAAGCACCTGGCGGCGGACTTGACGATCCACACCGGCGTGCGTGTCGCGCCGCCGCAGCGGTCCCGATGGCCAGTGGAGATTGCGGAGCGAGACCGGTGAGACGCTCGGAGGCTTCGATCTGCTCATCGTTGCCGTTCCGGCGCCGCAGGCGCCGCGCGCTGCTGACGTCCAGCGCTCCCGACCTCGCCGCACGGGCGGCGTCCATCCGATACGCTCCGGCGTGGGCCTTGATGCTCGCCTTCGACACCGAACACACACTGCCTTACGACGGCCTCTTCTTCGATGGGCGACGAGATCGGTTGGGCGGCGCGCAACAGCAGCAAGCCGGGCCGATCGGGCAAGCACCTGGGTCATTCATGCCGCGCCGGCGTGGACCCGCACGCGGTGCGACGAGCCGAGAGAGCAATCGCCAGCGGAGCTGACGTGAGGTATTTGCCGGCAGGGTCGCATGGACAGGACCCGATCTTGTTGCGCAGACCGCCCACCTCTGGCGCTATTCGCTGGTCGAGAATCCACTCGAGGCAGGCGCCCTTTGGGATCCCGAGCTCGGGCTTGGCCTGTGCGGCGATTGGTGTCAGGGCGCCCGCATCGAGGGCGCCTTCCTGAGCGGGCAGGCCGTCGCCGGACGGATACTCGGCCATCTGGCCGAGGTCAGCGGGAGCAAGTTCGAATCGGTGGCCCCAGCGCGCGTCGCCGGCACAGCGTAGCCGTGGCACGCGAAACTGATAACCGCCGTCACCCAGCTCCAGAGAAAGGCCGAACGGAGGTGAATGAGATGCAATCCGACGATGACCGGCTCGCCAAACGTCTCTGGCGGCACCGTGGCCAAACCCGGCCCGCGTTCGCGATCAAGCCGCGCCAGGATCAGGAATCCGTTTGGGACTACCCACGCCCACCGATACTAGTGCGGGACCCACGCCTGATCGATGTGCGCGCAGGCGAGCTCGTGATCGCGAGCACCCGGCGTTCCGTGCGCATCCTCGAGACAGCCAGTCCGCCAACTTTCTACTTGCCACGGGAGGATGTCCACATGGATTTCCTACGACCTGCGAAGCCGGCGGGACTTTCTGTGAATGGAAAGGACAAGCCAGCTACTTCGACGCAATCATCGGAGATGAAGTCATCGAGAATGCGGCCTGGTCATACGAGCGGCCTTTCCCGGCATTCGCCGAGATCGCGGGGCATATCAGCTTCTACCCCGGGCGGATCGACTGTTACGTCAATGGCGCGCGCGTCCGCCACCAGGCAGGCGGATTCTACGGCGGCTGGATCACTGAAGAGATCGTTGGCCCTTTCAAGGGCGAGCCGGGAACGGGAAGCTGGTGATGTGGCGTCAACTGATCCTTGGAATCGCCCTGCTCTGCGGCGCCGCAGGTCAAGCGCCGGCATATGATCTGAGCCAGCACGAGTGGACGCATCGACTGCTGTTCTTGGTCGCGCCTGAAGCCGAAGATGGGGACCTCAAAATGCAGCAACGCGAAATTGCGCTACGATCCGAGGCCGTGCTTGACCGCGATATCCTCGTGTTCCAGCTTCTTTCTGATCAGGGGTCCCTCGGAGAAACCGCGCTGTCTGCGGAAGCCGTGCGAGACTTGCGCATGCAACTGGGTGTGGCCGCAGAAGACCGCCTCGTGATCCTGATCGGCAAGGACGGCGGGATCAAAAGGCGAGCCGAGCTGGATACCGATCTGCGCGAAATCTTCCTGCAGATCGACGCCATGCCGATGCGGCGCGAAGAGATGCGCACCAAATCGAAGGTAGGCGTTCCCGTTAAATTGCCCTGATCGCTACGGATTTACTGCTGTAGCGAGTCACTGATCGTTGGCCCTCCTGGCCAAGATCAGACGCCACATCCCTGTGCCGCGGGACGCGCTGAATCGTTCAGCGCTTCCCGAGCCGAGTTTTGCGGCGCCTGTGTTGCGCAGATTGATCATTCGATCGATGGGGACCGATGTGCGTCGGGCGTTCGGTGCGAGTCTCGCCGTATCTGATGGCGATGGTGGTGCTTGCGCTTTCTCCGGAATTCAGGTCGCACCCTGGCTGCCGAAACGCAACTGTTGTACGCACGAACCGAGAAAGCTACCATTCAGGCGCTCGTCTGAAGCACAGGCTAGATACATCGTCCGAGACCGTTGCATCCGATGATCTCCCGCCGCTTGATTCCCAGGGCCGCGTTACTTGCCGCCTTTGCGCTGATGTTCGCGCAGGTCTTGCTGGCGAGCCACGAAATCGAGCACCTCGGCAATGTCGACGAGGACTCGTGCGAAGTTTGTCTGACGGGGACATGCGATTGGGTCGCTGATTACCTCCTCGCCCTCAACGCTTGTTTTCCCTCCTGCGCCGGCATGCAGTACGAGCTGCGCCTGATTACAGACCGGCGGCGAAGAGCTGCCTCCGCGTCCATCACGCCCGCGCGCCTCCGGCTCCGGTTCGGTCCTGAGCCGAATCCCTTGACTCGACGTCATGCCGGGGCAACGCCTCGGTGTACGTGTTTGTCCCAGCGTCCGGAGAAAAAAGATGCGCAAGTTCCCGTTGCGGGGCGCCCTCGTCGGCGCCCTGCTGACCCCTGTACCCGCCTTCCCCGCCAGCGATGCGGAGATCGCAGAGCTCAAGTCCATGCTCAACGCGATGAAGGCCGACTACGAGCAACGAATTCAGGCCCTGGAGAACCGTCTCGCCGAGGCCGAGCGCGAGGCTGCCCGTCAGCGGGAGGAGGCCGCCGAAGTCCCAAGCCCATGACCGCCGCCGTAGTCCATCCCGCACCAACCGCAAGCACAGCCAACGCGTCGGGCGGATTTGGCGCGCTGACCTCCGGTACTGCGTTCAACCCGCAGATCTCCGTGATTCTCGACGGCAACTACTACCACGACGGCATCGACGGCGAGGGTGCCGCACTGGTGGGCGAGGCCTTCCAGCCTCGGGCGGCGGTACATGTCCATGAGCAGGCAGGGCGAGGATGGGCGTGACCATGCCCACGGGCTGACGCAGAACGGTTTCAACTTCCGCGAGGCCGAGATCGCCTTCTCCGCCACGGTCGATCCCTATTTCGATGCCTCTCTCTACCTGGCCATCGACGGCGACGGCAACGTCGATCTCGAGGAGGGGTGGTTCCAGACCCGCAGCCTCCCCTATGGACTCAAGGTGAAGGGCGGCAAGTTCCTGAGCGACTTCGGCTACATCAACAAGCAGCACCCCCACCAGTGGGACTTCGTCGACCAGAATCTGCCCTATCTCAACCTGCTCGGTGACCATGGCCTGCAGGACACCGGCGTGCAGGTCACCTGGTTGCCGGACCTTCCCGTCTACACCCTGCTCGGCTTCGAGGCGCTGCAGGGCGATCAGGAGGTTTTCGGTACGACCCTGAGCGACGATGAACAGGGGCTGCTCGATCTCGGGGACACCAAGGATGGTCCCCGGCTGTGGACGGCTTTCGCCAAGGTCGCGCCGGATATCGGGGAGAACCATGCCCTGCAGTTCGGCCTGTCCTACGCCCACAACACCCAGCACCAGGAGGCTCGGTGAGTCAGTGACCTCGAGGACGGGGGCAATCACGAGCATGCGAAGAGCATGAGCATGAAGACGAGCACGCGCACGCCCTGCTGCAGAATGGGCTGGAGGGTGACGCCGACCTGTGGGGCGTCGATGTCGTCTACAAGTACGACGCCGACGCGGCCTACGGAAAGGGCGACTTCAAGTTCCAGGCCGAGTACCTGCGCTCGATCAGGGACACGAAGATCCGCAGCGCCAGCATCATCGACGAGGAGACCGGCGAGGTCCTGGACACCGACTACCGGCTTGATCGGATCGAATCGCGAAGTCCACCACCGACGGACTCTACGCTCAAGCGATTTATGGTTTCGCGCCCAAGTGGACCGCGGGCCTGCGCTACGACGTGCTCGGGCTGACCAACAAGGTCAGCGGCGGCGAGGGTGCTGACTTCGGCTCGTCGGACCGCTGGACCCTGGATCTGACCTGGAATCTGTCGGAGTTCTCGCGCCTGCGCGCCCAGTACGCCCGCAGCGACATCCTGGTCCTCCCGGGGAGCGCGAACGCTTCGACGCCTTCTACCTGCAGTTCCTGATGAGCCTGGGCACCCACGGTGCCCATAACTTCTGACATCGCCAAGGAGATATCAACGCATGATCCACCGCATTTTTCTCGGGCTTCTGCTACTGCCTCGCCTCGGTCTCACGCAGACGGCGCCCTCGACGTGGTCGCCACCAGTCCCAGCATGGGCGCCCTGGTGCGAGAGGTCGCCGGATCGCGGGCGAAGCTGACCGTGCTGGCCGGACCAGAACCGGGACCTGCATACGCTGCAGGCCAAGCCCACCATGATGCGCGCCCTGCGCGGGGCGGATCTGGTGGTGGCCATCGGCGCCGAGTTGGAGGTTGGCTGGCTGCCGGTGGCGATCCGCGGTGCGGCCAACCCGAAGATCCTGCCCGGTACCAACGGCTACTTCGAGGCCGCGGCCCAGGTGCCCCTGCTCGACGTGGGAGGAGCCGCGAATCGCGCCATGGGGGATGTCCATCCGGTGGGCAATCCGCACGTCAACATGGACCCGGTGCGCATGGCCACGTCGCTCGAGCCCTGGCCGAGCGGCTCGCGCTGATCGACTCCGCCGGGGCGAGCGAGTACCGCCGGGGCGCCGAGTGCCTTTGCCGGCAAGGTCGACCGGCGACTGCCGGGCTGGCGGGGCAAGACCCGCGGGGCGCCGGGCGTCGTCCTCTACCACCGCGATGCCATCTATCTGCTCGAGCGCTTCGGCGTTCCCCTGCTGGGCACCATCGAGCCGATCCCCGGCGTTCCGCCGACGGGCCGGCAGATCAGCGCGCTGACCTCCGATCTGAAGGGACGCAGACGGCATCGTGATTCACACCCCCTACCAGTCACCGAAGGCACCCGAGTCGTTGGCCGGCAATCTGGGATGGCGCGTCGTCAGCTGTCCATGGAACCGCCCAAGGGCGCGGACGGGGATGGCTACCTGGCCCACATCGGCCGCTGGGTCGACACCATCGCGAGCGCCAAGTGACCGCCGTCAAACCGCTCGCTTCAGCGCCAAGGACATGAGCTTCTCCGCGTCGAGGGGCTGGTCGCCGGTTACAGCCGACCCGTTGTCGGCCCGCTCTCCTTTAGCGTCGTTTCCGGGGAGGTCGTTGGTCTTTGGGGGGCCAACGGCACCGGGAAGTCGACCGTCCTGAATGCAATCGGACGCGGTGCCCGGGTCTTCGGCGGCTCCGTGGAGCGTGCGCCCGGGTTGACCCTCGCGTATCAGGAGCAACAGCCGGTGCGTCTGCCCGTCATGCCGCTGACGGGCAGCGACATCATGCGCGCTGCCGGTGCCGACCGGCGCGAGGCTCCTCGCCCGCTGGAGGAGATTTCGAACCGGCGCATCGACGCCCTGAGCGGCGGCCAGTACCAGCTGCTGTGCGTCTGGGCAGCGCTCGGTAGCGCCATGGACCTGGTGCTGCTCGACGAGCCCACCAACAACCTCGACCCGAGGACCGAGTCGCTCCTGATCGAGATTCTCGCCGCGGAACGCGGCCGGCGTGCCGTCCTGCTCGTCAGTCACGAGCGGCGCTTCCTGGACGCGGCTTGCTCGCGGGTGCTGACCTTGGAAGCCTGGCGAGAGGGGCGAGTGATGGAAAGCTTCACCGCGGTTCTGTTCGATCCGCTGTTTCGCGTTGCCCTTCATCACCGGGTCTGCTGCTGGCCGCCGTTCTGCCGCTGCTGGGAACCCTGCTGATGTTGCGCGAGGAATGGCTGGCGGCATTGGGACTCGCCCACCTGGCGGCGGCCAGCGCCTTGCTCGGGCTCGCCGCTGGAGTGCCCGCCGTGATCGGCGGGACCGCCGGTGCCCTTGGAGGCGGCGCTGCCAAGACCCTTTTGCATGCCCGTGGCAATGCCGCCTACGGCTTCATGATACTTGATCGGCTGGGCGGCCATGCTGCTGGTGGCCGCCAATACCGCCATCGGGGACTCGCTCGGGCACGCCATGATCGACGGGCAGCTCTACTTCGCGGCGACGGTCGACCTGAGCGCCGCCCTGATTCTGGCAATCCTGAGTACCGCGTCGCTGCCCTGGCTCAGCGGCAGGCTCTTGCGCGCTCGTTTCTTCCCGCGGTTCGAGCAGGCGAATGCGTTGCCGGCTTGGCGGTGGCATTTGTGGATGGATCTGCTCGCGGCGGCAGCTATGGCCGTCGGCACTGCGACGCTCGGGCTGATGGGGGCCTTCGCCTTGGTCTTCGTTCCTGCGTGGACTCGCGTTCCGTTTGGCGCCGAGCTGGCGTTGGACCTTGATCGTTTCGGCCGTCATCGGGATCGGCGGATACCTGATTGCGTTCCTCCTGGCGCTCTCACTGGATCAGCCCTTCGGACCTGTACTCGTCGCCGCTCTGGTGGTAATTGCGGCTGCAGCGAAGATTATGCCTCGGTTGTTTCTGGCCTAGCACGAGTCCATCGAAGCGGTGCTCTACCAGAGTGCCGTCCGAAGCGCGGCTGACCGCGAACGACGCGTCCCGCGCAACCTGTCCCCACCGTAGGTTCAGGTAGACTCGCGTTCCGATCTCGGACCGCGTTCCAACGACGGAGCATCGACTACAACCGAAGCACTGCAAAGGGTGGCCAGCGACGAGTGGCGGATCAGTTTGCCCCGTTAGCTACGGGCAATCAGTCTGCCGACGCTTTGTGGGTCCTCGTCGGATCGGAAGTGGGCTTCGTCGGCAAGCAACCTTCGGTCTCCCGGAAGAGCGGCTACGTGTACTTGATGCGTCTGCGCAGTTGTTCGATGCCTATCGTGACGTCCCGCAAGCTGGCGCCATCGTCTGCCGTCCCGACGACCACCCCTTTGCCCGACACGGGTACCAGTGTATCGATCTGGAATCTACCGGACGCACCCCTGAGAAAGCACTCCTCGTCGAAGTAGAGCCGGTCGCCCTCCGAGCCGATGGCATCGGATTCCAGTGTGTCGAAACCGATCAATGCCTTGAGGTCGTCCAGGCTGGCGACCTCGATCTCGGAGATGGATTGCGTGTCGGGTGTGATCAGGAAGGCTTTCATTTCGCGTTGCCTCGTTGCGGGAAAGTTTGTCGAGAATGGGCTCCGTACCCGGGGGTCAGAGATGGCTGTGGGTGAGCGCTAAACATCGGAATGCTCGAAGGCTCCCCCCACCATCATAGAGATCCGCGGCCCGTCCGTCCCAGAACTGGGCAAGTTCAGACTGGACTTGAGCACTGGCGGGGCGTTGATCGGAACCTCCTGCCAGTTGTGACCGACGGATGTGCGCAGGTTGTCGGGGCCGCCCATGCTCAGATTATTCATGTCGGCCGGTGTGAGCCGCGATTGGCGGGCTCCGGCGGTGTCCTGAGATGCCCTCCAAACCGATAGTCGGAAGCGCAAGCGTCTTGCTTGTTCGAAATGCAATAGGCTATACCGATCGTCGGGATGCCACCAAACGATTGGACGTTCGACTTCGCGGCCTCTAATTTTAACTTGCGACTAGACGAGCTCCGAGACACACGAGCTCCAACCAGATTAACCATGATCGGAGGCGAAGATGGGAATCGATGTAACGACAACAACTGGCAAATGTCCCGTGATGCACGGCGCGAATACCGCTGCTGGAACGTCCGTCATGGACTGGTGGCCGAATGCGCTGAGTCTTGACATCCTGCACCAGCACGACACCAAGACCAATCCGATGGGCGAGGCGTTCGACTATCGCGAAGCGGTCGAGCAGCTCGACTTCGAGGCGCTCAAGAAGGATCTGCACGCCCTGATGACCGACAGCCAGGACTGGTGGCCCGCGGATTGGGGCCATTACGGCGGTCTGATGATCCGGATGGCCTGGCACGCCGCCGGCAGCTACCGTATTGCCGATGGCCGCGGCGGCGCGGGCACGGGGAACCAGCGCTTTGCCCCTCTCAACAGCTGGCCCGACAACGCCAACCTGGACAAGGCCCGCCGCCTGCTCTGGCCTATCAAGAAGAAGTACGGCAATAAGATCAGCTGGGCAGACCTCATCATCCTCGCCGGCACCGTAGCCTACGAGTCGATGGGGCTCAAGACCTTCGGTTTCGGCTTCGGCCGCGCGGACATCTGGCATCCGGAGAAGGACACCTACTGGGGCTCGGAGAAGGAGTGGCTGGCCCCCAGCGGCAGCGAGGGCAGCCGTTATTCGGGTGAGCGCGATCTTGAGAACCCGCTGGCCGCAGTGATGATGGGTCTGATCTACGTCAACCCCGAGGGTGTCGACGGTAAACCGGATCCCCTGCGGACCGCACATGACGTGCGGGTGACTTTCGCGCGCATGGCGATGAACGACGAGGAGACCGTCGCCCTGACCGCCGGCGGCCACACGGTCGGCAAGACCCACGGTAACGGTGATGCCGCCCTGCTCGGACCGGAGCCGGAAGGTGCGCCTGTCGAGGACCAGGGCCTCGGCTGGATGAACAAGACCCAGCGCGGCATCGGTCGGGACAGCGTCACCAGCGGCATCGAGGGAGCCTGGACCACCCACCCCACCCGGTGGGACAACGGCTACTTCCGCATGCTGCTGGAGCATGAGTGGGAGCTGAAGAAGAGCCCGGCGGGGGCCTGGCAATGGGAGCCGGTCGGCATCAAGGAAGAAGACATGCCGGTCGATGTGGAGGATCCCTCGATCCGCCGCAAGCCGATCATGACCGACGCCGACATGGCCATGAAGATGGACCCGGTGTATCGGGAGATCTCCGAGCGCTTCTACCGGGATCCCGACTACCTCTCGGAGGTCTTCGCCCGGGCCTGGTTCAAGCTGACGCACAGGGACATGGGCCCCAAGGCGCGCTACATCGGGCCTTGGGTTCCGCAGGAAGACCTGCCCTGGCAGGACCCGGTGCCCGAGGGCCGCACCGAATATGACGTCGAGGCCGTGAAGGCCAGGATCGCGGCCAGCGGCCTCAGTGTCGGCGAGATGGTGGCCACCGCTTGGGATAGCGCCCGGACCTTCCGTGGCTCGGACATGCGCGGTGGCGCCAATGGCGCGCGCATCCGTCTGGCCCCGCAAAAGGATTGGGAGGGCAACGAACCGGCGCGGCTCGCCAGGGTTCTGGGTCGTGCTCGAGGGCATCGCGGCGGAGACCGGCGCCAGCGTGGCCGATGTCATCGTCCTTGCCGGCAACGTCGGTATCGAGCAGGCGGCCAAGGCGGCTGGAGTCGACGTGAGCGTGCCGTTCGCGCCGGGCCGTGGCGATGCCACCGCCGAAATGACCGACGCCGAGTCCTTCGAGCCGCTGGAACCCATCCACGACGGATACCGCAACTGGCTCAAGAAGGATTACGCGGTGAGCGCCGAGGAGATGATGCTCGACCGCACCCAGCTGATGGGCCTGACCGCTCCGGAGATGACGGTTCTCGTAGGCGGCATGCGCGTCCTGGGCACCAATCACGGTGGCACCAGGCACGGCGTGCTCACCGATCGCGTCGGCGCCCTGACGAACGACTTCTTCGTCAACCTGACGGATATGGCATACACCTGGGTGCCGGCAGGCAACAACCTCTACGAAATCCGTGACCGCAAGACGGGCGAGGTCAGGTGGACCGCGACCCGGGTCGACCTGGTCTTCGGGTCCAACTCTATCCTGCGCGCTTATGCCGAGGTCTATGCGCAGGATGACAACAAGGAAAAGTTCGTCCAGGACTTCGTTGCCGCATGGACGAAGGTGATGAATGCCGACCGTTTCGATCTGACGTAAGTCGCTGCACCCTTTCTCGCCCGGTTACTGATCGCGGCGGGAAAGTGGCAAATCCACCGGAAGCCTGGGATTTCTAGGGGCTTCCGGTGGAATCGTTTCTACGTCTGCTCAATTGACCAAGTGATTCGGCTGGACGTACGGCTTTTCATCCACGTAATATTCCTGAAATCTGTCAGAACCCTTCGCTGTTTGGATTCAGGGATATCGGGCTGAAATCCTGCGCAAAGCGGCCGTTTCCCCGGTGGCGTGGGCTGGCCGGATTTCGCCGCCTCCCAAAAGAAATATCGTGACCGCAGCTCCGGGTTTGAGACCGACGCTCAGCCGTCTTCTTCAGTGCGGCTTTCTACTTTCCGCTCCGGGGGGCTTGGGGCGGGGGACACGCCCTCCGCAGTCCGCAAACCGCGCCTGAGGGCACAGTCTCCCCCGCGTTCCCTCACATCATCCCCAGGGTCCGCGGCAACCAGAGGGACAGAGCGGGCCAGTAAGTGAGCACCATGAGGAAGGCGAGCATGGTCAGCAGCCAGGGGAAGCAGGCGATGGTGGTCTCCGTCATCCCCATGCGCGAGATGCCGCTCGCCACGTAGAGGTTGAGGCCGACCGGCGGCGTGATCATGCCGATCTCCATGTTCACCGTGATCATGACCCCGAAATGGATGGGATCGATGCCGAGCGCCATCGCAACCGGGAACAGGATCGGGGCGGTGATCAGGATGATGGAGGAGGGCTCCATGATGTTCCCGGCGAGCAGCAGCAGGATGTTCACCACCGCCAGGAAGCCGATGGGGCCGAGCCCGGTCTCCACCAGCCATCCCGCCAGCGCCTGCGGGATGTTCTCGTGGGTGAGCAGGAAGGAGAACAGCACCGCGTTGGTGATGATGTAGAGCAGCATCGCCGACATGTTCGCCGAGTCGATCAGCACCTTGGGCACCCGGGCCAGCGGCATGTCGTGGTAGACGAAGACCGCGACGATGAAGGCGTAAACCGCGCTCATGGCGGCGGCCTCGGTGGGGGTGAAGATGCCGGAGTAGATGCCGCCCATCACCACCACGATCAGGAACAGGCCCCACATGGACTCGCGGAAGGCCTTCAGCCGCTGGCGCCAGTTCGCCTTCGGCATGCGCGGGTAGTTGCCCTGCCGGGCGCGCCACCAGGTCGTGATGCCGAGCATGGTGCCGAGCACGATGCCCGGAATGATCCCGGCGATGAAGAGCGCGCCCACCGAGCTGTTGGTCGACACCGCATACATCACCATGACGATGGAGGGCGGGATCAGGATGCCCAGACCGCCGGAGGAGGCGACGACGCCGGTGCCGAACCGCACCGGGAAGCCCTGCTTGACCATCGCCGGCAGCAGGATCGACCCGATGGCGACCACTGTCGCAGGCGACGAGCCCGAGACCGCCGCGAACAGGGCGCAGGCGACTACCGCGGCCAGCCCCAGGCCGCCGTGCCAGTGCCCGACCATGCTGGTGGCGAAGGCGATCATGCGCCTGGCGACGCCGCCGTGGGTGAGGAAGTTGCCGGCCAGTATGAAGAAGGGGATCGCCATGATCTCGAACTTCTCGATGCCGGTGAACAGCTTCAAGGCTACCGACTCGATGGGCACATCGGTCATGGTGAACAGGAAGGTCAGCACGGTTAGACCGAGTGCGATGGAGACCGGCATGCCGGTCAACATGAGCACGACCAGGAGTCCGAAGATGATAGCGGCGCTCACTGGTGCTTCTCCCCATCAGGGCCGGATTGCCGTTCCCGTTCCTGGCTTTCCTGCTCGGACCGGCCGCCATGCAGGTGCTCGCGCTCCTCAGTGAGCTCCACCGCCTCACCGATCAGCACCTTCTCGGGCTTGCCGGTCGCCTGGGCCAGCTCGATCTCTTCGTCCAGACCCTCGACGTGGGCATGCTCGTGCGCGGGCAGCTCGCCGGTTTGCCAGAATGACCAGGTCACCTGCAGGAACCGGAAGCACATCAGGTAGGAGCCCAGCGGGATCGCCAGGTAGACGATCCACACTGGAATCTCCAGATCGGGCGAGATGGTGTCGGTGTGGGCGATGTGCCACACGAACTGCAGGCCGAAGCTGCCGACGACCCCGGTGAAGAAGGCGCCGGCGAGGAGGCCGAAAAGGACTACCTTAGAACGGATGTTCTCGCGCAGGCGGTTGATCAGCACGTCGACGCCGACGTGGATGCCGGTACGAACGCCGTAGGCCGCGCCGAACTTGGCCATCCACACGAACAGATAGATGCAGAGCTCCTGCGCCCAGCTGAGATCGAAGGCGAACAGCCAGTCATAGGCCGCGTCCCAACCCCAGGTCGCCGACATGTCGAGGCTGTATCTGTGTACCACGGCCACGAAGATCAGCAGGGTAGCGGCCCCGATGAGGAAGGCGATCAGCCACTCCTCCAGGTGATCGAGAACCCTTAGCATGGTCTACCTCCAGCCGGCGCTTGCGGCAGGCGCACGCCGACCCTGGTCACTGCTCCCGCGCCAGGGAGCAGAAGGGTGTGGAGAGGCGTGCAATCCCGGGGGTCGGGGCAAGGGCCATCGGGGCGCGAGTCGCCCCGATGGCCGCATTGGGTCAGAGCTTGCTGCAGTCGCAGCCGGTGGCGTCGTAGATGGACTGGATCAGCTCCTTGCCGATGCGGTCTTCCATCTTCCGATGCACCTTCACCAGCGCCGATTTCCAGGCCGCCTTCTGCTCCGGCGTGAGCTCGATGATCTCGCTCTTGCCGCTGTCCTTCACCTTGGCCATGGAGTCGATGTTCTCCTGCTTGGCGATGTCGTTTGCGAACTTGGTGGAGTCCTTCATGGCGCCATCCAGGGCTTCGCGGATGTCCGGCGGCAGGCCGTTCCAGAAGGTCTTGTTCACGATCACCGCATAGCCCAGGTAGCCGTGATTGGACATGGTCACGTAGGGCTGAACCTCGAACATCTTCTGCGTGTAGAGGTTGGAGGGGGGGTTCTCGGTGCCGTCCACAACGCCGGTTTGTAGGGCCTGGTAGACCTCGGAGAAGGCCATGGTCTGGGGGTTCGCGCCCAGCGCCCGCATCTGGGCGTCCAGCACCTTGGAGGACTGGATGCGCATCTTCAGTCCGCGGAAGTCCTTGGGCTCGCGCAGGGGCTTGTTGGCGCTCATGACCTTGAAGCCATTGTCCCAGAAGGCGAGGCCGAGGATGCCCTTGCTCTCCAGCTGCTTGAGCATCCCGGCGCCAACCGGCCCCTCCGTGACCTTATGGAGCTGCTCGTAGTCGTCGAAGATGTAAGGGAGGTCGAATGCCTCGAACTCCTTAACCCCCAGGGGTCCGAACTTGGCGAGCGAGGGCGCCAGCATCTGCACGGCGCCGAGCTGCAGCGCCTCCATCTCCTCCTTGTCCTTGTACAGGGTGCTGTTCGGGTAGACCTCGACCTTCACCCGGCCGTTGGTCCGCTCTTCCGCCTGTGCGGCGTTGATGCACACGCAAGCGGCCAAACCGACAAGTAGCGCGCGCAGATTCCTGTCTTGGTATCTCCTACAGAGGCTTAGATATGGTTGTAGTGCCGCGCGCGGCGGCAGCCGGATTGGGGACCCGAATCTGGAATTTTGCCAGCGTCGTGGATCGGCGTGGCGGGCGGTGCACGCCAGCGGCGGTCGGGTCGCGCCAGAAGGCTCACTCGTGACAATCTGGTATCGGTGGTGTCTATCCCACGGACGCACATTAGCGCTTGATTAACAAAGCCCAGTTCCCATATTATTGTGCAGTGCAACAAAGTGCGCCGCCCGGAAGTTTGTCGCGCCGACGACCCGGTTGCATCGGCGCCTCACGCAGCTGCGAAGTAGACCGCGGCGGGAGCTAATCGGGTCATGATGGGCAAAGAAAGGTTCAGTGAATCAGCCGGGGGCCGGGTCTTGTCGCTTGGCAGCCTGCGCTATCGCATCCGGCCTCTGCGGGCGGATGACCTGCCGTTGCTCGGGGAATGCTTCTCGCGGCTTTCGACGACCTCCAGGCGACATCGTTTTCTCGGCACCAAGCGTGCGCTGTCGGACATGGAGCTCGAGTACTTCAGCAACGCCGATCAGCGCGATCACATCGCCCTGACAGCGCTTGAGCTGGACGAGGGCGGTGCCGAGCACGCGCTCCTCGGCGCCGCGCGTTGCTTCAGGCTGGCCCCTGGAGGCACCGATGCCGAGCTCTCGATCGCGGTCGCTGACACGGCGCAGGGGATCGGGCTCGGCGGTCAGTTGCTGGCGCGGTTGATCGGGACGGCGCGGGTGCAGGGCATCCATAGGTTCGTCTTCGAGGTGATGGAGTCCAACACCGCCATGCGCGCCCTGGCGGCGCGCTTCGGAAGCAAGACACGCTCGCTCTTCGCCGGCGTAGTGAGCTACGAGCTGCTGCTATCGGAGGTTGCGCCCACCGACGCCGAGCCGCAATCGCCGGTAACTGAGGGTCCGCGCTTCGCCGAGCTGGAGCGGGCCTGGCTCACCGCATCCGAGCAGCAGGTCCGGTTCGGCTCCCTGGTGGCGGAAATCGCCGTCGACTGGATGCGGTTTCTGGACCCCGCATCCAGGTTCCCTTCAGCCCTGCGGCAATCCGGGCGGGAATCGACGCCGACGATGGACTGAGGCAGCCGCATCGCCGAGCGCGGCGCGCATGAGCAGGCTCAGATCAGGTCGGGTGTCGGCGGCGGTGTCGGGGAACTCGGCACGATGCCGATCTCGTCCCCGTCGTGGAGCTTGGTGAAGCCCTCGCTGAACTGCTTGTTCACCGTCACCCGCACCCGTTCGTTCTCGAACATGACGGCCGCCCCCTGCTTGCGGCGGCCGAGCCATCTTAAGAGCGTGTCCACGTCCGGCACGCTGGCGGGCGCGACCAATCGCTCGGACTCCTTCCGCATCTTCTGCGCCAGCCACGAGAAGTACATGACCTTGAGCCGCTTCTCGCCGACATCCGGCTCGTTGCGCTCGTAACCGATGGCCTTCAGGCGATCGAGGTAATCCGCCCAATTGCGCTCCTGGTTTGCGCCCAGGCTGTAGAGGGTATCCCAGGAGTAGATGCCCGTGTCGTGTCCGTCGTCGAAGACGATGCGGATGGCGTACTGTCCCTGGGGCTCCACGCGTTCAATGTTGACCTGCTCCTTGCCCGTCACCGGCCTGGCCATGGTGCGGACCTCGGCGGCCCTGGAGAACACGCGCAGGTACTCGCAGGGCAGCTCGAAGCCGGCGCCGTCGTCGAAGCGAATGGAGAGCATGCGCGATTTGGCGTGCAGCTTGATCTCGGTAGGGGTGTGCTTGGTGGATTGTTCGCTCATGACTCGCGTTGGGCTCGGGGACGGAAGTTTGGCGTAATGATTGGGACCGGGGCATTGATCTCAAGCCCGGGTCGGATCAGGTGCCGGCGGTGCGGATAGGGTTTTCCAAGGCGCCGATGTGCTCGATCTGAACGCGAACGAGATCCCCGTCGGCGAGGAATACGGGGGGATTGCGCGCAAAGCCGACCCCCGGCGGAGTGCCGGTCAGGATCAGGGTGCCAGGCAGCAGGGTGGTGTCCCGGCTGAGGCGCGCGATCAGCTCGGCGACGCCGAAAATCATGTCGCCGGTGTTGCCGTTCTGCATGGTCTGTCCGTTGAGCATGCACTGCACGCCCAGGCTTTGTGGGTCGGGGATCTCGTCCGCGGTCACCAGCACCGTTCCCAGGGGGCAGAAACCGTCGAAGCTCTTGCCCCGCACCCACTGCCCGCCGCCGCCGTGCTTCTGCCACCTGCGGGCAGAGATGTCATTGGCGCAGGTGTAGCCGAGCACGTAATCCAGGGCCCGCTCCGCCGGCACGTCCTTGGCGGTCGTTCCGATCACCAGCGCAAGCTCCGCCTCGTAGTCCACCTCTGCGCCCTGGTCGCAGCAGGCCGGGAGAAGAATGGGGTCGCCCGGATTGAGTGATCGCGGTGGTGGGCTTCATGAAGACGACCGGATGCTCCGGAATCGGGGCTCCGGTTTCCTCGGCGTGGGCGCGGTAGTTGAGCCCGATGCCGAAGATGTTGATCGGGGATACCGGCGCCAGCCACTTGACTACCGGCGATGCCTGTCCGGTCTCCCGCAAGCCATCGTAGAGGTCTCCCTCCAGCAACTTGGCCTGCGCGTCATCGAGCGGTATTCCGAAACGGATGTCACCGGAAGGGTCCTGAAAACGTGCGATGCGCATACGGGCGGCTCCGGGGTGGTGCGATGATTGTCAGCGCACATTCTACCGGGCGGAGCGGGGAAGGAACGACCTCGGCGGCGTGTCGCCGGGCTGCCAAAGGGCGGGGAAGGGGAAGTCGAGGGGTCCCGCCCCCCGAAGTGGAAGGCGGGACGGCCGCGGGGATGCTCTACCTTAGACGAAGATGCCCTTGAATATGTAGAAAAACAGCATGGACAGTATGGCGCCCACGGGCACGGTGACGAACCACGACAGGATGATGCCCCCCAGGACGCCGAGGTCGAGGGCGCCGATTCCGCGGGCCAGGCCCACTCCCATCACGGCCCCCACCGCGATGTGGGTGGTGGATACCGGGAGTCCGAGACCCGAGGCGATTACTACCACACCCGACGCGGCAATGGTGGCGCAATAGCCGCGGGTCGGAGTCAGCTCGGTGATCTTGGTGCCGATGGTCTGCATGACCTTGTAGCCGTAGGTGGCGAGACCGACCACGATACCCACGCCGCCGAGCAGCAGCATCCAGGGGGCCACCGGGGATTTGGCCGCGATCACCCCTCCGCTGTTGATCAGGTTGATCACCGCCGCCATGGGGCCGATACCGTTGGCCACGTCGTTCGAGCCGTGGGCGAAGGCCATGGCCATGCCGGTGAAGATCATCATGGGCACGAACAGCTTCTCGACGCTGGCGAAGTGGAAGGTCTTGTCCGCCTTGGGGTCGAGCTTCACCCGGTTCATCATCACCTTGCCGATGATGGCGACGACGATGCCGATGATGATCGCCAGCACGTTGCCTTCCATGGTGCTCAAGTGAATGTCGAGGTTCTTGAGACCCTTGGTGAGGGTGACGAGGGAGACCATCCAGCCCACGAGGAAGGCATAGGCTGGCCCCCATCTTCGCGTCTGGGCGATCGGGTCGTCGGTATCGAGAATCAGCTTGCGGATGCTCAACATGAGCAGCAGAGCGCCGACGCCGCCGAGCACCGGCGAGACGAACCAGCTGGCGACGATCTCGCCCATCTTGCCCCATTGCACCGCGTCCATGCCGAGCGCGGCGATGGCCATGCCGACCACTGCGCCGACGATGGTGTGGGTGGTCGAGACTGGCCAGCCGCGTGCGGTGGCCGACCATCAGCCAGATGCCCGCCGAGAGCAGGGCCGCGAGCATGCCGAGCACCAGCAGCTCCGCGTGATTCTCGAACATCTTGGTGTCGACGATGCCCTTGGAGATGGTCGAGGCCACGCCTCCGCCGGCGAGATAGGCGCCGGCAAACTCCATGATGGCGGCGATCACGATCGCCTGCTTGACGGTGATGGCTCCAGAGCCCACCGAGGTGCCCATGGCGTTGGCGACGTCATTGGCGCCGATGCCCCAGGTCATGTAGAGACCGAAAACGATGGCGAGGACCAGAAAGACGGTTCCCCATTCAGCGATAAGTTCCATAGATGTTC
Organism: uncultured Gammaproteobacteria bacterium; assembly: GCA_963736235.1. Taxonomy (GTDB): domain Bacteria; phylum Pseudomonadota; class Gammaproteobacteria; order Chromatiales; family Chromatiaceae; genus CAVORB01. Next base: position 70,880 of record CAVTOR010000004.1, read on the forward strand.
CCCTTAGCGTGACGCGGGATTGTTGTTAGGTCGCGGGTGTTTGCCGAAGGGCATCAGCGAGCGATGAGCAGCCGCAGGCGGTCACCCACCTTCTCCGCGTAATCCGCCAGGTCGCCGATCCATTGAATGAGCTGGTACCAGAACATCACGGACACGGCGCCCAGGGTGTCCTCGTGCTTGAACAGCGACCGGGCGAGCTTCATACCCAGCTCGTCGGTCTCGTCCTCGATCTTGTTGAGCTTCTCGACCATATCTTCGACGCGGGCAGCCTCGCGACCGCCAAAGCCGGTCTCAACCAGCTCGTCGAGCTCGCTGACGATGGTCCCGCACTGCGCGACCGTGTCGACGCAGCGCTGTACCAGGGTCCGCAAGTCCTCCGCCATCTCCACGGGCACGGTCATGTCGCGCTCGACGAGCAGTCCGGCGATGTCCTGGGCGGTGTCGGCGATGGAGTCCTGCATCGCCAGCACGTCCAGCAGATCCCTTCTGTCCACGGGCATGAACAGGCTCTTCGGCAAATGCCCGCGCATCTCGTTCTTGAGGGCATCCGCCTCATGCTCCTTGGCGAAGATCACGTCCTTGGCGCGCTCGACGCCGGCCTGATCGCCCGCGATCAGCGCCTCGAACATCTTCGGCACCTCGGCAACGCACTCGTTGACGATGCCCATGTGCTGCTGCATCGGCTTGAACGGCGACTTGCCGAACAGCGATGCGATCGGGTTGGTGGTCTTCATCTCTCTTTCTCTCTCCCCCTTCCTGACGAGTGAAAAAAAAGAACCCCGTTAACGGGGCTCTGGTGTAGGCGTAGTCGATGTCAAGGCAGCAACCTTTCGCGGCAGAAGGTCTCAGCGGCGCGAGCGGCCGCTGCGGGAGCGGGCCAGGTCGTCGAGCAACCGAGAAACTCCTGGAAAGATTACGTTTTTATTACGGCAAGGCCGGTGGCGATAACGAAAAATTTTCATTGATACGATCGCCAAATACGATCGAAAGGCTCTGAGCGGCTTGATATTGCTGAACGGGCCGATTCCCCCTCCGAATCGCCTCGGTGAGCGCCGGTCCGGGGCGCGAAAGTAACTGTTGACGCGCGTGGGGTTTGACCTTAAGAAGTCAGGCCGAGCAGCCTAGTCGGCAAGCGTAGGGGTACCGCGAGTGCTCCTGCCGTCGATCCGGTCCCAGCGATCTGCCAGCCCCCGACGCCCTTCCGGTCAGCTCTGCTTATACCCTTGTACAGAAATCGGTCGGCATGCCGGCCCATTGATCGCAACGAGGTGTCGCTATGACGCGCAATTCCAATACCCCCCTGAACGCCGCGCCCGGCAAGTCCGGTCCCAAGACGTCGGCTCCGTCCAAGTCCGCCCCGGGCAAGGGCGCGCCGGCACGCGGCGGTGCCGCGAAGCCCGCCCCGGCACGCCCGGCTTCCAACAAGCCTGGCGGCGGCAGGGGCAGCAGCCGGGGCAGGTAACTGCCGCTTTTCCCGCCAGAGGTACCTCGGCCGTTGGCTGAGGTGTCTCCGGTTTCATCCGGTCGAATGTGCGCTGTCGTGCGGGCATTCGACCTTTTCCGCAAAAGATGTTTGAGGAGTAATTGATGGCGAAAGCAACCAAGAAAGCAGCCGCGGCCGAAGCCGAGCAGGCGGGCGCACCGGACGTGGCGAAGCAGGCGCCGGCCGTGGAAGCAGCTGCCGCGCCTGCCGAGACGAGCAAGACCAAGAAGGAGAAAAAGGCTAAGGGCGAGAAAGGCGAGAAGAAGGAAAAGAAGGAAAAGAAAGGAAAAGAAAAAAAAAGGGGAAAAAGAAGAAGGGCAAGAAATAGCTGACTGAATCCGCCGAGCCGCGGACCGCGCATGTGGCGGTCGGGCGAGATTCGATCCCAATACCCGGCGGACGCGGTGTCTTGATGGACATCCGTCCGACCGCATCGATCAATGGCCGTTAGGCCGCTGCTTCACCCAACCGGAAACGAATAAACCGCGCCAGGCGTCGTCACATCGAAACGCTAGGCAAGGAGCGGCGCGCCAGGTCTCGTGCAGGTAGGTGCGCTGTTCGACGTAGTCGCGATAGCTTATGCCGTGGTCGCGGAGAGTGAACCGGGAAGAAGGCGAGTACCTCCGTACTCGCCGCCCGTCGAACCCCACGACGATATCCACGTTGCTACCGGGGTGGCCCTCGTTTCTCGCCGTCGAGCCGAACAGCGCCAGTCGGGTCACGCCGTAGCCTTTCGCCAGCTGGGGCTTGGCCTGCGTCAGCTTCTTCAGCACTTCCTCTTTGCTCATCTTCGAAATTCCGCCGCGGAACTCGGTCTCGGACTCCGCCATTCAATATCGGGTTGTTTTGTTTCGACTGCATAAGAGTTGCGGAACGTCTACAGGGCTGCGACCGCCTCACGCATTGCCTTGTCCGGCCACAGCCAGCGACCGAATATCGTCGTCGGACGGTGGTTCAGATCACGGGAAACCGCGACGGAGTCCAGATCGATCACGTTCTCTACCCTCGCCAGAAGCGCATCGAGGTCCTGTTGCGCGACGCGGATCGTGCCCTGCACGGAGCGACTGGTCGCCGTATCATAGCGAGCCGGACCGAGGGCCAGCTCGACCTTGCGCATCTGAGCGATGGGGACACCAATCGCTTTCAGCGTCTCGAGATACAGTCCGCGGAACAAACTCCCGCCGAGATCGGCCAGGTGCGGCTTGCGAATACCCGCGTGAAAAAGGCAGTAGCGGGTCGCATCGTGGCAGAACAGCACGCACTGGCGGCGGTCAAGCGTGAACAGGTGACCGTGCCAGCTGCCGAGCGGACTGGTTTCCTGCAGCGGGGTCGAAGACACCACAGGCAGTTTGGCGGCGAGTTTCTTCGAGCAGTGAATGATCACCTATGTAGCGTTGGCTTTTGATCGTGGTTTGGGTTCTGAGTCTTCTGAATCAGCATGGAGTTAGCGATCCGTGAGACGACACGGTGTGTGTCCGAATCTCGCGTGGAGCCTCACTCCCCGACGTCATCACAGGCGATCACCGGGAAATGGCCCCCCGCGACACGTCGGATGCGTTCTAGCGAACGACCGCCGAGCCACTGACCCGCGATCGACCCCGTGACCGCGCCATGCATCACGGTGTGCGCGTTGACGCCGCTGCAGGTGCCGTCGACTTGCATTTCCAGGTCGGTGTAAAGACGCGCTGCCCGTTCGTCTCTGTCCACGCGGCTGGACCGGTGTGCATCCCAGTCCTTCAAACGCGGGCCGGGCTGTCCAGGCAGCTTGTCCGCTAAACCTACCTGCACGCTGTCGCGTTCGGAATAGACGTTCAGGATGCTTCCAAAACGCTTCGGGTCCAGCCGATAGGTAAAGCTCTCGCCCGCGGGTTCCATCTTGAAGCTGAAGGGGTCCTTTTGCTTGTACGCTTGAGCGTGGAAGTGAGGGCAGGCCAGAAAAACTGCTCTATCGATATGCACATCCCGCGACAGCTTCTTGTGAGAACTGGCGTTCTTCACCACGTTGCAACCATGGCTGTGCGCGATGATGTGAATCGGCTCATCCGTCAATTCGCGCACCTTGTTTAAGTAAAGCGCGAACGTCTTGGCCCCAGCATCCCGTGCGACGCCACTGTCGTCGCCGGACCAGACGAAATGCCCCTCGATCTCGGCGACCTGGCCGGCGTACCCGGTCAGCCAACTCCAGTGCGCCTTGAGTTCCTCGACGTCAGAGACCGGTACACCATTGATGCGCCAGATGTCATCGCGTCCCCCGGCCTGCTCGATGCCGGCCTTGACCGCGTAGCAGAAACCGTCCTGCCGCCAGGAGTCCCAGTACCATTTCGAGTGCGTGGCCAGGGTTCCGTGGACGATGAGTGTCGTCATGCAGGTCTCCTCGAGGAGCGATCCTCGGCGTCTTCTCCGCCCCAGCTTGCGGCGGCTGTTCTCAAGGTGCAGTTTTGGCCAAGACGGCTCGTTCCAGTTTCCGGTAATCCTCGACTGCGCACCCGGTGGCACCGTCTCGCCCTCAGTGAGGAAGCCGCAGCGCCAGCGTGTAGACGTCATCCTACTGCCGCGCCATCCTTGTCCACCATGAGAGAGCCCTACCTTGAGCAAGCAACTGTTTCTCGCTTATCGACAGCCTCACCGAGGTCCTCCGCAATCTCCCGGAACTGTTCCAGCGCGGCCTCCAGGTCCTCTACTATCTCCCGGGCGATCACCTCCGGCGCCGGCAAATTGTCCGACCCCTCCAGGGATTCGTCCTTCAGCCAGAAGATATCCAGGCTGGCCTTGTCTCGTGCGATGAGTTCTTCGTAGTCATAGGCGCGCCAGCGACCGTTCTCTCCCGCCTCACCGCCGCCAGGACCCTTCGTGTTTCCCTCCCCCTGGCCAGAGGGAGGGCTAGGGAGGGGGTCGTTGCCAGGCGACCAGGTCGCTTGGCGGTCATGCCGGTTCTGCGGGTGATAGCACTTCACGAAGTCGTCCAGGTCCTCGCGCTTCAGCGGGTTGGTCTTGAGGGTGAAGTGCATGTTCGTGCGCAGGTCGTAGATCCACAGCTTGCGGGTCCACGGGGTTTCGGAGGCCGGCTTCTTGTCGAAGAACAGCACGTTGGCCTTCACGCCCTGGGCGTAGAACAGGCCGGTGGGCAGGCGCAGCAGGGTGTGGACGTCGCATTCGTGCAGCAATTTGCGGCGGATGGTCTCGCCGGCGCCGCCTTCGAACAGGACGTTGTCCGGCACCACGACGGCGGCGCGGCCGTTGACCTTGAGCAGGGTCTTGATGTGCTGGACGAAGTTGAGCTGCTTGTTGGAGGTCGTGGCCCAGAAGTCGTCGCGCTCGACGGTGTCGCGCTCCTTGCTGACCTTGCCGCCCTCGCCGACGATGGTGGTGCCGCTCTTCTTGCCGAAGGGCGGATTGGCCAGGATCAGGTCGAAGCGATCGCCAGGATCCGCCGCCAGGGAGTCACCCACCACGATGGGTTCGAACTCCTGGTTGCCGATGCCGTGCAGCAGCATGTTCATGGCGCATAGGCGCGCGGTGCTTTGCACCAGTTCCCAGCCTTTGAAGGATTCGGCCTGGAGCTTCTTCTTCTGCGGCCGGGTCATGTTGGGGTAGTGGTCGACCAGGTACTGATGCGCCGCGAGCAGGAAGCCGCCGGTGCCGCAGGCCGGGTCGGCGATGGTCTCGCCGGGCTCCGGGGCCATGACATCGACCATGGCCTGGATCAGCGCGCGCGGGGTGAAGTACTGGCCGGCGCCGGACTTGGTGTCCTGGGCGTTCTTCTCCAGCAGCCCCTCGTAGGCATCCCCCTTCACGTCGGCGCTCATGACCGACCAGTTTTCTTTGTCGATCAGGTCCACCAGCAGGCGCCGCAGCTTGGCCGGGTCCTGGAACTTGTTCTGGGCCTTGTTGAAGATCAGGCCGAGCAGCCCCTTTTCCTTGCCCAGCGCGTCGAGCGCATGGCGGTAGTGGTCGAACAGCTCGTCGCCATCCTGCTTGATGAGGCTGGACCAACTGTACTGCGACGGCACGATGCTGGGCTGATGATACGGCGCCTGGGTGCGCTCGTCGGCCATCTTGAGGAACAGCAGGTAGGTGAGCTGTTCGACGTAGTCGCCGTAGCTCATGCCGTCGTCGCGGAGAACGTTGCAGTAGTTCCAGAGCTTCTGAACGATCGCTGCGCCGCTCATGGCTCGTCCTCCGGCTCAGGCGGCACCAACGGGCGGATCTTCTCGATCAGGGCCGGCAAATTCCTATCGACGACATCCCACACGACCTCCAGGCTGACCTTGCTGTAGCCGTGGATCAGCCGGTTGCGCATCCCGATCATCTGCTTCCAAGGCACCTCCGGGTGCTGTGATCGGTAACCGTCGGACACCTGGCTTGCCGCCTCGCCGACGATCTCAAGCGCCCGCACCACCGCGTTCTGGTGCAGCTTGCTGTGCCGGAATGCCTCGAAATCCAGACCCGACACGAACTCCCGTGCATCGGAGGCCGCGATCAGCATATCGAGCAGCAGTGCCTCATCCCGCCACATAGACCGGCTCCAGGTCGGCGAGGATATGACGACGGCGAATGTAGTTGCGGCTCTGCTCCACGGCGTCCCGCGTGACGAGATCGACCTCGCGCCCGAAGATCTCCCTCAACTCCTCCTCCATCGAAACCATCTCGAACAACCCGGGCTCGGCGTCTTCCGCAGGCTCGACGAGCACATCCACATCGCTTTCCGGCCCGAAATCCGCACGTACGGCAGACCCGAACAGGGAGAGACGGCGAATCCGATGCCGCTGGCAGAACTCCACGAGGGCGTCGCGGGAGACCTCCAGTGCAGGGTTGATCATGCGTTCGTTCCTAGCCGGTTTTGACGTCGTCCGATCGGCTGCGGCCGTCTCCGGACATTCACGCGATGTTCGGCCATCACGGCGCCACCTCGCAACAGGGGAGGTCGGCGGAAACGCCTGGCACATCGAGCACATCTGCCGGAGCTTTGGGATTGTCCTGGACACTAAGCTCGCCCGAGAATGCCTTGCGCAGGATCGACTGGCGCAGGCGTTCCGCGCGCTTGAGGTCGGCGTCGACCTGGGTTTCGGTTTCGCGGATCAGGGAGAGATGGCGGTCGACTTCGGTGACGCGAAGTCACGCTCGGTGATCGACGGAAGCGGAATTCGAATGGCTCGAATTCTTTCCTGGCCAATGTTCCTCATTGATTCTTGGTTGCCCGTGGCAAGGCGCTCAATCTCGGCTCTGCCATGCATGCTCCGAAGCACATACAGCACCCACTCATCGAATCCGCCGAGTAACTCAAAGCGAAGAATCTTATCGCTCAGCATGACATTTCGATTCACTTCTTTGGCGATGACGCAAGCGCCGACAAGCTCGATCGAGTATTTGCGCGACTGAAAAGAAAATCGCCCTTTCGAACGAACAAGTTCTCGCTGATCGGGCTGCCGTCCAAACACGGTCTTACTCTCTGCTTCATCGAACTCACCCCAAGTCACAGCACTGACCTTCACGACCCCAACTTCCTCTTCGCGCGGTGGCCGCTCTTCACACTTGAAGCTTTTTCCAGCTTCGATACCCAAAAGAACAGATCCAAGCGTTGTCCATATCCAACCTCCGGCAATTCGGGAAGATCGGCGGTATCGGGCGCGGTGGGCTCCTTGTACTTCGCCTTCCACTTGTCGTTCTTCGGCGCTTTGCCTTTGGCTTCCATCTTCGCCAGTTCGGCTTCTTCCCATTTCGCGCGGCGTTCGGCGAGGATGCGGTCGAGGAGCTTGCTGGCCGGTTCGACGTCTGGATGGGCCTTGCGCCATTCTTCGGTGAGCTTGCCTTCTACGGCGGCTTTTAGGACGGCGGCTTTGTAGCGTTTGAGGTTGGCCTTTACGCGCTTGAGGTTGGCGACGGCTTCGTCGAGGCGGGAGAATTGCTTTTCGATTTCCGCGACGATGCGTTTTTGTTGCTTGCGCGGCGGCAGCGGCAACAGGATCTTAGCCAGATTTTTCGCGAGATTCTCTTCCTTGAACTGCCGCTCGCAGTGCTGCGACAGCGCTACGGAACGCTAGCGCGTCACGAAATTCATAATCAGCGAATTGGTTCGAAGCTTTCTGGGCCAGAACGACAGATCGCCACATCTACGACAGTTACTGCGTTCGGTATCGCCGGAGGAAGTACATGCTTGCCCAGCGGATCCGGCATTCGCGCTATGAGGATATCGCCACGTTCCAGAAACGTGCAATTGGTGCAACGGCACTTGATTGCGTCAGGAACGAGACGATTTATCACGATAACAACCATCGTTAACGTCAGCCATACTGAGTTAGTCGTACGTCACCGTCTTGGATCTGGATCCTTCACTTGCAACCCAATCGCCATCGACGAAAGACACCATTCGGACCGACATGTCCGCAATTGGGCAAGTGACCACCCATCAGGAAGATCCTCTGCTGGGATAGTCAAGTCTGGCTCAGACTGTCTTGATCACGCAGCCAAGCTCTCATTCAGTTCTTCAATGATCGTATTCAGCTCATCGCCGAATATCTGATAGACCTTTCCCAACCCGCCTTCTTGGGAGAACGGGGCATATTCGAAATCATCCGGCTCGATACCCAGGTTCGCGGCGATGTGATCCCGAATCATCTCCAGCCAGTGCATTTGTTCGGGTGTGCAGTCTGACCCCTACCTTGCCCTCCCTCTTGGGGGAGGGTTCTGTATTGTTGTGCCAGCCAGGCATTGAAGTTGGCCTGCACCCGCTCCGGGAACGGGATCAGCTCGTTGTCCTGGTGGATGGCGAAGCGCACCAGAGACACCAGGTCGGTAAGGATGCGTCGGCCGCCGGCGCCCTTGACCTTGGTCTTTTCCAGCGCGGCATAGGCCTGCCATAGCTGGGATTCGGTCCACAGGTTGGGCGGGGCCTGGATCTGGTCGGCCAGTTCCTTGATGTCGTCGAAGCTCAGGCGGGCCTTGTAGGGCTTGCTGTACAGGATCTGCAGGGCGGTGATCTCGTCCTTGTGGTCTTCGATGAACTGCTCGAAGGACTGGACGACGCCCCTGGCGCGGTCGGCGGCGTCGGCGCTGAAGCCGGCCTCGATGACCTCGTCCTGGCTGACGTGGTCGATGGTGATCTCGTTTTTCTTCTTCACCTCGACCAGCAGCTCGCGCAGCTTGGGGTCGTGCAGGGGTTTGACGGCTTCGTGGATCAGCTTTCTGCGGGCTCTTCACCCCCACCCTCGCCCTCCCCCTGAGGGGGAGGGGATTGGTAGATTGCCCTCCCCTTGGGCGGGGAGGCGGTCTGGGTCGAGAGCTTCGAGGATGCGGCGGCTGAGGTCTTTGGCACCGTAGCCGCCGGATGCTTGTCGAATGCGCTTGTCGTCGTCTTCGCTCAGGCGGTGTTCCATGCGGGCCAGGCGGCCGGCGATGGAGGTGAGCACGGCCTCTTCGGTGTTGCCGAAGCTGACGGCCTGCAGCAGCTTTTCGAAGGAGACCGCCGGCTTCTTCTCCATGGGCTTGGAGTCGGTCTTGTCCTGCTCGCAGACGCCGACGGCATCGACGATGACGAAGTGGTCCTTGGCTGCGGCGTCCGGGGTGACGGCCTTGAGGTCGTCGTTCTTGATGACCCGCACGCCGCGGCCCTTCATCTGCTCGAAAAACGATCTGGACTTTACGCTGCGCATGAAGACCACGATCTCCACCGGCTTGATGTCGGTGCCGGTGGCGATCATGTCCACGGTGACGGCGATGCGCGGGAAGTAGCTGTTGCGGAAGGCCTTGATCAGCTCTTGCGGCGTGGCGCCGGTGGTGCGGTAGGTGATCTTCTGGGCGAAGTCGTTACCCTTGCCGAATTCCTCGCGCAGGATCTCGACGATGTTCTCGGCGTGGTTGTCGTCCTTGGCGAAGAACAGGGTCTTGGGGACCTCGGTGCGGCCGGGGAAGATCTCGGTGAACAGCTTGTCGCGGAAGGTGCGCACCACTGTGCGGATCTGGTCCGGGGTGACCACGTCGCGGTCGAGCTGCTTGGCCTGATATTCCAGGTCTTCGTCCAGTGCCTGCCAGCGCTTTTCGCGGGTCTCGCGGTCCTGCTGTTCGACGTAGTAGCCGGCCTCGACCTTGGAGCCGCCCTCGGTGATCTGGGTCTTGATGCGGTAGACGTCGTAGTTGACGTTGACGCCGTCGGCCACGGCCTGCTCGTGGGGGTATTCCATGACCAGGTTCTGGTGGAAGAAGCCGAAGGTCTGCTTGTTGGGCGTGGCGGTCAGGCCGACCAGGTAGGCGTCGAAGTATTCGAGCACCTGCGCCCAGAGGTTGTAGATGGAGCGGTGACATTCGTCGGTGACGATGATGTCGAAGGTCTCGATGGGGATGGCCGGGTTGTATTCGATAGGCGGCTGTTCCTTGAACAGGCTTTCCAGGCCCTGCACGGACGTCTCATCGTCTTCCGGCGGCAGCTCCCTGCCCCTGAGCATGGAGTACATGCGCTGGATGGTGCAGATGCAGACCCGCGCCGTGGTGTCGAGGGTGTTGCTGCTCAGGCGCTGGACGATGTACTCCTCGCTGAACTTGAAGTTGTTGTAGGGCGAGACGTACTGCTGGAATTCCTTGAGGGTCTGGTCGCCCAGGTTGCCGCGATCGACAAGGAAAAGGATGCGCCTCGCACGGGCGAACTTGAGCAGCCGGTAGGCCATGACGATCGCAAGCAGCGTCTTGCCCGAGCCGGTCGCCATCTGCACCAAGGCGCGTTGGCGGTTGTCGCGCAAGGACTGCTCGATGTTCGCTATAGCCCGGGGCTTGGGCGGCCAGAGGCGGTCCGCCAAGGGTGGCATGTCCCGCAGGCGGTCGAGGAAGGTCCGGGGCCGGCCGGTATAGGCCGGAGCCGCCTCGGCGACCTTGTCCAGGGGCTCGGCGACGTCTCCCCAGGCGATGTCGAGCAGCTCGGCGAGGTGCTCGGGTCGGTGGAATGCGAAGACCGGCCGGGCGCGGGGCTGGGGGTCGAGGCTGTTGGTGAAGCGGGTCTCGACGCCGGTGGACTGGTAAGCGAAGGGCAGGGGACGCGCCCAGGCGGGGAGGAAGGGCGGGAGGCCGTCCGTGTACTTGTCGGACTGAATCTCCACGCCGCTCAGGGTGTGACCCCATTTCTTGGCCTCGACGACGCCCGCCGCTCTTCCATCCACGTAGAGCAGGTAGTCGGCGGTGCCGTGGCCGGCCAGGAGCGGGAATTCGCGGACGGCGACGCCCCTCGCGCCGGTGATGCAGGCGGAGGCCGGGTCCTGGACCTGCCATCCGGCGCTGGTCAGGAGCGCGTCGATGCGCTCGCGGGCGATCTGTTCGGGGTTCGGCATTCCTGCGCGCTGTCGGACCGGGGCAACGCTGCGAGGCTAGCACAATCTCTCCCCGCGCGCCGCTGCCCTGGGACAAGCTCGGGCAAGCCTTCAGGATGGAAGCGCGGCGCGGGATGCGCCATGCCCCGACAGTCGTGAAGCGGCTATCGCACCCGTATCAGCTACCGGATGGGCACAACACGCCGAGTTCCGCGCTCCTGCTCAACGGTTGCAGCGAACCCGACCCCGTTTTTCGAGGTAGCGCTGGTGGTAGTCCTCCGCCGGATAGAAGGCCGTGGCGGGGACGATCTCGGTGACGATGGGGCGGCGGAAGCCTCCCGCGTGGCGTTCGAGTGATTCGCGGGCGGCGGCCTGCTGCTCGGGAGTGTGGAACAGGATGAGGCTTCGGTATTGGGTGCCGACATCCGGGCCCTGGCGGTTGGGTGTCGTCGGGTCGTGCTCCTTCCAGAAGATCGAGAGCAAGTCGTCGTACGAGATCACCGCCGGGTCGTATTCCACCTGTACGACCTCGGCGTGGCCGGTGCCGCCGCTCGAGACCTTGCGATAGCTGGGGTCCGGGGTGTTGCCCCCGGCGTAGCCGACCTTGGTGCCGAGCACGCCATCGAGGGCGCAGAAGTCCGCCTCGGCGCCCCAGAAGCAGCCCATGCCGAAGGTGGCGAGGGCGGTCCGTGGCTTGTCGGCCTTGGTTTTCGTCTCTCCGCGGAACAGGGCCAGGTACTCCCCGTAGCCCTCGATCTCGAGCTCCGCAACGGGGATGAACCGCAGCGCCGCCGAGTTGACGCAGTAGCGCAGACCGGTCGGGGCTGGACCATCGTCAAAAACATGGCCGAGGTGGGAGTCGCCGAAGCGGGAGCGAACCTCGGTGCGGGTCATCCACAGCTTGCGGTCCTCGTGCTCGACGATCAGGTCCGGCTCCAGGGGTGAATGGAAGCTCGGCCAGCCGGTGCCGGAGTCGTACTTCTCGCGGGAGCTGAACAAGGGCTCGCCGGAGACTACGTCGACGTAGATGCCGTCCTCTTTGTTGTCCCAGTAGGCGTTGCGGTAGGGGGGCTCAGTGCCTTCTTCCTGGGTCACCTCGTACTGCAAAGGGTCGAGACGGCGCTTGATCTCTTCCTGCGCAGGTCGCTGCCAACGTTCGGCGTCTGCCTTGGTGGCGCAGGACCGCTTTGCGTTGGCGACGGAGTCAGATGCCAGGGCGGTGTGCGACGTTGTCGTCGCCGTCAGTGCCAGGGCGGCGAGCAGAGAGGCGAAGATGCTCAAGAGAGGGGTATTTCTCGTCATGTCGTATTCGGCTCTGAGATGGGTTGAAAACGTGGTGCAGCCGGGGTCTGCATGGTTTGGCCCCGGCGCGTAGGTCAGGTTCCGCGATGCGTCGTCTAGCGGCGTGAATAAAACCTCCTTACACTGAGGGGCGAAGGCCGGGGGTTCCGGCCTAGTCACCTGAGAGTAACAAGGCGGGATTTGCGCCGCCGTCGCAGACTAACCCTTTCCCCGCTGGTTGCAGGATGTTGGCCCGAGCAACGGGGCCGGCGGGGGCTGGTGCTGTCCAGGCGAGTCGACCCGCTACATAACAGACCAGACGAGGAGCCGCATCATGTCAAGAAAGCACCCAATCGTGGCCGTGACGGGGTCGTCCGGCGCAGGCACAAGCACCGTCAAGGACGCCCTTCAGCACATCTTCAATCGCGTCGGTGCCCGCGCCGTCTTTGTCGAGGGCGACAGCTTTCACCGCTACGATCGCAAGCAGATGAAGAAGGAGCTTGCCAAGGCCAAGAAGGAAGGTCGGAACCTAAGCCATTTCGGGCCCGAGGGAAACCTGTTCGACAAGCAGCTCGAGGTCTTCCACAGGTACAGTGAGACCGGGACCGGCGAGATCCGGCACTACATCCACAACGAGCAAGAGGCGGTCCTTTACGGCTCGCCGCCCGGTACCTTCACGGAGTGGGAGGCCATCCCGTCCGATACGGACTTGTTGTTCTACGAAGGTCTGCATGGGGGGGTGGTGACGCCGGAGATCGATATGGCCAAGGAGGTCGACCTGCTGATCGGGGTCTGTCCCACCATCAATCTGGAGTGGGTGCAGAAGATTAGCCGCGACACCGCCGAGCGGGGCTACACGCCCGAGGACGTCAAGGATGTGATCTATCGGCGCATGTACGACTACATGCACTACATCCTGCCCCAGTTTTCCCACACCAACATCAACTTCCAGCGCATCCCGCTGACCGATACCTCCAATCCGTTCTGTGCCACCGGCATTCCCACCGCGGATCAGAGCCTGGTGATGATCCATTTCCTGTCGCCCAAGCCGAGCGTGGAGTACAAGATCAATCTCAAGGGGCTGATCGAGGGGGCCATGCTGACCGGGTTCAACACGCTGGTGATCCCCGGAGGCAAGATGATGTATGCGATGGAACTGATCCTGACCCAGACCATCGTCGACCTCATGAAACGGAGGGGACACCTGGAGGGATGAGCTGATCCGGGCAAGTCGTACTTGATCGGCGGTCGCCCCGGCACACGGATGTGTCGCCGTGGGGCCCATCGGCGACGGCTGGGCGACTAGCGCGGGATGACTCGGGTCAGTCCTCGCAAGAGTAGACCACCAGTATCGGCACCCCTCTCCATCCGCCGTAAGCCGTCACGTTTGGTCACTTTTCGCTGCATTGGATAACCCTGGCGTAGGGGTCAATCTCCTTGGTGCGTTATTGGCGAATGAAGCTGACTGACGGGCGCTCGCCGAGTCCCTCGGCATGCGGGAACAGGCTTGTGCAGGGGCACCGGTTGTTCATGCCGCGGTCCGGCGAGACCTTGCGGACCTACGGAGTCAGATTCCAAGACTGACGTCACCTGACGGAGCCGGATGCACATCTGAGGGACTGGTCCGGCGGACGCGCCTTGCGTCGTCCGCCCATTCACGAGTCACTTTCTCCCAAACAACAGGATCTGCTCACCGCCGAGATAGCCCAGCTCCCGCGACCAGTAGAGAAGCGCCTGCGCCGAAGCGAACCCCGCGTCGCGAAGCTTCTCCATCAGGTCCCAGCCGAAGTGGTAGAAGCAGAGGCAGCCGTCGGTGGTGAGGGGGTCGCCGTGGTACTCGGCCGGGAGCAGGTGTTCGATCTCGCCGTTCTCCGCCACCCTCGCTCGCGTAAGGGTCTCCCTGGCGTTGACGAGGAAGGGGACGCTGAACAGGAGGTTGCCCCCCGGTTTCAGGCACCGCTGGCACTCGCTCAGCGCTTTCTCGACGTTGGGGATGTGCTCCAGGACGTCGAACGAAAGGATGTGGTCGAAGTGGTCGTCGGGAAAGGATAGGCGGGTCAGACTCTCATTGCGGATTCCGTTCGCGTCCTTTGCCCCGGGCGGGACCTTGTCCGCCAGGTACTCGCTGCCGGTCACGTTTGGATAGTGCTTGAGGAGCCAGCGGTATATCGGGGTGGTTTGCTCGGTGATGTAGATCGTGTCGTTTTTCTTCGGCGAACAGGACCGATCGAACAGATGCAGCGAGGCTCTGAGGCGATTGTTGAGTCCACAGCCGTCGCAAATCAGGCGTTCGCGCCAGTTGGGGATGCGCAAACCATCGATCTCGGAGGCGTAGGTGTAATCGACCAAAAACTTCGACGGTTTCCGGCAGACGTAACAGTGGCCGGGGATGCGGAATGCCTGCTCATCGGAAAGCAATTCGTGCTCGATGTCTTGGCGCCGCTTTTGCTCCGCGACTGTGCCCTCTCGATGCCGCGCAAAATCACCGTAGGTGGCGATCTCGGTTACCTCCATGCCGGTGGCGCGCGCATCTCTTGGGCGTTTCCAGATGGATCGCAGCTTATCGGCGGCAGTTTGGAGTCGTCGATGCAAAGAATTCGCCATCATATAGGCTTGCCGATCGCCAAAGTCCCGGCGGCCATAGCTCCCGGAAACCTCTGCTCAGAGCCGCGGTGGCGCGGTGGGACCAAGCGCTTGGTTGGTCTGCGTGGCAGTATTTCCCCTCGCCTTGTAGCGCCGCGTTCCGGGCGATGCGCGCGCAACCGTGACAGAATACACGAAAACGCCGCCCCCATCGGATGCGCGCTGCCGTGCCGCCTGAGCCTTGGGTGGTCCCGATTATCAGCTCGACAAGAGAAGGGGGCGGGACGCGCAACGGTGATCGACGGCGCGTTTAGCCGGCAACTGAAATGGCCAAGCAGAGAACGAAACAGAGCCGATCCGCCCTAGGCTCGAATGCTTCGGAACAGCAAATGGATGATCGAAATCGAAACCGCGGCAACCCGTTACGCCTGGCCTGGTGGGCGCTGCGCCGGAACCCAACCCGGGTGATCGCGACCATTCGGCAGGCGGCCCGGGACCGTCGCTTCATTCGAGAATGCGGCTTATTCGACGAGGCCTGGTACCTTCGCCGCTATCGGGATGTCGCCAATGCGGGACTGGACCCACTGGACCACTATATCGCGTTCAGCGTGTCCCAAAGCAGGGATCCGAATGCCTTCTTCGACACCTCCTGGTACCTCAACCAGTATCCCGAGCTGAGGACCAGCGGCGTGAATCCTCTGGTGCATTTCCTGACGGTGGGTGCCGCGGAGGGCAGCGTACCTAGCCCACTGTTGGTTGCCCCTCCAGCCCGGATCGGATCGGCGGCCGCCGCCGATTCGACCGTTGACGGACTGCGCGCGACGCTCGGACAGGGCCGGGAATCGGGAGCAGAGGCATCCGCACAGCCGAATGCCAACGGTAGCCTGCCCTGGCCGATACCTCGCGAGCCGACGGCTCTATGGGGAACGCCTGGCTGGACCTATCTCGCGCAGGAGTTCGGCATTCCCGTAGCTGGCCAGGTGGTTAGTCTGCTTGCCGAGCTGCGCCTGACCGCATTTGACGATGACGCGACAGGAGAACCGGAAGAGTGGGAGCTGGCACGCTGGTCCCATGAGATCAGCCGCCTGGCAGACCAAGCCGAGGACGCCCCACTGGTATCCATTGTCCTGCCGGTCCATAACCAACTCCGTTACAGCCTCGCTTGCCTCGCATCCTTGCTCTACTGGCCCACCCGTGCGAGCTTCGAGGTCATCGTCGCGAACGATGCCTCGACGGATGCCACCGCAAAGCTTCTGGCCGAGTTGCCATACCCCGTCCGACTGGTGAATCGGCAGCGGAATCTGGGTTTTCTCAGGAACTGCAACCGCGCCGCTGAAACCGCCCGGGGGAAATACATCCTGTTCCTCAACAACGATACCTTCGTGCTGCCGAATTGGCTCGACGAACTCGTCGACACCCTGGAGCGCGAGCCAAGGGCGGGATTGGTGGGCTCCAAGCTGCTGTACGCCGATGCAGAGCTCCAGGAGGCGGGGGGGCTGATCTGGGAGGACGCGAGCGGGGCCAACATCGGCCGTGGCCCGGAGACTCGAGCACCTTGGTTCAATTTCTCCCGCGAGGTCGATTACTGCTCGGGGGCGTCGATCCTGCTGCCGCGATCCCTCTGGTGGGAGCTTGGAGGGTTCGACGAACGCTACGCCCCGGCCTACTACGAGGACACGGACCTCGCGTTTCGGGTGCGGGAGGCCGGTTACCGCGTTCTGTATCAGCCCCTCTCCCAATTGATTCATTTCGAGGGGAAGTCGCATGGAACCGATGTGGCCTCCGGCGTCAAGCGCCATCAGGAGATCAATCGCCAGGTCTTCCTGGAACGTTGGGGGGAGCGCCTGCGGGATCATAGACGCCCAACCCCATCGGACCCTTATTGCTACGGCCGATACGCGCGGGACCGGGTGTTGTTCGTCGATGCCTGTACGCCGACACCCGACCAGGATTCGGGTTCCGTCGACGCGTTCAATATCCTGCGGATGCTCAAGCGTCTGGGGTTCCATGTCACCTTCTGCTCGACCACCGACCTCGGCTATCAGGGCCGCTACACGCGAGACCTGCAACGCGTCGGAATCGAGTGCCTGTACTTTCCCTACGTCTTGGAGCTGACGGATTGGCTCGCACAGTATGGCGGGGGGCTGTCTCTGGTCATCCTCACCCGCATGACCGTGGCGGCCGAGTATCACGACGCGATCCGCGAACACTGCCCGAAGGCAAAGATCCTGTTCAATACAGTGGATCTCCATTTCTTGCGCCTGCAACGGGAAGCAGCGCTCACGGGCGACCAGAGCACATTGGAACAGGCGGAGCAGGCCCGCGAGATGGAGCTCGACCTTATCCGACGCTCCGATGCGACCCTGGTGGTTGGAGAACAGGAAAAGCGGCTGCTGCAGGATCTGGTTCCGAGGTCTGCTGTCTATTGGCTTCCGCTACCGCGCGAGATCCCGCCGCGATCCGTCGCCAGCGCCGCGAGCAGGGACGTCGTCTTCATCGGCGGCTTTCAACACCCTCCAAACGTCGATGCGATCGAGTATTTCGCCAGTGAAATCTGGCCCCTGGTGCACAGCCAGGCCCCTGACAGCCGTTTCCTCATCGTCGGGTCGAGGATGCCCGATGACATCTCCCGGTTCGACGGACAGGACGGCATTCGGGTGCTTGGCTTCGTGCCGGACCTGGAGCCGGTGTTCGCGCGGACGCGCCTGTCCGTTGCACCGCTGCGCTTCGGCGCAGGCCAGAAGGGCAAGGTTGTGACCAGTCTGTCCTTTGGCGTGCCCGTGGTTGCCACATCGGTCGCTGCTGAGGGAATGACCCTGACCGACGGCGAGCAGGTGCTGATCGCAGATACGCCCGCCGCGTTTGCAGACGCGGTGCTGAGGCTCTTGACCCGGGACGACCTCTGGTCGCATCTCTCCGAGAGCGGTCGCGTGCTGGTGAGTGAGATCTTCGGGTTCGAGAACGTAGCCCGCGGTCTGCGTCAGATCCTTGCCGATCTCGGTGTCCAGCGCTGCGAGGGAATCAGCCATGATTGACCCCGAAACGAAGATCGTTCATCACCATGCCTTCAAGTGCGGCGGATCCACCCTGATGTGGATTCTCGAGCACAACTATCCCGGTCGCGTGCTCTATGTCAGAGGGTGTGCGGCCTGGCGGGCGCATCAGCTGCGATCGGATTCGTCCCCATCATGGGGGCAAAGGCTATTCGGCCGTGTCATCCCACGAGCTCGCCTTTCCCGGACCGGGAGAGCAAATCGGCCTGATTCATTTTTCCCTGCTGCGGGATCCGCTCGACCGTTTGCTCTCCGCATACCGGTACCAAAAGCGTACCAACGACATTCGCGCCGACATGGGGATAGAGGAGTTCATCGAGACGAATTTCCAGGCCGACAACTTCCAGGCCAGGCACGCGTCGATGCCGAACCCATCAACCGGGGTGCCAGGGTGGGCGCCGGACGAAAGGATCTTCGACAGGATCGAGTCGGGCGAGATCCTGTTTGGTCTGGTGGAGTATTTCGATCAGTCGATGCTGTTGCTGGAAGCTGTCGCCAGGGACCACGGCTTCAAGTTCGACGGTGCCTACCCGTCGAGAATTAACGCCTCGGCTGACGGCGTCGACTCGGATTCGCTTCTCGGGGCAGATCTCAGGGCGTTCGTTGCGGAGAAGAATGCCCGAGAATACAGGCTCTACGAGACCGTCAAGCAACGCATGCTGCCGATCTTTTCCGCCCGTTGCGGAGACAAGGACCTGCAGGAATTCGCTTCGCGCTGTGCGCGCTTGCGGGATGATGGCGTGACACGCGAGGTGCTTGTGCCCACCGAGAGAGATTGGCTTTACATCGACGCTTGACGGATCGGTGCGGCTCATCCTTGTGCCGCTGACCAGCGAACGCCCCTTATTCTATCAGCGCGATCTGCGAGACGCCGTGCCCGATCGGAAGCTTGCAACGGACCGCCATGGCCCACCCATTCTTGTTGCCGACGACCGCCGTCGCGATGTCGTCATAGTCGACGGTTGTGCTGCCATTCCAGCCGGAGCCTGAACGCGTAACGGACAGCGCCTGCTCATAGACGCGGCGTGTCCCTGACACGAATCCGGGTTGATCCAGGTTCTCTTCATCGTTTACCGAGAAGATGCAGGTCGGTATGTCGCCGGACGCACCCGACATCACGCCACCCCGCGCATTGATGTCAAAGCTATCGCCGGAGCTGTACTCGTCATTGTCGAAGGTGACGGGACAGATTACCCAGGTGTCGACGCCGGACGTCGGATTCATGATGAAGTACTCGTGCCAGCGCATCGGGAATGCCTGGTCGAGGAATGGGGCCTGGCAGGACGCCGGATGGACGTTGACGTCATCCGCCGTCGCCGCGCCGCCGCACAAGGTCATCGCAAGACCCACGGCGGCCAGGGCCGGGGCGAGCTTGCCCGACATCGAGAACCGTTGCGGCCGCAGGACCGATTTCTGCTCTGATGAATTCATGACCTCTCTCCAAGAACGTTAGCCAGCTAAAAACGAATGCCGGAGCCGGAATAGGCCCGCGACGTTTGTGCCGTCCATTGGCAAAGGCCTGTGCCGAATGACTCGACACAGGGTTGAGCTCCAAGTACGCGCGAACGTGGTTCGACGGGACGCTGGGACTACGCAACGCAGGACCTCCATGGATACCTCCCGTTCCGACCGTCTCATGGTGTGCGGTCAAAAAAGAGCGACAGCCTTGGCGCGCCGCCGTCGAGCTCCCAACTGCTCTCCAGGCGGCCGACGTTGTTCGCGCCCTGGGTCGCCAATGCGGCCAGCTCCGATCGGCCGAGCATCAACAAGCGCTCGCGCTGGTCCGCGGTCAGATCATCCAGGCTCGGCAAATACCAGGTGACGCGACAGGTGCTTTCCTTGCACTCCGTGTCGACCTTTCCGCCGTACCCCTGGATGTAGTCGCTCGCACCGGAGGCGTAGTTGATGCCTTCCTCGGATCGCTTACCCCAATCGCTGACCTTGCCCTCAGACTGGAATCGCGTTGCCAGGACGGGAGTGGGCGGGGGAAGGTCTGCATCCTCTTTACTGCTTGAGGCATCCTCCTGGCCGGACGGACTGGGTTCGCCTCCACTCCACTGGTTCTGCTGGCCTTGCCAGAGCAGTGCGACATCCTCTTCCACGACCAGCAGGCGTTCGGCGAAGTCGCCTATCCCCTTTGATTGCTCGGCCGCGGGGCCACCGTCCGCTGTTTGGCTGGACCGACTGGTTTGAATCTGCTCGATTTGTCGCTTCAAGGCCGCGACATCTTCCGCGATCGCGCCGATCTCCTGTCTCCACTCCTGCTGGCCTTGGAAGGTGAGCATCGCGAGCAGCAGATACGCCCCCACCAGAACAATGAGACCGGCGATCCGTAGCCTGATGTCGACTTGCTGCATGTAGTGGGGTCCCGAACAACTGGATCGAGGTAGTTGTGAATAGCCTAGCAGGCGAGTGAAATGTGGCAACCCTTGATGTCTAGCGAGAAAGCAGACAAACCGCCATCCTGCTATCCCGCGACGCTGTAGCTAGCGGCTGTTTAGCCGCCACTCAGGTGGTGAGATATCGGGCGCCTGGGTAATTTCCGGGGATTCAAGGGATAGCTTATACTTTGGCGGCTGCCTAGCGGCAGAGTTGGTGTATCCGCCGCAGGATCCGCGTGCCATCGTTCGTCGACGGGAGCGCGCTAGGGAAACGCCGATCAATTCAGCGCTTCCCGCGGCATACGGACGTGACGCCATTTTCAAGCGCGTAAGCGGTTGAAAATGTTGCCATCCAAGAACCGCGCTTCTTGGGTGGCGTGCTGATTTTGGTCAGGATGGCCAATAATCAGCGTCACTAGAGACCGAACAGGACGCCGCCAACCGCTTCCCCTGGAAGGGCCTGAGCCGCGCGCTCTGAACCCGTCGACGTGAAGACCTCCCGCGGCGGCCCGACGCTGGTGGAGGTCGGTCCAGTGCCAATGTGCCGAGCGGGGACCGCGGGCTAGAGGATCTGCTGCCGGGGTGATTGGCAACCGCTCTGTGGCCGCGCACCATCCTCAGTAATCCGGAGCGATCGCTCAATCCTCGCAAGAGTAGCCGTGGGCAACGAGGCCTTCCTCGAGGTCGTCGCTGACCATGGGGTGCGCAAGCAGATAGGCGGCGGTGTTGTGCTGATCCTGGTACTGATCCAGGGCGTCGGCGACTGCCGTATCCCATTCCTCCAGGCTGTAGTCGCCGCGCCCAAGCCACATGAGCGCCATCAGCTCAGCCTGCTGTTCAGGCGCGAGGTCTTCCACACAAGCCCTGATCTCTTGTAGGCTCATGTCGTCGATGTGATCGGCGAGCACCTGCAGGGCCCAGTCGTCGCTTGGGCTCGAGGGAGTCTCGGGGATGACCACTTGCTCCTTGGCCTGGAACTCGCGGGCCTTGGCGATGATGAAGCAGAGCGTGTCGAGGCGGACGTTGAGCATGGCCTGTGGTGAACTCCTGTCGTGTACGGCTCTGTCTTGAGTCTACTACGGGGCCGACCGCAGCATTTGCAAACGAGCCGACATTCCGGGCTGCTTCCGCCGCGGAATCTGACCTCGGTCAAGCGGTCAGAGGCTTGGTGCAGTTCAGCTAGGCGAAAACGCGGTCGCGGCGGGTGGGTTGCACCACCGCCCAGCTGGCAAGTGATCGCGTCCGGCGACCCACGAGCTCGAGCCGCGGCAGCCTTGGGGTTTCAACAGTCACGAGGTAGGGAAGATGTTCGCATCCAGGACTTGCTATGTCGCCGCGGCGGCGCTCCTCACCGCGCTGCTGCTCGCCTGTACCTCGGCGCCGGAGACGGGGCGTTCCCAACTGTTGCTGATCAGCCCCGCTGACGAGGCGCAGATGGGTCTGCAGGCCTTTCAGCAGATCAAGCAGAAGACCCCCGTCTCCCGCAAACGCTCAGAGTCCCAGCAGCTCCAGGAGGTCGGCCGCAGAATCGCGGCGGTAGCGCCGCTGCCGAACGCGACTTGGGAGTTCGTGCTGTTTGAAGACCCTGACAACCCGAACGCGTTCGCGCTACCGGGGGGCAAGGTGGGGGTGTACAGCGGCCTGCTACCAGTGACGCAGAACGAGGCCGGGCTGGCTACCGTGATCGGCCATGAGGTCGCACACGCCACCGCGCGTCACGGTGCCGAGCGTGTTTCCCAGTCCCTGTTGATCCAGATCGGGGGGACGGCCTTGTCTGCGGCGATGGGGTCGAGCGCTTCGGCGACGAGGGATCTCGCCATGCAGGCATATGGGCTCGGGACAGCCATCGGGGTCGCGCTCCCGTACTCGCGAACCCAGGAGCTTGAGGCCGACCATCTCGGGCTGCTCTACATGGCGCGAGCCGGCTACGATCCCCGGGAGGCGGTGGCCTTCTGGAAGCGCTTCCAGGCTTACGGCAACAAGAGCGGTGGCAAGCCGCCGGAGTTTCTCAGCACCCACCCGCTGGACGGCCGCCGCATCGAAGCGATCGAGCGCCAGCTGCCGAAGGCGATGGCCGAGTACCAACGCGCCGGAGGGGGGCGGTAGCCAGAATGACGCCCTCGTCCGTTCGACGGCGGTTTAAGGCGTGAGAGGTCTCGTCCCGTGGGCCGCGGTTGGGACAGCGGTGTTGGGCGTGGGACTTTTTTTGGGGAGCGGTTACCTGCCGCAGGGGCCTCGCGACGACTCGTCCATGTCGCTGGCCAACTTGCTCACTACTGCTGAGCCCGGTTTCGCGCGTGTGGGACCTCGGTGGGACTTCCGTTTCCCGGAGGACCACGGGGCGCACCCGGCGTTTCGCTCCGAGACCTGGCACCTGACGGGAGCGCTCACCGACGAGGGGGCTCGCGTCTACGGTTTCCAGCTCACCTTCATCCGTCTCGGGCTGGCGCCGGTGTCGCCGCAGCGGCGTTCCGCCTGGGCCTCCAATCAGGTCTATGGCGCCCTTTTCGCGCTCACCGACGCGACGGGCGGAACGGTGGAGACCTTCCAGCGCGTCAGCCGCGCCGCGCTCGGTCTCGCGGGCTCCGAAGAGCGGCCGGTCCGGGTGTGGGTGGAGGATTGGGCGCTGGAGTCAACGGGGATCGATGGTTTTCGCCTCCAGGCCGGCGCGGATGATTTCCGCCTCGCGCTCGTGCTCACCGGCATCAAGCCTCCGATTCGGCAAGGCGAGCTGGAGCTTCCGGGGGCCGCTCAGGGCGGGCAGGGAGGCTTCTATTTCTACTGGATGCCACGTTTAGATGCGCAGGGCGTGCTTCAACTCGAGGGCGAAGCGCGCTCGGTGACCGGCACCGCCCGGCTGGATCGGGCCTGGGGAGAGATCCCCGTCGCTCGCGGCCAGCTGACGTTCAACCGTATTGCCCTTCAACTGGACGATGGTCGCGATCTCATGTGCCTGGACCTGCGCCGGCGCGCGGGAGGCGGTACGCCGATCCCGAGCTGTGTGATGATTGCGGCGGACGGTTCGGCGGAAAGCTTTGGCCGGCGCCAGGTGAGCATGGAGCCGGCAGGGGAGTGGCGCAGTCCGCTGGATGGTACGCGCTACCCGGTGCGCTGGCGCATCCTGATTCCCGACCAGGAATTGGTGCTCTCGGTGGTTCCTCTGGTCGACGACCAGGAGCTCGACTTCGCATTTCGGGCGTGGAGCGGAGCGGTCTCCGCCGAGGGCGTGGCCGGCGGCGTACCCGTTACCGGACGCGGCCAGCTGGAGCTGAGCGGGTATGCCGCGGCGCGGGAGTCCAGCGGATGATGGGGAACCGTTGCGTCACGAGTCGGTCACAGCCAGCTGGAGCAGGCGCCGCGAAAGGAGCCAACGACATGCGACACATGCCAGGTCGATCAAGCGCTGCATGCGTCATTGCGGCGTGCGTTTTCCTGCTCGCCGGCTGTGATCGCGACGACGCGGGCGCGATCACAAGGGCGCAACCGGGAAAGGTCCCGGCCGAGCCTCAGCGACCGGGGGACCCGCGGGCTGGCTACAGCGCCCTGCTGAACCGCTCGGTGTTGACCTGCGGCATTCCTTACTCGACCTACAGGGCGAGCGTCGGCGAGACAGATCCCAAGCTCAGGTTGCCCGACCGCACCGGACCCAACGCCGAGCTGCCGTATTCGGTCACCGCCTTTACCGCCCGGAGCGGCGTCGAGCTGGTCACCTCCAATTGCCTGAGCTGCCACGCCGCCCTGTTCAACGGCGAGCTCGTCATCGGACTCGGCAACGAGTTTCTCGACTTCACCAACGACCCCGTCGTCTCGGTCGAGGCCGCCGGCGCCTACGTGCGGGGCGAGACGGAGGCGGCGGAGTGGCGTAAGTGGGCGGATCGCGTCGCAACCATCACGCCGTACATGATGACGGACACCATCGGCGTAAACCCCGCTTCCAACCTGACACTGGCATTGCTCGCCCACCGGGATCCGGAGACCCTCGCCTGGTCGGATCAGCCGCTGATGGAGCCGCCGCCGGAACGGCCCTTGCCCGTGAGCGTTCCCCCCTGGTGGAACCTGCGCAAGAAGCACGCCGTGTTCTACAATGCCGAAGGTCGCGGCGATCACGTCGGCTTCATGCTGCTGGCCTCCACCACCTGCACCGACTCCGTGGAAGAGGCCGCGGAGATCGACGCCTGGTTTACCGACGTGCGGGCGTACCTTGCGACGCTCGCGCCTCCCACCTATCCGTTTGCGGTCGATTCGTCCCTGGTGGAGCGGGGCAGGGAGGTGTTCGAGGACAACTGCAAGCGCTGCCACGGCACGTACGGTGAGGATGGGCGCTACCCGAACAAGGTCGTCGCCCTGGAGGATGTGGAGACCGATGCGTCCTTGGCGGAGGCCGCCTACCGCGATGCCGATCGCTTCATTGAGTGGTTCAACCGATCGTTCTACGGTCAGCGCTCGCGCGTCGAACCGGCGCTGGGTTACATCGCACCGCCTCTGGACGGGATCTGGGCGACGGCCCCGTACCTGCACAACGGCTCGGTGCCCACCCTGGCCCTGTTGCTCGACAGCGCCAGTCGGCCTGCCCATTGGCGTTATGCCACAGAGCGCCCGGGATTCGATCAGACGAGCCTGGGCTGGGAGATCGTCGAGGTCCCCTACGGCAAGGACGGCGCCATGAGCTGGGGCGAGCGCAACCGCATCTACGACACGACACTGCCCGGCTACGGCAACCAGGGTCACACCTTCGGTGATGAGTTCACCCCGGATGAGCGGGCCTCGGTGCTGGAGTATCTCAAGACCTTGTGATGAGCCCTATATCTCATGTCGAATAGCAAAAATATTCTATAGTGCATTGATTAAACAATTTTTATTATTTCATCCTTCATACGGAGACCGACCGATGCGATATCTAGAGATCCTCACCGGCCTGATCGTTGCCGCTACCCTCAACGTCCCTTCGAGTTTTGCGGCAGTATCGGCGGGCGGTAATTTCGTCTCCTACATGACCCAGATGCAGTACTTCACGCACAAGCTCGGACTGGCGGTCACGGCCCAGAACCGGGAGCTCGAGGGCTACTATGTCCACGAGGTCGAGGAGATCATCGAGCAGGTCTCCGAGGTGGAGGAGTACAAGGGAATCCCGGTCGGACAGCTGATTCGGGACACCCTGCTGCCCACGTTCGAGTACCTGGAGAAGACGCTGCAAACGGGCGATGCGGAGGCGGCCGACGCCGCGTACGACAAGTTGATCGAGGCCTGTAACGCCTGCCACAAGGCGGCCAAGCACGAATTTATCCGCATCGAACGGCGAACGGACAACCCTTACCTGCAGGGCTTCACCCCTGCCGAATAGCTGGCGTAAGTGCCGCCAGACATGCCATGAAGCGCCGCGAATTCCTGAAGGGCACCTCGGTCGCTCTCACCGCCGGCATCCCGCTGGCGAGGGCGAACGCAGCGGATGCGCCCGCACCACGGGGCGAGACCTTCAGCAGCGATCAGTGGGCGGTGATTGAATGCGTGCAGGACCACTTGCTGCCCTCCGAGCCAAGCGCACCCGGCGCCCGTGACGTCAGGGCGGCCGCCTACCTCGACCGGACGCTCGCGGACCCGAAGTTCGATCCCGACGTCAAAGGCTTCATTCTCAAGGGTATCGGCTGGCTGAGCGAGATCGCGGAGGAACGCCCCTTTAACCTGATCGAGCCCGCGCGGCGTGAGGATCTACTGCGGCAGATCGCGGCCAGCGGAGCGGGAGAGCGTTGGCTCTCCACCCTGATCACCTATACCTTGGAGGCCTCGCTGGCTGACCCCTTGTACGGCGGCAACCCCGGTGGCATCGGCTGGAAGTGGCTGGAGCACGATCCCGGACAACCGCGCCCGGTCCCTGACAAGATCTACGGCAAGTTGGGCCAGACATGAGTCATGACTACGATGTCTGTGTGATCGGTAGCGGCGCGGGGGGCGGACCCGTCGCCCTGGCGTTGGCGGAGGCGGGCTACTCGGTCGTCGTTCTGGAAAAGGGGCCCTGGTTCAGGGAAACGGACTTCTTCAAGGACGAGATTGCCTGCTGTCGGCGCAGCACCTACACGCCGAACCTGCTCGACGAGCGCCACGTGCTCGAGGAGCCGACCGGCGACGGAAACTGGAAGACCGAGTCCACCTTCGATTCTGGTTGGGACTGGTGGAACGGCAACTGCGTGGGTGGTGCGACCAACTTCATGAGCGGGTTCTTCCACCGCATGAAGCCGGACGATTTTCGTCTGCTCTCCAGGTTCGGCCCCGTCGAAGGCGGCAACCTCGCGGATTGGCCGATCTCGTACGCGGACCTGGAGCCCTGGTACGAGCTGGTCGAGCGTCGGGTTGGGGTCTCGGGGCGGGTCGTGGGGCATCCTCATCAGGAGCCGCGTTCGAGCCCGGACTTTCCCTATCCGCCGACGGTGGAGCACCCCATCTCCAGCCGGATCGACAGCGCCTGCGGGGAGCTTGGCTACCATCCGATCCCGGTGCCGCGGGCCATCTTGTCGCTTCCCGCCATGGGGCGAAACCCTTGCGCCTACACCAATTACTGCGGCAGCTATGGCTGCTCGACTGGGGCCAAGGGCAGCTCACGCGCGGCCTTGCTCGATCAGGCGGTGGCGACGGGGCGCTGCGAGATCCGCCCGCGTTGCATGGCGAGCCGGCTGCTGAGCGACCAGCGCGGCAGGGTGGAGTCGGTTGAGTACATCGACCATGCGGGCGAACGCCGGCGGGTGGACGCCAAGGTCTACATCCTGGCCTGTCAGGCCATCGAGACCGCCCGCCTGCTGCTGATGTCCCCGGGGCCTCGGCATCCCGATGGGCTCGGCAACAACCACGGCCAAGTAGGTAGGAATCTGATCTTCTCTGCTGGTGGCTCGGGCCGTGGTCAGATCGCATACGCCGGATTGGCCGCTGAAGAGATCGCGCTGCTCAAGGCGCGCGGCCTGTTCGTCAATCGCGCCTTGCAAGACTGGTACGTCCACACCGATCCGGACAGCGGCGCCCCACGCAAGGGCGGCACCATCGAGTTTCTGTTTCGGCACGCCAACGCCATCTCGCGCGCCAACGACCAGAAGCGGGACGGGGAGGGCAGGCTGATTTGGGGAAAGCCGCTCAAGGACCGGATCAAGGCCTACTTCAGCGAAGGACGGCATCTCAAGTTCGAGGTCTTCTGCGATTGGACACCGGTGGACGACTGCTTCGTCACCCTCGACCCACGGGAGCGGGACAAGTGGGGAATGCCCGTTGCCAGGATACGCCTCGGATACCATCCTCGGGATCTCGAGGTAGCGCGATTCCTGGCGCGCAAGGGCGCGAAGGTGCTAGAGCAGCTCGGCGCCGAGGGTGTCGCCTGGGGGGTCAGCGGCTCGCCGCCTCAGAACCTCGTGGCCGGCGGCTGCCGCTTCGGGACCGATCCCAAGTCCAGCGTACTGGACCCGGAATGCCGCGCCCACGAGGTCGAGAACCTCTACGTCACGGACGGCAGCTTCATGCCCACCGGCGGCAGCGTACCCCACACCTGGACCATCTATGCCAACGCCTTTCGGGTGGCGGATCGGATCGTCAACCAGCTCGGCGGAAGGAAGGGTGAAGTCGCGGCTGCCTAGATCCGTTGAGGCCGCCGCACGCGCGTAGGGAAGATCGCGCAAGGGGCGCGCAATTCGGTGTTGTAGAGTCAGGCTTTCGCATGTACTATAGGCGGCTCTGATGCGGGGTGGAGCAGTCAGGCAGCTCGTCGGGCTCATAACCCGAAGGTCGTAGGTTCAAATCCTGCCCCCGCTACCAAATAAATCAAAGGCTTGTGTCGAGAGGCGCAGGCCTTTTTTGTTTCCGGTCTTCGTGACGACGGCTTTGGTGGGCGGCGATGAGTTCGATCGCGGCGAAGATTCGGGTGTACGGCGGGGGCAGTGCGTAAGTGGGTGCGATGAGCTGAGCGTGGCCAAGCAATTCGCAACGCACCTCCACCAGCGGGCCCGAGCGGCTCAAGACGCTGGAGAGGATGCAGGGCGACCCCTTCAACCCGCCGATCAAGCCTAGCAACCGGAGGTACCGATGGAGATTGACACCAAGACCCTGCACATCAGTCGCCTCGCGCGCAACACACTGGCCCTGATTCTTGCCGGCGGACGGGGTGCCCGGCTGCAGGACCTTACCCAGTGGCGGGCCAAGCCCGCCGTGCACTTCGGTGGCAAGTTCCGCATCATCGACTTTCCTCTCTCCAACTGCGTCAACTCCGGCATCCGGCGCATCGGCGTGCTGACTCAGTACAAGGCCCACTCCCTCATCCGGCACCTGGTCAGGGGCTGGGGACGGTTCCAGAACGAGCTCGGCGAGTTCGTCGAGGTGCTCCCGGCCTCCCAGCGCACCACCGGCAACTGGTACGCCGGTACCGCAGATGCGGTTTACCAGAATCTGGACATCATCCGCACGCACCAGCCCGAGCTGGTGCTGATCCTGGCGGGGGATCACGTGTACAAGATGGACTACGGTCCCATGCTTGCGTTCCACGCCGAACAGAACGCGGACATGACGGTGGGGTGCGTGGAGGTGTCGCTCGAAGAGGCCCGCGGCTTCGGGGTGATGGCCGTCGACGAGCAGGGCAAGGTGGAGCGCTTCGACGAGAAGCCGGAGCAGCCGATCCCGATGCCCGGAAGAACGGACACGGCCCTGGCCTCCATGGGAATCTACGTGCTCAACACCCAGTTCTTGTTCGACGAGCTGATTCGTGACGCCCGCGACCCCGAGTCGGACCGAGACTTCGGCCATAACATCATTCCCGACGCCATCGCCCGCAGTCGTGTCTACGCTTACCCATTCCGTGACCCGGAGAGCGCAGTGCAGGGTTTCTGGCGGGACGTGGGTACGGTGGATGCCTACTGGGCGGCCAACATGGAGCTGGTCGATCCCGAGCCAGAGCTGGACCTTTACGACAGCAAGTGGCCCATCCTCACCTACCAGCAGCAGCTTCCGTCGGCCAAGTTCCTGGCGGAAGAGGGGCATCCGCAAGGCACCGTCATCGACAGCATCGTCTCCGGCGGTTGCCTGGTGCGCGCAGGCCGGCTCTGCCGCTCCCTACTGTTTTCCAACGTCAAGGTGGATGGAGGATCTCAGCTCGAGGAGTGCGTGGTGTTTCCCGGCGTCACCGTCGGGCGCGACTGCCGGATCCGTAAGGCGGTTATCGACATCGGCTGTCGCATCCCAGACGGCGCGGTAATCGGTGAGGACCCGGAGGACGACGCGCGGCGTTTCCATGTCACTCACGGGGGAGTGGTGCTGATCACCCCTGAGATGCTGGGCCAAAGGAACCCTCAGTTCGGCTGAGGGGGCACCGGCAACGGGGCTTTCCCGGGCAGATCTCCGATACGCCAGGACGACTACGTAGCGGGGCTTTCCCCCTTTGCAATCGGGTGGGCGTCGCGGTCGTCGAATCCGTGGTCCTGCGGCTGCCTGGAACCATGCGCCGACGCAGCTCCTGACGCAGGGGCCGAGCTCGAACGAGATCGCCGCGAGAGCGAGAGCCGATACTGGTGCGCGCTGATTCCGCATCTCTGGTCGGAGTGCCCTTGCTGCGCTACGCTCCCAAGTTCACGGGGACGGATCGGTTCACGCCGCTCCGTTCGTCCAACTGAGAGCAAAAACTCCCTTGGCCGGACACTCTCACATCGTTGCTTTCGGCGGAACAGCCTATGACTAAGTACCTCGTGCTCTTCGCAACCGTCCTGCTTCTGGCCGGCTGTGCCACCACGGAGCGCCCGCTGATGCCTACACCCGCTCTTTATCAGCAACCGGGCGGGCAACCGGTCTTCAATCTCGCTCCAGAGGTCCGGCCCGGCCCGGATGTCGACTTGCTCTACATCACCGACCGCGCCCCCGAGACCGATCCGGAGAGCGCCCTGCCATATGGTCAGGAGCGTGCGAGACGGATCGCGTACGGCACCGCCCAGGTGCGCATGACGCCGGCGCTCGACTGGGAGACCCTGCGCGAGCAGAGCCAGCTCCGCGAACGCACCCGGGCGGTCAATCTGGAGCTGGGCGCGGCCCGGGAGTTGGGCGCCTTTCCCGCTGAGCCATACCAGCTGTCGCGGACCGACGGCGGGTTCATCCTGCGGGACCGCGCGGAGCTCGAGTTCCACGCCGCAGCCAAGGCCGACCTGACCGCCGAGGTCGAGCGCCGGCTCGCCGCCGCGCCCACGAAGGAGGTCATGTTGTATGTCCATGGCTTCAACGAGACCTTCGCCACCGCCGCGTACACCGCCGCCGAGCTTTGTCACTTTCTGGGCCGGGAGCAGGTTTGCGCGTTCTTCACCTGGCCCGCCTCTTCGACCGGCAACTTCCTGACCTCCTATACCACTACGACCGAGTCGGCGGACTATGCGGTGGAGCATCTCAAGAAGACCATTCGTATGCTGGCCGCCATCCCCGGTGTGGAAAGGCTTCAGCTCCTCGCCCATAGCCGCGGCACCGTCGTGATGCTCAAGGCCGTGCGCGAGCTAGTCCTGGAGGCGGTCGCCGCCGGCAAGGAGCCCTTGGACATCTACAAGATCGATAATCTGGTGCTGCTCTCTCCGGACATCGACGTGGATCTCGCCGGCCAGCAGATCACCGGCTTTCTCTCGGATCCGGACCTGGTCACGGTGTGGCCGGGCGGGCGTCTGCCGCGCGTCTTGGGGGGCCGCCTGACGATTTACGCGTCACCGGATGACCGTGCCTTGCTGATATCCAAGATCCTGTTCCGCAGCCGCAACCGGGTGGGCCAGCTTCGCCCCGAGGATATCTCACCCAAGGCTCAAAGCTATTTCGAGACCCTGGGACGGGTTGATCTGATCTCCTACAAGGGTGAGCGAACGGACCGCTTCGGGCATTCCTACTTCACGACCAACCCGGACGTCAGCTCGGACCTGATCCAAATGATTCGATACGACAAGCGGCTCGGAGAGCCGGGACGGCAGCTCATCAGGACGGGGCCGGTGACCTGGGAGTTCCCGGTCGATGCTGAAACGGGCGGCAATTGAGACCGTACGCCAGGGCAGACGCGCAGGGCGGTGCAACGGGAAGGCGTGGATGGTCCCTTCGAGGGCCAAACGGCCGTCCTTCGGTGAAGCGACGATGCCTTGGAGCAAAGCCGCGAGCGACGCGCTGGTTCTGCTCGCCGGAAAGGGTCTTGCGTTGGCCGTCACGGCTGATGCGCGGCGAGCAGAGAGCGCAGGATGCGGCCCGCGTGGCGCAACGGGAGCGAGAAATGGCCTTCCTTCGCCAGAAAGTGGGCGTGGGTGTTGGGGAGGTTGGCCGCGTACCAGCGGGAGTGGGACAGTGGGACGGTTCCGTCCTCTTCCCCATGCCACAGGTGTGTGTCCAGCTCGATCCCGTCGAACGGTAGCATCCAGTCGCTGGTGTACAACAGGAGCTCCTGGCGTGCGCCACGGGCTCCATCTCGCATTGCGTCGTGCACGGCTTGATTGAGCGCGCAACGAACTTCGGGGCTTGCCAACTCCCGCAAGTCCGCAACGCAAGCGGTCGCCATCCTCAAGCTGTCCAGGGTCTCTGGGTACAGCGACCAGAAGCAAGCGGTCAGGGGTCCGAAAAGAAACTCCGACAATAATGGGGTGCGATGTGCGGCGGAGAAGTTCAGCCGGGTCCGCCAGTCCAGTCCGTCGAGAAGGGAATCAAGGTAGATTGGTCCAAGGGGACTGACGAGGGCACACCCAATTATCCGCTCTGGAATGCGACAGGCGCAGGCAAGCGCAAACGGCGCGCCGCCAGAAACGCCGACCACGGCGAATCGCTCGAGCCCAAGGTGGTTTGCCAGCACCTGCACATCATCGGCCCAATCGCCGATTCTGCGGTCAGGCTGGGCGTCCGATTCCCCGCAGCCCGGGCGATCAGCGGCGATGATGCGCGCGTTCTCTGCGAGCGCGAACTGGTGCATGAGGCGGGCTTCCCGGCGCGAGCTGAGAAAACCGTGGCAGTAGACAACAGGGATGCCTTCAGGATCGCCATACTGGGCGTAGGCGAGACGCCGGCCGGACGGCAACTCGACGAACTGGGCGCGGTTTTCCAAGTGGTGATCGGCTATGGAGCCAGCTCCGTGCGGGGCGGGTTCAGGTCGAGGTCCTCAGCTTTCCGGCTCATTCGGTCTCGGTGGCCGATCCTTATACCGGCTGGCTCGGCGAAGCGTTCGGCCGTGTGTTCGCGAGCTTCATCGCCACCGCTCTGTGCGTCTCGTGGACTGGCGGCTCCCGGCCGGGCCGTTCAGGGAGTCATACGCACCCGGTGGGTTTGGGCAATCCCCCCCATTTACAGATGAGCTTCATCGGCCCCTTCTTGAACACGCCGTAGAGGTCTTTGGTCGACACGCTCATCTTTTTCGCGAATATGCGGATCGGGGGTACGACGCCGTCGTTGTCGTACATCGCCCTGGCTTCCCGGATGTAGGTCATAATCTGGTCATCGATTTCGAAGTCGTCCTCCTTGGCCAACTCGATTGCGATCTGCTCGTTCCAGTCGTCACGGTTAACCAGAAAACCTTCTCCATCCACAGGTACGCTGACTGCCATCTGATACTCCTAATAACTTACAACTCAAGTCAATTATCCAAACTATCAAGTGAGGCCCGTTTCTCTCAAATCTACCATGCCCACGGTATGGGAAATGGCTTGGAAGATTCTGCGGTGCCGGTGGTGATCAGGACAAACCTTCCAGGTAGTCAGCGACTTGCGCCGGAGTGTCCATGGGGAGCGGGAAAAAGATCCGCCTGAGCTGATCTCCGCGCCGCAGATCCAAGCCCCACTGATCAACACCAGCCACGTGAAGCGCGTCCTCACCGCCGTCGGGTACGGGGGCCCAGCTACGAAGGAGCACCTGATACGACCGTTCGAGATCGCTGGAAATGGCCGCTTCCGCCCGGTGGTTGAGGGTCGAGGGGCGGAGGATACGATCTGGTCCCGCCCAACGTGCGGTCGCGAATCCGCCGTTGTAGTGAAAGCGTCGCGGGATCAGGCGATAGAAACGAAAGCCGAGTTGCTCGAAGTAAAAGAGCGTTTTGGGGAAATAGCGGAAATAGCGCCGCGCCAAATCGGGCTCTTCGGACGCGATTGTCCTGCAGTCGGCAAGACAAGTCAGGCGTTCGCTCTGTTGGACATCCCCCTGGGTATGCTCGAAGACGGTGAAGGCGCAGCGTGGGTCGGCGTCTAGATTTCGGCAATGCTGGGCCAGGTGGCTGAGGAGCAGGAGCGGGTGACCGCTGCCGTCAAGACAGTAGGGCACGACGGAACCAAACGGATAACCCGGTTCGGCTTGCGAGTGCGTCGAAAGCACCGCGCGGAAGCTCCCCTCCCAGAGCCGGCGGGGTTCCTCGAACCGGATCTCGGCCTGTTGCGCCTTTGCCCGACCGTCAGGCAACTCGGCGCGCCTTGATGGCTTGGAGCACCCCGTCCCAGAATCGGATTCGGGCGCAGATGGCCTCTTCGGCCGCGGTCTCCGCCTCCTCGATCTTGACGGGGTCGTCTCCGCACAGGGTCTCCAGAAGCCGCAGGGACAAGGGGGCGTGGAGATCCTCGTCGAGGCTGATGTGGCGGGTCAGATAGTAGTGGAAAGCCGGTGCCTGGGCCGCGGTGACCTGCATCTCCTCCAGCAGGCGTCGGAACATGCCCGGGATCACCCTTTCGCGACCGAGCGCCAGCGCCGCGGCGACCGCGTGCGGCTTGTCCTCCCGGACGAAGCAGAAGGTGGTCTCCGAGAAATAACGGGCGGGTACGGGCACTAGGTCTGAGTAAAGAGCATCGTCGATACCGCGCTCCCGCACCCGGGCCAGGAAGCGCCGGGGCATGTCGCCGTCGGCGGCAATCTCGTCCATGGCGCGGCAATAGTGCTCGAAATGGCTGCCGTAGACGACCTTTCCGTCGTCGCCGGGCACGGTGTCGGATTCCTCTTCGAGCACAAGGCGATTGATGAAATGGCGCAAGGCGGGATCCCCGATCGGCATCCAGGGGATTTCGGCCGGGGCGATGTGCCGCTGCAGGTACTTCACCAGGGACATGAAATCCCAAACGGAGAACACGTGGTGCCGCATGAAGACCCGCAGGTCATCGACGCTGCGCACCGCCTCGTAGATCGGGTGACGCTCCAGCTCGGAAAGCAAGGGATGGAGGTGCTCAAGATTGATCGCGCCCATGGCGTCGGACCTCGTAATTCAGTATTTCATTCGACACTGATCAATATACGCCTTGGCGGCGGAAATTGGCCACCCGGGCGAGGTCACTTGAGCGCGAATCTTATGGGCACGCGAAGCGGCCAGCGGGTCTTTCCGATCTCCCGCGGTATGGGCTTGAAGACGGAGAGGCGCTTGAGGGTTTCAATCGCTGCCTGGTCCAGCGACCCGTGGCCGGACCCCTTGTCGATCCGAACATTGCGGATGCGCCCATCCGCCAGAATCACGAAAGAAACCGTGACGACGCCTTCCAGGTTGCGCCGCTGGGCCTGCCGGGGATAGTGGCGATGCTTAGCGATGGCGCGTTGGAGCTCGGCCAGATACCGACCCTGTGCCGCTTTCCCGCTTTTGGTTTCGACAGCGGACCGCGTTCCGCCGCTGGCCGCCGGCCGGCTCGATCCCCGCCTGGATTCACGGCTGGACCGGCTCGGCTGCGGCCGGCTCTCGGCCAGCTTGGGTTTGGAGGTTTGTTTGGGCTCTGATTTCGGCTTCGGCTTCGGCTTCGGCTTCGGCTTCGGCTTCGGCTTCGGCTTCGGCTCGGGCTTCGGCTCGGGCTTCAGTTCCGGTTCAGGCTCCTTCAGCTCGGTTACGACCGCCGCCGGTTCGGGCGGAGGCTCCTCGGTGATCGCGGGCGGAGGTTCGGGCTCGGGCTCGGGCTCCTCGATCGTTTCCTCCTCGGGCGGGGGTGGCGGCTCCTCAATCGGGGCGAGATCTGGCTCAGGCTCGGCGACCTTCTCTGGCTGCGGCTCGGAAATATCGGTGTCTGCAGGCTCCGGGATGGGGTCGGTTTGCTTAACCTCAGCCTCGAACATGGCGAGCGTGACACCCACCGCGTAGTCGCCGTCGCCCAGAGCCGTGCCTGGCTCCGGCTGCGGCCAGAAGCACCGCGGCGGCCAGGGACAAATGCAGCAGGCCAGAGACCAGGAACGCAACCGGCCGGCACCAGCGGCTTTGGGCGTGGCGATTCACGGGTTGCGGGTGAGAATGGTCAGGCGTTCGAGCTCGCGCGCCTTGAGCAGATCGACCACCGCGACGAAACGGGCAAAGCGGCTTTCCGCGTCGACGCGAAGCACCACGGGGGTTTCCGGCGGGACACCGTCGAGGCGATCGGCGAGCGCCTCCAGCGTCAATGCGGCCGCGTCCAGAAAGAGCTCTCCCTCGCGGTCGATGCCGATCTCCAGGCGCTCGATGCTGATTGGCTCAGCCTTGGCTTCGGCCTGGGGCAGCCGGATGTCGAGCCTGCCCTCGACGATGAAGGTTGCGGTGGTGAGCACGATGGCCAGCAGCACCAGCATGATGTCGATGAACGGAATGACATTGATGGTGTCGATGCGCTTCATGCCGGATGGGACCTCCGCCAGCGCGCGGCGACCACCTCGACTTTGCGCACCAGGGCGTTGTAAAAGATGATCGCCGGGATGGCCACGACCAGGCCGAGGGCGGTAGCCTTGAGCGCCAGCGCAAGCCCGAGCATGATGACCTCGGTCTCGATGGCACCTCCTTGGCCGATGTCGTAGAAGGCGATGAGGATACCGAGCACGGTGCCGAGCAGTCCCACGTAGGGCGCATTTGCGCCGATGGTGGCGATGGCGGTGAGGTTCCGGGTGAGGGAAATGTTGAGCTCTTCGGCGTTATCGAAGAGGGCGACATCCACCCGGGCCAAGTAGAAGTAGCGTTCGATGACGAATGCCACCAGCAGAAAGCTCATGAAGCCCAAGACGCCCAACACGCCGTAATCCAGATACTCTTTCAGTACTTCCATCTATGTTCCTCTCTCGGTCTCTCGTTCGGGTGCCAGTCGCGTGACCTCGGCACTGCTCATCGCTTTCCTGGTCGGATTGCTGAGCGCACTCCACTGCATCGGCATGTGCGGTGGGATCGCGGGGGCGCTGAGCTTCTCGCTGCCCGAGCGCACGCGCGGCGACTGGCAGCGCTTTGCACTGTTCTTGCTCGCCTACAACGGCGGACGTGTTGTCAGCTATGCGGCAGCCGGCGCCGCCTTCGGCACCTTGGGCGGTGCGTTGATGGCGACTGGGGACCATGCATGGCTGAACGACGGCCTGCGCTGGCTCGCTGCGGTGGTCGTGGTGGGTATCGGCCTTTACATCGCGGGGTGGTTTCCTCGTTTCTCCCTGATCGAGCGGATTGGTGAGCCGGTCTGGCGTTTTCTGGAGCCTTTCGGTCGGCGTCTGCTACCCGTCACCAGCCTGACGAGGGCGCTCCTGTACGGCGCCGTCTGGGGATGGCTGCCGTGCGGCCTCGTCTACACCATGCTGATCAGCACCCCCGCTCAGGGCGGTCCCGTCGGCGGCGCGCTGTACATGGCAGCGTTCGGCCTCGGAACCCTGCCCGTGCTATTGGTCACGGGACTCTTCGCCGGTAGATTGTACCGCTTCGCGGGCGATCGGAGGATCCAGACCATCTCAGGCCTGACGGTTGTCTGTCTTGGCCTGTTTACCCTGATTTTCCAAGGTTATAATTATGCATTAGTATGACCATCGGCTACAGGCGATGGCTCTTCACATAGAGGGTGAAGAATGATGGAACAAGATCAATACGCTCTGATCGGCGATTCCCCGGTAATTAGGCGCGTGCTCAAGGCTGCCCAGGTGGTGGCCGCGACGGATGCGAACGTGCTGATTCAAGGGGAGGGCGGTTCAGGAAAAGAGGTGATCGCCCGCACCATCCATCGGCTCAGTCCGAGGCGTGCTCACGCCTTTGTGGTCGTTGGCTGCGCCGGGCTTGCCGAGAACGAGCTCGATGCCGGGTTCATCGCGCGGGTGGCGCAGGCGGGAGGTGGCACCCTGTTTCTGGACGAGGTATCGGAGCTGCCGCCGATCGGGCAAAGTCGGCTGTTGCGCCTCCTCGAGCGGGGCGGGGAGACCTCGGCGGGACCCGCGCCGCGTGTCATCGCCACCACCAGCCGCGACCTGTGGCTAGCCGTCGAGGCCGGCGAGTTTCGGCGTGATCTGTACTATCGGCTCTATGTGGTACCGCTCGAGATGCCGCCCCTGCGCGAGCGGGTCCAGGATATTTCGCCCCTGTTGGAGCATTTCGTTCACCGGGCCGCGGAGGCCCATGGCCTGGAACCACCGCGTATCACCGCGACGGCCGGGCGGCTTCTGCGTCGTTACGCTTGGCCGGGAAACGTGCGCGAGTTGAAGAATTTTTGCGAGCGTATCGCCATCCTGTTCGCCGGCAACGAGGTGGCTCCCGACAATTTGCCGTGGGAAATCCGGCGGGGCGACATGAGTGCCGGGGAGGACCTGATCTTCCGGCTCCCGTCCTCGGGAATCAATCTCAACGACCTTGAGGTGGAGGCGATCCGCCAGGCGCTCGCCCTAGCAGGGGGGAACAAAAGCCGGGCGGCGCGCTTGCTGGGACTCACCCGGGACACCTTCCTCTACCGGATGCAGAAGCACGTCATCACGGCCTAGCCCCGTCTAGCCGTGGCGGGGCTGACCTATCTTGTCTGGCGGAAGGCCTATGAGGCCGCGTCGAACGGCCGGGATGCGAAGGATCAGCGGGCGCGGTAGGTGATGCGGCCCTTGGTGAGGTCGTAAGGCGTCAGCTCGACCGTCACCTTGTCGCCGGTCAGGATGCGGATGTAGTGCTTGCGCATCTTGCCGGAAATATGCGCGGTCACCACGTGACCGTTCTCCAGCTCTACGCGGAACATCGTATTTGGCAGGGTCTCGATCACCGTGCCTTCCATCTGGATTACGTCTTCTTTTGCCATGGACCGGTCTTCTTGCCTTTAAGGCGTCTCCTGCGGTAAAGCTGGCGAAGTATATCACAGAGATATTCGGAAACCCTTCCTTGCGTTGGGCCGCGCTGATCACCGCCATGCTCGGATCAATCGGCGTCGCCGCTCAGGTCGGTTGCCGGCCGCGCCGAGCGCGGATCAGGGCGATGAGATCGGCTCGCCGCGACTGACGCGCCGCCACTGTTCCGCGACGAATGCCTCGATTGGGCGGAAGCGGTCCTTGTAGCTCATCTTGCCGCAGGACTCGATCCAGTAACCCAGGTAGAGGTGCTTCCGCCCGATCCGCCGTGCTTGAGCGATCTGGCTGAGCACCGCATAAGTGCCGAGCGCCCGTGTGGAAAGATCGGGATCGAAGAAGGTGTACACGGCCGAAAGGCTCCGCGGGAGCAGGTCGGTAACCGCGACCGCCGCAAGGCGGTCGCTCAGGCGGATCTCTAGCAACTGGGTCTCGCCGCCCCAGGGAACCAGCAGGAACTCCTCGTAACTCTCTCGCGTGATGTTCTCCGACATACCGCCGCCGGGGTGGCGGCTTCTGAGATAGGCCGCGTAGAGGCGGAAGTGACCCGGATCGAAGCGCGCAGGACGTTTGGTGAGCGTCAGGTCAGCCATGTTGCGCGCGGCGTTGCGCCGTTGAGATCGGTTGGGGGAGAAATCCTCTACCGGGATGCGCACGGGCACGCAGCGCCGGCATCCGGCGCACTCGGGCCGATAGATGTCGGTCCCGCTGCGCCTGAACCCATGCTCGAGCAGAAACTGGTACCGCGCGCCATCGATCGGGGCGAGGGGATCGACGAAAAGGGTACGAGCCTCCAGCCCGGGCAGGTAGGCGCAGGGGTGATTTCCGGTCAGGAACAGTCGCAGGGAGACCGTCTGGCCGCGTCCCTCGGTCTTCACCGCGCGGGCACCGCCGGGTCCGCAAGGTCTGTTTCCTCGGCGATTGCCGGTTCGTCCTCCCATCGACTTCCGTGGGTGGGAACTGCGCACCATCGATCCAGGAGGCGAATGAATTCCCCTCGTGGGATCTCCCGGGCACCCATGCGCACCAGGTGCGCGGTAAGCACCTGGCAGTCGATGAGGCGGAAGTCCCAGGAGGAAAGCCTGCGGCATAGCTGCACCAACGCAACCTTGGACGCGTCGCTCATCCGGCTGAACATGGATTCACCGAAAAATACCCGTCCCAGGGCGACCCCGTAAAGCCCGCCCGCGAGGTGCCCTTCGTGCCAGACCTCGATTGAGTGGGCGTGTCCCTGTCGGTACAGCCGCCGGTAAGCGGCGATCATCTCGGGAACCAGCCAGGTGCCGTCTCTGCCGGATCTGGGCTCGGCGCAGGCGCGGATCACGGCGTCGAAGTCGCGGTCCAGGGTGACGCGGAACCGGCCCCGGCGCAGGGTCTTCGCCAGACTGCGCGAGACGCGAACCTGTCGCGGGTCGAGCACGGTCCTGGGGTTCGGTGACCACCAGAGGATCGGGTCCCCGGGGCTGAACCAGGGGAAGATGCCTCGCCGGTAGGCGTTGAGCAGGCGCGGTACGCCGAGGTCTCCGCCGACTGCCAGCAGACCGTTTGGCTCCTGCTCCGCCAGGGCCACGTCCGGGAACGGGGAATCTGGATCATTGGGGTCGAGTAGAAAGATCATGCGTCGCCGCCTTCCGTCTTGAACGGGCTGCGCCCGCGCATCTCGACCAGATAGTCCTCCATGCTCTCGCGCTCGAGCCCGAGGAAGCGGTCGATGGCGTCGCGAAAGCGCGGGTCGGCGATGCGGTGAGCGGACCAGGTCGGCGTCGGCAGGAAGCCGCGGCTGATCTTGTGCTCTCCCTGCGCCCCGGGCTCGAAACGCATCAATCCCTCCCGGATGCAGTATTCCAGGCCCTGATAGTAGCAGGCCTCGAAGTGCAGGCTGTGGAAGTCCTCGAAGCAGCCCCAGTGCCGACCGTAAAGGCTCTTGGTGCCGACCAGGTTGAACGCGGCCGCGACCACGTCGTCGTCATGATAGGCCAGCACCAGCAGCAGGTTTCCGCCCATGGTGCGGCCGATCTCCTGGAAGAAGCCGAGCGACAGGGTCGGGATGCCGCCGCGTTTGTCGAAGGTCCCGCAGTAGAGACGATGGAACAGCGCCCACTCGTCCTCGGTGACCTCGCCGCCGGGCAAGAGCCGAAAGCGGATTCCGGCCTCACTGACCCGTCGGCGCTCGCGTTTGATGTTCTTGCGTTTGGCCGCGGACAAGGCGTCCAGAAAGTCGTCGAAGCTCCGGTAGCCCCGGTTGTCCCAATGGAACTGGCAGCCCATGCGCCGCATCAGGCCGCGCCGCCTCGAGCGAATTGGTCTCCTCGTCGGTGGTGAACAGCCAGTGCAGGGACGAGACCCCCAGTCGCTCGGCGACCTCATCCGCGCCGCGGATCAGGGCCTTGGCATGCTGTCCGCGGCTGGGCCTATCGCCGGTCAGGATGCGAGGCCCGGTGGCCGGGGTGTAAGGGGAGGCGACGACCAGCTTCGGGTAGTACTTCATCCCGGCCCTGTGATAGGCGTCGGCCCAGGACCAGTCGAAGACGAACTCCCCGTAAGAGTTGAACTTGAGATAACAGGGCGCGGCGGCAACCAGGGCGCCGGTCTCGTCGCGCAGGGCCAGATGGTGGGGCAGCCAGCCGAGCTCCTCTCCGACACAGCCATGGCGCTCCATGGCGGCGAGGAACTCGTGGCGCAGGAACGGGGTGTCCGGGTCGGCGAGCCGGTTCCACTCCTCGGCGGGAATCTCGTCGATCCGGCTATGCGTGGTCAGGGTCGGCATTGCGGTGGGATTCGGTCACGGGCTTGACCGGAAAGGTGCGGCGCCCGAGTGTTGGGTACAAGCCCCGCCCGCATCTCCCCGGCCGCGCGCGCCGCGCCAGCCGCTTTACTGCTCGAGGGCGTCGAGATACTTCTCCGCGTCCAGCGCGGCCATGCAGCCGGTGCCGGCGGAGGTGATGGCCTGGCGGTAGACGTGATCCATGACGTCGCCGGCGGCGAAGACCCCGGGCACGGACGTGGCGGTGGCGTTGCCCTCCGTGCCGCTGTGCACCTTGATATACCCGTTGGACATCTCGAGCTGACCCTCGAAGATCTGGGTATTGGGCTGGTGTCCGATGGCGATGAAGACACCCATGAGCTCGATGTCCTCGGTCGATCCGTCCTCGACATTCTTGATCCGGATCCCGGTGACTCCGGTCGGGTCGCCCAGGACCTCGTCAAGCACCCGGTTCCATTCGATTTTGACGTTACCGTGCTCAGCCTTCTCGAACAGATGCTGCTGCAGGATCTTTTCCGCCCTGAGGGCGTCCCGTCTGTGCACCAGAATCACCTCGGAGGCGATATTCGAGAGGTATAGCGCCTCCTCGACCGCCGTGTTGCCGCCGCCAATGACCGCCACCTTCTGGTTCTTGTAGAAGAAGCCGTCGCAGGTGGCGCACGCCGAGACACCGCGGCCGCGGAACTCCTGCTCGGACGGCAGGCCCAGGTATCTGGCGCTCGCCCCGGTGGCGATGACCAGCGCATCGCAGGTATAGACGCCGGAGTCTCCGGTAAGGCGCAGGGGCCGTACGCCGAGTTCTACCTTGCTGATCTGATCGAAGATGATCTCCGTCTCGAAGCGTTCGGCGTGGCGGCGCATACGGTCCATCAAGTCGGGGCCCTGGACCCCATCCGGGTCGCCGGGCCAGTTGTCCACGTCGGTCGTCGTCATCAGCTGGCCGCCCTGCTCAAGCCCGGTGACCATGAC
Source organism: uncultured Gammaproteobacteria bacterium (assembly GCA_963736235.1). Taxonomy (GTDB): domain Bacteria; phylum Pseudomonadota; class Gammaproteobacteria; order Chromatiales; family Chromatiaceae; genus CAVORB01. The sequence goes on from CAVTOR010000004.1 coordinate 112,675, forward strand.
CGGGTGCAGGTTCGCCCGCGCGGCATACACCGCAGCGGCATAACCGGCGGGGCCGGACCCGAGGATGAGTAGACGGCAGTGCTTGGTTTCGCTCATGAGGCGGCGCTCCGAAATCGTTATCGACGCCCCGAATCCTTGGCCGGGTAGGACGCGTCGAGAGGGTGCCGAGCGGCGCCGAGGAATCGGAACCGCTGCGGATCGGCTAAAGTTCCGAATGGTACGGATTGGGCGTGATTTGGTAAAGCGACAGGGGTAAGCAATGCAGATCGGCATTCCACGGGAAATCAAACCTCTGGAGGGCCGCGTGGCCCTAGTGCCCGAGGCCTGCGGCGACCTCGTCCGACAGGGTCACGAGGTGCTGGTCGAACGCGGGGCCGGAGCGGCGAGCGGCTTCGGTGACGACGCCTACGCGGCGGTCGGCGCGCGTCTGATCGATGATGCCGCGGCGCTCTACGCGCAAGCGCAGCTGGTGGTGAAGGTCAAGGAGCCCTGGGGGCCGGAAATCGAGCTCCTGCGCGCGGAGCAGATTCTTTTCTGCTTCCTGCACTTGGCGGCGAATCCGGATCTGGCGGCGCGTCTGTGCGACATCGGTTTGACCGCGGTCGCCTTCGAGACCCTGGTGTCCGACGGCAAGCTCCCGATCCTGGCCCCGATGAGTAACATCGCCGGCCGCCTGGCGGTGCAGTTCGGGGCCACGCTGCTCTGCGGTCCCAACGGCGGCAAGGGATTGCTGCTCGGCGGACTGCCTGCGGCGGAGCGGGGCCGCGTCGTGGTGCTGGGAGCGGGCAACGCGGGGGCGGCGGCGGTGCGCATGGCCGCCTCCACCGGGGCCTGGGTCACCGTATTCGATCGCGATCCCGAGAAGCTCGCGGCGATGCGCCGTGCCGGGCCCAATGTCACCTCCCTATACCCTTACACCGACAGCATTGCCCAAGAGGTTGCATCGGCTGATCTTCTGGTCGGGGCGGTATTGCTGCCTGGGGCCAGGGCGCCGCGGCTGATCTCGGAGGCGCAGGTTGCGGCCATGGAGCCGGGGAGCGTGATCGTCGACATCTCCGTTGACCAGGGAGGCTGCATCGAGACCACGCGCCCGACCACCTACGACGCGCCCACCTACAGGGTGCACGACATCGTCCACTTCGGCGTCACCAACATGCCGGGCGCCGTTCCGCGAAGCGCCTCACGCGCCCTGTGCGCGAGCCTCTACCCCTGGGTTGTGCGCATGATCAGGCCGGAATGGCGCGATGACCCGTTCCTCGCCGCGGCGGTCAACGTATCGAGCGGCGACGTCGTCCACCCGGCGCTCAAGCAAGGCTAGCCAGCTCCAACCGCGAAATTGCACGAAGAAGCCACGGTAAGGTTATAATCTGCCGCCACTCATAGTGCGGCAGGCGCGTGCGGGCAAGGGCCAAGCGGGCGCTGGCTTCTGGTTCCGACAGAGGGACGGCGAGAGGGGGAGTTCGTGGCACAGGCGACAAGGCTCGATCAGGCGACCTTCGGCGATTACGTTCAACGGGTTGTGCGCGAGGGGGCGATGTGGGCGCTGATGTGCATGGCGCTCTATCTGGTGATCTCGCTGGCGAGCTACACCCCGCAGGACCCGGGCTGGTCCCACGTCGGGCATGGCGACGAGGTGTTCAACGCCGGCGGTCGCGCCGGGGCTTGGTTCTCGGACGTCGCGCTCTACCTGTTCGGCCTGTTTTCGTACCTCATCCCGGTGATGGTGGGCTGGAGCGCCTATCTGGTGTTCAAGCGACACGAGCCGGAGCCCGAGACCAGGCTTCAGAAGCTGGCCCTGCGCTGGCTCGGTTTTTTTATCACCCTTGCGGCGGGCTGCGCGTTGGCGAGCATCCATCTGCCTCAGTTCAGCGGCCACTTGCCGAACGGAATCGGAGGTGGCCTGGGTCAGCTGATCGGGGGGCAGATGACCGGTGCCTTCAACGCCACCGGCGCCAGTCTGTTCCTGTTCGGGCTCTTTCTGGCGGGTTTCACGCTCTTCTCGGGGCTTTCGTGGCTGGCCATCATCGATCTCCTGGGGGCCGGCGCGCTTACCCTGCTTCGCTGGAGCGGGGCCGGGATGGCCGCGCTCCTCGGGCGCTCGCGCCGCGAAGGAGAAGACGTAGCGGACACGGATGAGGACACTGACCAGCAGGCAGCGCTGGTTCATGTTCCGTTCACGGCCGAAGACAACGTGGCGACCGAGCCACCGGCGCCGCCGAGGGCGGCCCGTCTCGTCGCCCGGCCGAAGCCTGTGGCCCGCAAGTCGGTGAAGAAGTCGGCCGCGGGCGAGACCCAGCTCCCGCTGCGGCCGCTGTTGGCCGAGGGCGAGCATCCACCGCTGGAGCTCCTTGACGCCCCGCGTAAGAGTGGCAAGGGTTACACGAAGGACATGCTCGACGAGCTCTCCCGCCAGGCGGAGATCAAGCTGGCGGATTTCGGCGTGGCGGTCGAGGTGGTGGCCGTTCATCCGGGGCCAGTCGTGACCCTGCTCGAGCTTCAGCTCGCGCCGGGCACCAAGGTCAGCAAGATCACCGGCCTTGCCAAGGACATCGCCCGCGCCCTCTCTACCATCAGCGTGCGTGTGGTGGAGGTGATCCCCGGTAAGTCCGTCATCGGCCTGGAGATCCCCAACGAGCAGCGGGAGACCGTGTTCCTGAGCGAGGTCCTGGGCGCCCACTGCTACCAGGACGCCAAGTCGCCCCTGACCTTGGCTCTTGGCACCAATATCTCGGGCCAGCCCGTGGTCGCGGATCTCGCGCGCATGCCGCACGCCCTGATCGCCGGAACGACCGGCTCGGGCAAGTCCGTCGCCATCAACGCCATGATTCTGAGCCTGCTGTTCAAGGCGAGCCCCAGGGACGTGCGACTGATCATGGTCGATCCCAAGATGCTGGAGCTCTCGGTCTATGAGGGGATCCCGCACCTGTTGACCCCGGTGGTCACCGACATGAAGGAGGCGGCGAACGCCCTTCGCTGGTGCGTTGCGGAGATGGAGCGCCGCTATCGCCTGATGGCGCAGCTGGGGGTGCGCAACATCGGCGGTTACAACCGCAAGGTTGCCGAGGCCGAGGCCGCCGGCGAGCCGATCCCCGATCCCCTGTTCGTCACCGAGCACGGCGGGCGGGAGGAGGACGGCGTCGACGGCGAGGCGCCGCACTTGGCGCACCTGCCTTACATCGTGGTCATCATCGACGAGTTGGCGGACATGATGATGGTGGTGGGCAAAAAGGTGGAAGAGCTCATCGCCCGTCTGGCGCAGAAGGCGCGTGCGTCCGGCATCCACCTGCTGCTGGCTACGCAGCGCCCCTCGGTGGACGTGCTCACCGGTCTGATCAAGGCCAATATTCCGACGCGCATGGCATTTCAGGTTTCCGCCCGGGTGGATTCGCGGACCATCCTCGATCAGCAGGGCGCCGAGCACCTGCTCGGCTACGGCGACATGCTCTACCTCCCGCCGGGCACCAGCTTCCCTCAGAGGGTGCATGGCGCCTTCGTGGATGACCATGAGGTGCACGGGGTGGTCGAGTTCCTCAAGCAGACCGGGGTGCCGGATTACATCGACAGCATCCTGCAGGACGCCGGGGATGGTATCCCTGGTATCGACTCCGATCCCCGCGGTGGCGACACCGAGGATCAGGACCCCCTGTTCGACGAGGCGCTGCGTATCGTCACCGAGACCCGCCGCGCGTCGATCTCCGGGGTGCAGCGGCGGCTCAAGATCGGCTACAACCGGGCCGCGCGCATGATCGAGGAGATGGAGCGCATCGGCGTGGTTGGCCCCGCCGAGACGAACGGCAACCGCGAGGTGCTGGCCCCGCCTCCTCCTGAGGACTGATCCCCGAAAGCGCGGTACACTAGGTAGACGCTGATTACTGGCCATCCTGGCCAAAATCAGCACGCACGTCCATGTGCCGCGGGAAGCGCTGAATTGATCAGCGCTTCGATTGTGCATTTCCCACACCGGGATACCGGCCCAGAACCCTATGACAAGATGTTCTCACCCGCCCGGCGCGGCGCCGACCCGCTGGGGCTGGATACCCAGGCTGTGCATCGCCCTGCTCGGACTGGGCCTCATCGCCCCGGTCAATGCCAGCGCCGGGGGAGCCGATCTGATGAAGGACTATCTCAGCGGGCTGCGTACCCTGAGCTCAAAGTTCGAGCAGATCACCTTGAGCGCGGACGGCGGACGCATGATGGAATCCACCGGAACCCTCTATCTCAAGCGGCCCGGGAAGTTTCGCTGGGAGTACGACGCACCCGACGCGCAGGTGATCGTGGCGGACGGGGACCGGGTATGGCTGCATGACCTGGAACTGGATCAGGTCTCCCACAAGGGGCAGGATGCGGCCCTGAGCGGCACCCCGGCCCAACTGCTGGCGAACGAGGATCCGATCGAGAAACATTTCGAGGTCGCGCCGTGGGACGCGGGCGACGAGCGGCAATGGGTCGAGCTCACACCCAGGGCGAACGACACCCAAGTGGTGAAGATACGCATCGGCTTCATCGGCGATCGGCTGGACACCCTGCTCATGGAAGACAGCTTTGGCCAGCTCACCCGCTTTAGCTTTACCGATACCAAGCGCAATCCCAGCCTGAATGACAGCCTCTTCCGCCTGCCGCGATCGGCCACTAGCGATTTCATCGAGTTCTGAAGGCGCCGCAGACGGTGCGGCCACAATGAGTAGGGACAGCGGCGGTCGGTGCCGCGATTGCCGTAACGTACGGGCACGTACCCGCGCTAACGTGGGATCGCGATGGCCCCCGCGCCGCCGCCTCTTGCTTCCACTGCCGTGAGCACCGCCTTCCAGACGTTGGACAGACCCCTTGCGGAGCGCATGCGCCCGCGCACCCTGGACGAATTCGTCGGTCAGCAACATCTGCTCGCGCCGGGCAAGCCGCTGCGCCGCGCCATCGAGGCGGACCGCCCGCACTCCATGATCTTCTGGGGGCCGCCCGGCACCGGAAAGACCACGCTTGGCGCGGCTCTTGGCCGGCTGCCGTAACGCCCACTTCATGCGCTTGTCGGCGGTGCTGTCCGGGGTCAAGGACATCCGCGAAGCGGTCGCGCGGGCGAAGCAGGTGCGCGAGGTCGAAGGCCTCGGCAGCATCCTGTTCATCGACGAGGTCCATCGCTTCAACAAGGCCCAGCAGGACGCCTTCCTGCCACACGTGGAGGAGGGGACCCTGGTCTTCATCGGCGCCACGACGGAGAACCCCTCTTTCGAGCTCAACAATGCCCTCTTGTCGCGCGCCCGGGTTTACGTGCTCAAGGTGCTTCCCGTCGCCGACCTCGAGCGCATCATCGATCAGGCCCTCGGGGATACCGAGCGCGGTCTTGGCGGCTACGGTCTCAGGATAGACGCCGACCAGCGCCGACGGGTCGCCGAGGCGGCGGATGGCGATGCCCGGCGCGCGTTGAATCTGCTCGAGCTGGCCGCCGACCTGACCGATGGGGAGGAGATCGGGGATGAGGTGGTGGCGGAGGTGATCGCCGGCCACCTGCGCCGGTTCGACAAGGGGGGCGACATCTTCTACGACCAGATCTCGGCGCTGCACAAGTCGGTGCGCGGGTCATCGCCCGACGCGGCGCTTTACTGGCTGGCGCGCATGATCGACGGCGGTTGCGATGCCCTCTACATCGCCCGCCGGGTGGTGCGCATGGCGAGCGAGGACATCGGCAACGCCGACCCGCGCGCCTTGCAGCTGGCGCTGGACGCCTGGGATGTGCAGGAACGGCTGGGCAGCCCGGAGGGCGAACTCGCGATCGCCCAGGCGGTGGTCTACCTCGCCTGCGCGGCCAAGAGCAACGCGGTCTACGCTGCATGGAACGCCGCCGTGGAGGGCGCGCGCAGCTCGGGCTCGCTGGAGGTGCCCGTGCACCTGCGCAACGCCCCGACGCGGCTCATGAAGGAGCTCGGGTACGGCAAGCGATACCGCTATGCACACGACGAGCCCGAGGCCTACGCTGCGGGCGAGAGCTACTTTCCCGAGGGTCTGGGAAGCCCCCGCTACTACCGGCCCGTGGATCGGGGTCTGGAGATCCGCATCCGCGAGAAGCTCGCCCATCTTCGGGATCTGGACCGAGCGGCGGGCGGGGCAGCCAAGCCGGAGAAGGACCAAGGAGGGAGCTGAAGTTCAGGTGCGCCCGGTCGTCAGCGACTGCCGCTGCCGGAAATCCGCAGCAACAGCCGGTCCAGCCCGCGGGTGGAGAGGACGCGCCGCAGGTTGCCCAGCAGGTAAGTCGGGAAGGTCACATAGTAGCGGGGCCGCGGGCGCGGGCTTTCCAGGGCGTGGATCAGCTTGCCCAGCACCGCCTCCGGGGGGAGGGTGAAGGGCGCGGCGGGTCCCTTCTTGAGCAGGCGTTTCTCCATGGCGCGGTAGGTTTGGTGGTGGACGCTGTGCTCGGCGTCGATGTGTGCTCGGAATTTCTCATGTCCGTTGGCACGGAAACGGCTCGCGATCGGGCCCGGCTCGATCAGCGAAACGGCGATGCCGCTGCCCGCGAGCTCCAGCCGCAAGGTGTCCGTCAGCCCCTCGAGCGCGAATTTGCTGGCGACATAGGCGCCGCGGTAGGGCAGGGTGACGAGGCCGAGCACCGAGCTGTTCTGTACGATGCGGCCCTCGCCTTGCCGGCGCATCACCGGGATCACCCGGCAGGTGAGCTCATGCCAACCGAGCAGATTGGTCTCCAGTTGAGCGCGCAGGACGGAGCGCGAGAGATCCTCCACCGCACCGGGCTGGCCGTAGGCGCCGTTGTTGAACAGGGCGTAGAGGCGGCCGCCGGTGCGCCGCAATACCTCGTCCATCGCCCAGGCGATGCTGTCGCTGTCGTCCAGATCGAGCCGCAGGGCCTCCAGCCCCTCGGTAATCAGACGGTTCACGTCGGACTCGCGGCGCGCCGATGCGATCACCTGGTAACCGCGATCCGCCAGCCCGCGTGCGCAGGCATGGCCGATACCCGATGAGCAGCCGGTGATCAGAACGGCGCGATGACGCATGTCGGTCATGGTCGGTCTCCTTGGGTGCCGGCGCCCCCGATGCCTTCGCGGCGTTCGTTGCACGGAACGCGCCGCGCGCCTTCGCCAACAGGGATGTTGAAAATCGTTCCGGAAACCCTATCCTCTCTCCGTTTTTCCAGTGGTAACTGGTGAGGAAACAAGATGCCCATCTACGAATACCGTTGCGAGGACTGCGGTCACGAGCTGGAGGCGCTGCAAAAGGTCAGCGACGAGCCCCTGCTGGAGTGCCCGCAATGCGGACAGCCGGCGCTCAAGAAACTGATCTCGGCCGCTGGTTTCCGGCTCAAAGGAGGCGGATGGTACGAGACCGACTTCAAGGGCGGCAACAAGCGAAACGTCCATGACGCGGGTGACAAGAAGGAAAGCGGAACCGCATCCGAGGGAAAGAAGGAGAAAGTGGACGCCAAGAAGAAGGCGGAACCCGAGCCAAAGCCCGCCGCATCGGCCAAGGGCTGATTGCCGCCCCGTACCCTGCTTGCGCTGCCCCGCGCCGCTTAGTATCGTTCGCCTCTTTTTCGCGGCCGTTCCGGCCGTGGTCCAGGAAACCTTCAGACACCGGGGCAGAGAGAGATGCGCAGCCACTATTGCGGGGAACTGAACAGCAGCCACGTCGACCAGGAGGTGGTGCTCTGTGGCTGGGTGCATCGTAGGCGTGACCACGGAGGCGTGATCTTCATCGACCTGCGCGACCGCGACGGCCTGGTGCAGGTGGTGTTCGATCCGGATACGCCGGAGGTCTTCAAGCTCGCCGAGCAGGCGCGCAGCGAGTACGTGCTGCGGGTGCGGGGGCGTGTGCGGCCGCGGCCGGCCGGGACCGAGAACAAGGATCTGCCCACGGGGGAGATCGAGGTGCTGGGCCTAGGGGTCGAGGTGCTCAACGCCTCCGACACCCCCCCGATCCAGCTCGACGAGCATGGCCGGGATGCCTCGGAGGAGCTGCGCCTGCGCTACCGCTACATCGACCTGCGCCGTCCGGAGATGCAGGAGCGTCTTCGCACCCGTAGCCGCATCACGCGCACCCTGCGCAATTTCCTGGATGACCACGGCTTCCTCGATATCGAGACCCCGATCCTGACCAAGTCCACGCCCGAGGGTGCCCGCGATTACCTGGTGCCCAGCCGCACCCACCCGGGGCAGTTTTTCGCGCTGCCCCAGTCGCCGCAGCTGTTCAAGCAGCTGCTGATGATGTCCGGCCTGGACCGCTACTACCAGATCGCCCGCTGCTTCCGCGACGAGGATCTGCGCGCCGACCGCCAGCCCGAGTTCACCCAGCTCGACATCGAGGTCTCCTTCATGAGCGAGGATGACCTCATGGACCTGATGGAGGCGATGATCCGGGCGCTGTTCAAAGAGGTCCTGGACGTGGAGCTGCCGGACCCCTTCCCGCGCATGACCTATGCCGAGGCCATGCGCCGCTTCGGCTCCGACCGTCCGGACCTGCGCGTGCCACTGGAGCTGGTCGACGTCGCGGACCTGATGCAGGGGGTGGAGTTCAAGGTCTTCGCCGGTCCGGCCAAGGACCCCGAGGGCAGCGTGGTCGCCATGCGCCTGCCCGGGGGTGGCGGGCTGACCCGCAAGGAGATCGACGAGTACACCAAGTTCGTCGCCATCTACGGCGCCAGGGGCCTGGCCTACGTCAAGGTCAACGAGTGGGCGGCCAAGGGCCGCGAGGGTCTGCAGTCGCCGATCCTCAAGTTCCTGCCCGACGAGGCGGTGGAAGGGATCATGAAACGCACCGGCGCCGTGGACGGCGACCTGATCTTCTTCGGCGCGGACAAGGCCACCGTGGTGAACGAGTCGATCGGCGCCCTGCGGGTGAAGCTCGGCCAGGATCTCGGACTGATGGATGAGAGCTGGCGACCCCTGTGGGTGGTGGACTTCCCCATGTTCGAGCGCGACGAGCACACCGGTCGCTGGACCGCCCTGCACCATCCCTTCACCTCGCCCAAGGAGGATCAGGTCGAGCTGCTCGAGTCGGACCCGGGGGCCTGCGAGTCCCGCGCCTACGATATGGTGCTCAACGGCACCGAGATCGGTGGCGGCTCCATCCGTATTCACCGCGAGGAGGTGCAGCGGCGCATCTTCGAGCTGCTCAACATCAGCGACGAGCAGGCGGAGGACCGCTTCGGCTTTCTGCTCCAGGCGCTGAAGTACGGTTGTCCGCCGCACGGCGGCATTGCCTTCGGTCTCGATCGGCTGGTGATGCTCATGACCGGGAGCGGCTCGATCCGCGACGTCATGGCCTTCCCGAAGACGCAGACCGCCGCGTGTCCGCTGACCTCCGCCCCGTCGGCGGTCGATGAGGCCCAGCTCAACGAGCTGGCGCTTCGCATCAGGCTGCGGGCTTGAGCACGGCTCAGCCGATCGAGCCGCCGCAAGGCGAGGACGAAGGCCTCGGCAACACATCGGCAGTCGTCGAACGGGATGCCGAGCAGCGTTCACCCCGGAGCCCGCAGGCCGCGAGGCGTACAAGCGCCCGGAGTCGGTCCTGGTGGTGGTCTTCACCTGGTCCGGGGAGTTCTTGCTGCTCCGCCGCAGCGAGCCCACAGGATTTTGGCAGTCCGTCACGGGCAGCCTGGAGGCGGGGGAAGGGGCGCGTTTGGCCGCGGTTCGCGAGCTGCGGGAGGAGACGGGTCTGAGGGTGTCGCCCTCACGTCTGCTCGATCTGCGCCGAGGCGAGCGTTTCCCGATCCTGCCGGCGTGGCGCGCCCGCTATGCGCCCGGCGTCCGCTACAATCAGGAGCGCTGGTTCGCGCTCATGCTGCCGGGCCGGCGACTGATTCGCCTGCATCCGGGCGATCACCTGGAGTATCGCTGGGTGCCGGCGCGCCAAGCCGCGTTCCTGGCCAGCTCGTGGACCAACCGCAAAGCCATCCTGGCGTTGGACCAGATGCGCATGTCCCCCGGATATTTACGCTAACCTCTTCCGTCCGCAACCCCGCAATCCGTGGGGCGTCCTCAAGCCGCGCGGATGTTCAGCGTCCGTTTCGCGCGGGCCTCGGCTAACGCACGAGCGCCACGAGCAGCACCACGAGCCCCACGACCAGCGCGAGGGGCAGGACCACCGCCTGCCAGTCCCCCTTCTCCGCCTTCGGGCCCTGTTCCTGCCATTGCTTGAAGGCGGGCCACAGGAAGAAGAGCATCATGACCAGAACCGCGGCCAGGGCAATCTTTCCGAACAGCTCCATTGAAAGGTCTCCGCTGCGAAATCACCAGCCCGGCCATCCCTTGTCCGGGTTCACCGCCGCTATCGCGGCGTGCGGCAATGGATACCGGCCGAAACAAAAACCCCGGCGCGGGGCCGGGGCATACACTCAACCCGAGAGGGTCGCGCTATTCGTCGCCCATGATGCCCAGGATCTGCAGCAGGCTGACGAAGATGTTGAAGATGCTGAGATACAGGCCGTAGGTCGCCAGTGATGTAGTTCGTCTCCCCGCCGTTGATGATGCGGCTGGTGTCGAACAGGATGAACGCGCTCATGAGCAGGATGATGGCACGCCGAGATCGCCAGGGCCAGAGCAGGCATGGCGAGAAAGATGTTCGCCAGCATGGCGACGACCACGACCATCATGCCCGCGAACACGAAGCCGCCGAGGAAGCTGAAGTCGCGCTTGCTCGTCAGCGCGTAGCCGGAGAGCCCGAGAAAGATGATGCCGGTGCCGCCGAAGGCGGTGGCGATGATCTCCGGGCCCCTGGGCAGGGCGAGATACATGCTCAGGATCGATCCAAGACCGAAGCCCAGCAGGCCAGTGATCGCGAAGATCACACCGATACCCTTGGACGAATTGGCGGTACGTGGCAGAACGAACATGCCCATGACCATCGCAGCGATGACCGAGACGAGGTACATCCAGCTAGGCACTTGCAGAGCCATGGACACGACTGCCATCACGGCGCTGAAGGCGAGCGTGCCGGAGAGCAGCAAATAGGTGTTCTTCAACACCTTGTTGGTGGCGACCGCGCGCTCAGCACCATGCATCACGGAGTAGCTTTGGTTTGCCATTGAGATCGTTTCTCCTCGAATCGCTAGTGAATAATCTATCGGGCGCTAAGACCAGGAGCGCTGCAACGAGTTCCGAAGCATACCGAACAAGCTGCAAAGTGCAACCACCGGCACGTTGGACCGCGATCGGAACTCCGGTATCCTTCGCTCGTTGGTACTTCGAGCGTCCTCAGCAGGGAACATGGGGATGCTGGAACCGGTTCCAACGACCCTTTCCGGAGAGGTGGCTGAGCGGCCGAAAGCGGCGGTCTTGAAAACCGTTGAGGGGCAACCCTCCGTGGGTTCGAATCCCACCCTCTCCGCCAATTCCCGTGACTCGCCTCTGCGCATGCCCGTGCCGTCGGCGTGTTGGCTCCTTCGCATGCATGGCCGCCGTCGGGCATCAGCGCCCTGGTTCCCGGGGATTGATCTTCTACGGAGATTGGGAAACTATAGACAATTTAGAACAACTTAATGGGCCGCTGGTAGATCGCGTCTCCTAAGGAATGTCGATCACGCGGGGGGCAGCGGGATGGCAAATTCATGATCAAAGTGTTTCTGGTCGATGACCATGAACTGGTGCGAACCGGGATCCGCCGCATCCTGGAGGAAGCCGGTGACATCGTGGTGGTGGGGGAGGCCGCGGACGGAGACGAGGCGCTCAAGGCTGCTCGCAAGGCGGAGCCGGACGTGGTGCTGATGGATGTAAACATGCCGGGCATGGGGGGCATCGAGGCGACTCGGCGCATGGTGCGGCTGATTCCCAACGCCAAGGTCATTGCCCTCACGGTACTGGACGATGACCCCTTCCCAGCGCGCCTGAACGACGCGGGCGCCGTGGGCTATCTCACCAAGGGCTGTCCGGCCAAGGAGATGATCGAGGCGGTGCGCACGGTGCATCGCGGTCTTCCCTACGTTGCCTCCAGCGTCGCACGCAAGCACATGATCGCGGATTGGCAGGGCATGACCTCGACGCCCTTTCAGGAGCTGTCCGCGCGCGAGATGCAGGTCGCGATGATGATCCTGGACGGACAACGAACCCAGGACATCTCGGATGCGCTTTCCCTCAGTCCTAAGACCGTCAGCACCTATCGCCAGCGCATTTACGAGAAGCTGCGGGTGAAGACGGATGTGGAGCTCACCCGCCTGGCCTATCGTCACGGCCTCATCGTGGAGCAGGGCAAGTGAGCCGCTCGGCAACCACCATCCTCGGATTGATCTTTCCAGAGTCATGACCGCGGTTGAGGCGGCGGCGCTGCCGCCGGAATGGTTCGCGCCGGGCTGCGCGCGCTGCGAGCGCCTCGCCGGTCACCTGAAGCTCGTGCGTGCCGCTTATCCGAACTACCACGCCGCACCCGTGCCGCCATTCGGCGATCCGCGAGCGAGGCTCCTCATCGTCGGGTTGGCGCCCGGGATGCACGGCGCGAACGCCAGCGGCCGGCCCTTCACCGGTGACTATGCCGGCATCCTGCTCTACGAGACCCTTCACCGTTTCGGCTTCGCGGATCGGCCCGAGTCCCTCGCGGCGGACGATGGTCTGCGGCTGTCTGGCTGCCGCATCACCAACGCCGTCAAGTGCCTGCCGCCGGAGAACAAGCCGACTGGCGCCGAGGTCAGAAACTGCAATCCCTTTCTGCGCGCGGAGCTTGCCGCACTGGAGCCGGCCGGTGTCGTGCTGGCGCTCGGTCTGGTGGCCCATCATGCGGTGCTGAGAGCGCTGGATCTCAAGCAGAGCGACTATCGTTTTGGCCATGGGGCGGAGCACGCGCTGCCGGCGGGGCGCAGGCTGCTCGATTCCTACCATTGCAGCCGCTACAACACCCAGACCCGCCGCCTGACGACCGAGATGTTCCAGGCCGTCGTGTCCCGCGCCCGCGCCCTGGTCGAAGATCGCCCTGACCAGCCACTCGACGATGCCGGCGACCGATCCCCGTGAGTGCTGAAGCAGATCCCGCCGCGCCCCGGCGTCTACCGGATGCTCGATGCGGTCGGCTCGGTCCTATACGTCGGCAAGGCAAAGAATCTCAAGCGCCGCGTCGCGAGCTACTTCACGCGTTCTCTCAACCGTCGCCTGCAGGTGATGGTGTCGCAGGTCGCGGACATCGAGTTCACGGTGACTGCGACCGAGGGCGAGGCCCTCCTGCTGGAGAACAACCTCATCAAGTTCTTGCGGCCGCGCTTCAACGTGCTGCTGCGTGACGACAAGAGCTACCCTTACATCCGCCTCACGACCGCAGACCTTTTCCCGCGACTCGCCTTTTATCGCGGTTCCACTTCGGGACGCGATCGCTTCTTCGGTCCCTATCCCAGCGCCTGGGCGGTGCGGGAGACGCTGCAACTGCTGCAGAAGCTGTTTCCGGTGCGTCAGTGCGAGAACAGCTTCTACCGCAACCGCTCCCGGCCCTGTCTGCAGTACCAGATCAAGCGTTGCAGCGGGCCATGTGTCGGTCTCGTGAGCGAGGAGGATTATGCTCAGGACGTCAAACACACAATCCAGTTCCTGGAGGGAAAGACCGGGGAGGTCATCGAGGACCTGGCGGCGCGCATGGAGCGGGCAGCCGGAAAGCTGGAGTTCGAGCGTGCGGCGCTGTTGCGCGACCAGATCGCGACCCTGCGGCGCATCCAGCAGCGTCAGTGCGTGAGCGGGGAGGGCGGGGATCTCGATATCGTCGCCTGCGCGCAAGAGGCGGGCCTCGCCTGCGTCCAGGTGTTCTTCATTCGCGGCGGGCGCAATCTGGGTAACAAGACCTTCTTTCCCCAGGTGCCGGCGGACACCGACAACGGCGGCGTTCTGGCGGCCTTCCTCGCGCAGTTCTACGGGGATAAGCTTGTTCCCCCAGAGATCATCGTCAGCGCCGAGCCGGACGACCGCGGGCTGCTCGAGACCGCCTTCGGCGAGCAGATGGGGCGACGGGTCTCGATCAAGGCGCGGGTGCGGGCCGACCGTGCGCGCTGGCTGGAGATGGCGCGCGGCAACGCGGAGGTTGCGCTCTCGTCGCGTCTCGGCTCCCAGGCCGGCTATGCGCAACGCCTGGAGGCCCTGCGTGAGTCCCTCGATCTGGACGAGCAGCCCGGGCGCATGGAGTGCTTCGACGTCAGCCATACCGGCGGCGAGCGCACCGTGGCCTCCTGCGTTGTCTTCGACGCCGAGGGACCGCGCAAGTCCGCCTACCGGCGCTTCAACATCGAGGGGGTGACGCCCGGTGACGACTACGCCGCGCTGCAGCAGGCGCTCACCCGCCGGTACACGAGGGTCAAGCAGGGCGAGTATCCGATGCCGGACCTGGTCTTGATCGACGGCGGCCGTGGACAGCTTGCCAAGGTCGAGGAGGTCTTGCAGGAGCTCGCCCTGTCCGGCGTCACCCTGGTGGGCGTCTCCAAGGGCCCCGATCGACGCCCCGGGACCGAGCGGCTCTGGTTGTCCGGCCGACCGACGGCCGTTATACTCGCGGCCGACTCACCGGCGATGCACCTGGTGCAGCAGATCCGGGACGAGGCCCACCGATTCGCCATCACCGGCCACCGTCAGCGCCGGGCGAAGGCGCGAAAGACTTCCGTCTTTGAGGGGATAAACGGCGTCGGCCCCAAGCGCCGCCAGCGCCTGCTGCGCCAATTCGGCGGCATCCAGGGTTTGGCGCGCGCCGGGGTGGCAGACATCGCCGGGGTGGAGGGCATCAGCCGTCAGCTTGCCCAGCAAATCTACGACGCCTTCCACCAGGCGGACCAGAGGACCTGAGGCATGTGGAACATCCCTAACATCCTGACCCTGTTGCGCATCCTGCTGATCCCCGTGTTCGTGGGGATCTTCTACGCGCCGGTGCCCTGGTCGCGCCTCGCCTGCGCGCTGGTGTTCGGTGTTGCGGCCATCACCGACTGGTTGGACGGCTACCTCGCGCGGCGCTGGGAGCAGACATCGCCCTTCGGCGCCTTTCTCGATCCGGTCGCCGATAAGCTGATGGTGGCGGTCGCCCTGGTCCTGCTGGTGCAGGCGGACCCTCGCGCGGCACTTGCGCTGCCCGCGGCGGTCATCATCGGACGCGAGATCGCGGTCTCCGCCCTGCGCGAGTGGATGGCGGAACTCGGCACCCGCTCCCGGGTCGCCGTCTCCCTCGTCGGCAAGTTCAAGACCACGGCCCAGATGATCGCGATCATCCTCCTGATCCTGGGCGACTCTCTCTTTGGAATACCCGTCTACGGCCTGGGCATTGTCTTGCTCTACATCGCTGCGGCTTTGACCTTGTGGTCGATGCTGATCTACCTGCGCGCCGCATGGCCAAGCCTGACCGCCCCGGCGCCTCCGCGCGGGATGAAGGATCCGAGCTAGCCGGCCGGCGGCCGGACTTCCCCTACTGCGGGGGTTGACAGGCCGCATCGGCAACGTAAAATTGCCGAACTCCAAGCGGGAATAGCTCAGTTGGTAGAGCACAACCTTGCCAAGGTTGGGGTCGCGAGTTCGAGTCTCGTTTCCCGCTCCAATTTGTTGATGTGACTCGGTTTTTGCGCCGCCCGGTGGACAGACAACGGTTCGGTACAGTTGCAATTCCGAGGAACACAAAAAAATGGCGGAATTCGCTGCCGTCGTTGAGGCGTTCGTCGCCTCGCCCGAGTTCGATGCGGCTACCTTGTCGCGCCTGGTATTCTGGACCGACCAGTTTGGCCAGCAGGAGCTTGCCGACATTACCCCTGATGACGTGGACGCCGCCGTCGTGCGGCTCACCTAGCGCGGGCGCCTGAAGCCACTGAAGCATGGGCAGACCCGCCCCGCCGGCAAGCCCCTGGCCGGCTCCACCGTCAATCGCTACATCGCGCAGTTGGCGAGCGTCTATAAATACGCCCGGCGCCTGCGGCTGCTTCCACGTGCCCACGTCCCGCCCACGCGCGGTTTCGAGCGCGCCCCCGAGCATCCAGACCCTAAAAAGTACCTCACCCCTGAGCAGATCGAGCGGCTGATCGCCGTTGCGCGCATCGCTGATCGCAGGTGGCGCAAGCTTCCCGCGCTGATTGAACTGCTCACAACGACAGGGCTGCGCATCGGCAACGCGCTGGCATTGCGCTGGAGCGACGTAGACCGTAGGGGCGCCTCCAGGAACAACACCCCCCTCACGGCAACGTCGACACGTATCTGACTATCCCTTAGGCTTCGCCTTCCAGATCGCGGAATCGGTGCCCAACATGTCCGTGCCAATTCGTGAACAATTTCCGAAGCTTGCATTGCTATTGATTCCCGCAGTCGTCCTGCTGGGAGTTCTCGCCTTCATCAGCACACGCTTCGACATCGCGGTGGCGAGTTTTACCCGCGATCCGTTGGCGATCGTCGACGCCCCTCCCTATCTAGGATTCCTCTCGAATCTGGGGATTATCCTCTGGAGCGCGGCGGCCGCTGTGTGCCTGTTCGCGTTCTCGCTACTTAGCAGGCGGGGCGCGTCTGGTGACATTCGCGCCTTCGTGCTGCTGGGTGGGCTGATCAGCCTGCTGCTGTTGCTCGATGACCTGTACATGCTGCACGAATACTTTTACCCGCGCCTGGGCATCTTCGAGAAACTCGCTTTTGCCGGCTATGGCGTATTGGTGCTTGTCTATCTGATCGGTTTTCGCAGGAAGATCGGGGATACCAGATTCGTATACCTGTTCTGCGCTCTGGGATTTTTTGCCCTGTCGTTGATCATCGACAGGCTCCCGGAAACGATGCTTCCGATGCACCACCTGTTTGAGGACGGGAGCAAGTTCTTGGGGATCGTCTGCTGGCTCAGCTATCAGGCATCAGTCTGCCTCCAATGCCTCGAGCCCGCGCGGTCCGCACCCGAATCGGCCGGATAGGCCCGAGCCGCATCAACGCCGCGCGCCCGGTTGGCAGGCCTCCCGTAGAACAGCCACCAGCTCGGGCCCCACGACATCCCAGCTCAGTCGGGCGGCGTATTCGTCGTACGACGACAGGGCGAGCGCTTCGTATCGCGTTCTGTCCGACAACATTGCCTGGATGAATCGGCTGTATGACGGCGCCTCGGCGTCGCCCCCGATCGGGAACAATTGTCCGTTCACGCCGTCTTTGATTATGGTCGGAATTCCGGCATTGTCGGAGGCGAGAGCGGGGAGGCCGAAGGCATTCGCCTCGGGCAGCACGTTGCCGTAAGTGTCCACGCGGGACGGAAACAAGAGGAAATGCGATGTCTCGACAAGTTCGGCGTAGCGCCGCCGCCCCGCTTCAGTGTGTATATCGATGAAGCCGAGATCCCTGACATAGGGGGGAGCCGAGGCTAAGCGGCCCGGTTCGGCGCCGACAACGGTCAGCCGCACTAATACCCCGTCATCCCTTAGCCGGCGGCAAATCTCCAAGGCCACCGGCCCGCCTTTGCCTTCCCAGTCGACGCCAACGAAGAGCAACTCGCAACAGTCGCGGGAACGCGATGCGATTGCCTGGGCGACCCGCTCACGCGGCGGTGCCGTGCGAATGTTGCCTCCTGCCGGAATGACTCTGACCTTTTGCGGATTCATTCCGTAGATCCGGCAAGCGTCATCTGCGGCCCAATGCGACCGGAACACGGCCACCGTGCATTGTTGAAGTGCTGCTTGTTCCATCTGATGCCCGAGCCTGACCGAACGCGGTGCGAGGTTCCTGAAGTCGCGGTGCACCTTCAGCGCGCCGGCGAACGTGGAATCGCGCCATATCACGATCGGCAGTGAGGTCTTGATGAGCGCAAACGGTCTCGAGGCATTGCTCAGCAGGACGTCGACCTCAATGGTTGCCAGTTTGTGCTCGATCCAGGCCGCGCGGCGCCGCAGCTGGGCAGGTTCCAGCGAGCTGACGACGCGGTTCCCAAACAGATAGCGGTGAGTTCGGTCGCGGATCTTCGCGACCAGGCCGCCGGTGCTGGGTGGCGGCGCGAGAAAACGCAGGGGCACGCCCAGATCTTGCAGGACGCTGGCGATCATGAACGAGTTCCCGAGATGGCCGACACCGTTTCTGGGCCAGCCATTCGGGTTTCTGACATCCCCGATGGTGACATAGCCCACGCGGGGCAGGGGCGAAGCCGCGCGATCGTACCGTATGGGGGGTGAGACCGGTCCGATCTTCGCGCGTTCAAACGTGCGGCTCATTCAGGTAAACAGGGGACGGCGCCGGCTCGATCGATGATCGATGCAACCGTGGTCCCCCGCATCGCCGAGACCGTGCAGTTCGTCCGCTGCAGTGCGTATGTGCTGGCGCCTGTGCAGTCCCCTTCCCTCGGTCCTGATAGGCGGTTGGTCGCGTCGCCCGAGGTAGACGCGGCGCGTCGGTTTGGTGTGATGGGGTCGGTAGTTGCGCCCACACGGAGCGCCGCCCGCTCCGGCGCGGTCAGCGGATTCTGAAGCGGCCTGCTGTCGGTTGCGCGCGTGCAGATGACGCCCCGCCCTCCCTTGGCTATCGGCTTCTTCGCGCCTTCCTCGAATCGCTCTGGATCCACGACGGAACGACTGACAGCGAACAGGACAGTCGCGAACTCCGGCTTCTGGAAAGCGAACAGTTCATCCGTGTAATGGTCCGTCAGCCGATCAAGTTCTACCTCTAGTTCGGCATGATCAAGCAAGAGGTTCGTGCGGAAATCCGTGGAGATTCTGCGCGCGGCATGCGAGGAGGATGACTCAAGGCACAACAGGCGCACTCTGCCGCGCTCATTCGTCCGGAGCCGAAAATTCGGCAAGAACAACGTCCACGACAGGGCCTCGAAATAGCTCCCCACGAATGGTTTGCATTGGTCGATGGTATCGAACTCCCAACCCTCCTGGGTCAGAGGCTTGTCCGCCTTTTCAAAGTCGATGTAAAGACTCCAGCAACCGTCTTTATCCTGAGTCGCCCTAGCACACTGCGCCCATTGGCCGGTGTGGAATAACCAGTCTTCCTCACTGACGATGCCCGTTCCTTCGCTCCGGTCTGGCCGGACTGCAGGCTGGCGACGGCCGAGGAGCGTCTGCTCGGCGTCGGGCGCGGCGGAGACCTGTCGGGCTCCGAGGCCCCGAGCGCCTGGCTTTCCTGGTTGCGTCAGGGCCGAATCGGGCCGCTGTCTGGTGGATCGCCCCGCGAGCATTCCGCAGGGTCAGGTCAGCCTTGGGTCGTGAGCCGTCGATGGCTTCACTGAAGCGTATGTCTGCAATGAGGATATTGCGGGCGTTGGCTGGGGAAGGGGGAAGGTCTCTTCCTGGCCGGTTCCCGGAACATCGGCAGCACCCTCCAGACATCGACAGATCTTAGATCGATGCCGAGTCTCCCTCAAGACATATGGCGGATGGCCATTTGACGGCGATGTGGCCGGTGGGTCCTCCCCACCCCTGGAACCCGCATTTTGGAACGCTAGGACGCTAGAGCCCGTGTGGTTGCTAGCTGGCGTGTATCGCGGTCAGTTGACGGAAGGCAGCCACGGCCGCCGCGGGCCATCCGCCGCCGATCCTCCCCTCGATCATGCCGCAGTAAATCCCGCCCCTGCTCAGCCTATGGCTCGCCAGTCGCGGCCAGTGACGTGGACGACTACTTGTTCGATCGGTTCGACGACCTCCTGATGGCCGCCGCGGAGCTGGGCCAGGAGTGCGAGCTGGCCCTGCTGCTGGTCGGCCTCGTGGGCGATCTGATCCGCGCGCAGTCCCAGTGCCCCGGTCGCCGACGCCCTGGTGCATATCGGCCTGCCGCCGAGCGTGCCGGTATCATGCCCTCGAGCCAGGAGGCGCTACACTAGGCGTCCATTTTTTTCGCCGCGCTGCCATGTGCTGCTTTGTGCTATAAAAGCAGTGGCTCACCGTGCGCCGTAGAGTCCCGTATACCTTGCCAAGGTTGGGGTCGCGAGTTCGAGTCTCGTTTCCAGCTCCATTTTCTCCCTTCTCCTCAGATCCCAGGGCGCCAAGCGGCTGTCGCGGTCAGCCGGCTGGTCCATCGCGCAACTCGCGGGCTGGTCGCCGCTTCCTTGGCTGAATCGGTATCCCGGCGGCGCGGCCCCGGGTTCGATGCTGCTGTAGGCGTGCGTGCCTCCTCGCAGTACGACGCGATATGATCGCAGGCGACCAGACGCGGATGCCGATAGAACCGAGCGGGCGCGGAGAGTCGACCGACGGCGCGGGCCCGCTTCCCCGTAACACTTCGCGGCGATGGTGGATGATGAGGGAATGAGAAAGACCTTCTTGCTGCTGCTATTTCTGTCGGCCTGTGCCGCTGATCCCCCTCCCCGCGACGCCGACGAGCGTTCGTCGGGACCCACCGTGTACGGGCAGATCTCCGCCTCGGTTGACAGGATATCGACTCGGTGAATAAACGTTCTCTCGACAACGCACGTTTGATGTCGAATGCAGATCGCCGTGAGATCTTGCGCCCCGGGCTGGTAGCCCCTGCCAGCGCGCGATCGAGATAACGGACAAGGGACAGAAGCGAGGAGGCAGACGATGGCGCATGAGTCAGTTCGATCCGCTGCCTGGGTGACGCGCATAGTCGCTTGGCTTCAGGCGGTCCCGCCCTGGCTGCTGGTCGTGGTGGCGTTTGTGGCGTTGGCTGCCGCTCTTGCGTTGACGAAGGATATGCGTGGGTACGGCGACGAGCTGCGTCAGGGTCCGGCGCGTGCCGATGTCGTTACCTTGCAGCTCGCTTTCTCGGCAGAGAAGGGGGTGCGCATCCGGCAGGACTGGGCGGGGCGCATTACCGGCGCCTGTTGCCCGGGTTCTGGCGATGTGGTGTGTGAGACGCCGGTGTCCGACTGCGCGCTGAAGAGCATCCGCGCCGATTGGGGCTTCATACTCGCTTACGTCGTGTTCGGATTCGCCGGCCTGATCGCGTTGCTCAGATTGCTTCGGGTTCCCGTCGACGGATATTGGCTGGCGATCAGCCTTTTGCCGCTGGGCGCCGGCGCGCTGGACGTCGGGGAGAATCTGCTGCACCTGCGTTTCATCGGCGCCGAGGGGCCACCCCATCTGATCATCTGGGCCAGCTTGCTGGCCGGCGGCAAGCTTCTGCTCCTGGGCATTGCGCTTGTGGCCGCTATCACCATTCTGGGCTTCTGGCTGTTCAGCCAACCCTGGGCGAGAAACGCCGGTGCCTCATCCAAGGTCAAGCGAGCCACGCTTCCGGAGGTGCTGGAGAAGGAGGCGGAGTATCTGCGCAGTCGCCGGACGCTGGTTTCGGGTCCGGCAGTCGCGGAGGAGTCCCCTGGATCGGTCTCGCCATGTCGGGCGGCGGTATCCGCTCGGCTACCGTCAATCTGGGCGTGCTGCAGGCGCTGCTGGAATCGTCGTTCTTCCGCCGCGTCGATTATCTGAGCTCGGTCTCGGGCGGGGGCTACATCGCCGCGGCGCTTTCCAGCCTCTTGTCCTTCAAGACCAAGCGGACGGCCTCGGACGTCGCTGACCCTGATCAGTATGAGTTCCGCGGTCCGGAAGACAGGCCTCATTTCGACGTAAATGAACCCCTAAGCAGCCCTTCGATCGGCGCGAGCGCGGCTCGGACGGAGGGGGGAACCCTGGCTTTCCGGGCGGATGGTGACGGAGCATCTGCTCGCCTATGGCGAATACCTGGTGCGGCGCCGGCGGCTGTTGTCGCGGGACGTCCTGCGCGCCATCGGTACGGTCTCCAGCGGAATCGCTGCCATGCTGGTGCTGTTCGGGCTGGCCATGATGCTCGTCGCCGCGGCGACTGCGGCAGTGATCGAGGCATCCGGCGTCGATCTGTCGCAAGCCAACCAAGGCAATCTCAGCGGCTATTGGACGGCGCTGTGGTCCGGCGTTGGCGGGTGGTCCGGGCTGTTGGCGGTGACGGCCTTCGGCGGTGTGGCCGTCCTCGCGGTTCTTTATGCCTGCGGCTGGGTCGCCATCAGGACGCCGGCGATTTGGTTCTGCCGCGACGGCGACACCGTCTCCGAGTCGCGTCAACACCGCGCCCTCTGGATAGCGGGCGGGACGATCGCCTTCCTCGGCCTGGTGCTGCTGCCGGTCTTTGGGGCGTTGCGCGGCGTGGCGCCGGGGCAGCCGAGTCTGCTCTTGGTGCCGGGCTTTTTCCTCGGAGGTCTGTTGGCCACGGGATTGGCCTATGTTCTGCTCAGCGCCTCGCTCCTGGAGGTGGTGGGGCTGCGCTGAGCCCCGCGACGCGCTCCTACATCAGTGGCGCCAACGGGCTGTGCCTTTATCTCCTGCTGTTGGGCGGCGCACTCGGCTTGCTGCCCTGGATCTTGTCCGCGCTGCACACCCTCGGCGCGCCGGAGGCAAGCGTCGGCCTGTTCGCCGCGGTCGCTTCCGGCATTCTCGCCTGGTTGCAGAAGAGCAAGAAGGAAGGCGAGCCGCAGGTCAAGAAGGCCGTCGAGCTGGTCAGGACCTCGGGAGAGTTCCTGCTGAAGCTCGCGTTGGGGGACGCGTTGCCGCTTTGCTGGTCGCGGCGCTGATCCTTGCGCTCGCGGCGTTGATTTCAGTTTTGGAGTCGGTGGCGAGTGCGAATCCGGGTGCGGTGGCCTTCCTCGAGGCCGGGCGCCGCCGTGTCTCGCGGCGCTTGTTATCCTGGGATTCCTGATCGATTTCAACAAGCTCTCCATGCACTACTTCTACCGCGACCGGCTGGTCGAGGCCGACCTGTCCACCGACGGGCCAGTCAGCGGAAGTGGCGTGCGGGATCTCGAGCCCAAGCGCGACAATTCCGAGATGCGCCTGACGCAGCTGCACGGCGATTACAAGGGACCACCGCGGTCAGAGATGGACACCGCGATCCAGCAGCAGGCGGTACCGACCACGCTGGGCACACGCCTGAAGTGGTGGGGACCCGCGCCGATTGAGAAGGAACGCTTCTCCGGCGCCGCCACCGCCGCGCCCTATCATCTCGTCTGCACCTGCCTCAATCTCACCAGCGATCGGGACATGCGCCTGCGCAGCCGCCGTTCCGACGTCTTCGTGTTCTCCAGGCTGTTCTGCGGGTCGTCCGTGACCGGATTCGTCGACACGACGCTGTACCGCTCCGGGGCGACCAAGCTCGCGCGCGCGGTGACCATATCGGGTGCGGCGGCCGACTCGGCGATGGGGCAGCAGACCTTCTTCGCCCAGTCCTTTGCTACGACCCTGTTCAACATCCGGCTCGGTCAGTGGCTCGAGAATCCCAGGTTCCGGGAGGGGCGCGACGCCCACCGCTGGGAGAACTGGATCTTCTGGCCGAGTTACCTGCTCAAGGAGGTATTCGGCATCAGCGACTCGCGCGGACGGCTGGTGCACCTGTCGGACGGAGGTCACACGGGCGATAACCTCGGCATCATTCCCCTGTTGCAGCGTCGTTGCGGGTTGGTTCTGGCGGTGGATGCGGAATGCGATCCGAAACACCGCTTTGGCTCGCTGATGAACGCTCTGCGCTACGCGGAGATCGACCTCGACGTGAAGATCGAGATGAATCTGTCGAGCCTGGAGCTCAAGGAGGAAGACCTGACCGACCGTCACCTGGCCATCGGCTACATTCATTACCCCGAGACCCCCTCGCAGCCTGCGTCCAAGGGCATTCTGTTCTACCTTAAGGCTTCCGTCGCCGCGCTGGAGGGGGACCCCGAGTCCATCCGCCAGTACCGAAAATCCCACCCGGAGTTTCCGCACGAGACGACCGCGGACCAGTTCTTCAGTGAGGCCCAGTTCGAGGCCTACCGCGTCTTGGGACAGGTGCTGGGGAAGAGCTTGGTGAAGGAATGCCCGGAGCTTGTCGAGCCGGGATTCGACGCGAAGCAGTTGATCGAGAATCTGTGGCAGCGGCGCGCGTGACGGTGAGCCTTCCCGGTTCGTCCATCTGAATCGCGCCCAAAGCAAAGCGCAAGCAAACGAGGAGATTCGTCGTCCCGTGATCGACCTGCATTGCCATATGTTGCCGGGCATCGACGACGGCGCCGTTGATCTGGATACGGCCCTGGAAATGGCGCGCATCGCCGTCGCCGACGGCATCACCCTGACCGCCTGTACCCCGCACATCTACCCGGGTCTCTACGAGAACGACGCGGAGGGAATTCGGCGTGCGGTCGGCGCCTTCCGGCAACAGGTGACCGACGCCGGAATCCCGCTGGAGTTCACCTACGGCGCCGACATCCAGCTCGTTCCCGAACTGGTGGAGCGCCTGAAGAGCGGCGCCTTCCCCACGCTCCACGGCACCCGCTATTTCCTGTTCGAGCCGCCTCACCATACGGTTCCCGCGCGTTTCATCGAGTCCGTGTTCGACGCGGTGGCGAGCGGATACGTGCCTGTCATCACGCACCCGGAACGCCTGACCTGGCTGGATGACGCGCATTACGGATGGTTCGTGCAGGCGGCGCGGCAGGGGGCCTGGCTGCAGGTCACCGCCGGCGCCCTGACGGGGCGCTTCAGCAAGCGGGCCAAGTACTGGGGCGAGCGCATGCTCGACGACGGCATCGTCCACATCCTGGCGACCGATGCCCATGCCGCCGACCGGCGGCCGCCGCTGCTGGCGGAGGGTCGGGAGATCGCGGCCAAATGGCTAGGGGAGGAGGAGGCGGACCGCTTGGTCGAGCAGCGCCCGCGGGCCGTGATCGAGGACCGCGATCCCGCTGACGTGCCACCACCCCCAGCGTTCGGAACGCGGGGCGAGAGAGGGGCGAGCGGCCCGCCGACAAAGGGCTGGCTGGCGCGGATCTTCCGCGGGTCTTGATCAGGATGGCCCTTGTTGCGCCGGATGAGCAGGCCGGCATTCGGTTTAATACGCTTCGCCATTGCGCCCGCACCGGGGTTCTCAGTTCCGTCCGTCGAGCCCGCAGGCCGCGAACCGATCGGCATAGGCGCGTCGGGCACGTTCCGTCATGCGCTCGTAAAGCCTACGGCGTGATTCGCACACCCGCCGGGTTCGCTCGTGCCCGGCCGCTAGGCCGGCCCGATCATTCCGATGACCGATCGGGACTCGACCGTTCGGGCAGTGGTAGCGCTCGAAGCAGTCCGCGCGCTTGATCGGCCCTGCCGGCTCATTCTCGCAACGTAGCTGAACGTAGGGCGTTTTCGTCGTTGACGTCCACCGGGCGGTGATTGGCGACGACAAAGTTGTCGGAGAGTACGGCCGTCGGCACGAAGAAGCAGAGAGTGCCCGTGCCGCGCTCCAGCACGCGGTCGTTCTCCTGCCAGGATTGTGCGCCTCACCCCAACGAGAATCTCGATCGGCCTCGAAACGGGGCAAACTCATCCGGATCATGCTCGGCGAGCAGGTACACCACACGTTCGCATCCCGGCCAGATCCTCGTTGAAGCGCTCGACATTCCGACACGCGAACGAGAAGAGTTCGGCCATCGTACTCCCTTGTTGAATCGATACCCGCCAGTATCGTGATGTTACGCGATGGCATTCGTCAGAGCTTGGGCGACGGCTCCCTCGGCTGGAGTGGCGAGGATGCCGTCACCACGCCTCAATCTTTGCCAGTAGCTCCTTTGCCTCGGGGATGCCTTGATCCGCGGACCGATGCAGTAGTTCCTTGGCTATAGCGATATCCTGCGGGACCCCCTTGCCTTGAAAATACCTGACCGCCAGCTCGTACTGTGCGCCGCCATGGCCCGCATCCGCAGCCTGTCGGTACCAGTTGATCGCCTCGGTTTGATCTGCGCTTACGCCCTTGCCCGTGTCGTACGCCTTGGCCAAAGCGTATTGGCCCGCAATGTTTCCGCTCGCAGCGGAGGCCGCGAACAGATTGAATGCCGCAACCGGATCCTGCTTCACCCCCATGCCGCTCTGGTACAGAGATCCCAGATGATACTGCGCATCCGGGTGGCCCTTCTTGGCCGCGCGCTCAAATAAGACGGCTGCCCCGGGGATGTTTACATCGGTCCCACGACCGTCCAGCAGCATCTCTCCCACTTTGTTCTCCGCCTCGCGGTGTCCTTGGAGGGCGCTTTCTCTGTACCATCTGAAGGCTTCAGTGAGGTTCTGCGGCAGCCCCTTCCCTTCCTCATAGCACCGGCCAGTCATAACCCAGGTCGAGGCGTCACCCTGCTTCGCGTTCTTGGCGAGGATGCGGCATGCTTCGACGAACTTTCCAGCCGAGAACAGCGTCTCGGCCTGCGTTATGAGCGCGCTTGAACCCTGCCCAGCCAGATCGATGGACTCGGCAGCGATCGCCGATCCCATGACGATGACGGAAATCGCAAGGCCGATGCGGAACTGGGACATAGAAACTCCCTCGCTTGAAGTACGAGCATCAGGAAACTGAGAATCACGAATGGGTACTGGCGCTCCACTCAACATTGTTCGAATGGCCGAATTCGGAAATAAACCCTGCGTAAGCCATGCCTGAACCGGGATGGTTCTCGATGCCTTGGAGCGACTCGTGCTCCGGTCTCATGGGATGTGGATTTCTCAACCAACCGTCGTTCAACGTCCGACCGTCTCGGGACCCTCGCCGCCGAACCGGGTCGCCAGATAGCCGATCGCCAGGCCGACGAGGGCTCCCTCGGCGGCGAACCAGAACGGAGATCGGATAACCCCGTCCGCACCAA
>CAVTOR010000005.1:0-547142 GCA_963736235.1 uncultured Gammaproteobacteria bacterium
TGACGAGGATATTGGGCTTGTCGGCGGCCGCGATTGCGCCGGGCATCCAGGCCGACAACGCAATCAGCGGGACGAGCTTACAGGGTCTTTTTGCACTGTCTCCCGAGTCGAGGATATGGGTAAGTGATTGGGGAATGCCGTGGGAATTGGTGGCGGTCGCTTAGTAAGGTTGAAAGAATTAAATTGAACAGCTTGTCGGCTTGGGTGTCGCTATTAGCCATCTAATCGGTATCGGTATCGGTGTCGGTATCGGTATGGGTATCGGTATCGGCTGACTGACCCCGTATCGCCAAGCTCCTCGCTCAACCGTAGGCCCACGCTGCAAGCTTCGTCGAGCTTCTCATGGCCGAATACCATATCGCGTCTCTCTCTCGTCTCCGATTCCGATTCCCATTCCGATAGCGATCCGATCCCGATCCCGACCCCCCCCCGATTGCGCTCCGCCCATGAATAGATAGCGCTATGCAGGTTATTGGTGAACCGTTCCTAAGAACGCTACTCGGCAGCGCCCCTGAGCTGCGCCAGCAGCGCGCTGACCTGCCCGGACGGGTCCGGGAAGCGGGCCAGGTAGCGCTCCGCCCAGGCGATGGTGGCGTCCCGGTCGCCGGCCTTGGCGTTGAGGCTCACCAGCGCGAGCGCGATGTCGGCGTCGTTGGGGTGGCGGTCGGTGGCTGCCGTGAGGGTGGCGATGGCCGCGCGCGGGTCGCCGGCCGCTTCCTGCGCCAGGGCGTGGACATAGGCGTAGCGGGACTGCTCCGGGGCCTGCTCGGCGGCGCGGCCGAGCAGGTCCACCGCGGCGGGCAGGTGCTTGGCGCGGATCTCCAAGAGGCCGAGTGCGTGCAGCAGGTCGGCGTCGTCCGCTGCCTGTTCCAGCCCTTGCTCCAGCACGGCGCGGCCGTCCGCGTCGCGACCGAGGGCGCGGTACAGGTCCGCAAGGTTCGCGTAGGTCGGGGTGAATCCGGGGTCGAGCGCCAGCGCCTGGCGGTAGTCGCGCTCCGCGGCATCGGCGTCGCCCAGCAGGCTGTCGAGCACGCCGAGGTTGAGCCAGTCCTCCGGGCGCTCGGCGCTGGTGAGCTGGGCCTCGCGGTACTCCGCCAGGGCCGGTGCGAGGGCCTTGCGCAGCGGGGATTCACGACCGGGGATGTTGGCCTCCAGCCGGGCGAAGGCGGCCATCGAGCGGGCCGTGTCGATGCGCACCAGGCGCGTCGGGTCGTGCAGCAGATCAAGCCCGATGCTCAGCGCGTTCTGCGGCGGCAGGCGCTCCAGGGCGCGGGCGACGGCGGCGCGCAGCAGCGGGGAATCGGACTCGGCGAGGCCTTCCAACAGGGCCGGATCGACGGGCTCCGGCAGCTCGGCGAGCAGGTCCAGGGCCGTCGCCCGGGCGATCATGGGCGCCTGTGTATCCGCGGCCAGCGCGGCGAGCTTTGCCGCGGCGTCCGCTGCACCGCTGCGGCCGGCGTGCAGCGCGGTTGCGAAGTGCGCCGGGCGCTTTGGCGTGCCGTACCAGGTCTGCACCTGCGCCGCCGCCTGTGCCGGGGTCAGCTCGGTATGGCAGCCGGTGCAGGCGTCGGGCGTGCCGAGGGCCGCGGCGAGGTCCGGGCGCGGGATGCGCAGGCTGTGGTCGGCGCGCGCGTCTATGACCATGTAGTTGCGCTCGGGCATGTGGCAGTCGACGCAGGCGGTGCCGCTGCCCTTGGCGCCCGCGGTATCGGTCATCGGGTGATGATGGTGCTCGGCGCTGTCATAGCGCGCCGGTGCATGGCAGCGGGCACAGACGGCGTTGCCGGGCGCGCGCAGTTGCAGCGAGTGCGGGTCGTGGCAGTCGCTGCAGGTGACGCCCTGGTGGAACATGCGGCTCTGGATGAAGGAGCCGTGCACGAAGACCTCGTCTTGGATCTGCCCGTCGGCGTAGTACAGGCCCTCCGTCAGCAAGGCCAGCCGATGGGTGTCCTCCAGCGGTGCGTCCGGCGTGTAGGGGACGTGGAGCTGGCCGCGGCGGGCGTGGCAACGGGCGCAGGTATTGACCTCGGCATGACTGCTGCGGGGCGGCTCGCGGTGCGGCAGGCCGGTCTCCGGGTCCTGCACCCAGGTGGCGTTGTCGCGGTCGGCGAGGTCCGGCGCCAGGCCCTTGTGCGCATCCCAAGCGCCGGCATCACCCGCCGCCGCGGCCTCGGCCTGCGCTGCGTGCGCGGCGCCGGGGCCGTGGCAGGCCTCGCAGGCGACGTCGATCTCGGCCCAGGTGGTGGTGTAGGCGTCCGTGCTCAGGTCGTAGCCCTTGTGCAGGTCGGTGGAGTGGCACTCGGCGCACTGGTAGTTCCAGGTCTGGTCGCGGTTGGTCCAGTGCAGCGGATTATCGGGGCCGTAGTCCGCCTCGTCCGGGTAGAGGTGGAACCAGCGCTGGCCGCCCTCCTCCACCGGGCGCGAGTCCCAGGCGATGCCGAGCGCCTGCAGCCGTCCGCCCGGGAAGCGGATCAGGTATTGCTGCAACGGCGTCCAGCCGAAGGTGTAGGCGATGGAATAACTCGCGGGCTTGCCGTCCGGGCCGTCGGTGTCGACCCGGAATTCGTCGCCGTCACGGTAGAAGCGCGAGGTGACGCCGTGGGCGGTGAATTCGGCGTCGTCGAAGTCGCCGAGGACGTTGTCCGGCGTCGCCTCGGCCATGGCCAGGTCGTGGTGGGAGCCGCGCCAGGCGGTGAGCTCGGCGGCGTGGCAGGTGCCGCAGCGCGCGCTGCCGACATAGCCGTCGGTGGCGGCCTCGTCGGCCGCGAGCGCCGGCACAGCGGGCAGCAACATGCCAAGGACAGCCGCGATGAGATGCGGGACAACCGGGGCCAGGCTCCGGACGGCAGGCACCATCGGCAACGGGGCGATGGCAGGGCGCCGGCCGGGGGACAGGGGGGCGGTCATCGGTTCTCCTCGCACAGTTCAAAATCGGGCAATCGACTGGGGTCCACGCGCACAATTTGCAGATGAGTCAAGTTTGCCTTCGTCGTTGTCGTTCGTCGTAACCGACTATCCGACCACGCTTACGACAACGACAACGATGTCCGCGCCATCCCTGGCGGCAGTTGATCACTACTCCATCGTGATAGTCATTCCGCTCATGCTTCCGAGATTGAGATCGACGCCCTCGGTGCGTGAGTGCAGCACCAACATCACGCCATTCTGGTTCTTCAAGCGCAGTCCGCCCATGCCCCCGCCCAAGGCGACGCTGGCGTCGAGCTTGGTGAAGGTTCCTGGGAACTCTGAAATGTCAGTCAGATCGTAGACCTCGCCAGATGCGCTCATTTTTGAGATACCGGCATTGGCCCCGACACTGATTCCCTTGAGCTTGAACGAGTGGTCTTCGCCCTTGAATTTCAAGGTCCCGCTGCCCTTGCTACCGCCAATGATGAAGCCGAGCTCTTTTTCTTGAATGGAGACCGTGCCGACTGGTTGTTTGGCGTCATCGGCGACGGCCAGACTGCCGAAAAGCACCATGGCGGTCATGGCAACCGCGCCGATCATTTTGGAATAGGAATACAACATTGTTTTACTCTTTGCTGAAAGGGTTTGTTGAATCGGGTGAAGACTGCCGTGCGGGTTAAGAACCCACTCATTCGTCTTCTCGTTTGAAGATCGCTTTGTTCAGGCATCCCGGTGGATATCCTGAGGTCGCACTCTGTTGCGACGCGGCAAGAAGAGGCTATGAACGCGTCACTATTCCAAGGCATTGACGCAGGGTACGATGGCGTCTTTCATCAGCGTGGCGCCGAAGTTGAGTAGTAGCCGGAGCTCGAACGCCGGTCAGCGTTTCGTGTTCATGAAATCTAGCATTCCTTGCTTGGCAACTCCGTTAGCCTTTGCATGTTAGTTGGCGGCTCGATCGCATAGATGATGACGGCGTGTTCATCATGTCGACGGATAGAGCCGTCGTATCAGTTGGTGGTGAAATACGTAACCCGCCTACCTCTTCTTTCTCTAACTGCTCACCCTGCGCTTCCATGGCCTTTTCCTTTGCCACCTTGGCTTCTCGGCGGCCTCGGCTGCCATCGCCTTGGCCTCGGCCGCCTCATCAGTGCATGATGGCCGCGTCTTCTGTCGCGGTTGCGGACTGGGCAAAGGCCAAGCCGCTGGTGAGTCCAATGCGGCGCTCAGTGCAGTTGATGTCAACAGGGTTGAATCGACATGGTCAAGTCTCTGCTACGCAATGATGAAGCGAGCTCTTTTGAATGGAGTACCGTGCCGACTGGTTGTTTGGCGTCATCGGCGACGGCCAGACTGCCGAAAAGCACCATGGCGGTCATGGCAACCGCGCTGATCATCTTGGAATAGGAATACGACATTGTTTTACTCTTTGCTTTGGTTGCGTGATGGGAGGCGGACCCGCAGTCGCGCCGGTTGATATCAGGATTGAAGCTCAATCCTACTTCGGAAACATGAACTGGACTTGCGCGCGGATCTGCCAGTCGGCGCCGAAATCCGGGGTCACGGCGTTGTAGTACCCGGAGAGCTGCATGTTCACCGGCAGCTTGCCGAGGTGGAAGATCTTGCCGACGCCGCCACCGACCGGAACGGTCCAGCGGTTGTCGCTGTCGGCGGTCCAATTGGCGGTGATGATCGGCGCCGAAGTCAGATACAGGCCGCCTTTGAAGTTGTAGTTGAGAAAGGGCTGAATCAGTCCGTTGTTGTAGTAGCCGCCCTGCTGGTTGTTGGTCAGCGACCAAATATTGTTGACCAAGGCGCCATAGACCCAGGGACTGCCCTTCTCCAGATGCAACAGCACCACGGATGGACCAAGCCCCCAGTTGCCGTTACCCAGCTCGTCGCTGGTGTTGGTCGGGGCCTGCACGACCGGTCCTGCACCCCAGATCCATTTGCCGGGATTGGCCGGCGACAAAAAGGCCGTGAAGACGGTATCGCCGACGCCGGTCGTGCTGCCGATGTCTTCTCCGAGCGACGGCATCCAGATCACGGGCACGATGGTCCGCGTGATGATGTTCCAGTCCTTGTTGATCGAGATCGGGATCACCGGCTGGATATTGAGGATGTTCTGCGTGCCCCGTTCCGGCCCGTAGTTGAGGTTGGTGTTGTTCTGAAACGGTACGCTGATGAGGTTGCCGACCGGGTTCTGCGCGAGCTTGGCCAGCTCCTCGGCGCTCATCTCGGCCATCGCCGGTGCGCATCCCAGCCATGTGATGGCCAAAGCCCAGACCAGCCAACGCCATGGATTGAATGATTTGTTCATGAGCTCAGTCTTCGGGTAGAGGCAATGGGTGCCTCGGCAAAGAAGGATTCGGGCACGTTCGGCCGCACTGCGTGATGCCTAGATCAGACTGGTCAGCGCCCTCTCGGCCCTCAGCGGCCTCATGGTGGAGTGCCCAGCGGCGGAACGGTGCGCACATAAGGAAACGGCTCAGGTTTCGCGTTTTGCCTCACTGCCAGGCAAAAGACAAGGCTGACTCCCGTTATCCGGGCGGCCCTTGCGAGCCGCCCGGTCCATCGCATCACCGGCGCTTCGCGCCGTTACTGACCGCGTGGCTGATGTGTTTCGCATCCTGCATCGCCGTGGATCATGTGATCCAGGTTGTAGCTCGCCGGAGTCTGCAGCGATGGGAAGTCCCGATACGTCTCGAGTTCCTTCAGCCACAGCAGCTGCCCGATGGGCAGCAGGTTCCAGTCATAGATATACGCGGTGCTTGGGGCGGCCAGTGCGCCACCGTAGCCCAGGAGGGTCCCATCAACCGACGCGACCGACCGCTCGAAGGGATCACGCTTGAGGTTGTTGACATAGGTCCAGTGATAGGTCTTTGGGGGTCCAGAAGCTATCCGTCGCATTGGAAGACACCATCGTGTAGTAGAACTTCCAGTTCTTGTACCGCACCGCCGAAGGATCTTTGCACCGGTGTAGTAGAAGAAGGTGTCGCGTGCCGAATCCGCCTTGCCTTCGAGATAGTCGCGCTGGTCGAACGCCATCCAGCGTGGTCTTGACGATGCCGGGGTACTCGCCGGCCTCGATCTGCTTCTTCAGGCCATCACCCGAAGGCCCGCCGGCGATATTGACCAAGGTGGGCACCCAGTCCAGTGACGAGAAGATCTGGTCCGGATTCGTGCCGGCCTTGACGTGCCCCGGCCAGCGAATGACCATCGGCGCCCGCATACCGCCTTCCCAGGTGGTGAGCTTGCCGCCTCTGAAGGGCGTGATGCCGCCGTCCGGGTAGGTGATGGTCTCGGCGCCGTTGTCGGTGGTGAAGACGACGATGGTGTTGTCGAGCTCGCCCATCTCCTCGAGCTTTTTCAGCACGTAGCCGATGTTGTCGTCCATCTGCTTCATGCCGGCTTCGTTGATGCCCCAGTCCTTGCCGCCCTTCTGCGCCCAGCATGTCCATCGTACTTGTCCGAGAGCATGGTCGTGACGTGCATGCGCGCCGGGTTATACCAGACGAAGAACGGCTTGCCGGTCTTCTCGGGGTCGTTGCGGTCGAGGAAGTCGATGACCTGGGCGGAGATCTCCTCGTCCACGGTCTTGGAACGTTCCAGCGTCAGCGGCCCTTCGTCCTTGCAGCTCTGGTTCTCTTCCGTGCCGTCCGAAGAAGTGCAGTGGATGACCGGCCGTGGCGGGGTCATGCAGAGCGCGGTCTTCGGGTCCACGGCACCGGGGACCTCTGCGAGACCCTTGACCGGGGTGTTCTTACAGGGCGGAACAACGGTCTGATCGGTCGGCGTCTTGTTGATGTCGGGGAAGCTGATACCCTGCATGGCGTCGAGGTGATACAGGTAGCCCCAGAACTCCTGGAAGCCGTGCGCCGTCGGCAGCGACGCCGATTTATCGCCAAGGTGGTTCTTGCCGAACTCGCCGGTGTTGTAGCCGAGATCCAGCAGGAATTTGGCCAGCGCGGGCGTGCCCGGCAACAGCGAGCTGGTGGCACCCGGAAGCTGCGGCATGACCATGCCGGCGCGCAGCGGATGCATGCCGGTGAAGAAGGCGGTGCGCCCTGCCGTGCAGCTCTGCTCGGCATAGTAGGTCATGAACCGCGCACCTTCATTGGCGATGCGGTCGATGTTGGGCGTCTCCCCAACCATGAGCCCCTGATGGTAAGCACCCACGTTCATGATGCCGATGTCATCGCCCATGATGAACAGGATGTTGGGCTTGTCGCCGGGGTCGGCGGCATGGGCGCTGCCGATGGATAGACAGCCCGTCAGGGCCAGGATCGAACCGGCGGTTTTGAGCGCCGCCACGAGGGACAATTTCGGGGGAATTGGTTTGTTAAGTCGCATGCGCACTATCCTCTGGTTAAGAAGTGATATCAGAATGCGGCGCCCGCGTGCGGGGCTGGGGTCAGGGTTGGAAAGCCGAGGTCATCGCCCGCGCCAACGGTATACGTGCCCGCGGCAGCGTCGTAGGTGCCTCTGGCGCCGGAGCTGGGGGCGGCATCTGCCGCCACAGCGACGCTAGCGCCAAATAACATGGCGCCAGACAACATAGCGGCCACTGTTGCGGCAAGAACCTTGGCGCGCAGACGCGCCGTTGGCCCAGGATTTTCAATCATCGCAGTATGCTCCAATTCACTCATAAAAGCTGGGGTTTCCGCCTTCAAACGCGGTGCGGGCATCGGTTCGAGGGGCGTCTTCGATTGCGGGATCGCTGCCACTGGCACAGTGGCACACAGCCGTCGCGACGACCCCGGCGCGAAGTCATTTGAACCCACGCCTGCCGATATTCCCATTGGCCGTTCCACTTAGACTACGTACGTAACGCGATGGGTTACCCCTCGTCGGACCTTGCCCTTCGGATGCCAGCCAACAGGTCGGCGCGTGTGACCGGCCTCTCCAGGATGACCAACCCGCCGGCCTTCAAGGCGCTGACTGCCTGCGGGACGTCGCCGCGATCGACGATGACCAGCGTCGGCATTCGGGCGCAGGCGGCGGCGAGCTGGCTCGGCTCGGAGCCACCGGAATCATTGGCCGGCATATCGATAAGCAGACAGCCGATCCGGTCTGGGCCGACATGATCGAGGCAAGCCTGCAGATCGGTGAACGCCTTGCTGCGCAGGCTCGCGGACCGCAGCAACTCAACGAGACAGGCGAGCATGGCGGGGTCAGCGCTGACCACATACACCGTCACTGTTGGCATGGGGCTTTGATGACTCCTGCAGCGGCGATGAAACAACCCTTCGCCAATAGCGCGCTTGTCGATAGGCAGGCCGGTCTTACCGCGTTGCCAGCACCGCGCTCAGAATTCTTGTCTGGTTTGACGATAGAGGAGCGTAGGCAGGAGGGACATACGATTGACTACGCGTCCTACGTACGTAGTCACCGGGAGAAACAGCCACAGACAACGCGCTGAGCGAACCCGCGCGGATCGGTTCAGGGCACGAAACCAGGCATGCGCGCGCGCTCTGCCCGCCTAGCGTTCCCGCTCCGACGCCAGCGCCAATGCAAGCAGCTCCTTGACGGAGCTCAGGCCCAGCTTTCGCAGCAGATTCTGGCGATGGGCCTCGACGGTGCGGTGGCTGACATCCAGTTCGCGGGCGATCTGTTTGCTGGTGCCGCCCTTGAGCAAGCTGTCGAACACCTCGCGTTCGCGCTGCGTCAGCAAGCTGAGACCCTGGGCGAGATCGCCGTCCCCGGTGCCTGATTGCCGCGCGCCAAGGTCCAACTCCAACGCCCGATTGACGCTATCCAACAGGGCCTGGTCCCGGTAGGGCTTCTGCAGGAAATCGACGGCCCCGGCCTGCATGGCCTGGACCGCCATGGGGACGTCGCCATGGGCGGTGAGCATGATGATCGGCAGGGTCGCACCCAGTGCGTTGAGGCGTTCTTGCACCGCCAGACCGCTGATGCCCGCCATCCGCACGTCGAGGATCAGGCATCCGGGGCGTTCCGGCTCGAATGCGTCCAAGAACGCCTGACCGGAGGGATGGCCCTCGGCGCGCAGACCGACGGACTCGAGCAACTCCTGTATCGAGTCGCGCACCGCATCGTCGTCATCGACGATGAACACCGTTTGTTTAGGTGTTTTTGTCATGGCTCGCCACGCGCAGCGTAAAGCAGAACATCGCACCGCCATCGGGGTTGGGCTCATACCAAAGTCTTCCGCCGTGGGCTTCAATGATCTCCTGGCAAATCGACAGACCCATGCCCATGCCGCCGCTTTTGGCTGAATGCAGCGGTTCGAAGATGGCGTCGACCTGCTCCGACGGTACCCCGGGTCCCCGGTCCGAGACGCAGACCTGGACCTCGCCGTTGATCCTTTCGGCTTGGACGCGCACGCAGTGATCGCTCGCTTCGTCACCACAGACCGACTGAATCGCGTTCTGCAGCAGGTTGACCAACACCAATTGGACCTGGAGGCCGTCGGCAAGGACGGCGGGAAGATCTCCGGCGGACGTGCAGTCGATGACGCAGCCACGCCTCTCGGTCTCCAGCTCCATCATCCCGACCGCCTCTTGCAAGGTCGCGCACAGCGGCAGCGGCTCCAGGATGACCTGATTGGTATTGATGAATGCCCGCACCTTGTGGGTGATCTCACCCGCCCGAGTCGCTTGGCCCTCGATCTTCTCGAACAAGGCTTGCAGCTTGGGCGTTTGGTCGTTGCCACTGCGCAGGCGCCGTTGCGCCGCCTGGGCGTAGTTCTGGATGGCGATCAGCGGCTGATTGATCTCGTGGGCGATGGCCGTGGCCATAGCGCCGAGGCTGCGCTGCTTGCCGTATCGGGCGAGTGTTGCGCGCAGTGCGATCATTTCGCTCATGGTCTGCTTGCCGCGGGCGTTCTCGTCGCGCAGTGCGCGCTCGGTCCGCTGCAAGCGTCTCCGATTCAGGAACAAGGCCGCGATCAGCACCCCCTGCAAGGCGATGACGAGGGCCCCGGTGGCGATCGCGCCCGTATGTTCCTGCAGCAGCGAGGGTTGACGGTTGCGGATGCGGCTGCCCGCGGGCAATCGGTCTTCGTCGATCCGCCAACGCGCAAGCGCCGGGGCGTCGAAGATCGCCGGGTTGTGCAGCCGGTTGACGACAGGTATCGCTTGCGGCGCTTCGCCCCGAAGGATGCGCACGCCCAACTGTGCCGCGCGAAATCCATCTTCCTCCAGAGTAATCATGCGACCGCCGACGATACCGGTACCGATCAGGGTATCCCAGAGGCCATAGGTTGGCACGCTGGCCACATCGACGACATCGCGAAGGATGCTCTGCGGCGTGTAGGAATTGCCGGCTCGGTCCTGATATTGAACCAGGTAGAGGATCACCGTTCGGCCCGGCAGCCGACTGACCGCCTCCAAGAGCTCGGTCGATGGCAGGCCCTTCAACCAGACAACGTCAGGGCGGGTCTTCAGCGATTGAAATGCCTGTTCTGCTAGGCGCTCGTACCATTGGCCATACGCACCGGTCCCGACGATCACGGCCACCCGCTCGGTGTCGGGATGCAGCGCCAATACCAATTCCAGCGTGCCTGCGATGTCGACATTGAACGTGACGCCGGTCATGGTCGCCGGCAGTTTGTGTGCGCTCACGATGCGGCCATCCGGGTCGCAGAAAACGATCGGCACACCAGGAAACAGCTCCTCTCCGTATTTCAACAGAAACAGGAATGCCGGCGTGTAGGTCGCGATGACCAGATCAGGCCGGTAGTCGCGATACTTCAGGGCATAACCGCGGCGCAACTCAGCGACGTAGTCTGCATCGTCAACGCGCGTCAGATCCGGCGCTTCGACATCGATTTGGACTTGCATGTCAGGCGCCGAGGCAAATCCCCGCAGGATACCGTTATGCCAGTCCGTGTTCGCAGGCAGGCTGCTTCCGTGCGAATGCAACACGAGCACCCGGTAGGGCTCGCTGCGATCTTGGGCCGGCAGCGCGGCGGAAATGAACAAAAGAAGGCAGAGTGCAGCGATCCGCATCGGGCTCACCTGGCGAGCCGAACAAGAGCCGAACAAAGAGCCGAACAACGTGTTGCGCCAGCGCTGGAGGGTGCAGGTCGGCTCAACATCGGGGCCCCGCCGTGCTGGACTGTATGGGATTGGTCTCATGCGTCTGAGGATACCCTCAACCTTCGTTGCTGCCACAACAAAGACCCAAGATGGGCAAAGCGTGGCTCACAAACCACGACAACAGCCGTGGTGGACACCGGCAGTTCTAGCGGGATTACTCCGAGAAAAACTCGCGGATGACCGTGAGCGACAACAGGCGGCGATGAGCCCGGCGGCTTCGCGCGGGGAAAACTGGTGGCCGACACCGTCCTCGAAGTAGCCCGGCGTAAACACAACGGTGTGCTTGCCCAATGCACGCAGCCGTTGCAACAGCGCATCGGTCGGCAGGCCGGCGAGAAACTCGGCGGTGACCCGATCCTGGAATCGCGGCACCTCGGAGCGCAATTCGGCTTCCCAGGCGCGATCCCACGCGGAGGCGCCCGTCACCACCAGCAGCCGTCGGGCGCGCGGATGCCAGCGCAGCGCAAGCTCGATGGTGCCCGAAAAATCGTATTCGATCGGAACGCCGACCACGTCGGCCGGCAGCGGCGGGCGCGATCGCAGGAACGAACGGGGAACGGCCGCATGGATCACCGCGACCCGCGGAAACAGCTCGGCGCGATGGCGGAGCACGAAATCGAGTGCCCCTTCGGCCCCCACGACCAGCACCAACGGCGGCCGCAATGCGTACTTCTCGCCCAGGAAGCTGGTCAGCGCGCGAGTGTAGGACTCCCCCCCAAAACGGGGATAGTCGAGAAACTCGGCATTCAGCTCCGTCGAATTGGCGAGCGTCTCGCGCAGGCCGGCTTCGAATTCGAGATTCGCCGGCAGCAAGCGATGGTTGGAATACAGCACGAGGACGTTCCGGTTCTCCGCGGCCGGGGCGGCCGGCGCGAACAAGAGCCAGCACGCGACCCAAAGTCTTAACATCGATCCGTGCTTCGTTCGCTTTCTGCCGCGCCGAGGATCGCGGCGCGGACCGCATCTTCCGCCGTGCCGCGCGCCTTCACCACCAAATCTTTCAGTTGCTTGCGCAGGGGCTTGGCGAGGGATTCCATGCGGGTTGCTCCGTCGTGGCTGGGCGTTGCGATCGTTTGCCTAGGCATGAGACCTCAGGCCTCCGGATATGCCAGCCCGAGCTGTTGCGCCGTTTTCCGAAGTCGCTTGTCGCGGGTCCAAAGGCTTGCCTGGGCACTCAACGCCACAGCCGCCAGCAGGTGCAGGTCGATGTAGCCGATGCCGCGCCCCCAACAGCGGTTCTGATCCAAGAAATAGAGGGCTTCGGCATCGGTCACCACCGCCAGTTGTGGCAGGTTGCGCCATAACATCATCAGTGTCTGCCGATCCTGGAGGTTCCCGCAGGCCAGCTCGCCCAGGACCATGGGGTGCATGGCAACGTTCACCGTGCTCAGCAGTGCCGTCAGGTGCGCGTCACCGGTGCGCAGGTGATCGATCCAGATGGAGGTATCGACCAGGATCATGCGCCAGCATCGGACTGCCGGCGGGGTATCGGCTCCAGCTGGGGCTCGGAGCCGCCGAGCCGTGCCAAGCGGCGCGCGCTCTCGCGTTCGATCAGGGCCTTGAGCCCTTCGCGCACCAGGGCTGTCTTTTCCTTGACGCCGCAGAGGGCTTGCGCCCTTCGCAGCAGGTCATCATCGATTTCAATGTGTTCGATTCAGATAAAACAAACTAAATGTATGCATGATTGTAATCATCGATCCTCGGACTGCGACCTTCCCTAAGCCTCCTGCTTTCCCGTCTCTGCTGGGGGCTTGCAAGATAGTTGGGATGTCTCGACGACCTTGCAGGATGGGCAGTACATCGATTCCGTACGGGAACGCGACATAGAAGACCAGATACTGGAATCGCTTTGCCGGGAAGCAACGCAGATCGCTGCGTTGCAATACGCGGGCATAGCGCAACGAGCCGATCGCGGGCCTGTCGGCGATGAGATTCAGTTTGTGCTCGATGGAGTCGATGAACCTAGCCTCCAACGTGTCGCCGCCCTCGGCGAAATGATAGTCGGCGGCTTCCTCCAGATCTCTACGTGCCCGCTCGCGGCGGATGAGCGATCTGCCCGTCACTCTTGGATCTTCCTGCGTCTTGCGCGGGGCGGAGGTCGTCGAAGTAGCCTTTGTCGAAGGTGCCTTCGATCGGGGAACTGACGCCTTCGTCGATGAGCTTGCGAAACCTCACCAACTCGCGGTGCGCGCGGATCAGCTGACGCAGGTATTCTCGGGTGCTGGTATAGCTGGACTCGGCGGCCTGTTCGTTGACGAAGTCGCGCAGTTCGTCCGGCAGGGAGATGTTCATCGTGGCCATGGTGTTCGCTCCCGATTGGCAAGGCTTGCCAAAACATAGGGCTGATATGTTTTGACCTGTCAACTATTGGCACGATGTTTCGTAAAGCACTCCTCTTCGATTCTCTTTAAAAACAATTTGTTGTTGAGCCTGTGGGTATGTGGGCGAGAGGCCCGAGAGTGTGGGCAACCTGTGGGCCGCGCCACTCCGGCAGGTGATGCTTTGCTCGAGCCTCTCGGCGCGGTCCACGGGTTGTCCACACGTCTCTGCTCGGGCCGGTCCGCAGGGATGCGGACTCGTCCACATATCCACAGGCTGGCGTCGACATGGATGCAAACACATTGGCTCAGGGCACACACGGCAGATTGCGACGGTGGATCATGCTGATATGCGTGGATTGGGTACCACCTGACTTCACTGCGTCGCGGAGCTAGCCTTTCTCTACGAGCAGGGATCGGCGCTCGGGATGCCCGCTGGGGATTCTCCCGAACGCCGCCGGTATAGCCCGAGACAAGGGTTCTCCACACCGGCCGTGTATGCCCTGAGTCAATGTGTCTGTTTCTCTTTCCTACTGCCCGATCAATCCGTTGCACGACGCGCTGGTGAGCCACCGCCTCAGCCCTGCTGCGGCGCCAGGCGCGGCATCTCCTGGCGCACGATGTCCCAGATGAAGCCGGCCAGCTCGCGGGCGATGGCCACGCACACCAGCTTGGTGTTCTTCCCCGCCCGGGTGAGGGTGCGATAGCGCCCGCACAGGCGTGTCTGGGCCTTCCAGGCGATCTTCTTGGCCTCCGGCGAGGCATTGCGCGCCTTGCCCTTGAGGTGCTTGGTCTGACGCGCCGGGAAGCGGTAGCTCCAGGCCGATTCGACCAGCATGCGCCGGGCATGCCCGTTGCCCGTGAGGGTGATGCCCCCCTGGCGCCGGCGCAGGCCCGAGGAATGCTCGCTCGGGCACCAGCCCGAGGAAGGCCATCAGCTGCTTGGGCGAGTCGAAGCGGCTGATGTCGCCGAGCTCGGCGAGCAGGACGATCGCCGCGAGCTTGTCGACCCCGCGCAAGGCGATCAAGGAGTCGACCACCGGGGCCAGCGACCACTCGGGCAGGGCGCGCATCAGATGATCGGTGAGCTGGGCCACCCGCTCACCGGCGGCGCGCTCGGCGTCGATGTACTCCTGCAAGACCACCTGCTGCCAGGGATGCTCCATCTTCAACCCCGCCAGCCAGTTCTCGTGCGCCGGCGTCCAGCGGCGTCTTGCCCCGCGGCCAGTGATGGCCATGGCGCAGCAGGAAGGCATTGAGCTGCTGGCGCGCCTTGCGCTCCTGCGCCTTCATGTCGTCGCGCGCACGGCTGAGGTCGCGCATCCGCTCCTGCTCCTGATCGGGCACCCACACCGCCGTGAGGTCGCCCGCGCGCAGCAGCCGCGCCAGCTTCAAGGCATCGCGCCGATCGGTCTTGATCCGCTCCCCCGGCGCCTTGGGGATCTTCGATGGCGCGACCACCTGGCAATCGTGACCGCAGGCGAGGATCTGGCGGTAGAGCACGTAGCCGCACGGGCCGGCCTCGTAGCAGAACAGCAGCAATCCGCCCTCGTAGGCCTCGCTGAGCTTGGCCAACAGCTTCTCCACCTTCTTGGGCTTATTGGCGATCTCCCCGCGATACACCGGCTCGCCTCGTCCCGGCTCCGCCACCGCCACCGCAATCGTCTCTTTGTGCACGTCCAGGCCCACATAAGCCGCGTGGCGCTCCTCGCTGCTCAGCGTTGGTGATAACCTCCAAGGCCGACGCCGTCTCGATCCGATGCTGCTCTGGGTTAAACTTGCTCATGACCTGCCCCCCTCAATGTGGCTCTGTGTTGATGGCAATTTCCGTCCCCAACATAACCCACGAGCGTTGAGGACGGGCAGGTCAAAACATGATGTCTAAGCCCCTTCGCCATGGACAGCTACAACAGGCTCCTGCGGCGCATCCTGGACCACGAGGGATTGCCCGAATGGTTGTGCGAGCCCCAGCCCCACAAGGCGAAGCTGTCTTCTGAAGCCGCTCACGCTCGGCGAGCATTCCACAACAAGTTGGAGCGACTCATGGTCGAGGGAGAAGCCTACGAAGACGTGAAGGACATCGCGAGCAAGGCCGTATCACAGATCGCCAAGTTGGCACTTGTGCTTCACCTAGCCGAAAATCCCGCCGTTCTGGATCAACTGGAAAGCGAGATCAGCGGTGACGCGGGCTGCCGCCCAAGCACTCGGGGAGTGGTTCCTAAACGAAGCCGTCCGAGTACAACGGATGGCGGACGAGGATATCTGGCTCGAACATGCCCGTCGCGTTCTCAGGCTGGATTCAGCGGGGGCATCGATTCCGTTACCAGCATGAAGTTAACCCAGAGTGGGCCGCGCCCCAGGCTCAAGGCCACCGAAGCGGACAAAGTGTTGGACTCGCTCGCTGAACACGGTTACTTGCGTTCCGAGAAGCAAGACGGGAAGAAAAAGCCGATATTTTGGGTGAATCCCGCGCTGTTTAGCCACTTTAGCCAGTTTAGCCAGGGGTAGGGTGAAAAGTGAAAACGGAAATCAGGGCTCAGGGGTGGCTAAACCGGCTAAGAAAGTCCCCGATCAGTACCGGTCCTGACGGTCTAGCCAATCCTCAAGCCAACTCACGTACATTGGAACGTATATCCATTCGGAGAGATACCCGAAGCCAACTCCAAGGAAAAAGAAAAGCACCGCTCCAGGAATTGCGAAAGCAACAGCAGAGCCGATTGCTGCGGCAAAACATGCGACTGAAGCAACCAAGCTGACCGCAAGCCAGAACCACCGCCGCGTG
Organism: uncultured Gammaproteobacteria bacterium; assembly: GCA_963736235.1. Lineage (GTDB taxonomy): Bacteria > Pseudomonadota > Gammaproteobacteria > Chromatiales > Chromatiaceae > CAVORB01. The sequence goes on from CAVTOR010000005.1 coordinate 16,071, forward strand.
AGAAGCCAAAGTACCACGAGCAGGAACAGCAGGCCGAATCCAATACCCACGAAGTCGCCCAATTGCATTGGTGTTGGCCTACACGTTAGCGTTGATGCGCGCTCATCTGTGTGTCATCGTCGCGTCGTAGGAAGGTATCTCCCCCCAATCGGCAGTCATAGCTACCTTTGATGTGGCTTCCATAATATTTGCCGTGTGATGGTGCCGCCAGAAAGGCATTCCACTGCTCCGCAGGAAGGCGGCAATAATGGTACATGGTTCCCTTCAAGTTGATGACCATGTACTGATTCATACGGTCGTACCACGCCCCACGAATCCAACTGGACTTGGACGTGTCTCCCGTTTCAAAGCTATCAAGGCAAACAGGAGACGCTCGGTACTTTACCGAAACTAACTGTTCGCACGCTAAGCCTGGGAAGGCAAAGAAAAGCGTGAGAGCAAAAGAACTAAGCAGTCTGCTTAGAATTCTCATCCCAGCAACCCTGGATAAGTCCAACCGAACTCAAAGAGATTTCGTACCCATTCAGGCCACCCGAAAAGAATGGCCCAAGCCCCTACAGGGCACGTCAATACCCATGCGGCAGGTACTACACCGACAATCAGCATGGGTAGATCTTCGACTTTGATGGCGACCCAGACCCAATAAAATCCCCCCGCTGCCAGGAATATCGAACTAACCGCGTATAAGAAAACAATCAGGAAACCCATGCCGTTATCGCCCAAGAAACCTGCTTTTTTGTCTATTTATGCTTCTCATAGCACTCCGAGCCCTTGGCTTGCATGCAACAGATATAGCTCCATCCGCTATTACTTAAGAGATCTCTCGATGCGGCATAGTCAGCAGCAGCATCCTGGCAAGCAGTAAGTCCCGCGACTGTTCCAAGATAGTATTCTTGATCGTTCGGAAAGTAGAAATACGCGTTATAGGTGGCTTTCTCGATTTCACTACAAGAGAAGTCCGAGTACTTCCTGCATTCATCCCCACACGCCTGTAGGGACGTGGCAGTTACAGCAAAAGCGAAAATCGTTGAATATTTCATTGCAGTTACGCTTCGTCATAATCTCGGCGCTCGATACATCTCTGCAACCCTCGTTGCTGACTTGTGATAGAGGTCATGGTTCTTCTTTTTGTACAGCGGATCGGGCTCCCATTCAGGATCGCCCCCATGTTCCACGTTCTTTGCTCGCCGCAGCCAGTATGCTCCGCCCCTCAGCCGCGCGGAATCGTGGTCCCTCCCTGGAAGCAGCCAAAGTTTACAGCGATCTGGCCGCCATGACGTACAGCCGACTTTGCGGAGCATGATCCCGATACTGGTGGGTGTCGGTTCTGGACCTGCCAGCATCCCGCAGATCCAAGTGGTATAGGCGTCCCTGTACAGGGCGCTGGCAGTGACGGCATCGAGGAGGAAGGCTCCCCGCTTGGAGACGACGCCAGAGAGCATCCAGTGCCATAACGTCGGCCGCTCGTCCCGCCCTTCCGGTCCGACCGACAACCGCGCAATCCGCTCCCGCGCTTTCTCCATCTTTTCTTCGAACGTCGCCATCCCAAACATCCTCTTTAATGAGAACCATTCTCATCATATACTTGTTCCTGACAACGTAAAATGTTTTCACTAACGAGCGAGATCCTGACTGTCTAGCCACGTTAGCCGTTCTAGCCAGGGCACGGAGGAGAAACGCGTTTTTAGTCAACGGGGGGAACGCTGGCTAAAGTGGCTAAAGCGGCTAGATGGCTTTTTAAGCCCAAATCAAATGCATTAACGAGACCCGTTTTGCACACTGGGAACTTCAATCCCCATTACTTTAAAAAGGTCGAGCCCTTCTTCCTTAAGCTCTTCCAAAAAACTACTGCTGATGTAATCGAGGTGGGATTTCCTTCTCACCTCCCAAAAATTTGTACTTAACTCGTACCCAGCCACGAGGCGAGCCATTCGGGGTTTCTCAAGTGAGAGGCCCCTGAGTGGCGATTCTGAACATTCTTTGCCTTCGTTGTTGCTTGTGATTTCGTAGACTTCTTGGGATTGCAAACCAACAGTCAATACAGCGGTCCTGCATCGCCCGGGATCTCTCGCGATAATCTGATTGCTATCCCAAGAAAGGACGCTCCATGATCGAGAGTCAACGTGCAGCATATAGGAATCGCCATCTTCGTCCACTCCCGGGACCGTTAATCGTGCTGTAATCTCCACGCATTCACGCGTATCGCGACGACACGTAATTTTTGTTGTTTGGATTGGCCATGCGATCTGCTCCCCTTCAAGTACCCACGTCCCTTCCGTGCTGACGTATCCATCGTCTGAGTAGATATTGATCTTAGTGAATGTAGGAAGATTCACTGGAGTCTCGTACAATCTGGCCTTTCTCTTGCCTAGCTCTCCGATCTGCCGCAAGGTGAGTTCACCCGTCACTTTCTCGCCTAAGTCTTGTTGAAATTGACGAATCCCGTCCTTGACGTCCGTGAATTGATAAAGAAGCATCGCCAAACCCAAGCGGGGTATAATGTCGGAAAATAGAACGGTGATTTTTTTTGCGTTCTCATCTGATCCATTTTCTGAAAAGATAGCGGCAAAAATTACGGAGGCAGGAAGGTCAAGCGCACGTTCTCCAATCAGATCCAACACCCGACGAGCTTCCTTTTGTTGTGAGTTTTGAATGAGACGTACCAGTTCATCGTCGCTCATCGCAAGAAGATTCTCTTTCTCCTCTTTGCGCTTGCGCCCCTCAGGCGTAGCCTCTTCCCGAGCAATTGCTACTTGCCTTTGAACGTCCAGAAGAACATACGTAGAGTACTTGCCGTCCTCTGTTAGCTCATGGTCACGTTGGAAAGCCCGGATAGCCTCGCTCGTTTTCGAACCCATTATCCCGTCCGTCGCTCCTGGGTCATATCCAAGCTCTTTTAGTCCTCCTTGGAGTTCGAAAATGTGCGCAAGAGGTTGTGCGGAATCTCGGTAGCCTTCGGCGTTCGCGGGGTTGAAGGCTGCGGAAATACTTGCAACGCAAATCAGAAGATACAACTGGATCTGATGAAAGCACGGCAACATTTTTTTCTTGGAACGATCTTTGATCGTATGTCTTGCGGCTGTTGAGTCTACATCGGTCGTGAATCGTGTCCGTTTGATAACTGAGTGCGGCCGACAACGAGTCGTTATTGAGGTGAAAGCTAATAGGATTGTGGTAAGTAGTGTTTTCACGTCGTACTTCTCCTTGGTGCCGAGGTATCCCGGGGGGTTCCTTAGTTGCAGAAAGTGGAGTTTCCCATCCGGGTGCATGACACTCCACGAGAACCGAAGGTCGAACTACCCGTATGGGTGTAGGTCTCCGCATGTCCTACGCAGAGGGGTGAAAAATGGGCAAGACCAAGGATGGCCGTTCGCATCGTGCGGAGTCTCTCGTGGTTCTGTCGCACCACCATAACGACGACTTCAAGGTCGGGGTGAAATCTTAACCGTTGCTCTGGTAGGACTTCTTGGGCCACGGACAAATAGTTTCGACTGACTTGGCAAGTCACGCAATCAACTAGGCGGAATGATCCCAACCCCATCAGAGAACCCGTTGTGCTAGCATGGAATAGGAGATTTCCAGATTTTTTTTTTGACTGAGACTACCACGGCATCCGCATCCGGCGAAAAAAGGGGGGGGTACGCCTCGCTCATCTCGTGGCGCACTCATGGCGCACTCATGGCGCACTCAGGGGCAAAAAGCGGCAGTTATCCACAACAAAACACGAAAGCAGCAAGGGGCTAACGTGCGGAAATCGCTGTTGTTGTCTGTTGCGGCTTGTCGCTAGCCTGGGTCTTTTAATCAGGTGGTCGTTGGTTCGAATCCAACAGGGCGCACCATAAAAACAAGGGCTTAGACGATTTACGTCTAGGCCCTTTCCTTTGGGACAACCACGGGGTCACGGCGAGGCTATCTTCCGGCGCGGCGAGCATCGCGGCCGGTTGCCGATCCCCGCTGCGCTCATGACCAGCTTCGCCGTCATCCTTTGGCCAGTGCCGCTGGTCATTGCCAGCGGAGCCGGCGAGGCGAGCCAGAGGGGCGTGGTTACGGCATGCTTGTCGCCGCGAGTGAGAGTGTGTTCGTCATCCGATGCTGTAGGTGTTTATTCCAAAGGCTGCGGGAGAAGTTTCACGGCGTGGCGGGGAGCCAAGGGGTGGCAAAGAAGGCTGCGGCGCACGCCGAAGGCGGAGTCCCGGGGCGCATCCCTGTCCGGACTTACCGTGTAGACCACAGGTAAACGCCGCCCGATCGCCCTGTTTCCCGCACCCCGCACCCCGGAAAAGGCATGGTGGACTTCACGAGCCCGGCGTCAAGCTCGGCGTGTTGTGACTCCGGCGATTTGTGATGAAGTTGGCGTTCTGCAACCAGGGACCCTGGCTTCCGTTGACTTCCCCGAGGCGATCAGCGGTAAATGCAGGCGGGCAACGCGTTTGCCCGCCTGTAAATGAAAACGAGGACCAATCATGAAGAACCGCATTCTCGCCGCCTTGGTGTTACTTCTGACCGCGTTCGTCGCAAACGCTGCCAACACCTGTGCGACCAACTGCAATGCCAAGTGCGCAAACCAAGGCGCTGCCTTCACGACCTGCTTCAATTCCTGCCTCAGTAACTGCAAGGACCCGAAAGCCTCCAAGCATCAGCAATGCAACAACAAGTGCGCGGCCCAAGGGGCAGCTTTCCAGCAGTGCTACAACAATTGCGTGAGCCACTGATCCGATCGCGCTATCTCCACGCTATCTCTGTCGCTATGCCGGTTGGCTGGTGGCTGGATAGCGCGTAGCGCAACGCGAAGCGTATTGCGCCCTCGTATCTTCCGTTTCGAAGGCAGGCCAAAGAAATCGCTGATTATTGGCCCTCCTGGCCAAAATCAGCACGCCACCGAAGAAGCGTGGTTCTTGGATGGCGCCATTCTCAAACGCTTGCGCGCTCGAAAATGGCGTCACATCCCTGTGCCGCGGCAGGCGATGAATTTTCAGCGTTGCGACGGCTGGTGCGTTTACTTGAGGTCGGACAGGCTGGCGCCGAAATTGATGTGGAACGGAATCCCTTCAAGCACCACCGCTGGCACCGACTTGACGCCGGTCGCTTCGGCCTCCGAGATGCGGGATCTGTCGTCTCCGAGATGCACGACCTCCAAGTCGTAGCGGGAACGGTCTATTGCGTTGGCCAGGTTGTGTTCCGCGGCGACGCAGACCGGACAACCTGCGTGGTAGAAAATGGCTTTGGCGGTCATGGTTTCTCTCCTCGATTGGATATATTCAGTGGTGTGCGCACGATTCCACGATAGTTTCATTCGTTGCGCAGGGTAAGTGGGCACGATTTGGTGGGGTACGCACCTGTTGGTGTAACTTGTCGCAATCGAAGGAGAAAAAAATTAGCAAGCCTGGGCAAAGCGTCTACCGCAAGCTCGAAGATGTGGTCGGCTGCAAGTGGTCTGTTTCCGTCCTACTCGCCATCGAGGCGGGGGTCGTGAGGCCTGGCGCGCTTGAAAGGCATATCGAGGGCATTTCCACGAAAGTCCTCTCGGAGCGGCTTAGAAAACTGACCGCTTACGGTCTTCTGGAGAAACGGAGTTTCGCCGAGATCCCGCCACGAACCGAGTATTCCCTGACTTCGTCAGGAGAGAGGCTGGTGAGGATCGTTCAGCAGATTCAGGGTCTTGATTCCGAGCTTGGCTCGGCCGCTGGTGGCAATGTTTAGCCCATAAATTGTTCGTGAAGGTCGGTGCCAGGTCCTGTAATTGGGAATCTGCGCTCTGTTCGCCTGACGTATGCGGCGAGACCAACGCGCATCCCGGGAAGTCCGACGCGAATCCGTCGCGGGGATGACTTGACTTCAGGACAGCAGCGCTCGGAACTGCTCCCAATCGAAGGCGGGTCCGGGATCGGTCTTACGGCCCGGGGCGATGTCGCTGTGGCCGACGACCCGCCGCCCGGTGATACCCGGGAATCGCGCTTGGATCTCACGCGTGGTTTCGGCAAGGACCCGGTATTGCGCCGTTTCGTAAGGAACCTCGTCGGTCCCCTCCAGCTCGATGCCGATCGAGAAGTCGTTGCACCACTCGCGCCCGTCGAAGCAGGAAACACCGGCGTGCCAGGCTCGATGCTGGAGGGCGACCAGCTGGATCAGTTCGCCGTCACGGCGGATGAGAAGATGGGAGGAGACCCGCAGGTGCGCGATTCCGCCGAAATAGGGGTGGGCCTGGGGATCCAACTGGTTCTGGAACAGTCGCTGGATCCAGGGTCCGCCGAAAGAGCCCGGCGGCAGGCTGATGCCGTGGATGACGAGCAGATCGACCACGACGCCGGCGGGCCGCTCGTCCCAGTTCGGGGACGGAACGCGCCGCGCGCCCGGTAGCCAGCCGTCCATCAGGCTAGCCGGAGTGCTCGAGGTTCCTGCTCGACAGCAGCGGATCGGGCCGGGCCACCGGCGTCAGAGATGCGGCACCATGCCCTTCATCACCAGATCGGTGAGACTCACGATGCCAATCACCTCCCGATTCTCCACCACCGGGGCGCGGGATAGATCGAAACGACCGAACAGCCGCGCGCAGTAGCGGATGTCCATGTCCGGGTGCACCGCGATCACCGGCTTCGACATCACCTCGTAGATATTCACGCGGTCCGGGGCGCGGTCCTGGGCCAATACCTGGCGGGCGATGTCGGACAACAACGACCATGCCGATCTCGTCGTTCTCGTGGCGCTTCTTCACGATCAGGGACTTGGTGTCGACATGCTGCATGGTGTCCAACGCCTCGGCGACGGTAGCCATCCCCTCCACCATGTCGAAGTGGGGCTTCATGACGTCGCGCACCCGTACTAGCGTTTTCTCGCTCATGATCAGATTTCCTCTTGAACGACCTCGGAGAGCTTGCGGATCTGATGGCTGATGCCCACCGCGTCCTCTACGTCGATCTGGAATGCGATGCCGCTGCCTGGCTTCTCGTCGAAACGCCCGGCCTTGGCGATGGTTTCGAGAATGGTACGGCTCAAGTGCTCCTCGACCAGGAGCAGAATCACGTCGCGCTGGGTCTCCAGGGTCAGGCCGAAGAAGGTCTTGGATTTCTCCACCCCCTCGCCTCGCGCTTGGTTGATGACGGTCGAGCCGGTGGCGCCGGCATTGCGGGACGCCTCGAGCACCGCGTGGGTCTCACTGTCCTGGACCAATGCGACGATGAGCTTGAAGTGCATGACTCAATCTCCTGATGTTCTCTGTGCGTTGCGGGCCGCGCGCCGGGCGCTCCACTCGCTGAGCTGCGCGTAGGCCATGACCGTCATGATCGGGAACAGGCTGGCGAAGGCAATCAGGCCAAAGCCGTCGAGCAGGGGATTGCGCCCGGGGATGTTGCTCGATAAACCGAGGCCGAGGGCCGCTACCAGGGGCACCGTCACGGTGGACGTGGTCACGCCGCCGGAGTCGTAGGCCAGGGCGATGATGGTGCGCGGCGCGAACCAGGTCTGGAACAAAACGAAGACATAGCCGGTGATGATGTACCAGTGCAAGGGGGTGCCGGTAACGATGCGAAAGCATCCGAGCGCGATGCCCACGGCGACGCCGATCGCCACGGCGATGCGCAGGCCCCAGGTCTTGATCGCCCCCGCGGAGACCTGGTTGGCCTTGATGGCCACGGCGATCAGCGAGGGTTCGGCGATGGTGGTGGAGAAGCCGATGGCGAAGGCGAAAAGGTAGACCCAGGCAAAGGACTGCCAGTGCTCGCTCATGGCGGTCTCACCGCCCGTGAAGCCGAGAAAGTCCGGCGCGGTGAGCTGCTCGGCCATCAGCTTGCCAAGCGGGAACAGCGCCCGCTCCAGACCTTCGAGGAAGAAGGTCAGGCCAAGCAGCACGAACACGAAGCCCAGCAGCACCTGCTTGAGGTTGGGAATGCGCCGGCGCAGTATCAGGATTTGGAATCCGACGAGGATGCCGATGATGGGCATTACGTCGTCGATGGTGGCGATCAGGGAGCCCCACAAGCTGGCCAGGTAGCTGGTCACAAGGCGATTCCGTAGCCCATCACGAAGATCATGGGTGTCAGAGAGGCGAAGGCAATGAGCCCGAAACCGTCGATCATGGGGTTGCGCCCCTCGATGCTGGAGGCGAGCCCGACCCCGAGGGCCGTGACCAGGGGAACGGTGATGGTGGATGTGGTCACGCCACCCGAGTCATAGGCGATGCCGATGATCTCCTTGGGAGCGAACGCGGTCATGATCACCACCCCGAGGTAGCCGCAGATGATCAGGTACTGGATCGGCCAGCCGCGCAGGATGCGCAACACGCCGAGGACGATCGCGAATCCGACGGAAACGGCGACCGTGTAGCGCAGGCCCTCCGCGTAGTCTTGCCGGGCGAGGGTATCGTCCACGATCATGCCCCCGCGGGCGGCAACCTCGGCGGCCTCCTCGGCGATGGCGATCAACGCCGGCTCGGCCACCGTGGTTCCGAATCCAAGGGCGAAGGCGAACACCAGGAGCCACCAGAGGCTGCCCTTGGCCGCGAAATCCCATGCCATGGTCTCGCCGATCGGGAATAGTCCCAGCTTCAGGCCTTGCACGAAGAGCGTGAGCCCCGCGACTACCAGCACGGTACCCCACAGCAACTCGCCCAGATTGGGTATCGGCTGTCCGAGGACGATGAGCTGGAAAAAGGCGATGACGCCGATGATCGGGAGCAGATCGCGTACGCTATCTGTCAGAGATATGAACAGTTGGCGGATGAGGGCTTTCATTGAACCTCATGGCTCGGTAGCGGGCGTTTTGCGTGATTTTCTAGCGATGATCAATCTGTTAGAGTGAAGGCGAACAGTTCGCCAGGAGGCTCGGGTACATTTCTTGCCTCATAGTATCAACAAGGATTGTTTCTGTTAAAGCGGCGAATAGATCTGCCCTGCATATTGCGGTGCGAGGCAACCGGAGAAGCAAGGTTCACGGACACCGCCGTGTCCAGGAACCTCGGGCTCGGGCGATTCGGAAGACGAACAACGCTATGATGATCGGTATCCGTGGCCTGCTCCCACACTGTCTCGCGCCATCCCTGCGTACGGTATCGGGGCTGGCCGCTTCTGGCACGCCCATCGGGAAAGCTAATCCTTGTTGCATCTCGGCGTTCACCCGCGATCCGGCATAAGTACCGTCACCGAGTCCAAAACCGGCGATGGCGCGGAAAAACAGGATGAAGGTTAACGGGGACAACGGCGTTGCGCTGACCGCTCGCGAGCCTTCGCTCGCGGAGTGTCGCGAGCTGCTCGAACGCGAGCTTTCCGATCGGCTCAAGCGGTTGTTCCTAAAGGTCGAAGATGCCCTGTACGATCTCGCGGACAAGTCCGAGAACAATCACCTCCACGCCAGATATTTTCAGGCGATGCGCGTGCTGCGACGGCAGCGCGAAGCAATCGAGATCCAGTTCTTGGCGAATCTGGCGAAAGCAGGCGATGCATGGATGACTTCCGTGGGCGGCGAGCCCGACGCCGGTACCGGAACGCGCCGCGAGCACGAGCTCGCCTTGGTCGAGCACGAGGAGTTGGAGGAATCCCTGGCGGTAGCCAATCTTATCTCGAAGGCCGAGAGTCGGCACCGAGGCGCGCTGCTCGCTTTGCGCCGGCAGCAGGCCGCCCTGACCGGGCGGGAGACCATCGACAGCCGCACAGACCCCTTGGGTCCCCATGTGATCTGCAACGCCTTCCGTGCGGCGCTCGAGCCGGTCGGGGAGTACGTGGACCTGGACCTCAAGCTGGTGGTCTACAAGCTCTTTGACAAGCAGGTAATGGACCACGTCGGCCATGCCTACGCGCGCTGTCTCGAGCTCTTGGGGTCATCCCCCGCGGCGGAATGGCAAGGGGTGCACCCGCGAACCGAGGTCCATCAGAGTGGGCAAGGTCGTGAGGTCGAGGCGCCGGCGGAACCCGGCGGGGATTGGGCCGAGATGCCAGAGCCCGCTTCCGATTTGCCGGCGGCGGTGGTCGGGGCGGTGGCGTTCGAGGACCTGCAGCATCTGCTGGAGGCTCGCCGGCCCGGGAGACAAGGCAGCCCAAGAGGTGAGGTCGTTGACAACAGCGAGTTGATGTCGGCCCTGACCCGCCTGCAGACGCGCGCCCAAGAGAGCGCGTCTGGCGAAATGAGCCCCAAGCAGTTGTTCCGCCAGCTCAGAACCGAGCTCCAACGGCAACGCGCCTACGACGGCGGCCCGCTCCTGGACCGACGCGATGAGGATACCCTCGACCTCGTCTTCCTTCTGTTCGAGAGCATCCTGCACGCCAACGACTTGCCGGATGCGTTCAAGGCGCTCGTCGGCCGGCTTCAGATTCCCATCGCCAAGGTAGCACTGTCGGACAAGTCCTTTTTCGACGACACGGAGCATCCGGCGAGGCGCCTGCTCAACCACCTTGCCGAGTATGCCGTCGGCTGGACCGACGATGGGGACCGCTCTACGGATAGCCCCTACGCGCGCATCGAGCGCACGGTGACCCGCGTGCTCGACGACTATGACCGGGATCCCGCCATCTTCGCCGAGCTCGACTCGGAGCTGACCACGGAGCTTGAGCGCGAACGCACGCAGTTCGAGAGCCGCGAAGCGAGGACCAAAGAGGAGCTCGAAGGTAAGGAGCGCCACCGCAGCGCCCGCGCCAAGGTGCGAGCGACGATCGAGGAACGTCTGCGCGGTAGTCCTCGGGTACCTGAAATGGTCTCCTCCCTGCTGCGTGACGGTTGGCAGGATGTCCTCCTGGGCGCGTATCTGCAGGGTGGAGTTGACGGGCCGGAATGGCGCGACGCCGTGGGTACCATGGAGCTTCTTCTGTGGAGTGTCCGGCCTAAGATTTGGCACGAAGACCGCCGCGACCTCCTGCGCCGAATACCCGTTCTGCTGCGGGACCTGCGTGAGTCGTTGGCCGCGGTCGCTTTCGATCAGCGTCGCCTGGCCCGCTGGTTCCGAGAGCTGCAGGCGCTGCATATTAATGCCCTGCGTGGTGCCGGAACCGCGCCGGAGACGGGCAGTTTCCTGCACCTTGCTGGCTCGGATGACCTGGGACGGGACGTGACCGGGCCGAGTGGGGAACCGGTCGCGCAGGGCTCGGCGTCCGAGTACCGAGCCGCGCTTGACGGTGCCGCGGGCCCGCACTTGGCGCTCGGCACCTGGTTGGACGTCAGGCGCGATGACGTCGGCGTGCTGCGTGTTAAGCTCGCTTGGCGCAGCCCGGATACCGACCTGCACTTGTTTGTGGATCGTCGCGGCCTCAAGGCGCTGGAGCTCTCCGGAAAAGAGCTTGCCGCCTTGTTCCGGCGCGGTATGGTGACCAAGCTCAGCGGATTGGATGCGCCGCTGGTGGACCGTGCCATGGAGGTCGTCATGGAGTCGCTGAAGCGGAAATGATCCACGAACAAGCCGCATCGGGCTCGGGGTCGAACCCGCGCGGGCAGCCGTCTCCGGACCAGATATCCGCCCAGGTGCGCATGGCCTTGGAGGAAGATGTGGGACCCGGTGACCTCACCGCCTCGTTGCTTCCGGCCGCGCAGCGTTCGCGGGTGGAGGTGGTGGTTCGTCAGGACGCCGTTATCTGCGGTAGCGGCTGGTTCGAGGAGGTCTTCCGCCAGCTCGATCCCGCCGTTGCCGTCCATTGGCGGGTGGCGGACGGGGAACGGGTGACCCCTGGGCAGTCCATCTGTCAACTGGAGGGAGCGGCCCGCGCCCTACTCACCGGCGAGCGGACCGCCCTCAACTATCTGCAAACCCTCTCCGGCACCGCCACGCGCGCCCGGCGCTACGCGGATGCGGTCGCGGGCTTGCCGGTACGCGTGCTCGACACGCGCAAGACGCTGCCCGGCTTGCGTCTCCAGCAGAAATACGCGGTGACCTGCGGCGACTGTTTCAATCACCGGATGGGCTTGTTCGACGCCATCCTGATCAAGGAGAACCACATCCTGGCGGCGGGCTCCATTGCTGCCGCCCTCGCCGCGGCGCGCTCGGTCGCGGCCGGGATCCCGGTCGAGATCGAGGTCGAGTCCCTGGAGGATCTCGAGGAGGCTCTTTCCGCCGGCGCGACCCACCTGCTGCTCGACAACTTCGATCTGGATCGGCTGCGCCGAGCGGTGGAGATCACCGCGGGTCGGGCGCGGCTCGAGGCCTCGGGTGGTATCAGGCTCGAGGAGATCCGGGCGATCGCGGAGACCGGCGTCGACGAGATCTCGGTGGGCGGTCTCACCAAGGACGTGGAGGCGGTTGACCTGTCGATGCGCTTCCTGTCGTCCTGAGCGCGTCGACGCGATCACCGCGCCCTGCGACGGCTTCATTCCCCCAGCCCTTCTCCGCGTGGTCTAGCCCGGCGGGAACACCAACCGGATACCGGCGATCAGGTGCCGCGCTCGCGGGTGCGCCCAGTTGCGGAAGCTTGCCCGACGCAGGCAACGCTGGGTGTGCAGGCAGGCGCCGCGCAGGCTGCCGCAGCTGACCCCGAAATCGCTCACGGTGCTCGCCTGGTCGGGAAAAGGCGAGAACTCCGGATAGGGATGGAGGCTGTTGGAACACCACTCCCACGCACTTCCGATGCCCTCGATGAGCCCGGCGCGGGCCGCCGTCTCCCACTGGTATTCGTGCTGCAGCACCGCCCCGCCGAGGGCATCGCCCAGTTCGGAGACCCAGGCCGCGAAGGCCGCTGCCTCGTATTGGCTGATGCCGGAGACCGGTTGCTCGGGGGCCAGGTCGACGGGGCCGTTGATGCCCACCTCGTACCACTGCCCGCCTGCATCTCTACGCCACGGCTAGGGGGCTTCGACGGAATGCGATCTGAGCCAGCCGCGCCCCTCGCTGCTCCAAAACTGCTCCCGCGCGTAGCCGCCGTCCTCCATGAAGGACAGGAACTCGGCGTTGGTCACGGGACGCCGGGCGATGCGGAAGCTCGAAAGCTCCACCGCTTGGGGCGGCAGCTCGTTGTCGTAGGCCCAGGGCTCGTACCGCGAGCCGATCCGGTAGTGGCCTTGCGTGACCTCCGCGAGCTCCGGTGCGGGCATGCGGGGCGTTAACGGCGCGCCCACGAGATGGTCCCCCGTCGCCTTGGCCAAGCTGCGCGCGAGCAGCACCGAGAGCATGAGTTCGTAGTCGCGGGCGGCCTCCTGCAACAGGAACCACTGCAAGCGGTCGTCGCTGAGGAGCGGATGGGCTGGCAGTGCCCCGGGCGTCGCCAGGCGCCTCAGATGCTCGTCCTGGATCTCCTGCGCCCAGGCGAGCAGATGATCGGGTGGCGGCAGCGCGGCGCATTGCTCATCGAGGTTCGCCGCGCCCACATCGAAGAGCGGACGGACGCGCTGGGTGAGGTCGGCGTCGCCGGAGAGGACCTCACGCAGCCAGTAAGTCTCGCGGAACACGCTCCGCCCGAGGTACCAAGCGAGCGAGGCGAGCTCGGGATGAAAGCGGGTGCTGACGTCTTGGTGTCGAACGCCGGCCAGGAGCCCGCGCGCCATCTGATGCAGGCCGCTGAGCTGAGCCAGGAGTTGAGGTGCTGTCATCGGGATTCCAAGGTGTCTGCAGGAAGCCCCTCGGGCAAGCAGATCCAGATCCAGCGGGGAGTGGTTGCGCGCCTCAGTGCGCGGGAACCGTACGCTCCCGCGCCCACTCTCGAAGCTGCCGGATCTGGGTGTCCATCACCACGGACAGGGGTTGAGTGCGCTCCAGCTCTGTCAGCACGGTCTCGGTGGTGATGGGTATCTCCTGGGCCTGGGCCGCATAGAGGGCCGAGACCACCGCTTGCTCGATGCCCGCGCCCGAGAATCCCTCGCTGGTTGCCGCTAGGGCCTTCAGGTCGAATTGGGCCGGGGCAAGGCCGCGGCGCTGCAGGTGGATCTCGAAGATGCGCGCGCGCACCTCCCCGCTCGGAAGATCGACGAAGAAGATCTCGTCGAGGCGCCCCTTGCGCAGCAGCTCGGGGGGCAGGCGCGAGATGTCGTTGGCGGTGGCGACGATGAAGACGGCGCTCTTGCGCTCCGCCATCCAGGTCAGCAGAGTGCCCAGCACCCGCTGACCGACCCCATCGTCCTCCCTGCCCGCGGCCAACCCCTTTTCGATCTCGTCCATCCAGAGCACGCAGGGTGCCATGATCTCCGCGGTCTTCAGGGCGCGCTTGAGGTTTTTCTCTGTCTCGCCGTAGTACTTGTCGTACAGGCCGCCGAAGTCGAGCCGCAGCAGGGGAACACCGAATTGCCCCGCTACCGCTTTGGCGGCCAGGCTCTTACCGCCGCCTTGCACCCCGAGCAGCAAGATGCCCCGCGGCCGATCGGCTCCCGCGGCCTCACCGTGGAAGCCGCTGCGGCGGCGCTCCAGCCATTGCTTGAGATTGTCGAGCCCCGCGACATCGGCAAAGCTCGCCGTATCGTACTCGAAGTGGACGATGCCGCCCGATCCCAGGAGCTCGTACTTGGCACGGGTGACGGCTTCCACGTCGTCGTTGGTGATCGCCCCGTCATTGCGAATAGCGTTGCGGATCAGCCGACGGGCGTCGGACTCGGTGACGCCGAGCAGATTCCGCGACAGCCGCTCTATCGCCTCGCGATTGGCGCGGAACGGGCGCTTGGCCTGCTCGTGCTGCCACCGCTGGGCCTCCTCCCGCACCAGGGCGAGGATACGGTTGCGATCCGGCAGGCGCAGATCGAACCGGGCGCATAGGTGGCGGATCTCGGGCGGCGCGGGCAGGGCATGGCTGACCAGTACGAGGGTGCGCGGCAATTCGCCGTAGCCCTGGGCGATCTCCTTGATGAGGCGCACGTGCAGCGGGTTGTCCAAAAAGGGGTGGAAATCCAGCAGGATGTAGACCCCTCCCTGCGGCGTGACCTTGATGTGGCGCAGGACCTCTGGCGGCTCCGCCAGGTGACGCTGGACCCCGGCGTCGAGGTCGACGCGGCGCAGTCCCTCGGTGACGGCCCAACAGAATGCCGGCTCGTTGATGCGCACGGCAAGCCGTGCCGCAAGTTCGACGATGCGCGGCTCCTCCAGGGACTCGATGAGCAGGATGGGCGTGTCCGAGCGCAGCAGCAGCTCGAGATCGTGCAGGTCCGTCATGGGTGGCGGTGTTACCGGGAAGCGTTCCTGGCCCGCATCTTAACGGATGCGCGCCTGCCGTACCCCATCTCTCGCCCGCCCGCTGGTCGCCGCCTTGGCAGCGAAGAGGCCATGGGATATAGTCCCGGCGGTGCTGCAACCGGCCCGCGGAAGAGCCGGGAACGTGCGGCCGCTCTGCCGCATTCATCCCGCTGTCAGCGGCTGGGCGCGGTTCCCCGCGTCGACCTGCATGCCCGATCGTCCGCCGCCCGTTGCCGAGTTGGAGGACGGCGGCTGAGGTACCCAAACCCCCGCTGCGGCCGGACAGCAAGCGTCATCCCCGATCGATCCGGATTCGGACCGCGTCCCCACCGAACCGAGTGAACCAGCAGACCCAAGAGCGAACCCATGAGCGAGAAAGAGCACCTCATTATCTTCGACACCACGCTGCGAGACGGCGAGCAGAGCCCGGGCGCCTCCATGACCAAGGAAGAGAAGGTTCGCATCGCGAAGGCCCTTGAGAGGCTCCGGGTGGACGTGATCGAGGCGGGATTCCCCATCGCCAGCCCCGGCGATTTCGAGGGGGTCAAAGCGGTGGCGGCGGCGGTAAAGGACAGCACGGTGTGCGGGCTCGCCCGGGCCCTGGACAAGGATATCGATCGCGCCGGCGAGGCGCTGGCCAGCGCCGCCTCGGCGCGCATCCATACCTTCATCGCCACTTCACCGATCCACATGGAAAAGAAGCTGCGCATGACGCCGGACCAGGTGGTCGAGCAGGCGGTGCACGCGGTCAAGCGGGCGCGACGGTTCACGGACAACGTCGAGTTTTCCCCGAGGACGCGGGCAGATCCGAGACGGACTTCCTGTGCCGCGTGCTGGAGGCGGTGATCGATGCGGGGGCGCGCACGGTGAACATTCCGGACACGGTGGGCTACAACGTGCCCTATCAGTTCGGGGACCTCATCCGCACCCTGATCGAGCGGGTGCCGAACTCCGACAAGGCGGTCTTTTCCGTACACTGTCACAACGATCTCGGACTGGCTACCGCGAACTCTCTCGCCGCGGTGCGCAACGGCGCGCGCCAGGTGGAATGCACCATCAACGGGCTCGGGGAGCGGGCGGGCAATGCGGCCCTGGAGGAGATCGTGATGGCGGTGCGGACCCGACAGGACCACTTCGACTGCGATACGCGCCTCGACACGAGCCAGATCGTCAACTGCTCACGCCTGGTTTCCGGCATCACTGGCTTCGCGGTGCAGCCCAACAAGGCCATCGTGGGGGCCAATGCCTTCGCCCACGAGTCCGGCATTCACCAGGACGGGGTGCTGAAGAGCCGCGAGACCTACGAGATCATGCGCGCCCAGGACGTGGGTTGGACGGAGAACCGCATGGTGCTCGGCAAGCACTCGGGTCGCAACGCCTTCCGCACCCGTCTGCAGGAGCTTGGCGTCACCTTTGATGCGGAGGAGGACCTCAACGCCGCTTTCTCGCGCTTCAAGGACCTGGCGGACAAGAAGCACGAGATCTTCGACGAGGACCTGCAGGCGCTGGTGACCGACGCCAACCTCGACGCGACCAATGAGCGCGTCAAACTGATTTCCATGCGCGTGTGCTCGGAGACCGGCGAGACCCCAAGGGCGGACGTGGTGCTCTGCGTGGACGGCGAGGAGGAGCCGGGGACCGCCATTGGCGGCGGCCCAGTGGACGCCACCTTCAAGGCCATCGAGTCGATCGTCAGCAGCGGGACCATCCTCAAGCTTTACTCGGTCAACAGCATCACCAGCGGCACTGATGCCCAGGGCGAGGTCACGGTGCGGCTGGAGCGGGGTGGGCGCATCGTCAACGGGCAGGGCGCGGACACGGACATCGTCATCGCATCCGCCAAGGCCTACATCAACGCCTGCAACAAGATCCTGCAGCCGCGGGAGCGCGCCCATCCCCAGACCGGCGACGTCTGAGCTCCACCGTCGATGGACCCCCGACTCAGCCGCCGCTACCTGGACGCCATGGGCGTGACCGTTTGGCGGCTGCGGGATGCCGGGCCGCAAGCGCCGGGCGAGGGGGGGCTTTCTCAGCCGGAAGCGCCAGCGGTGCCCGCGAAGTCCCCTGAGGACTCGGTCGCGGGGATGGATTGGGGCACCCTGGAGCGGGCGGTCGCCTCCTGCCGTGCCTGCGCCCTGTGCGAGACCCGCAACAAGACCGTGTTCGGGGTCGGAAATCACCATGCCCAACTGATGGTCATCGGCGAGGCCCCGGGGGCGGATGAGGATCGTCAAGGCGAACCCTTCGTCGGTCGTGCCGGTCAGCTCCTAGACCGTATGCTGTTTTCCATTGGCTTGCCGCGCGATCAGGTGTTCATCGCCAACATCCTGAAGTGCCGCCCGCCCGGAAATCGGGATCCCCGACCGGAGGAGGCGCTGCGTTGCGAGCCTTTCCTGCTGCGCCAGATCGAGCTGGTGCGGCCCCGCGTCCTGTTGGCGGTGGGCAGGATCTCGGCGCAGCATCTTCTCAAGTCGGCTGACCCGGTGGGTAGGTTGCGCGGACGTTGGTTCGAGCTCGGGCCGGCCCGTACCCCCTTGCGCGTGACCTACCATCCCTCCTACCTGCTGCGCGCACCGGAGCACAAGGGCAAGGCGTGGCAGGATCTAACGGCGGTCGCGCGCAGGTTCAATCCTTTGGGCTGCGATCCGGGAGGGAGCGCGGATCATTGATAAGTGGTGCAAAGGAATAAGCGCAATCTATTAATTTTTATAAAATGATAGAAAATTTTTATTTCAAAAATAATTAAATACTAATATTATAGCTGCCGTCGGCGCTGAACGGCGCCCTCGCTTGCTGTACCCAACTTAATTGCTGTACCGAAAGATAATTGACTTAGGAGAGACCTAATGAAAAAGCTCGCTACTGCTGCCGCTATCGCCGCTCTGCTCGGTGTTTCCGCTTCCGCGTCCGCCTTCTGGGGCGGTGGTCCTTGGGGTGGTGGCCCCGGTTACGGCTCCGGCGCCAACGACTGGTGGAATGACATGATGGGCGACGGATACGGTGACTTCAACATGAACATGTCCGGCGGCGGGCGTGGCTGGGGTCGCGGCTACAACCGCTACAACGACTATTACGGCTACGGCCCGTATGGCTACGGCGGTCCTTACGGCTACGGCGCTCCCTACGGCGGCGGTTACCCCTACGCGGCCCCCTACGGCGCTCCGGTCGCTCCCCCCGCGGCTCCGGCTCCTGCCGAGACCAAGTAAGGATTTCCCGGCTCCTCACGGGGCTGCGCACAAGGATGTGCGTCACGAACCGCGCCCGGCAAGGGCGCGGTTTTTGTTTGTCCGGGTCGCCCGTTTTCTCCCACACCCGGACCGTTTGCCTTCGGTTCGACCCGCAGGCTCGCGCCGTGCACACATCCCTTCAGGACGGCGCCGGTGTCCCGCGTAGCGAGGGCGCAGTCAGCGTGAATCCTTACCCCCGCGTAGCGAGATAACGGGCCAACCCTGCTCCCCGGCATGGCGCTCCAGGTGCTCGTCCGGGTCGACCGCAACTGGGTGGTCCACGCGCTCCAGCAATGGGATGTCATTGTGAGAGTCGCTGTAGAAGATGCTGTCCGCTAGCGTCTCGCCTGACTCCCGAATCCAAGCGTTGAGCCGCTGGACCTTGCCTTCCTGAAACGCGGGCATGCCCGCCACCTCGCCCGTGTAGCGCCCGTTCGCCCGGGCGGGCACCGTGGCGATGAGGTTTGGTACGCCCAGGCGTTCCGCGATCGGGGCCGTCACGAACTCGTTGGTAGCCGTGATGATCAGAAGCGTGTCGCCCCGGTCCCGGTGTTCTGCGATCAGCTTGCGCGCAGCCGGCAGGATGATGGGATCGATCTTCTCGCGCACGAAGTCCGCTCGCCAGCCCGACAAGGCGGCGGGGTCGCTGTCCCGGAGTGGGCGCAGCGAGAAACGCAAGAACTCGAAGATGTCCAGCCGGCCCTCGCGGTACTCGCGATAGAAGCGCTCGTTCTCGCGTTCGTACTCTTCTGCGTTCACGACTCCGCGTTCGGCGAGGAAGACTCCCCACAGGTAGTCGGAGTCGCCGGCGAGAAGGGTATTGTCGAGATCGAATATCGCCAGAGCCAATGTGGGTCTCTCATGCCTCACGTGGACACGCCTGGGGCTCCAGGTCGTCCGTGTCCGTCCACTATAGCGAATTTTCTTTATTAGCAGAAGCTTATGCGTCTGCGCGGGTTGCCCGGTCTAGGGCCTTGTGGAAAAATGGGTAATGAGATTGCGCAAGGTATCCTGCCTTGATCGACCCGGATGGTTTCAGGCCGAATGTCGGCATCATTCTGAGTAACGGAGAACGCCGCCTGTTCTGGGGCAGGCGCGTGGGGCAGAATGCGTGGCAGTTTCCGCAAGGTGGGATCCGATCGGACGAGACTCCGCGCGATGCCATGTTTCGGGAACTCCAGGAGGAGGTCGGACTCTTTCCCCACCAAGTGACGGTGCTGGGCGCGACCAGGCATTGGTTGCGCTACCGCCTCCCCAGGCGATTCATTCGGCGCAACTGCGGGCCCACCTGCATCGGCCAGAAGCAGGTCTGGTTCATGCTCCGGGTGAACTGCGGCGAAGACGCATTCTGCCTCGACAAATGCGAGAAGCCCGAGTTCGACGCCTGGCGATGGGTCTGCTATTGGCAGCCCGTGCGCGAGGTGGTTTACTTCAAACGCCGGGTCTACGAGCAGGCGCTCGAGGAACTGGCGCCATTCTTGTACCCTGAGGGGGCTCCGACGCGTCAACTGGCCATCGGCGGGCAGCCCCGCTTTCTCCGGCAGAAGCACCGCTGACACCCAAGCGCCCCGGTCCAGCGGCGGCACCCCCACGCAAGCGGGCCGAGTCGTAACATGCTCGACCATCTCCACCGTATTGTTCAAGAAGTCAACAACGCGCCGGATCTCGAGCAGGCGCTGCAAGTCATCGTGCGTCGCGTCAAGGAGACCATCGGCGCGGACGTTTGCTCGGTGTATCTCACTGATTTCGATACCCGTGAGCACTTGCTGCAGGCAACGGACGGACTGCGACCCGAGGCGGTGGGCGAGGTTCGCCTGCCTCTGCACCGGGGCTTGATCGGCTGGGTGAGCGAGCGTGCCGAGCCGGTCAATCTCGACGACGCATCGACGCACCCTCGTTACTTGTTCATTCATGAGACCGGGGAGGATCGCTACCGCGGCTTCCTCGGTGTTCCGATCATCCAGAACCGAAAGGTGCTGGGGGTCCTGGTGCTGCGACAGCGCGCCAAGCGCCGCTTCGAGGACGACGAGGTAACCCTTGTCCTGACCCTGGCGTCCCAGCTCGCCGGGGCCATCACCCACGCCCGTGCCAGTGGCGAGTTGGCGCGCTTGCAAGAGCCGGGCGGCTTGCCGAATCACTTTCTGCAAGGGATTCCTGCCGCGCCTGGCATCGCCATCGGCCTCGCGGTCGTGGTTTATCCGCCGGCGGACCTCGATGCGGTTCCCGACCGCTCCGCGGCCGATGTGCCCAAGGAGGAGGATGCCTTCCGCAGCGCGGTATCGGACGTGATGGAGGAGATCGAGCGTTTCGCCGTTCGCACGGCGGCGGACCTGCGGGCCGAGGAGCGGGCATTGTTCGATGCCTGGTTGCTCATGCTGGAGAGCGACACCCTGATCGACGGCACGGTCGAGCGCATCCGCAAGGGCAACTGGGGGCCGGGAGCCCTGCGCGACACCATCGCGGAGCATGCGCGGGTATTCGATTCCATGGATGACCCCTATCTGCGCGAGCGCGCGTCGGATGTGCGCGATCTCGGTCGGCGTATCCTCATGCATCTGCAGAACCTGGAGTCACGGCCCGTGGAGTATCCGCCGGGCACCATCCTCGTCGGCGAAGAGATCAGCGCCATGCAGATCGCGGACGTGCCCCCTGCCGCGTTGGCCGGCATCGTCTCGGTCACCGGCTCGAGCTCGTCCCATGTCGCGATCCTCGCCCGCGGTATGGGGGTGCCCGCGGCCATGGGCGTCACGGACTTGCCAGTGGGGCGGATCGAAGGGCTGGAGATGGTCGTAGACGGCTACCGGGGACGCGTCTACGCGGCGCCCGGTGCGGTGGTGCGCGCCGAGTATCGGCGGCTCATGGATGATGATCTGGCCCTGACCAACGAGCTCGAGAACCTGCGCCGCCTCCCCGCCGAGACTCCGGACGGCTATACGCTTCCTCTGTACCTCAACACCGGCCTGGTTTCGGAGGCGCGTCCCGTGGGTATCGAGGAGTCCGCCGGCGTCGGCCTTTACCGCACCGAGCTGCCCTTTCTCGTGCGCGATCGCTTTCCTGGCGAGACCGTGCAGATGACCAACTACCGGCAGGTGTTGGAGACCTTTGCCCCGCGCCCGGTAACCATCCGCACCCTGGACGTGGGCGGCGACAAGCCGCTTCCCTATTTCCCCGTGTCGGAATCCAACCCCTTCCTCGGCTGGCGCGGCATACGCATCACGCTGGACCATCCGGAGATCTTCCTGACCCAGGTGCGGGCGATGTTGCGCGCATCGATCGGGTTGGAAAACCTCCAGGTCCTGTTACCCATGATCAGCACGGTGAGCGAGGTCGACGAGGCCCTGCTGCTGATTCAGCGGGCTCACGACGAGCTGCTGGAAGAGGGCTACCGGGTCAAGATGCCGCCTGTCGGGGTCATGGTCGAGGTTCCGGCAGCCGTCTACCAGGCAGAGGCTTTGGCGCGGCGGGTGGGCTTTTTCTCGATCGGAACCAACGACCTGACGCAGTACCTCCTGGCAGTCGATCGCAACAATGCCCACGTGGCGAAGCTCTACGACGAGCTCCACCCGGCCGTGCTGCGCGCCATGGTTCAGATCGTCGCCGGTGCCCGCGCGTACGGACGCGAGGTCAGTATCTGCGGGGAGATGGCGGGCGATCCCCTGGCGGCGGTTCTGCTCCTTGGGATGGGCGTGCACAGCCTGAGCATGGGGGCCGGCAGCCTGCTGCCGGTCAAGTGGGTCATCCGCAGCGTCAGCCGCGCAAAGGCGCGGGAGCTTCTGGGCGTGGCACTGCATTGCGAGGAGGCTGAATGCGTCCGCCGCCTGCTGCTCGAGGCCCTGGAAGACGTGGGCCTGGGTGGGCTGGTACGACCGGGGAAGTGACGGTCACCGGCCCCGGTGATTGCCTAACGCTCGGCGGGCAGCGATTTACCTGGGTTGAGGATGCCCCGCGGATCGAACTGACGTTTGATGTTGTGCATCAGGCGCAGGGTTACCGGGTCGATCTCGCGGGCGATGAAGTCGCGTTTCTCCAAGCCCACGCCGTGCTCGCCCGAAAGGGTGCCCCCGAGTGCGATGACCAGCGAGAACACGGCGTCGAGGCATTGTTCGGCGCGGGCCATCTCGGCCCGGTCCTCCGGATTCACCAGCAGGTTGACGTGTATGTTGCCGTTGCCGGCGTGGCCGAAGTTGACGATGCGGATGCCGGTCTCGCGCGACAACCGCTCCAGGCCGTCGATGAAGGAGCCGATGCGCGAGACCGGCACCACGACATCCTCGTTGATCTTCTTGGGTGCGATGTGTCGCAGCGCCGGCGACAGGGCCTTGCGCGTCTTCCACAGGGCGGCGATCTCGGCGGCATCCGCGGCGGTGTGAACGTCCTTCAGGCCCGCGTTGCTCGCGGCCAGGGCGACCGCCTTGGCGGCCTCGTCGATGCAGTGTGCCGGACCGTCCACCTCGATCATGAGCAGCGCGCCGGTGTCCGGGTGGCAGCCCGAGGTCGGAAAAGCCGCGAACCATCTCGATGGCCGCCCCGTCCATGAACTCCAGGGCGCAGGGAATGACGGGCTGGGACATGATCGCGGCCACCGCGGCGGCGGCCGCGTGAATATCGCCGTAGGTCGCGCGCAAGGTGCGTTTCGCCTCCGGCAGTGGAGTAAGCTTGAGGGTGGCCTCCGTGATCAGCGCCAGGGTGCCCTCGGAGCCGATGATGAGCCGCGTCAGGTCATAGCCCACCACCCCCTTGGTGGTGGAGACACCGGTTCGGAAGGGCTCGGCGGCACCGGTCACGGCGCGCAGCCCGAGGGTGTTCTCCCGCGGGGTGCCGTATTTGACGGCCCTGGGACCGGCCGCGTTGTAGGCCAGATTCCCGCCCACGGTGCACACCGCGGCGCTGGTGGGGTCCGGGGGCCAGAAGAATCCCTCTCGCGCCACCGCTTGCTGCAGCGACTCGTTGGTGACGCCGGGCTCGACGACGGCGAGGCGGTTGCTCGGATCGACGCGAAGGATACGCGTCATGCGCTCGAAGGACAGGACGATGCCGCCGCGGTCCGGCACCGTGGCTCCCGTGGTGCCCGTGCCCCGACCGCGTGCGGTGACCGGGATCTCGAGCTCGTTGCACAGCGCGAGCGTGGCCTCGACCTGCGCGGGTTCGGTGATGAAAAGTACCGCCTGCGGCAGCGCCTGGCGCCTGCTGTTGTCGTAGCCGTAGGGCCAGCAGTCGGCGGGATCGGTGAGTACCCTTTCGCTGCCCGCGATCGCGCGCAGCTTGCGTATGGCCTCAGGCGGAAGCGGGGGTGGGCTCGACGTACTCAAAGACCTTGACCACCTTCTTGACGCCGGACACGTAGCGGGCCTTCTCCACCGCGGCGTCCGCCTCCTGCGCGCTCACCAGACCCATGAGGTAGACGACGCCCATCTCGGTGACGACCTTGACCCGCGTCGGGTCGAAGCCAGGCAAGTCGATCTTGGTCAAGGCAAACTTGACCTGGGATGTGATGATAGTGTCTTGGCTTTGGCGCGTAAGGTCGGCAGGCGGACCGATCGTCACCTCGTTGATGACGCGCTTGACACCTGGCAGGCGGCTTACCTTGTCGGCGAAGCGCTGGCTGATCTCCTCGCTGTCCGCGCGGCCGGTCAGCAGCACCACGTGATTGTAGCTGGTTGCGCTGATACTGCTTTTCGCTTGGATGTCGGCGTCGTTGAACTCGGCCGCCATGGCTTGGACCTCGATCTGCTGGTCTTCCAGCACGGTCTTCGCGTCGCGTCGCTCGTGGGCGACGCCCGCGCCCACGGCAATGCCGGCGACCACCGCGGCGGCGCACCCTTGCAGTAGGGGTAGGCCGGCGATCGCGAGAAGTCCAGCGGCCAGGACGGCGGGTACCGTAACTCGGGCAGGGTGGGCTGGGCGTGTATCGTGTTTATTCCGCATGAAAGGCGTCCCGTATCCAAACGATGTTGTCGTTACCGCTCACGGCGAGGACGTCGAAGCGGCAGGGTGAGTTGGTTGGGTGCTCTCGCAGGTAGTAGGAGGCGGTTGCGGCCAGCCGCCGCTGCTTGTGCGCATCGATGGTTTCCGCCGGAGTGCCGTAGCGAGAGCTCTTGCGGAACCTGACCTCGACGAAAACCAAGGTCTCGGCCTCTCGCATCACAAGATCGATTTCCCCGAATCGGCAGCGGTAGTTGCAGGCAATCAGGCGCAGGCCTCGCTGCCGCAGATAGTCGCCCGCGAGGCGCTCCTTGTCCCCTCCGACGACCGAAGCGGTTCTAGCGGGGAATCGCGGCAAGACGGGGCGCGCCTCGGGCGGCCAGGAGTGGGCCTTCCGGATCAAGTCTCTTCGCGGGTGCCCAAAGGCGTGTTTCGACGCTGGCCAAGGCCGGCCCGGAGGGGCTGAAGCGTGCCAGGGTCAACCCGCGCACGACGTTCCGCTGGCTGTCCAACCTGAGCTCACCGGTCTTGCCCTGTACGACGGCACCCCGGTTCGACGCCATCCAGGCGAGTCGGGGCGCCAGCCGATAGGCGTCGATGCCCATGGCGTAGAGCCTGGTGAGGCCGTCCTGCATCCCAGGCGTGCGCTGTTGGACGCGTTCGCGGGAGAGCGGGTCGCCCGCGTCGGGAGCGACCAACCAGGGGATGTCGACGAAGTAAATCCCGACAATCGGCTGATCCGCCACCGGGTCGAAGCGGCCCCCGTAGATGTGGGAGGTCGCGAAGACCGGGAAATCATAGGCCGACATAGCCCGGACTCGGGGGGCGATCTCGCGAGCCATTTGCGATGATGTCGCCACCAGGAACAGGAAATCGGCGTCGTCCGCTCGCGCGCTCAAGTTGCCGATGGGCTGGGTGAAGTCGAAGCCGTTCGGGTCGTAGACTTCGGTCGCTGCCAGGCGTCCCCCGAGGGACAGCCATTGCTGATGAAAGCCCTTGGCCATGCGCTCGCCCCAGGGGCTGCTCGGGTAGAGCATCAGCGCCGAGCGATGACCGCCGTCCCATGCCTTGCGTGCCGCTTCCGCGGCCTCGTCCTCAGGTGACAGAGAGAACTGGTAGAGGTTGGCAGGCGATCGGGCGGTGGAGACCCGGTTGAGGGCAAGCACGGGCACCGGGAGGCTGGCCGCGCGCGCCAACTGTTCGACGGCCTCCTTCTGCAGGGGTCCGATGACAAAGCTGGCTCCGTCCGCCGCCGCTTGCTGCACCAGGGCGTTCGCCGACTGAGCGGTACTGGTGTCGTAGAAACGAAGCTGCGGCCTCTTGCCTTGCTCGTCCGCGGCCTGGGCGGCGAGAATGCCATCCTTCAAAGCCTGGGCGGCGCCGGCGAAGCGGCCGGATTGCGGCAGCAGCACGGCCACCGTCTCTCCCCCGCGATAACCGCCGCTGCGGGCGCTGCTCAGATCGGAATCGCGTTGCACCGGGCCGGCGCAGCCCGCGACGACCGTTGCAAGAACGGCTAGCTTGAGCCAGGCGCGCAAGGGGATCGGGGCGTGGGGACGTCTCGTCAGCATCTTGCTGTTGGCCTATGTCCGGGGTGGAGGAAACAATCCGCATGTCAACATCGTCGAGCGTACTATACGTGGTGGCAACACCGATCGGCAATCTGGCGGACGCGACCTATCGCGCGTTGCAGGTGCTTGCCGAAGTGGACCTGATCGCCGCCGAGGATACGCGTCACACTCGTCGCCTTCTCTCCCACTACGGCATCAGCACCCGGCTCGTTTCCTGTCACGATCACAACGAGGCGCAAGTCGGTTCCCCGCTTGCTGAGGCGTCTGGCCGAGGGTGCAAGCCTGGCCTTGGTATCGGATGCAGGCACCCCGCTCATCAGTGATCCCGGCTTCCCGCTGGTTCAGGGCGCGCGCGATCTCGGTATCCGCGTCGTTCCATTACCCGGTGCGAATGCGGCGGTTTGCGCCCTCTCCGCCGCGGGGCTGCCTTGCGATCGCTTCCTGTTCGTCGGCTTTCCACCGCGGACGATCGCCAAGCGCCGCGAGTGGGTCGCAGGCCTTGCCGGCGA
This sequence comes from uncultured Gammaproteobacteria bacterium, assembly GCA_963736235.1. Taxonomy (GTDB): domain Bacteria; phylum Pseudomonadota; class Gammaproteobacteria; order Chromatiales; family Chromatiaceae; genus CAVORB01. The sequence continues at coordinate 42,361 of CAVTOR010000005.1, forward strand.
GTGCGGAACCCTGGTCATGTACGAGGCCGGAAACCGGGTCGTCGCCACCCTCGCGGCGCTGCGCGACGAGCTTGGCGCCGGGCGCAGGGCCGTCGTGGCGCGCGAGCTGACCAAGCGCTTCGAGACCTTTCTCAGCGGTAGTCTTGGGGATCTCTCCGTCAGGGTAGCGGCAGACGCTCGGCAGCAGCTGGGGGAGTTCGTAATACTGGTCGAGGGGCGCGGCGAGCCGGACCCGGGCGAGGGGCGGGGCGACGAGGAGCGTATCCTGCGTGTGCTCGCGTCCGAGTTGCCGCTAAAGCAGGCCGCCGCCTTGGCCGCGCGGATCACGGGCGGCAAGAAGAATCGACTCTACGCCCTCGCCTTGGCGTGGCGGGATGCCGCCGACAACGGGTCGAACGGGCGCGGAGAGGACGTCGAATGATGGGCCGTATGGACAAGGACGGCCTCACCGGCTTCATGCCACGCTTCGGCGTGCATCCCGGAGCGGGTCGGTCGGCGGCGGCGTGGTAGACTCGGCGGTGGGAGTCGGCCGGGCAGCCGCTCCTCCGGCCTCCGTGCTCGGAGGGGAGGAAAGTCCGGGCTCCACAGGGCAGGGTGCCAGGTAACGCCTGGGGGGCGCGAGCCCACGGAAAGTGCCACAGAAAACAAACCGCCAAACTCCGTTACGGCGGAGCGGTAAGGGTGAAACGGTGCGGTAAGAGCGCACCGCGCCGCTGGTAACAGCCGCGGCACGGTAAACCCCACCCGGAGCAAGACCAAATAGGGGAACATGCGGTCTCGGCCGCGACGTGCGGCCCGCACGGGTTCCCGGGTAGGTCGCTCGAGGCGCGCGGCGACGCGCGTCCCAGATGAATGGCTGCCCTCGCCAGAACCCGGCTTACAGGCCGGCTCCCACCTCGTTTCGTCGTATTTCCTCCACCGCTCCCCACCACGCTCCCCGTCTTCGCCGACCTACTTTAGGTAAAGCTCTAATTTAAGTGTGCATCGCGCTGATTAGAATGATTTTTATCTCGTGTATCATGTCGCTTGATCAGGCCTTCTTAAGTCCCTGAGCCGCAAGAGAAAACACCCCGATGATCCTTGACGCATCCCGGATTCTTGCCTACCATGAGTCGCAAGTGGGAGGAAGTGGGATAAAGGGGAGTCATTCCCATTTGGGGGGCGCGATTTGTTCCGTGGGGTATCCATTCTAAATCTGGACGCCAAGGGAAGGCTGGCGATACCCGCTCGTTATCGCGAGCAGTTGCAGGCGTGCTGTGCCTCCCGTCTCGTGATCACCGTCGACGCCGACCACTGTCTGCTGATTTACCCCGAGCCGAACTGGGTCGAGATTGAGCGCAAGCTCGAGCGGTTGCCGTCCTTCAACCCCACCGCGAGGAAGCTCCAGCGGCTCTATATCGGTCATGCCCAGGACGTCGAGATGGACGCCCAGGGTCGCGTGCTCCTGCCGCCTTCGTTGAGGAGCTTCGCCTCCCTGGACAAGCGGGTCGCCCTGGTGGGGCAGAGCAACAAGTTCGAGCTGTGGGATGAGGATGCCTGGGTCGGGCGCCGCGACGAGTGGTTGAACGAGGCGGATCTCCAGCAAATGGAGACCGCCACCGACTTCGCGTCGCTCTCGATCTGACTGACGACAAGATGGGCGATGCGGCGCACAAGCCTGTTCTGCTGGAGGAGAGTTTGGAGGCATTGGCGATCAAGGCGGATGGCCTGTACCTGGACTGCACGTACGGACGCGGCGGCCACTCGCGGGCGCTGCTGGCGAGTTTGGGGGCCGCAGGGCGCCTGTTTGCCCTGGACCGGGACCCGGGCGCGGTTGCCGATGGTCAGGCGCTGGCCCAGCACGACGCGCGTTTCACGATCGAGCAGACGCCATTCTCCGGAGCGCGGCGAGTAGCGCTTCGTCACGGTCTGACGGGGCGCTTGAGTGGCCTTCTGCTGGATCTCGGCGTTTCCTCTCCTCAACTCGACGAGCCGGGTCGCGGCTTCAGCTTCACCGCGGAAGGTCCTCTGGACATGCGCATGGACAACGGCCGCGGCGAGACCGCCGCGGAATGGCTGGCTCGCGCCCCCGAGCAGGAGATCGCGAGGGTTCTGCACGAGTACGGGGAGGAGCGCTTTTCCCGCCGTATCGCGCGGGCCATTGGCCGCGCCCGACGAGAAGCGGCGATCGCGACCACGCGCCGCCTGGTGGAGATCGTGTCCGCGGCGTGTCCGACCCGCGAGCCGGGGAAGCACCCGGCGACGCGCACCTTCCAGGCCCTCCGGATTCAAGTCAACGGTGAGTTGGACGAGTTGCGCGCCTGTCTCGCCAGCGTGTGCGATCTTCTCGCCGCGGGCGGACGGCTTGTAGTCATCAGCTTCCACTCCCTGGAGGATCGGATCGTGAAGCGGTTCATTCGCGACGAGGCCCGCGGCCAGCAGTTTCCGCGTGGGGTCCCAGTGGTCGCGGGCGATTCCCGTGGGCGCCTGCGCCCGGTGGGCAAGCCCGTGCGTCCTTCTCCGGGCGAACTGGCGGCCAATCCGCGCGCGCGCAGCGCCGTCATGCGAGTGGCGGAGCGGCTGGAATGACGCGCGGAGAATTGCGGGCGGCGCTGATCCTGACCTTGGCCGTGATCGCCTCGGCGGTCGCCGTGGTCTACGGCAAGTTCGTGAGCCGCGTGGAGTTCGTTGCGCTGCAGGCCTTGATCGCCGAGCGCCAGGCGCTGGAGGTGCAGTGGGGGCAGCTGCGCCTCGAGGAGGCGGCGCTGACCACGCATCCGCGGGTCGAGGAGCGGGCGCGCAAGCTGTTGAGCATGCACCTCCCGCAGCGTGGAGAGGTGCGCGTGATCGAGGCGGAATCCGAACATGGCCAGTAGGACGCGCAGGCTTAAGCGCGCCCAGCGGCTTTCCGAGCACAGGCCAAGCACCCGTCTGCGCCGCCGTGTGCTCTTGAGTTTTCTCGGTGTCTTTCTGGTTGCCGTGGTCGGAAGCGCCCTGTACCGCCAAGTCATCGACAACGAGTTCCTGCAGCACGAGGGCGCGCGCCGTTATCTTCGCTTGTCCGAGATCCCGGCCCGGCGCGGCATGATCCTGGACCGCAACGGCGAGCCCCTTGCGGTCAGCACGCCGGTGGCGACCGTGTGGGCAGATCCGCGCAAGCTGACGGGCCGCCAGGACGTGATGCGGGAACTCGCCGCGGCCCTGCAAATGAAATCGAAGGACCTGATCGAGAAGATCGAAAGCCGTCCCGGCCGCGGCTTCGTCTACCTCAAGCGGCGCATCGGCCCGGACGAGACCGTTGCGGTCGAGGAGATCATCGAGCGTTACCGTCTCGACTCCATCGGGATGGAAAGCGAGTACCGGCGCTTCTACCCCAGCGGCGAGATCTTTGGGCACATCATCGGTTTCACCGACATCGACGACCGGGGGATCGAGGGCATGGAGCTGCTCTACGACAAGTGGCTGCGTGCCGAGCCCGGTCTGCGGCGCGTCATTCAGGATGGACGCCGGCGTGTGGTGGCGGAAGTGGAGCGGACGCGCTCGCCGCGCCACGGGCGCGATCTGACGCTCAGCCTGGATCGGCGCCTTCAGTTCCTGGCCTACAGGGAGCTCAAGCGCGCGGTGCAAGACCATCGCGCCAGCTCGGCGACTGCCGTGGTGCTCGACGTGGAGACGGGCGAGGTGCTGGCGATGGTCAATCAGCCTGCCTACAACCCCAATGGCAAGCTCGAAGGCGCTGGCAGTACCCGCCGCAACCGTGCCCTCACCGACGTGATGGAGCCGGGCTCGACGGTCAAGCCGTTCGTCGTGGCCGCGGCACTCGAGGCCGGTCTGGTGGGACCCGATACGCCCATCGACACCGCCCCCGGTACCCTCCGGGTGGGCCGCAACCGGGTCAAGGACGTGCGCAACTACGGCACGCTGACGACGACCCGGGTATTGACCAAGTCCAGCAACGTGGGCTCGGTCAAGCTGGCGATGCGCATGAACAAGTCCGTGCTCTGGACGCTCTACGAGAGTCTCGGTTTCGGTAGGCCAACCGACAGCCATTTCCCCGGCGAGGTTGCCGGTCGCCTGCGCCACTACGATGACTGGTCGATGTTTGAGCACGCCACCCATGCCTTCGGCTATGGGCTGTCGGTCACCTCGCTGCAGCTCGTCCAGGCATACTCGGTCCTGGGGGCGGATGGCCTGCTGCGTCCGGTCAGTCTACTGAAGCGCGACGCGGTGCCCGAGGGGCGCCGCGTACTGTCGGAACGGACCACGCGCCAGGTACGGGCGATGATGGAGACGGTGGTATCCGCCGAGGGTACGGCCAAGGAGGCCGCCATCGAGGGCTATCGGGTGGCCGGCAAGACGGGTACCGCCAAGAAGGCCGCCAAGGGCGGGTATGCCTCCAAGCGTTACCAGGCGGTATTCGCCGGGGTGGCACCGGCCTCGCGGCCGCGCTTCGCCATGGTGGTGATGGTCGACGAGCCCAGCGGGAAACACTATTACGGCGGCAAGGTAGCGGCGCCGGTCTTCGCGCGGGTGATGCAGGGGGCCTTGCGCCTGTTCAACGTGGCGCCGGACGACCCTTCGCAGACGCTGCGTCTGGCCGGTGTGGAGGAGCATCGATGATGCCGCTCGTCAGCGCCTCGCGCCCATGGTACCTCAGCGAGTTGCTGGAGGGCTTCGTGCCGGCACGGGTCGAGGCGGACGTGCTGGTGTCGAGCCTGACCCTGGATAGCCGCAAGGTGGAGGCCGGCGGCTTGTTTCTGGCTTGCGATGGTGGGTCCTTCCACGGGCTCGACTTTGCGGTTGACGCGCGGCGGCGTGGCGCCTGTGCGATCGTCGCCGAGCCGAACGAGCGCTGGACAGCGGAGGCCATGTCGACGCTCGCGCAGACGCTGCGCGTCCCCGTGGTCCCGGTGCCGACCCTCGGGCGCGTGGCCAGCGCGTTGGCCGACAGGTTCTTTGACCACCCCAGCGCGGCGTTGGAGGTCATCGGTGTCACCGGCACCAACGGCAAGACCAGCGTGACCAACTATCTGGCGCAGGCATTCGCTCCCGAGCTGACCTGCGGCATCCTCGGCACGCTCGGCGCCGGATTCCCCGGGGATCTGATTGCGGGCACGCATACGACGCCGGACCCGGTCAGCCTACAGGAAATCCTCGCGTGGATGCGCGGCCGCGGTGCCGGGGCGGTAGCCATGGAGGTCTCCTCCCATGCCTTGGAGCAGGGCCGGGTCGGAGCCGTGCACTTCAGCCACGCCGTACTCACCAATTTTAGCCGGGATCACCTGGACTATCACGGCGACATGGCGAGCTATGGCGCAGCCAAACGCCGGCTGTTCAGCATGCCCGGGCTCTCCTGGGTGGTGCTCAATCAGGACGAGCCGCTTAGCGACACCATACTCGCCGCGTTGAGCCCCGCGGTGTCGGTTGCCTGGTACAGCCTGCGGTCCGACGCGCAACCCCGGGGTCGTTGCGACCTGTGGCTCAGGGCGCGCGACGTCACGCCGCGATCGCGGGGGCTGTCCCTGCGGGTAGAGACCAGCGTCGGCGACGGGGGGCTCGAGATCGGGCTCGTCGGCCGTTTCAACGCCGCGAATCTGTTGGCGGTGCTCGCCGTGTTGCTGTCGCGAGGCTTGCCGTTGTCGCGCGCGCTGCGAGAGATCGCGGCGGTACGCGGCGTGCCTGGACGCATGGAGTCCTTCGGCGGCGGTGCCGCGCCCCAGGTGGTGGTGGATTATGCCCACACACCCGACGCACTGGAGCAGGCGCTGACCAACCTGCGCGACCATGTCCCGGGGCGTTTGATATGCGTGTTCGGCTGCGGGGGCGATCGGGATCGCGGCAAACGCCCCCTGATGGGCGAGGTCGCGGAACGCTTGAGCGACCAGGTGATCGTCACCGACGACAACCCGCGGCGCGAGGATGGAGAGGCCATCATCTCGGAGATCCTGACCGGGATGGAGCGTCCTGAGGCGGTTCGGATCGAGCGCCGCCGCGCGTTGGCGATTCGCATGGCGATCGCCACCGCGGGCCCCGACGACCTGGTGCTGGTCGCCGGAAAGGGGCACGAGACCATGCAGGACATGGGCGAGCTCAAGGTACATTTCAGCGATCGCGCCCAGGTGGTGCAGGCGCTGCAGGAGCGTGGGGGGCCGGGGGAATGATGTGGACCCTGTCCGATGCGGCACGGCTGATCGGTGGCGACATCCTGGGCGCGGATATCGGCTTCGACTCCGTGGGCACGGACAGTCGCACGACCGGTGCGGGTCAGCTCTTTGTTGCCCTGCGTGGGGAGCGTTTCGACGGTCACGATTTCATCGCCCAGGCAGTGACCAGCGGAGCGGCGGCCGTGCTTGTGGACCATCCGTTGATTGCGCCCATTCCCCAATGGGTGGTGGAGGATACGCGTCTGACGCTGGGACGGATGGCCGCAGCCTGGCGGGATCGCTTTCCGGGCCGGGTGATCGCGGTCACGGGCAGCAACGGGAAAACAACCTGCAAGGAGATGATCGCCGGGGTTCTCGGTCGGGTCGGCGCCGTGCGCGCGACCCAGGGCAACCTCAACAACGATATCGGCATGCCGCTGACCCTGCTCGCCTCCCGGGACGAGGACTTTCTGGTGCTCGAGATGGGTGCCAACCACCCGGGCGAGATCGGCTATCTCACCGAAATCGGCCGGCCCGACGTAGCCGTGATCACCAATGCCGGGCGCGCTCATCTCGAGGGCTTTGGCAGCGTGGAGGGCGTCGCCCAGGCGAAGGGAGAGATCGCGCGGGGGCTGCCGGCGACCGGTGTCTTCATCGTCCCCTCCGATTCACCCTGGACCGACCTGTGGCGCGACCTCGCTGCAGGGAGGCGGATGCTCACCTGCGGACCGGGCGCGGCTGCCGACGTGCGGGTCCGGGCCGACAGCCTGACTAGCGAATGGGACGCCGAGGGTTTCCGTACCCGCTTCAGCGTCAGCGCTGGAGGTACCGACATGGACCTGGAGCTTCCCCTCGCCGGGATGCACAACGTGCGCAACGCCCTGATCGCGGTCGCCGTGGCGATCGCACTGGATGTTCCGGTCGACGGCATCCGCGCCGGCCTGGCGGGTTTGCGGCCGGTGCCCCGTCGCCTGCAGCCGCGGTTCGGGATCAAGGGTCTGCGGGTGATCGACGATAGCTACAACGCCAATCCGGATTCGGTGCAGGCGGCGATTCAGGTGCTTGCGGGATTGCCGGGGCGTCATTGGCTGGCGCTCGGAGACCTGGGCGAGTTGGGTCTCGACGCCCGCGCCCTGCATCGGGAGATTGGGGCCTTTGCAAGGTCCGCTGGGGTCGATGGTCTCTACGCGGTGGGCGCATTGAGCGCGGAGGCGGTGACCGCCTTCGGGCCGGGAGGGCGGCACTTTCCAGACCAGGAGAGCCTGCTCGCGGCGCTTCAGTCGGATCTTGGCCCCGGTGACTGCCTGTTGGTCAAGGGCTCGCGGCTGGCCGTGATGGATCGGGTCGCGGATGCACTCTGCGCAGCGGGGGCGGGCTGACATGTTGCTCTATCTGACCGATTGGCTGGGGCAGGTGGACAGCGCCTTCTACGTCTTCCGCTACCTGACCCTTCGCGCGATTCTGGGCGTGCTGACGGCGCTCGTCATTTCGTTCGCGGTGGGGCCGGCCATGATCCGCCGCCTGACCCGATTCAAGATCGGCCAGACGGTGCGGAACGACGGTCCGCGGTCACATCTCTCCAAGGCGGGCACGCCGACGATGGGCGGGGCCTTGATCCTGGTGAGCGTGGGCGTGAGCACGCTGCTGTGGTCGGACCTCGGCAACCGTTACGTCTGGCTGGTGCTGCTGGTCACGCTCGCCTACGGAGCGATCGGCCTAGTCGACGACTACAAAAAGCTGGTGCTCAAGGACCCGCGCGGGCTGGCGGCGCGTTACAAGTACCTCTGGCAGTCGGTGGCGGGCATTGCGGCGGCCCTGTACCTCTATTGGATCTCCTCCACGCCGGCGGAGACCGCCCTGCTGGTTCCCTATCTGAAGGACGTTTCCTTTCAACTCGGTGGCTGGTTCGTCCTCCTCTCTTATCTCGTTATCGTCGGTAGCAGCAATGCCGTGAACCTCACCGACGGCCTCGACGGGCTGGCGGTCCTGCCCACGGTGCTGGTGTGCGGCGCGCTCGGCGTCTTCGTGTACGCCACCGGACACGTCGACTTTGCCAGTTACCTCAAGATCCCCCACATCCCGGGCGTCGGCGAGGTGGTGGTGTTCTGCGGCGCGCTGGTCGGGGCCGGCCTCGGATTTCTCTGGTTCAACACCTATCCCGCCCAGGTGTTCATGGGCGATGTCGGCGCCCTCTCCCTGGGGGCCGCTCTGGGCGTGGTGGCCGTGACCGCTCGTCAGGAGTTGGTGCTGCTGATCATGGGCGGGGTGTTCGTCGCGGAGACCTTTTCGGTGATGCTGCAGGTAGCCTCCTTCAAGCTCACCGGCAAGCGCATCTTCCGCATGGCGCCGCTGCATCATCACTTCGAGCTGCAGGGCTGGCCCGAGCCGCGGGTAATCGTTCGTTTCTGGATCGCCACCGTGATTCTGGTCCTGGTGGGCTTGGCGAGCCTGAAGATCAGATGATGAGCGCCGCCATCAGGATCCCGCAGGTCAAGGCACCCAAGACGTTGATCGTGGGCCTCGGGAAAACGGGTCTCTCGGTTGCCCGCTATCTGCGCGCCCAGGGGATCTCGGTGGCGGTGACCGACTCCCGTGCCAATCCGCCCGGTATGGAGCAGGCGCGCCTTGAGATGCCGGACACGGCCCTGTTCACCGGTGGTTTCGATGCGGATGCCTTCGCCGCCGCGGAGCTGCTGGTGGTGAGCCCAGGCGTGCCGGTGCGCGAGCCCTTGGTGGCCGAGGCGGCCGCGCGCGGAACGCCCGTGATCGGCGACGTCGAACTGTTCGCGCAGGCGGCGCGGGCGCCGGTGGTTGCAATCACCGGGTCGAATGGCAAGAGCACCGTCACCAGCCTCCTCGGGCAAATGGCCAGGCTCGCGGGTTTGCGGGTCGCGGTTGGCGGCAATCTCGGCGAGCCTGCCCTCGACTTGCTGGACGACGGTGTCGAGCTGTACGTGCTGGAGCTGTCCAGCTTCCAGCTCGAGACGACCCAGACCTTGGCCACCAAGGCGGCGACCGTGCTCAACGTTTCCGCTGATCACATGGACCGCTACCCGAGCCTGGAGGAATATGCCGCAGCCAAGGCGCGGGTATTCGACCACGCCGAGACCGCTGTCCTCAATCGGGACGATCCCCTGGTTTGCGCGATGGCTGGACGGGCGAAGGCAGAGATCGGGTTCACCCTCGCGGCCCCCCGCAGCCGCGATGACTTCGGGCTGATCGAAAGGGCGGGCGAGACCTGGCTGGTCCGCGGGCAAGAGCCCTTGATGGGGGCCGGGGAGATCGCATTGGCCGGGCGCCACAATCTGGCGAACGCGTTGGCCGCCCTGGCCCTGGGGAGTGCCTGCGGCCTGCCGGTGACCTCGATGCGCGAGGCCCTTCGTCGGTTCCGTGGGCTGCCCCACCGGACCGTGCTGGTGGCGGCCAGGCGAGGCGTGCGCTGGTACGACGATTCTAAAGGCACGAATCCGGGCGCCACCGTCGCCGCGCTGCGCGGCCTCGTCGATCCCGCCGGGTCCGGGCGTGCGGTGCTGATCGCCGGCGGCGACTGCAAGGGGGCCGACTTCTCGCCTTTGCTGCCGGTGGTCCGGGACGCCGCGCGGGCGGTCGTCCTCATCGGGCGCGACGCCCCGCTGATCGAGCGGGTGCTGCGTGGGACGGTGCCCCTGCTGCATGCAAAGGACATGGAGAATGCCGCTGCTCTGGCGGCGGAGGCCGCGCTGCCCGGCGACTGCGTGCTCCTATCCCCGGCCTGCGCAAGCTTCGACATGTTCGACAACTATGAGCACCGGGGCCGCGTGTTTGCCGCCGCCGTCGAGGGGTTGCCGGAATGAGCGGCGAGACAAGGCCTAGGACCCGCGGCCGCCGACGCCTGGACCGGTTACCGGAAATGGACTGGTCGCTACTGATCTGCGTGCTGCTACTGCTCGGCTTCGGTTTCGTGATGGTGGCGTCCTCCTCCATGTCCATTGCCGATCGCGGCTTCGGCGAGCCTTTCCACTTCGTCCTGCGCCACGGATTGGCCCTCGGCCTCGCCCTCGCCGCGGGACTCCTGGTGTTCCTGATGCCGGCCAACTGGTGGGAGAAGTCCGGGGCGCTCCTCTTCTTTCTCGGAATTGCGCTCCTGGTTGCCGTGCTGGTGCCTGGTGTCGGCCGCACGGTAAACGGGGCAACGCGCTGGATTCCCCTGGGGCCGCTCAATATCCAAAGCTCTGAGCTGATGAAGTTCTTCGCCGTCATCTACATCGCCGGCTATCTGGTGCGCCGCCACGAGGAGGTGGCGACCAGGCTTTCAGGCTTCTTGAAGCCGATGATTCTGATGGTGTTGGCGAGCACCCTGATCATGGCGCAGCCGGATTTCGGCACGACTGCGGTCCTGCTGGCTACGGTGCTTGGGATGCTCTTCCTTGGCGGCGTGCAGGTGCTGCACTTCTCCGCGTTGTTCGGGATGGTGGCCGCGGCGGGGGTGGCGTTGGTCGTCCTCGAGCCCTACCGCTTCCAGCGGGTGACCTCGTTCCTGGACCCGTTCGCCGACCCCTTCAACACCGGATTCCAGTTGTCCCAAGCCCTGATCGCCTTCGGCCGCGGGGAATGGCTGGGGGTCGGACTCGGCAACGGGATCCAGAAGCAGTTCTTTCTCCCCGAGGCCCACACGGATTTCATCCTGGCCGTGGTGGGCGAGGAGTTCGGTCTTATCGGGACCCTGGCCGTGATCGCCGCCTTTACCTTCGTCGTGCTGCGCGCCTTCTCGATCGGCGCGCGGGCGGAGCAGGTGGGCTGGTGCTTCGCGGCCCATGTGGCCAACGGATTCGGACTGGGAATCGGGCTTCAGGCCCTGGTCAACATCGGCGTCAACGTGGGCTTGCTTCCGACCAAGGGCCTGACGCTGCCGTTCATGAGTTACGGCAGTAACAGCATCATCGTGGCCTGCATGGCGGTGGCTATGCTGCTGCGCATTGACGTCGATCTGCGCCGGTCCGAGGAGAGCGCCGTACCGGTGGGAGGCATGAAATGGGCGCGCGCGTAGCGGTCATGGCCGGCGGCACCGGGGGGCACGTGTTCCCGGCACTCGCGGTAGCGGAGCTGTTGCGCGGGCAGGGGATGGATGTGTTTTGGATCGGGACCCGGCGCGGGCTGGAGGCGCGTCTGGTGCCCGCCCGGGGTTTCGGCATGGAGTGGATCAGCATCGAGGGGCTGCGCGGAAAGGGCATCGGCCAGCTGCTCACTGCCCCTTGGCGACTGATGGTGGCGCTGCGCGAGGCCCTGGCCGTGCTCCGTGGGCGCCGTCCTAGCGTGGTCCTGGGGATGGGCGGTTTCGCATCCGGTCCCGGCGGGCTCGTTGCCCGCGCCATGGGGCTGCCCTTGGTGATTCACGAGCAGAACCAGATCCCCGGCCTTACCAACCAATGGCTGTCGCGCATCGCCAACCGGGTGTTCCAGGCCTTCCCCGGCAGTTTCCCGGCGGCGCGCGGCGCGATGACCTGCGGCAATCCGGTGCGGCCCGAGATCGCGGCCGTTCCCGCCCCGGCCGAGCGCCTAGCGGGGCGGACCGGTGCGCGGCGTTTGCTCGTCGTGGGCGGGTCTCTCGGAGCCCAGGTGCTGAACGAGACGGTGGCGCCGGCGATGGCCAAGCTTACCGCCGGAGATGCGGCCGACGATCCGGCACCAGGCCGGAGAGCGGACCCTCGAGGCCGCGCGGTCGGCGTACGCCGCCGCGGGAGTCGACGCCAAGGTCACGCCCTTCATCGAGGACATGGCGGAGGCCTATGCCTGGGCGGATCTGGTAGTGTGCCGCGCCGGCGCGTTGACGGTCTCCGAGCTCGCGGCGGCGGGGGTGGCGTCGGTGCTGGTGCCCTATCCGCACGCCGTTGACGATCATCAAACCGCCAATGCCCGCTATCTCGCCGATGTCGGGGCCGCGCGCCTGATGCCTCAGTCCGGGCTGAGCGCCGATTCCCTGGCCGAGGTCCTCGCGGATCTGCTTGGCGATTCGGCTCGGCTGCTGGCCATGGCCGAGGCCGCCCGCACGCGGGCCGAGCCTGCAGCGGCCGAGCGCATCGCGGCTGCCTGCTGGGAGGTGATCAGTCATGAGTGACATACGCCGATACGGCGCCAGCAGCATGGGCCGCATCCGCCGGCTACATTTCGTCGGCGTAGGTGGCGCGGGCATGAGCGGCATCGCCGAGCTGATGGCGAATCTCGGCTACCAGGTCTCCGGTTCCGACAAGCGCGAGAGCGAGGTTACGCGGCGTCTCGAGGGGCTCGGCGTGAAGGTCTTCATTGGACATCGCGAGGAGCAGGCCGAGGGTGCCGACGCGGTCGTAGTTTCCAGCGCCATCGACGAGTCGAACCCGGAGATCAAGATCGCCCGCGAGCATCGCATCCCGGTCGTGCGGCGCGCCGAGATGCTGGCCGAGCTGATGCGCTTCTACTACGGCGTCGCGGTGGCGGGCACCCACGGCAAGACCACGACCACCAGCCTGGTGGCCAGCGTGCTCGCCGAGGGCGGGCTGGACCCGACGTTCGTCATCGGCGGGCGCCTCAACAGCGCCGGGGCGAACGCCCGGCTTGGCAGCAGCCATTACCTGGTGGCAGAGGCGGACGAAAGCGATGCCTCCTTTCTCTACCTGCAGCCGATGCTGGCGGTGATCACCAACATCGATGCCGACCACATGCGCACCTACGGTAACGACTTCAACCGGCTGCGCGGCACCTTCATGGAGTTCCTTCACCACCTGCCCTTCTACGGGCTGGCGGTGCTGTGCGTGGACGACGACGAGGTGCGCTCGCTCTTGCCCATGATCCCCCGACCGGTGCGCACCTACGGCACCAGCACGGAGTCGGACGTGCGCGCCACGGGGATCCGGCAGGAGGGGCTGCGGATGCACTTCACCGTGCAACGCAGGGACGCCGAGGGCTTCCCGGTGGATGCTCAATCTGCCTGGGCGCCACAACGTGCTCAATGCCTTGGCCGCCATCTGCGTCGGGCTGGAGCTCGGTGTGGCCGAGGACGCCATCCAGCGCGCCCTCGCGGGTTTCCAGGGGATCGGTCGGCGTTTCGTGCGTCGAAGAGATCGACGGATGCCGCCGGACGGGACCTGATCCTGGTGGACGACTACGGCCACCACCCCGGGAGCTTGCCGCGACCTTGGAGGCCGCGCGCCAGGGCTGGCCCGGCCGGCGCTTGGTGCTGGTCTTCCAGCCCCATCGTTTCAGCCGCACCCAGGAGCAGTTCGAGGACTTCGTGCAAGGTGCTGTCCAGTGCCGATCGTGCTGGTTCTGACCGAGGTCTATCCGGCCGGGGAGGATGCCGATCCCGGGCGCCGACGGTCGCTCCCTGAGCCGCGCCATCCGCATGCGCGGTGAAGTCGACCCGGTATTCGTGGAGACCTGTCGGAAGTGCCGCAGGTTCTTGGAAACCTGCTGGCGGACGGGGATCTGGTGCTGACCCTGGGGGCCGGCGATATCGGTGCTCTGGCCGCCCGTTTGCCGGGGCACGCTCAAAGGGGAGACCGTCGATGCCGCATCAACTTAGCACCCGGTTGCACATGGGTTGTGGTGAGCCGCTGCGCGGAAACGGGCAGAGGTTGCGCCCGCGGTTTCCGGCCAAGCCGGCGCGCGCTGCCGCGAGGACCGGTCCTCCGCAACTCGGTCAAGGGCGCCGCCCGCGATGATCGCGGAAGAGATACAGCCACGAGGCGAGCTGCGCGATGACGAGCCTTTGGCACGTCACACCAGCTGTCGCGTTGGTGGTTCTGATACCCGAAGTCGATCGGGTGGGGGACTGAAGGCATGAACTCGGATGCGGCCAAGTTCGGAAACGTGGCTCTGCTATTGGGCGGGCGGTCCGCCGAGCGCGAGGTGTCGCTGAAGAGCGGCGCGGCCGTGCTCGCCGCGCTGCAGCGCCAAGGCGTGGCGGTCGATGCGCTGGACCCGGCGGAGGAGGGGGCGCTCGATCGACTCGAGCGGGGCGGCTTCGATCGTGTCTTCATCATCGTCCACGGCCGTGGCGGTGAGGATGGTCAGATCCAGGGCGCGCTGGAGACGATGGGATTGCCCTACACCGGCTCGGGTGTGCTGGGATCGGCCCTGGGCATGGACAAGTATCGCTGCAAGCTCGCCTGGCGTGGTTGCGGTTTGCCCACCGCGGACTTCCTGCTCATACGCGCGGAAGAAGACCTGGCGGACGCACAGGCGCTCGGGTTCCCGCTGATGATCAAACCGGCCCACGAGGGATCGAGCATCGGCATGGCGCGTGCCGATGACCCTCAGGGGCTCGCGGCCGCATGGCGGACGGCGTCGGCGCTCGACCGGCTGGTGATCGCCGAGCGCTGGATCACCGGCCCGGAGTATACCTGCGCCATTCTGGGCACCGAGGCCCTGCCCATGATCAAGCTCGAGACCCCCCGCGCGTTCTACGACTACGAGGCGAAATATCTCGTCGATTCCACCCGTTATATCTGCCCCTGCGGTCTTTCAGTGGAAGATGAGGCGCGCCTGCAGGACACCTGCAAGACCGCCTTCGAGGCCGTGGGTGCGAGCGGTTGGGGCCGTGTGGATTTCATGATGGACTCGGACGGGCGTCCCTTCCTGCTGGAGGTGAACACGGTGCCGGGCATGACGGATCACAGCCTGGTGCCGATGGCGGCGCGCGCCCGCGGGATCGATTTCGACGAGCTGGTGTGGCGCATCCTGGAGACCAGCCTTGCGCGCGCCTGATCGAACAACCGTGACGGAGATGCAGGACGAGGCGCCGGGGGCCGCGCGACGGCTGCTGCGCTGGTTCTCGGCCTTGCTGTTGGTGGGTCTGATGATCGGTGCGGGGTACCAGATCCTGCGCTGGGAGCCGCAATACCTGCCGATCCGCGTGGTCACGGTGGATGGCGAGCTGCAGCGCCTGGCGCCGAAACGCTTGCAAGAGACCGTCGTCGATCATCTTCACGGCGGGATCGTCACCCAGGATCTCGCTGAGCTCAAGGAGGCGGTTGAGGAGCTGGCCTGGGTGCGCTCGGCGAGTCTGCGCCGGGTGTGGCCCGATCGCCTGGACTTGACGGTAGTCGAGCACAAGCCGCTTTGCCGCTGGGGCGAGGACGGGTTGGTGTCGGATGAGGGCGTTGTGTTCCGCCCCCCGTGACGGAGTTTCCGAAGGGCCTACCGATCTTGGCCGCGGTCGATGAGAGGGCGCCTCTCCTGGTGGCGCGCTACCGGGCCTGGAGCCCGCGGTTCGCGGCGCGAGGACTCGCGATCGAGCGCATGCTCCTCGACGCCAGGGGCGCCTGGAGCATTCGCACCGATGCCGGCTTCGAGCTGGCTCTCGGCAAGCTCGAGGTCGAGGAGCGCACGGGCCGCTTCCTGCGCGCCTGGCCGTCGCTGGCCGAGGTGGGGCGCCCGGAGCAGGTGGACATGCGCTACAGCAACGGGCTGTCGGTGCGCTGGAGCATAACCGACGAAGGCGCCCGGGACACGGCGCGCGCGCAGGCCGGCAGCCCGGCGCGCCGGGCCCCGGTTCAAGTGGCGGGCGCTCGGTCAGCTCCCTTCGCGACCGGGTGTGGGCCCGGATCAACGATTTCTTACCTCGGTCCCCTCGGAGTTGAAAGGAATGTCGAGACGCGGAGAAAAGAACCTCTTGATCGGACTGGATATCGGCACATCCAAGATCGCCGCCCTGGTGGGCGAGGTGAAGGCGGACGATCAGATCGAGATCATCGGGATCGGGACCCACCCGTCGCGCGGTTTGAAGAAGGGCGTGGTGGTGGATATCGAGTCGACGGTGCAGTCCATACAGCGCGCCGTCGAGGAGGCCGAGCTCATGGCCGGGTGCGAGATCCACTCGGTCCATGCGGGGATCGCCGGGAGCCACATTCGCAGCCTCAACTCGCACGGCATCACCGCCATCAAGGAGCGCGAGGTTACCCAGGGTGACGTCGATCGCGTGATCGACGCGGCCCGTGCCGTTGCCATCCCCGCGGATCAGAAGATCCTCCACATCCTGCCCCAGGAATTCATCATCGACGAGCAGGAGGGGATACGCGAGCCCATCGGCATGTGCGGTGTCCGCTTAGAGGCGCGGGTGCACATGATCACCGGCGCGGTGAGCGCGGCGCAGAACGTCGTCAAGTGCATTCGCCGCTGCGGCCTCGAGGTGGACGACCTGGTGCTCGAGCAGCTCGTCGTCCAGCTATGCGGTGCTGGGCGACGATGAGAAGGAGCTCGGGGTTTGCCTGGTCGATATCGGTGGCGGCACCACGGACCTGGCGGTGTTTACCGATGGCGCCATCCGCCACACCGCGGTCATCCCCATCGCCGGAGATCAAGTCACCAACGACATCGCCGTGGCTCTGCGCACGCCCACCCAGTATGCGGAGCGCATCAAGATCCAGTACGCCTGCGCGCTGACCCAGCTCGCGGGGAGCGGGGAGACGATCGAGGTCCCGAGTATCGGCGAGCGCCCGCCGCGCCGGCTGTCGCGGCAGACTCTGGCGGAGGTGGTGGAGCCCCGTTACGAGGAGCTGCTGACCATCCTCCAGGCCGAGCTGCAGACGCAGCGGCTTCGAAGATCTCGTGGCCGGCGGCGTGGTCGTGACCGGCGGCAGCGCCAAAATGGAGGGTCTGATCGAGCTAGCGGAGGAGGTGTTCCACATGCCGGTTCGCCTCGGCGTGCCCCAGTATGTGACCGGGATGGAGGAGGTGATTCGCAACCCGATCTACGCGACCGGCGTGGGACTCTTGATGTATGCCCAGCAGCATCGCCGGTCCAGGCGTCCGGAGTTTTCCGAGTCGCGGGGCGTCAAGGCGGTCTGGGACCGCATGAAGAGCTGGTTCCAGGGCAATTTCTGACGGTCTGCCCGCGGCGAAGTGTCGGCAAGCAGCAAGCAGTGAGTTTCGAGTAGTTGGCGGGGATCAGGCAGCACTCCGCCCGGCAACAACCCAAAGGTACGCAACAAGCGCAAGAGGAGAAAAGCTATGTTCGAGCTTATGGATACCCACAGCCAAAACGCGGTGATCAAGGTCATCGGTGTCGGCGGCGGCGGCGGGAATGCCGTCAATCACATGGTCGAGTCGTCCATAGAAGGAGTCGATTTCATCTGTGCGAACACGGACGCCCAGGCGCTGAAGCACTCCAACGTGAAGACGATCCTGCAGCTCGGGTCCGGTATCACCAAGGGCCTCGGGGCTGGCGCCGACCCGGCGGTGGGCAAGCAGTCAGCGATGGAGGACCGGGACCGCATCGAGGACGCGCTCGAGGGGGCGGACATGATCTTCATCACCGCCGGCATGGGCGGCGGCACCGGCACCGGTGCGGCGCCGGTGGTGGCGGAGGTCGCCAAGCAGCTGGGTATCCTCACCGTCGCGGTGGTCGACCAAGCCCTTCCCCTTCGAGGGCAGCAAGCGCATGAAGATCGCGGAGCAGGGGATCAAGGAGCTCGGGGCGCACGTGGACTCCCTGATCACGATCCCGAACGAGAAGCTCCTCGCGGTGCTCGGGAAGGAGATGAGCCTGCTGAATGCCTTCAAGGCGGCCAACGACGTCCTCCTCAACGCGACCCAGGGCATCGCGGAGCTGATCACCCGGCCGGGTCTGATCAACGTGGACTTCGCGGACGTGAAGACCGTCATGTCGGAGATGGGTCAGGCGATGATGGGAACGGGTGCGGCCACCGGCGAAAACCGGGCGCGCGAAGCAGCCGAGGCGGCCATCAACAGCCCCTTGCTCGAGGACATCGACCTGGCCGGCGCCAAGGGCATTCTGGTCAACATCACCGCTGGCATGAGCCTCTCCATCGGCGAGTTCGACGAGGTCGGCAACACGGTGCGCGACTTCGCCGACGACGATGCCACGGTGGTGGTGGGAACCGTCATCGATCCCGAGCTGGATGCCGAGCTGCGGGTAACCGTGGTCGCCACCGGCTTGGGCGAGGGGCGCCGCGCGCGGGAGCGGGAAGCCGGCGAAGGATGAGTCCCCGTTGCGCGTGGTCGCCAGTGACCGCGGCGATTCAGTCATCCCCGATTACACGCGGCATGGACCGTCCCGCCTATGTGCGCAAGCTCCCACGGCTCGGCGGCGCTGAAGGCACAGGCTGACCCGGAGACACCGACATGGATTACCTGGATATCCCGGCTTTTCTGCGCCGGCAGGCCGATTAGCTAGGGTAAACCCCGAGAGAGGATCACAAAGGAAATCAAGAGATTTACTTGCAAAGGCGGTTCGTTCCTGATAAAAATGCGGGAAAACCCTAACCGAAGCTCGGGTGATCCCTCGGCGGTTGTGCCGAGGGAACGCGGCGGAGGTTAGCACGGTCGGCCGGCCGGGTGCGTAGCAGGCCGGCATCCCTTCAGCCGCATGCAGTTCGACCAGCCGGGTGTCGGGATCTCCGAACGGGTATCGGACGCGATGGGAGACAGGCAACCATGATCAGGCAGCGAACCCTTAAGAATGTGATCCGGGCGACCGGGGTCGGACTGCATACAGGCGACAAGGTCTACCTGACCTTGCGACCGGCGGCGCCCGATACCGGTATCGTTTTTCGCCGGGTGGATCTGCCACAGCCGGTCGAGATTCACGCCGGTCCGGAGAATGTCGGAGATACCCGCCTGTCCACCACGCTGGTAAATGGAGATGTTCGCATCTCCACCGTGGAGCATCTGCTGTCGGCCTTCGCCGGGCTGGGCATAGACAACGCCTACGTGGACGTCAGCGCACCTGAAGTGCCCATCATGGACGGCAGCGCGGGCCCTTTCGTGTTCCTGATCCAGTCGGCCGGGGTGGAGGAGCAGAATCGCCCCAAGCGGTTTATCCGCATCAAGCGCCCGGTACGCGTCGAGGACGGCGACAAGTATGCTCTGTTCGAGCCCTTCGACGGCTTCAAGGTCGAGTTCTCCATCGATTTCGATCACCCGGCTTTCGTGTCCAGGACGCAGTCGGCGAGCGATCGATTTTTCGACGACATCTTTCGTCAAGGAGGTCAGCCGCGCGCGCACCTTCGGTTTCCTGCGTGACATCGAGGCCTGCGCCAACAGAACCTCGCCCTCGGCGGCAGCATGGACAACGCGGTGGTGGTCGACGACTACCGGGTGCTCAATGAGGAGGGGCTGCGTTACGAGGATGAGTTCGTCAAGCACAAGATCCTCGATGCGATCGGTGATCTCTACCTGCTCGGGCACTCGCTGATCGGCGCCTTTCGCGGCCACAAGTCCGGCCATGCGCTTAACAATCGCCTGCTGCGCGCCTTGATGGCCGATGAGACGGCGCTGGGAAGAGGTCACGTTCGAGGACACCGAGCAGTCGCCGATTTCCTACATGCGTCCCTTGGCTGCTTCCGCCTGAGATTCCGTCCCGGCCTCCGCCAATCGGCGGAGCGCCGCGGCGATCCCTTCGTCCGTCACGTTCTCTGCCGTCTCGAGCAGATGCTTGATCGTTGCTCCCGAAAGCGCAGGCCTTGTCGCCGCCGAACTCCGGCGCGTGTCGCGGTTCGAAACCGGCTGAACGCGGACGCGGATACTCGCAACGCGGCCCTGGTTGGCGTTCAGCGCTCGCTGCACCTCGGGCGCGAGAAAGCGTAGCCGAGACGCCCAAACCGGACTGTCGCTCACCAGCGTGAGGGTTCGGTCTTCGATCGCCGCGTGGAGGCAATGGGCGTCAAGCGGGTGAGGGAGAGCGCGTCGGACGGCGCGCAGCAGCTCCGCGTTTCGCTCAATGCAGGCGAGGAGATTACCTAGCGTGCCGCTCCCCTGAAGGTAGCGAGCGGCCTGCTGGAAGCGTTTGGGCATGGTCCTGGACGGGAAGCCAATTTTGGACTGGGCGTGTTCCCTGGTAGCATAGCGGGGTTTTTCGCACTTGGTAACAGCCATGACGAAGTCTTTGTATCGACGCGCCGGGATGGGCGCTGGCTCCAGCATCCGGTCCGTCCTGGTCGGCCTCGCGCTAGCGGGAATCGTGTCGGCCGCGGGTGGCGGAGGGTTCTGGTACGGCCTGACGATCGCCCGTGGCGAGGCGCATGTCGGCGCGACCATGGCGGCGGTTTCGGCGTATCTGGAACGTGAGCGCGCTCAGCTGGATATGGCGAGGCGTGAGGCGACGTCCCACCTGGATGCGTTGGGCGGGCGGCTCGGGCAGATGCAGGCAGAGATGCTGCGTCTCAACGCCCTAGGCGACCGGTTGGTACACATGGCAGGCTTGAGCGCCGAGGAATTTGATTTCGAGAACCCGCCGCCCCTTGGTGGTCCCGAGCCGTCCGAGGTCACCGAGACGACGGTCGCGGAGCTCACCGAAGAGATGAAGAATCTGTTCAGCGAGCTTCAGGACCGGGGCGACAAGCTCAGCCTCCTCGAGCGCCTCATCATGGAGCGCGATCTCGACGCTGAGATCCTGCCGGCCGGCAGCCCCGTGCTGTCCGGGTTCATCACATCCAAGTTCGGATACCGCAAGGACCCGATCAATCGCAAGGGCAGCCTCCACCTCGGCGTCGATTTTGCCGGTAAGCGCGGTGCGCCGATCGTCGCCGTGGCAGATGGCCTGGTCATCCTGGCGGAGACCCGGAACGGCTTCGGGCGCACGGTCGAGATCCGCCACGGCAATGGCCTGGTGACGCGATACGCCCACAACCAGGAACTGAAGGTGAAGGAGGGCGAGCTGGTCAAGCAGGGTCAGGTGATCGCCACCCTGGGATCGAGCGGCCGCGCCACTGGTCCGCACCTGCATTTCGAGGTCCTGAAGGATGGCGAACAGGTCAACCCCCTGAATTTCGTCGGCATGAAGAAACGCGAGTCAAAGGGCTGAGAAGCCCGTTTTCCGGTCGTCCCCCGGCCCACGTTGCCGCGCATCGTCGGCCGACCATCAAAGTAAACGCGAGCTCAACCGCCCTCAAGTCGTCGTGTCGGGGTCTGCCGGACCCTAAGCCCGACACCCCCAATCGAAGCGGCCCCACGCGACTGCGCGGGCCGCTACTTTCGGGTATGATTCCGCTATTTTTCCGCCCTTCGGAACCCCCCGTTTATGGTCAGTAATCTGCTCAAGAAGGTCTTCGGCAGCCGCAACGAGCGACTCGTCAAGCGGATGTCGAAGAAGGTCGCCGAGATCAACGCCCTGGAACCCGAGGTCGAAAAGCTCTCGGACGCGGAGCTGCAGGCGCAAGACGGCGGAGTTCCGCCGGCGCCTGGAGGACGGGGCGGCGCTGGGAGACATCCTGCCAGAGGCGTTTGCGGTGGTGCGCGAGGCGGGTCGCCGGGTGCTGGGCATGCGCCACTTCGACGTCCAGCTCATCGGCGGCATGGTGCTCAACGATGGCAAGATCGCCGAGATGCGCACCGGCGAGGGTAAGACCCTGGTGGCGACCCTGGCGGCCTACCTGAACGCCTTGCCGGCCAAGGGCGTGCATGTGGTCACGGTCAACGACTATCTTGCCCGGCGCGATGCCGAGTGGATGGGCCGGCATCTACCACTTCCTCGGTCTGTCGGTCGGCGTCATCAACTCCTCCGGCGGCATGGGGCCGGACGCCGCCTCCTATCTGTTACGATCCCGAGTACCAGCCGCCGGCCGGGCAGGGCTAGCGCCACCTGCGCCCGGTCACGCGCAAGGAGGCCTACGCCGCCGACATCACCTACGGCACCAACAACGAGTTCGGCTTCGACTACCTGCGCGACAACATGGCCTTCGTCGCCGAGCAGCGGGTGCAGCGCGACCCCTTCTACGCCATCGTCGACGAGGTGGACTCGATCCTGATCGACGAGGCGCGTACGCCGCTGATCATCTCCGGCCCCTCCGAGGGCAGCACGGAGCTGTACACAGCAGATCGACCAGATCATCCCGCGGCTCACGCGGCAGGCTCCGATCACCAACGAGGAAGGGCAGCCGGATTTCGGCCCCGGCGACTTCTCCGTGGACGAGAAGGCCCGCCAGGCCTATCTCAGCGAGGAGGGGCACCAGCACGTCGAGGAGATGCTCACCGAGCTCGGTCTGCTCGGCGAGGGCGAGAGTCTCTACGACCCCTCCAACATCGCGCTCATGCACCACGTTTACGCCGCCCTGCGCGCGCATGTGCTGTTCCAGAAGAACGTCGAGTACATCGTGCGCGACGGCCAGATCGTCATCGTCGACGAGTTCACCGGGCGCACCATGCCGGGTCGGCGCTGGTCCGAGGGCCTGCACCAGGCGGTCGAGGCCAAGGAGGGCGTGGCGATCCAGCAGGAGAACCAGACGCTGGCCTCGATCACCTTCCAGAACCTGTTCCGCCTCTACCCCAAGCTCGTCGGGCATGACCGGCACCGCCGATACCGAGGCCTTCGAGTTTCAGCAGATCTACGGCCTGGAGGTCGTGGTGATCCCGACCAACCAGCCCATGATCCGCGATGACCGTGGCGACCTGGTCTATCTGACGCAGCAGGAGAAGTACGACGCCATCATCGAGGACATCCGCGACTGCGTGAAGCGAGGCCAGCCGGCGCTGGTGGGCACCGCCTCCATCGAGACCTCGGAGCTCATCTCCGGGCTGCTGCCACAAGGAGAAGATCCCCCACGAGGTGCTCAACGCCAAGCAGCACGAGCGCGAGGCGGGCATCATCGCCCAGGCCGGGACGCCCGGGCGCCGTCACCATCGCCACCAACATGGCCGGCCGCGGCACCGACATCGTGCTCGGCGGCAACCTGGAGGCGGAGCTGGAGGAGATCGAGCGACCCGGCCGAGATCGAGCAGGCGTCGCGCGGAGTGGAAGGAGCGCCACGCCCATGTGATCGCCGCCGGCGGCCTGCACGTGGTCGGCACCGAGCGCCACGAGTCCCGGCGCATCGACAACCAGCTGCGCGGCCGCTCCGGGCGCCAGGGCGACCCGGGCTCCAGCCGCTTCTATCTGTCGCTGGAAGACAGCCTGATGCGCATCTTCGCCTCCGAGCGGGTCGGCAACCTGATGCAGAAGCTCGGCATGGAGAAGGGCGAGGCCATCGAGCACCCCTGGGTCACCAAGGCCATCGAGAACGCCCAGCGCAAGGTCGAGGGGCGCAACTTCGACATCCGCAAGCAGTTGCTGGAATACGACGACGTCGCCAACGACCAGCGCAAGGTCATCTACCAGCAGCGCCGCGAGCTGATGGACGCCACCGACGTCTCGGATACGGTCGAGGTCATGCGCGCCGATGTGCTCGGCCGCGTGATCGACGGCCACATCCCTCCCGGCAGTCTGGAGGAGCAGTGGGACGTTCCCGGCCTGGAGCGGGCGCTGGCCGAGAACTTCGGTGGCGAATGGCCGCTTCAGAAATGGCTGGACGAGGACGATTCACTTGCACGAGGAGAGCCTGCGCGAGCGGATTGCCGAGCAGGTGGTCGCGAGCGATACGCGGACAAGGAGAAGGTAGTCGGTTCGGAGGTGATGCGCCAGCTCGAAAAGGCGGTCATGCTCCAGACCCTGGATACCCAGTGGAAGGATCACCTGGCGGCCATGGACTATCTGCGCCAGGGCATCCATCTGCGCGGCTATGCGCAGAAGAACCCGAAGCAGGAGTACAAGCGCGAGGCCTTCGAGATGTTCTCGGCGATGCTGGACAGCATCAAGCAGGAGGTGGTGACCACTCTGTCGCGTCTCCAGTTGCAGACTGCCGAGCAAGCGCCAATGGGGCCGGCGCCAGCCGCGGGAGCAGGAGTTCGAGTTCAAGCACGAGGAGTTCCAGGCTTCGACGCCCCGGCCGAGGAGGAGATTGCCGAGAACGCGGCTCCCGGCGGCGGTGATCAGCACCAGCCCTACGTGCGTGAGCAACGCAAGGTCGGCCGCAACGAGCCATGTCCCTGTGGCTCGGGCAAGAAGTACAAGCACTGTTGCGGGCGCGCGAGCTGAGGCTGGGCCAGGCGCTAACCGATTGGCTGTTGGCGGCTCACGGCAAGACGAGATCGAGATGACCGATCACTTGACTCCCTTCCAGCCAGTCCCAGGGGTGCGGCTGGCCACGGCGGCCGCGGGAATCCGCTATCAGGGAACGGGACGACCTGGCATTGGTCGAGCTCCCCCTGGGCGCTTGCTGTGCGGCCGTATTCACCCGGAACGCCTTCTGCGCGGCGCCGGTGGTGGTCGCGCGGCGGCACCTCGGGTCCCATATGCCCCGCTATCTCCTGATCAACTCCGGAAACGCGAATGCCGGGACGGGCGCTCGCGGGCTCGACCGATGCCGAGGCGAGCTGCTCCGCCCTCGCCGACCTCGCCGGTTGCCGCACCGAGGAGGTGCTTGCCCTTCTCCACCGGCGTCATTGGCGAGCCACTGCCGGTCGATCGCATGACCGCCGTTCTTGACGGAGCCCTGGAGCGGCTGCGAGAGACCGCCTGGCCAGAGGCGGCGCGCGCGATCATGACCACGGACACCGTGCCCAAGCTCGCCTCGCGTCGCTTTGCGGTGGCCGGACGAACGGCTGTCGTCTCCGGCATGGCCAAGGGTGCGGGCATGATCTGCCCGGACATGGCCACCATGCTCGCCTTTCTCGCCACCGATGTGGCGGTGGACCAGGAGCTGCTGGCGCGCTGTCTGCGCGCGGCGGTGGACGTGTCCTTCAACGCGATCACGGTCGACGGCGATACCTCCACCAACGATGCCTGTGTGCTCGCCGCCGCCGGGACCCTGGGCAACGAACCTTTGCAGGATCCGGAATCGTCTGACTTTGCTTCCCTTTGCGAGGCGGTGGAAGCGGTTTGTCGGGATCTGGCGACCGCGATCGTGCGTGATGCCGAGGGCGCTACCAAGCTGGTGACAATTCTGGTGGAAGAGGCCAGGGACGCATCCGAGGCGCGGCAGGTGGCCTACACGATCGCCCATTCGCCCCTGGTGAAGACCGCGCTGTTCGCCTCCGATCCAAACTGGGGGCGCATTCTGGCGGCCGTCGGCCGCGCGGGGTTGGCGGGGCTCGAAATCCAAGCGGTGAGCATCTGGCTAGGCGAGACACCGATCGTGAGACACGGCGGGCGAGATCCCGATTACACGGAAGAGGCGGGGCGTGCAGCCATGGCCGGGAGCGAGATCACCATTCGCGTCGCGCTGGCCCGAGGTCCGTCAGCCGCACGGGTGCTGACCTGCGATCTGTCCTACGACTACGTCCGCATCAACGCCGAGTACCGGACCTGAGCGTTGGACCGCCGGGGAGCCAGAGACGCCACAGGTAGGCGCCTGATCCACGTCGCCGCGGGCGCGGTGGAGGATGCGCAGGGGCGAATCCTGATCACTAGGCGGCCGGATCACGCCCATCAGGGTGGGTTGTGGGAGTTCCCGGGGGGTAAGCTGGAGTCCGGCGAGACGCCGCAACAGGGACTGGCGCGGGAGCTGTACGAAGAGCTCGGCATCCGGGTGCGCAAGCAGCGGCCGCTGATCCGCGTCCACCACGACTACGGTGATCGTCACGTCCTTTTGGACGTGCATCGGGTGAGTGAGTACGAAGGCGAGCCCCGGGGACGGGAAGGCCAGCCCCTGGACTGGGTAGCGCCGATGGCGATGCGCCCGGAGCTCTTCCCCGCGGCGGATCGTCCCATCATTTCGGCCCTCCGGCTGCCTGCGCTCTATCTGATCACGGGTCCTGATCCGCGGGACCTCCGAGGCTTTCTCGCCCGACTGGTCGCGGCCCTGGAGTCAGGAGTGCGGCTTGTCCAGCTTCGCGCTCACGCGCTGGATGATGCCCAGTACGCGAGGCTCGCCAGGGGAGCCTTCTCCCTATGCGAGCCCCAGGGAGCCAGGCTACTGTTGAACCGTGACCCGGCGTTGGCCGGGGACCTGCCCTGCCACGGTTTGCACCTCAGCGCATCACGCTTGAATCGGCTGGATGAGCGCCCGAGGCGGGAGGACTGGTGGGTGGGTGCGTCCTGCCATCATGCCAGCGACCTGGAGCAGGCCGCCCGTCTTGGGCTGGATTACGCTCTCCTGTCCCCGGTCAAGGCTACCCTGACCCACCCGGACGCCGTTCCCCTGGGTTGGCAAGGCTTCGCCGCCTTAGCCGACCTCGCCGGGCTGCCCGTCTACGCCTTGGGCGGGGTCACCCCCCCGGACCTGGACCGGGCGGTCGGTTGTGGCGCGCAGGGCATCGCTGCCATTCGCGGGCTGTGGCCGGGCGCTGGGACCATCCGGGGCAAGTGACCAGGGTCGGTCAGTGGGGTCCATTCTCCGTGTGCTCGTTCTCGTCCCACGGGAGGGATTCCTCGGTTCGGTCTGGGAGGCGGTGACGCTCCTCGAACCATTCGCCGAGATCAATGAGTCGGCAGCGTTCGCTGCAGAAGGGGCGCCACTTGGAATCGGGCGACCAGGCGACGGGTTTGCCGCAGGTTGGGCAGGGGACGGTCTTGCTCATACGGCGTGGGAAGGATCAGAACACGCAGCAGGTCAGAATGAAGGGGACGTCCTCGCGGCATTGGGTGGGCCGTTCGACCTGACCGCAGCTCAGGAACCGGATGCTGAAACGGTTCTTGTGGCCGCTGATCTCGGGGTAGAGCGCCTGGCTGCCGTTCAGCGTGATCCGCACCAGCTGAGCGGGCGCCTGAACGTCCAGGGCCTCCTGGAAGAAGCCGTCGGTGGCCGTGACCTGCCGCGGAGTCGCACTGGATCGAGCCAGGGAAAGCACCAGGTCGATGGCCTCGCTGACGGGTTGCAGGCCCCTCATCCACGCGCCGAGCTGCCGTTGCCGGGCCTCCGCGGGCTGGGTCAGCCAGTGATGATATTGCGGTAGGTCGAAGCTGCAGGTACCGCCTGGGATCGAGCTGCGTTGGGCCACGCTCTTCAGGAACTCGTCCTCGCGCACCGTTTGGCCGACTTGGCCGCTCAAGGCGTGCAACCCGGCGGCCGCACGCTGCAGGTCTTCGAGGATGGTTCCGAGCGTGGTCAGGTCCACCCCTGGCTGGCGCCGAATCCGATTCAGGGTGGCGGAGTTGCGATCGAGCTCCTTGAGGAGCTCGGACTTGATGTCTGTTCTGGAAGTGATGGCGACCACGTCCAGCAGGCCCTCAACGGCGGCGCGGGTTGCCCAGGGGGCCTCCTGGGGCTGGAAGTGGGCGATCTTGCGGAACAGGTGCTCGATCCGGAGAAAGGATCGTACCCGTTCGTTCAGGGGATGTTCGAAAGTTAGCTTCTTGGACACAAAGACTTCCCTGGGGCGACGCCGCGCGCTCTCACGCGGGAACTCGATTTTGCGCTATTTCGCTCGCAGGGATGATACCGGGTTACTCCCGCGGCTGCACGAAGGGGGCGTTCCCGCCGCGTCGAGAGTGCGAGCGCGGAAGGCCAGCATAGAAGTGATCTCGCGCAAAGGCTCGCGCGGTCAACGGCCGGCGCCGGATTGTCCCTGGAGCGCCGATCGGCGATGCTTGCGGCCAGGGGAGCAACCGGCCGGGGCGTCGCGGAAGGCGTGCGGCCGGCGTTAGCGAGTATCAGGCGTGCCGCCGGTCTTGGATGGGTCGAAAAGATGTCCAACAGTCTGAAGCTGCGTCGGGTCGCTATCGACACCTACCGAGAGAATGTCGCTTACCTGCATCGTGACTGCGGCCACTACCGCAGTGAGGGTTTCCAGGCCCTGAGCAAGGTGGAGGTCCTGGTGGAAGGCGGCCCGGCTCCGGTGCTGGCGGTACTCAACGTGGTGGACGATGAGGCCATCACGGCACCGGACGAGCTCGGGCTCTCGGAGCAGGCATTCCTCCAGCTGGGAGTCGAGGCCGGTACGTCCGTATCAGTCAGCCAGGCCCAACCCCCCGGCTCCCTGGGCGCAGTGCACCGCAAGATCCGGGGCGAGCGCCTAGGCCAGGAGGAGTACCGGGCCATCGCCAGAGACATCGTCAACAACCGCTACTCCAAGATCGAGATGTCCGCCTTCATCGTCGCCTGCGCCCAGGCGGGCATGGAGCGCGAGGAGGTACTCTACCTCACCCGGTCCATGGTGGAGAGTGGCGAGCGGCTGGACTGGGGCGAGGACCTGGTGGCGGACAAGCACTGCATCGGCGGAGTACCCGGCAACCGCACCACCATGATCGTGACGCCAATCGTCGCCGCGCACGGTCTGCTCATACCCAAGACATCCAGTCGGGCCATCACCTCCCCCGCCGGCACGGCCGACACCATGGAGGTGCTGGCACGCGTCGAGCTCACGCCCGAGCGCCTGCGGCAGATCGTTCGGCGGGAGCGCGGCTGCCTGGCCTGGGGCGGCACGGCGCGGCTGGCGCCGGCGGACGATGTCCTGATCGCGGTTGAGCGTCCCCTGTCGCTGGATTCACCGGGGCAATTGGTGGCATCCATACTGGCCAAGAAGGTTGCGGCCGGGTCGACGCACCTGCTAGTGGATATCCCCATGGGTCCCACGGCCAAGGTCCGGCACCAGAGCGAGGCCTTGCGTCTGCGCAAGCTGTTCGAATATGTCGGGGACAGCCTTGGCATGCACGTGCAGGTCTTGATCACCGATGGGCGGCAGCCCATCGGCCGTGGCGTTGGACCCGTGCTGGAGGCGCGAGACGTCCTACAGGTCCTGCGCAACGAGGCAGACGCTCCCGTCGATCTGCGGGAGAAATCGCTGCTGCTCGCCGGCCGAATCCTGGAGTTCGATCCAGAGGTGCGCGGCGGCACCGGCTATGAGCGGGCCCGCGAGATCCTGGACTCGGGCCGGGCGGCGGCCAAGCTCGAGGCCATCATCGAGGCCCAGGGTCGGAACCCGGACTCCGTACCACTGGGAAGATTGCGCCACGAGGTACCGGCACAGGTGGATGGCGTGGTGACGGCCATCGACAACTTCCAGGTCGCGCGCATCGCGCGGCTGGCCGGAGCGCCGCTGGACAAAGGAGCCGGGGTCGCGCTCGAGAAGAAGCTCGGAGACCCAGTGCAGCAGGGGGAGACCCTGTACGCCATCTACGCCCAGTTTCCGGCGGACTTCCGTTTCGCCCGCGCCATGGCGGGGCAGGACACCGGTTACGCGATTGGCGAGCTGCTGCCGTGACAGGGCCGATCGGCGAGACCTTGGTCCTCGGCTTCCCGGAATACGGGGACCAGGCCCGGCGACTGGCCCACACCGCGGGGCTCGATTACGCGCAGGCGGAAATCCACCGCTTTCCCGACCAGGAGAGTCTGGTGACCTTGCCCGAAAGCCTGCCGGCGCGGGTGGCATTCTGTCGCAGCCTCGACCGCCCCAACGACAAGCTGGTCGAGCTGGCGCTCGCCGCCCGCACCGCCCGTGAACTGGGTGCCGAGCACCTTACCCTGGTCGCCCCCTACCTCTGCTATATGCGCCAGGACAAGGCCTTCCGGGCCGGTGAGGCGGTTAGCCAACGCATTGTAGGACGGTTGCTCGCGGATTGGTTTGATGCCCTGGTCACCGTCGACCCGCACCTGCACCGGGTCAGGAGTCTGGAGGAGGCGGTCCCGGTGCGGCAATCCTCATGCCTCAGCGCGGCTTCCGTGATCGCCGACTTCCTGGCCGATCTTGCGGGAGAGCAGGTACTCGTCGGACCCGACGCCGAGTCGAGGCAGTGGGTACAGGCGATCGCGCAGATGCTGGGGTTGGAGTACCGGGTTGGAGAAAAGGAACGGCTGGGGGATCGCAGCGTGCGCGTGCGCTTCCCCGGGATGCGCTGCCGCGGGCGGCACTTGATCCTGGTGGACGACGTCGCGAGCACGGGTCGTACACTGGAGGCTGCCGCGCTTGCGTTGGGCGCGGAGGGGCCGCAGTCGCTCTCGGTGCTGGTCACCCACGCCCTGTTCCTGGAAGGCGCCATCGATCGGCTAAGCGCGGCGGGCGTGCAGCAGGTCTGGAGCAGTGACAGCATTCCCCACCCGACGAACCGGTTGATGCTGGCGCCGCTCCTTGCCGGCGCGCTGCATGCTTGATGCCCGTCCGGGTGCTGCGGTCGCGCTCACGATGGTACAATCCGGGCGCCTTCTACAGCACTTTCCAGACGACAGAGGGGTTTTATGGCCGGTCACAGCAAGTGGGCCAACATCAAGCATCGCAAGGCGGCCCAGGACAAGAAGCGTGGCAAGGTCTGGACCAAGCTGATCCGAGAGGTGACGGTGGCGGCGCGGGAGGGCGGCGACGACGCGAACGCCAATCCGCGCCTGCGCCTGGCGATGGACAAGGCCTTCGCCGCCAACATGCCGCGGGATACGGTCGACCGCGCGATCAAGCGCGGTGCGGGTGGCGGCGAGGGTGAGAATTACGAGGAGATCCGGTACGAGGGTTATGGCCCGGGCGGGACCGCGGTCATGGTCGATTGCATGACCGACAATCGAAACCGAACCGCCGCCGAGGTGCGTCACGCCTTTTCCAAGCATGGGGGCAACCTGGGTACCGACGGCTCGGTGGCCTATCTGTTTACCAAGCAGGGCGTCATCAGCTTCCAGCCCGGTGCCGACGAGGACGCGGTGATGGAGGCCGCGCTGGAGGCGGGTGCGGAGGACGTGGTCACCAACGATGACGGTTCCGTCGATGTCGTCACCACGCCGGAGGACTTCGCCGTGATTCGGGAGGCCCTGAAAGGCGCCGGTCTGGACACCGAGGTTTCCGAGGTGACCTACAACGCCTCCACCCAGGCCGAGCTCGACCGTGACAAGGCCGAGACGCTTCTGAAGCTGGTGGACGCCCTAGAAGATCTGGACGACGTGCAGGACGTTTACCACAACGCCGACATCTCCGACGAGATCATGGCAGAGCTCGACGCCTGACCCGCCGCGTGGACAACCGATCGGCGCAGACCGAACCTCGACTCCGCCACCGCATCCTCGGCATCGACCCAGGTTCTCGCAACACGGGTTTCGGCGTGATCGACACCGACGGCATGCGCAGCCGGCGGATCGACAGCGGTTGCATCAGGGTCGGCGGACACCCTTGGCCGCAGCGCCTCGGTCTCATTTTCGACGGTGTCGCCAGGGTGGTGGCGGAGCACCAGCCCCATGAGATCGCGGTGGAGCAGCTGATTTTCGCCCGCGACCCCAACGCCGCCCTAAAGCTCGGACAGGCACGCGGGGCGGTGCTGTGCGCAGGGCTCAAGGCAGGAGTCCAGGTCCACGAGTACAGTCCCAAGTCGGTAAAGCTCGCGGTGGTTGGTACCGGCGGCGCGGAGAAATCCCAGGTGCAGCATATGGTGAGCATCCTACTCAACTTGAGCGACATCCCCTCGGAAGACGAGGCCGACGCCCTGGCGTTGGCCCTTTGCCACGCCCATTCCATGGGTATTCCCGCCCGCAAGCGCGCGGCGGCGTCCTGGCGGGACTTTCGCCCATGATCGGCCGATTGCGCGGCGAGATCGTCTTCAAGCACCCGCCCCAACTCATGCTCGACGTGAACGGGGTCGGCTATGAGCTCGATGCCCCCATGTCCACCTTCTACGACCTGCCGGGGGTGGGCGAGACGGTCACGCTGGTCACCCACCTGGCGGTGCGCGAGGATGCCCAGGTCCTCTACGGCTTCCGGCGCGAGTCCGATCGCGCCCTGTTCCGCAGCCTGCTCAAGGTGACGGGCGTGGGCGCGCGCATGGCCCTGGCCATCCTGTCCGGCATGGACGCCCAGCGCTTCGCACTGTGCGTGCAGCAGGAGGACATCACCGCCCTGATCCGCCTGCCGGGTGTTGGCCGCAAGACCGCGGAGCGGCTGATCGTGGAAATGCGCGACCGGGTGGAAGGCATTGGCGCGGGAATGCCCGACGACGATCCAGGTCGGACCTCCCCGGCGGCGGACGCGGACACGGCTCTCGCCGATGCCGTGAGCGCCCTGGTGGCCCTCGGTTACAAGCCGGTGGACGCGAACCGCATGGCCCGCGCCGCGGACGACGGGGCGAAGACTTCGGAGGAGATCATCCGCGCCGCGCTCAAGGCGGTGAACGGCCCCTGAGCTTGCTGCATCCGTTCGGGTGAGGGCCGACCCCTGACCTACTCGGGCTGCTCCCCGTCGTCCGGCCCGAAGTTGAAGGCGATGGAGAGGCGCCGCTCGCCGCTGCGGTTGGTCTCCACGCGGTGGGAGAGGCTGGGGGGGAAGAACAGGAACATGCCGGCCACTGGGGCGACCTGGATCAGGAAATGCCCGTCGCGCAGCACCAGATCCCCCGAACCCGTCGGCACCGTCACGTAATAGACCCCGGAGAGCAGCTCGTCGAGCTCATCGTGCGTGTGTTCTGAGGTGGACTGTCCCGGTCCCTGGGCGTTGAGCCAGAAGCCGCTGCGCAGCCGTTCCGTTCCCCGGCCCAGGATCTGCCGGGCGCAGGCCTCGGCATGCGCCAGCACGGGGGCCAGGGCGGGGATCCGCTCGCGATCCAGGTAGAGGTTCTCGAAACGCCCGCCGAAGAAGTGGGTGCGGCGGCTGAAATCCTCCTCGCCCAACGCGGCGAAGGACTGCAGGATCTCCCCGTTGATCCCCACGGCGCCGGGCAACATGCTGCCGTGCAGCCGGGCGTTGGTCCAGAGCCGGACCTCGGGGGTCGTCGTCATGCCCATCTTCCCCGGCGCGTCGTCGCTCGTGCTCCCCGTCAGCCCTCTGGCTTTCCTGGCTCGGCCGGACCCTGTCCGGGCCAGGGCAGGATCGGCACCACCGAGATGCTGTTCTTGGGCGAGCCCTCGATGATGCGGTCGCTGTAGCTGAGGTAGACCAGTACGTTGCGCCGCGCGTCGTAGAAGCGCACCACCTGCAGGGACTTGAAGACGAGCGAGGTGCGCTTCTTGAACACCTCGTCACCGTCAGCCTTGCCCTCCCGGATCTTGTCGGTGAGCCGCACGGGGCCGATCTGGCGGCAGGCGATGGAGGCGTCCGAGGTGTCCTCCGCCACCCCCACCGCGCCGCTGATGCCCCCGGTCTTGGCCCGGCTCAGGTAGCAGGCGACACCCGGGACCTCCTCGTCCTCAAACACCTCGACCACGATCTTGTCATTGGGGCCGAGCCATTTGAACTTGGTGCTCACCTCGCCGACCTCCTCGCCGGCGAGACCGGGCGGAAGACAGCAAAGGGCGATGGCCAGGGCGAGGACGATGATGTGCATGGTCGGTTGTTTGCTTCCGGGTCCGGTCAGGCGCCAAAGAGGCGCACGGCCTCGTGCTGGCTGCGGGTGAGGCAGTCCTCGACGGACACGCCGTAGAACCAGTTGCCGGTGATGGCGAGCCGGCCGCCGGCAAGAGCTGCGTCCATGCTTTGCACCAACTCCTGATGGCCGACACGTAGGGCCGGCAGGCGGTTGCTGACCCGCTCGACGCCCGCGATGCGATCGGGCGTGATGCCAAGCACGCGGCAGATGCGCTCCAACTGCGCGTCCGGCGCCAGTACGCCCGGTCGGAAATGGAAGGTGAATCCCCGGTAGTCCTGATCTGGCACGTAGTCTCGGGACACCATGGAGTGAAAGGCGTCGTCCACCGCGATCAGGCCCGCCAGGGGCGGCAGGTGATCGACCTCCGCCGCCGGTACGCAGACCGCGACCGACTCTACCGGGGAGATCCCGATGCCGGAAATGGCGGTGCGCAGCGTCTCCATGTCTCGGGGTAGCAGGGCGGCGGCCGCGTCAGGGGGCACCGCGAGGCTGAGGGCACGGCAGGTGAGCTCCGCGCCGTCCGCGAGCTCGAGGCGGAAGCCGTCACCATCCCGATGCACCGCCGCGATGTTCTGTCCCGTGCGTACCACCAGGCCGGATTGAGCGGCGATGGCGTCGGGAATGTCCGAGAGACCGCCGGGCAGGGTGAAGCTGCGCATCACCTCCTTGCGCCGCGGCTTGCGCCTGAACAGCAGTTCAGAGGGAAAGTCGTCCGCGTCCTGGCAGATGACGGCGCGGAAGGCGGGGCCGAAGAGATCGCGGTAGTTCCTGCGCCCGAGGCCCGCGCCGTAGTAGTCGGCCACCCGCTTTCTCCGCTTCGGGCTGGTGAACAGCCGCGGCAGCGAGAGTGCCATCTCCAGCGGATGCAGGGCAGAGAATATGGAGTGTCGCCCGCCCTCGCGCCACAGGGAGTAGCGGAGTTTCGCCTTGGGCACGAGGCGATCCATCAGGCCGAGGTCGCCGAGGATGTCCAGGAGGTGGCCGTAGCTGTTGAAGCAGGTGTGGCTGCCGGCCTCGGTCCAGAAGTCTCCGCAGCCGGTGAAGGTGCGGCTGTTCATGCAGCCGCCCACCCGCTCGCTGCGCTCGATGACCAGGGTGTCCACCCCCTTGCGAGCCGCGCGATGGGCCAGGCCGAGACCGCTGATACCGGCACCTACGACGACGTGATCGACTTGCTCGCTCATGCTCGGCACCGCTTTCCGGAGCTCAATAATCGCGCCCGCGCCCGCGCCCGCGCCCGGTCTCGTCGTCCTCGTCCTCATTCTCCTCGGGCTCGACGAGAGACAAATGGCTGGTGTCCGGGAACCCGATCGCGGGCGGTGGCGGCTCGCAGTCCTCGAACGACCAGTCGTCGCCCGAGACGAGGGACAGATGGCTGGTGTCGATCTTCCCAGGATCGGAAGTGCGATCCGCCTCCAGCGGCAGCGACTGGCCCTCGGGGGCCAGGGATAGGCCCGCCGTCACCCCGTAAGGCTCTTCGCGTGGCATGACCTCTGCTGGCGACTCTGCGGGGGGAGTCACGGCCTGCGCGGACCAGGGCGCCTCCTCCGGGGTGTCCAGGGGGACGATGCGCACCAGTGCCCCGGCGTCGCGGAAGACCTCCCGGAAACGCGATGCGGTCGCGGTGTCCACCCCGCGCTTGATGACGATCGGATTGCCGTCGAACAGGCGTGCCGCGGCTTCGTCCGAGAGATTGAACAATTGCCGCAGGCGCGCGCGCGCGACATCTGGGTCGGCTCCGTGCAGGAGTTCCCCGGCGAACTGGATATCGAATTTTGCCCCCGCCATGGTTCTTCTCTGTTTCTCCTATGGCCCGTTCCGAGCGCGGTGAGAAAAGTCTACTGCAAACGCCCGCCGCAAACGACCTCGCCCGGGGTCCGGGCGGGCGCTCGCAGCGTGCCCTTGTGAGCACCTTCACAGAACGGTGCGGCGTACGGTCCCGTCCGCAGCCGCCGCGGGTTTCGTGTGAGCGCGTTCACGAAAGAAACGCTCCGCGACAGCCAGTATTACCGCCAAGGCCGGACGCGCCGGGTGCGCCTCATGCCGTTGGCTGAATATCAATACATCAGGAGTACGACAGTGAAGACCATCCTAAGCATCCTCTTTGCGATCCTCTTCGGCCTCGCTGCCGTGCCGGTTCACGCGAAAAAGGACAAGGGCGACGATGCCCCGTACCGGGAAGGCTGGCACAGTTGCGACAAGAAGATCACGATCTGTCACATCCCGCCCGGCAACCCCGGCAACGCGCACGCCATCACCATCAGTGTGAACGCGCTCGACACGCACATCGACCATCACGACGACGTCGTGATGG
The DNA here is from genome assembly GCA_963736235.1 of uncultured Gammaproteobacteria bacterium. GTDB lineage: Bacteria > Pseudomonadota > Gammaproteobacteria > Chromatiales > Chromatiaceae > CAVORB01. Next base: position 77,789 of record CAVTOR010000005.1, read on the forward strand.
GGTGCGATCTGGGCAAGGCCGGCAAAGATGCGGCAGAAGACCGGTGCCGGGCTCTGGCGGGCGCCGACGATGACGATGATGACGACTCCGGCAATGACGGCGATTCCGGTGACGATGATGACGACTCCGGCGACTCCGGCGACTCCGGCGACTCCGGCGACTCCGGCGACTCCGGCGACTCCGGCGACTCCGGCGACTCCGGCGACTCCGGCGACTCCGGCGACTCCGGCGACTCCGGCGACTCCGGCGACTCCGGCGACTCCGGCGACTCCGGCGACTCCGGCGACTCCGGCGACTCGGGACTCCGGTGACTCCGGCGACTCCGGTGACTCCGGTGACTCCGGTGACTCCGGTGACTCCGGTGACTCCGGTGACTCCGGTGACTCCGGTGACTCCGGTGACTCCGGCGACTCCGGCGACTCCGGCGACTCCGGCGACTCCGGTGACTCCGGTGACTCCGGTGACTCCGGTGACTCCGGTGACTCGGGCGACTCCGGTGACTCGGGCGACTCCGGTGGCTCGGGCGACTCCGGTGACTCCGGTGGCTTCGACGGCAACACGGGTAGCGACGAGGACGACGGCACGAGCGGTGGACCGGGCGGTCTCGGTGTCGGCGCGCCGGGCCTGCCTGACAGCGTGCTTTTCGTCCTCTGTGACAACCGGACCGGCGAAATCGGCCGCGCCATCGATGCGAGCCCGGTAGGCAGGATCTCGAGCTCGAAACTCGGCTGCGAGTGATCACGGGAATCGGCCCTGTCGCGTGACGCACAGGGCCGCCAACCCAGACCTGGACTGGAGACCGATCGAAATGTTCAGCAAGAAAAGCCAATCCGAACAGACGCCAGGCCTGATCCTGGACTCGGTCCGGGCAGTCCGAAACGACGTTCCCCGGCGTATGGGCGAGAACGGATTCACGCTGGTCGAGGTGCTGATCACCCTGGCCGTCGTCGTCATCGTGCTGGCCGTCGCAGTTCCGGGGTTCGGGCTTCTGATCGCGGAGACGCGCATGACAACGACCACCAACGGTATCGTCACCCAGCTCAACCTGGCCAGGTCAGAGGCGGTCAAGCGGGGAACCCCGGTGACCATGTGCAGCAGCGCCGACGGCGCGACCTGCTCCGGCGACCTGGACTGGGGCTCGGGTTGGATCGTTTTCACGGATCAGGACCGGAACCTCGAGGTCAACGATGCCACCGACATCATCAGGGTGCAGCAGTCGACCGAGAACGACGTGGAGCTAAACGGCAACTACGCCTACCTGATGTATCTCCGGGACGGCTCGATGCTGGTTTATTGAGATTGGATTCGGCCCTGCCTCTGGAAGCCGCGCGCGGCCATCGAAAAAAATCGAATCCACCCGCGCGGTTTGGGCGGCCCTGGGGCAGGGGCCGTGAATTGAAAAGGACCTGGGCGGGGGCCGCCGCAAGACCCGAGTGAGTAAGGTCGATGCTTCGGAAGCTAGACCGGCTCTTACCGCCCAGGCAGCTCAGGATACGTTTAACGAGTCAGTTGTGCAGTCGGAGGTCGAGAATGCTTACATGCAAACGGATGGGGGGCTTGGTTCTCGCGTCTGCCATGCTCCTGGGCGGGGGAATCCTGGCCGAGATCGTGGTTCAGGCAGCCCCATTCGGAACCCCTAGCGTCCTGCCGGCGTTGCTTTCCGCGTTGGCGATTTTTTCCGTGCTTTTATCAGTGGCTCTGCTTGCAGTGACTTTCCTGGTCAGCTTGCTCCCGGGGGCTGCGTCTGCAAAGGAAGCGCTGCCACGAACAAGCCCAAGCGTCGATCAGGCGACCGGAACTTCCCGTCGTCGTTCCTGGATCGGCCGCAAAATCGGCGAGCGCACTCGGGAAAGGCGCCCTCTTCCCTCGACGGCCTGGACGCCCGCGACAGGCTCCTTACCTTGATTGCGCCTCCTGTCGGCCGTTCTGACTGACAGACTCGGCAACCTTTCTTTGACTTGGCCCCGATGTAAAAAAGAACCGGCGCGCTACGAGCAAGGCGCCGCGCGGCCAGGGCGGACACGCAAGAAACCCGCCCGGCCTCCTGCCTTCGAAGCGAGGGACATTGCCGGCCACCCCGGTGATACGGGGTGGCCGGAACCGATAACCTCGCCACGACTTCCCGCGTTCCCTTCCCGTCCTGAACCCAATCGGCCGCCCGAGGTCGTCTGTCCGGTTCGACCTGCCGGACGCCGTCAGCAGGTTTCATCACCGAGTCTTTCCATCGGGCTTTCTCCGGTCGACAATGGGGGCACCCGCTTTGTTGCGAACTCGGTGAAACTTGTGACGGACAATGCCCCTGACGTGCGATAGCCCTGGTCCGCCGGCGACGGGGTTACTTGTCCAGATGCGGTCCGGGTTTGGCGCCGCTTGGAGGTTGCGCCCGACGCGCACCCATGGCGGGGCAATCTCAATCCCGCCCAGTTCGGGCTCGTTGGGCGAGGCCGGGTCGTGGTGACAAGTCAAGGCGACAGTTCCGAGAGCGGGGACGCGCTGGCGACGGCGGCCCTGCGAAAGCTCGTCCCCTATGACCCTGCCCAGGAAGAGGCCGGACGGCAGCTCGCGGCTTTGCATGGCGAGTTGCAGAGGGCGTCAGCCTTCCGTGCCCCCAAAGGGTTGCTGAACCGGGTCAGAGACCGTCTCCGTCCACCGCCAGTCCCGGTGCGGGGGCTCTACCTCTGGGGCGGCGTCGGGCGGGGCAAGACCTACTTGATGGACTGGTTCGTCGATGAGCTGCCGTTCCCCGGCAAACACCGGGTGCATTTCCATCACTTCATGCGCCGCGTTCACGAGGAGCTCGCCGGCCTGCCGCGCCAGCCAGACCCGCTGGAGGTTCTCGCGGATCGCCGCTGCCGCGAGCTGAGGGTTCTGTGCCTGGACGAGTTCGTCGTCACCGACATCACCGATGCCATGCTGCTGTACGGTTTGCTGAAGGCCTTTTTCACCCGCGGGATCACCCTGGTGACCACCTCGAACACGCACCCCGATGAGCTCTACCGCAACGGTTTACAACGCCAACTGTTCCTGCCGGCAATCGATCTGATCAATCGCCACACCCGGGTCTACGAGCTCGACGGTGGCCGGGACTATCGACTGCAGGCGCTCACGGCCGGCGGCGTGTATTTCATGATCCCTGACGGCGGGGCGGACGCCGCCCTCGCAGACTATTTCGAGCGCCTGACGGGCGGTCACGGCGAGCACCTGATGGTCCTGGAGATCAACGGGCGGGAGATTCCGGTGCGACGGCTAGGCACCGATGTCGTGTGGTTCGACTTCCGAGTGTTGTGCGGCGGCCCGAGGGCAACGGCGGACTATATCGAGATCGCGCGTGAGTTTCATACCGTGCTGCTCTCCGATGTGCCCGTTCTCACCCCGGGCGAGGATGCGGCGGCGCGACGTTTCATGCACCTGGTGGACGAGTTCTACGATCGCCGGGTCAAGCTGATCATGTCTGCCGCTGCCCCCCTTGGCGCCCTCTATCCGGGTGGATTGCACGACTTCGCCCACGAGCGCCTGCTCAGCAGGCTGACCGAGATGCAGTCCCAGGCGTATCTGGCCGAGGCGGGTCGGACGGGAGTCTGATGCCCTGACGGGCTTGCCTGAACCGGCTGTGCCCGCGGGGCCTGTCGCCCCTTTCCGCTCGCCTCCGATTACCACAGCAGCGGGATGGGCTCCTGGGAGGGCAGGCGCTCCTGCGGCAGGGGCCGCGCCTGGATGACGGTCTTGCGTTTGAGCGGGGGTTTGATGCTCTGGGTCATCTCCCGGCTGACCAGCATCCGGAAGCCGACTTTCTGGGCGGCGGAAAGCCCGTCGCGCTCGATGCTGTAGACGTTGATGTTGCCCGTGGATGCCCCGCAAACGGGAATGTGGACTAGGCCATCGGTGCCCTTGCGGCTTCCGAGCACCGGGATGCCGGCGTCGGTGAGCATCTTTGCCATCTCATCGATCGGGATCTCCTGGCCGAGGCCGCACTGCAGGGTGCCGTCGTACATATAGACCTGGATCGTGCTCTGGTCGAACACCCATACGCCGTAGCCGCCCGCATCCGGGTTCTGGTTCGTGAAGGCGGTCCAGTCGGCGGCGGCCACGGTGATCACGTTGGCCTCCCCGCTGGGAGCGCCGCAATGGTCGCCGAGCGCCAAAGGCAGCCGGCGCTGCTCGACCGCCTCGACCTTTATCCCTTGGGCGCGCAACAGGTCCGCGGCCTTCTCGGGGGGCACGCCACTGCCCTCCAGGCATTGGATCGTGCCGTTGAGCTGATAGACGGTTACGGTCTCGTCGGCGATCGCCGCGAAGACGCACAAGAACAGCGGCAGGTATGCGACCTTCTTCATGGGTTCTCCCGAGGCGTTGATTGTTGTTTTTTGGCGTCAGGCCGAGGCGTTCAAGACCCTGACGGATCTACGACGGCAGCATTCTACCCCACACGCTCGATCCGACCGACCCGTACACCCGGGCCCGATCGGCCTCACCGGAAGTCGCACTTGCGTTGGCCGATGCGAACAGACGATCAGCGGGCGGACAGGTTGCAAATCGGTCGGCGCGTCACGACCTCAGATCAAACGAGAAAGCAAGCGAAACGACCATGAGCGCCGAGCCAACGCATCCGTCCACCATCGATCCCGAGGAAGTAGCCTACTTCGAGAAGCTCGCGCACCGTTGGTGGGACGAGCAAGGCCCCTTCTGGCCCCTGCATCGTTTGAACGCCTTCCGGGTCGGCTACCTACGGGAGCGTCTGAGTGCGGCGTTCGGGCGCACCGCGGTGGACGAACGCCCACTGGAAGGAATTCGGGTGCTGGATATCGGCTGCGGCGGCGGCATCCTCAGCGAATCCATGGCCCGGCTGGGTGCCCGGGTGACCGGCACGGACGTGACCGGGAAAAACATTCGGGTCGCCCAGGTCCACGCCGAGTGGTCCGGGCTCGATCCCGACTACCGGGTCGCTACCGCGGAGGAGCTTGCCGCCGTCGGCGAGTCCTTCGACGCCGTGCTCAACATGGAAGTGGTGGAGCATGTCGATCACCTTCCCGTGTTCCTCGCCGAATGTGGGCGCCTGGTGAGGCCGGGCGGCGTCATGGTGGTCGCGACCATCAATCGAACCCTCGCGGCGCTGATAATCGCCATCTTCGGCGCCGAGTACATGCTGGGCTGGCTCCCCAAGGGAACCCACCACTATCGGAAGCTGGTCAAGCCACGCGAGGTCACCTCCGGCCTGGGGAGAGGTTTCGAGCTGTTACATCGCACGGGCGTGCGCGTGAATCCGTTCGACCGGAGTTTTCACTACACCCGTTTCCTCGGTGTCAACTACATGATGCTGCTGCAGAAATCCCCTGCCTGAAGAGCGCGGATCAATTCAGCGCTTGTCGCGGCACATGGATGTGACGCCCATTTCAATCGCTTACGCGATTGAAATGGGCCCCTCGGGCTCAGTAGTAGTGGGCCTCCTTGGGGGCCATCGCCCATGCCCGCCAGGCGGTCTCCAAGGCCGGGAGTCCGCCGTCGTAGCCGCTCTCGATCACCTCCGCGGGAGCGAAGTCACTTGCGCCGTGCGCGCCCAGCTCGTCCAGGATGCGCGTCAGCAGCCTGGTCCCTTTCGGACTGGACATCAAGAAGTAGACCACGGACCAGGCCTGCGCGTAGGCGCGGTTCCCAGACAGGTCGTGTACCTGCCAATCGCGTTGTCCCAAGCCGAGGTAATCGGCCAGCGAGGTGATGCTGCCGTCACGCAGCTTGGCCTTGATCAGAGCGTCCCAGTGCGGGTTCGGGTGGATCACCACTGCCTGTCCGAACACCTCCATGCGCTCAAAGTACTCGGACAGTCCCTCGTTGAGCCACGGGGGCACCGGCCCAAACGCATGATGGAGCAGGGCGTGATTGGCCTCGTGGGTGATCACCTCCAGCATCTGCGCGAAGCTGCGCTGGCGCCAGGTCACCGCCTCGTTGCGCGCGGGGGAAAAGTAACCCGAGGCCAGTCCCTTGAGCGCGGGGCCGTCGCCGTATCGGGAAAAGGCGTCCTGGTCGGAGAAGATGCGAATGTTGAAGCTGGGGTCGGTGCGAAAGCGCAACCCCAGGCGGGACCGGTAGATGTGGTGGATCTTCGCCACGGCGACCTCGACCTTGGCGTGGGTCTCGGTCGGCATCGCGTATTCCACCGGAATGATCTCGAAGCGGAAGGGGACGTGGCCCTCCAGCGAAGCGGACAGATCCTGCGCCTGCTCCCGCAGCTCGACCGGGGGGCGGTCGCCGAAGTGGGTGCGACCCTCGGCGTCGGTCCAGCGGTAGATCTCCCCCCGGACAATCAGGACCCAACACAACAGGCACAGCAGGGTGGTCAGAGCGGCCGCGCGGGAAATCGTGCGCGACGCGGGACCAGGCGTCTTGCCGTCCCCCGAAACCCGGCGATCCCGCTGTGCAACGCCAGCTCGTCGCATACCCTGCGCCGTTGCCTAGTCGATGGCCTCGGTAGCAGTGCGCCCCGATGGGACTCCGAGCTTTTCCAGACCCCGCGCCACTGCTTCAACCTCGGCGAGCGGGCCCGCGACATAGACGCGCAGGCTGTCCCACGGATGGTGATCGGAGGCCACGACCGCGAGCACGTCATCGGCTTTCGCGCGGGTGATTGGGGTATAGGCGAAGTTGTCGAGGGACTCCTTCATCGCCCGGCACCAGCGCGCCTGATACTGCCCCTCGGGCTCCGGGACCGCCCAGTAGAGGTGGAAGGACTCGATGACGTCGATGGAGACGGCATGCTCGATCAGGCTCTTGATTGGCGCGATGCCATCTCCGAAGGCGATGAAAACAGCGGGTTCGGAGGAATCCTCGTCCAATACGAAGCGCCCCGTGGGACCCTTCACCGTGACCATGTGACCATGGTGCATGTCGTTGCCGAAGACTCGGTCGGAGAACGGGTCGCCTGGCCGACGGCGCACGAAGAAATGCAGATAGCGGGCGTTACACGGGCAACTCGCGATCGGAAGCTCGGCCTGGGCACCGTCCTCCAGCGTGAGCAACGCCCGTTGGCCTGCCATGAAGCGCAGCGTCTGGGTGCGCGGCGTCTGGATCTGGAGTTGGACCATGTCTTCCGTCAGCCTTTCGTGCTTGCGCACCGCGGCCCGGATCTCCTGCTCGGGAAGATCGTCGACGGACAGCGCCTCGGCCGCCTCCAACACCACGTCAGTGACGGCCGTGTTCGAGCAGGTGAGGATGTAACCCATCTGCTTCTCCCGCTCGCTCAGCACATAGTCGTGCTCCTGGGTCTTCCACACCTCGCCGCTGACCGCGCGGGCCTTGCAGGTGCCGCAGTTGCCGCTGGAGCAGCCGTAAGCGAGGTTGAGTCCAGCGCGCACCGAGGCGTCGAGAATGGTCTCCGTGCCCTCGACGAAGAAGTCGTGGCCGCTGGGAATGATCTTGACGTTGGCTGCCATGATGCGCAGGAAAGTGTCTTTGGCGAAGAGTTGAGCTCGGCTGTCGGGCTGCGGGCGCTCCGCAATGCTGCGGCGCTCGGTGGCGAGCCAGTCGACGATGTCGTGCAGGCTCGCGGTGGTGGATGCGCTGGCCGTTTCGGTAACGGTGGCCAGGCGTTCGACGACCGTGTCGAGCAGCCTCTCGGTCGCATCGAGGGCGGATACCTTGGCCACCAGGACCTCGCTCAGCGACCGGAGGCGCGATACCAGGACCTGGGCGCTCGGCAGGGCGGTGTCGCCCTGGCGGGTCTTGGGCAGTGCCGTGGCCTTGATGCGTTCGACGCGCTCGAAGGCGTCGTTGTCTTCGAGGCTCACCTTCGGGTAAACCCGCAACAGGTCGCTGACCGCGATCTGGCCCTCGAAGGTGGTGAGCTCTCCATCGCGGATTCGCCGCTGTAGCTCGGCGCGTGAGACTTCGGCGAGACGAGCGGCGCGGGAAAGGCTCAGCAGTTGTGGCATCGGGCGTTGCTCCAAAACGGCGGCGGGGATGCGATGGCCCCATTTCCTAGCTGGGTTGCAAAAGCCTACGCGGCGGCCATCTTGTCGGCAAGAGCTGGATTGTCCGGTCGACCAGGACTGCGGATTGCCCCGCAGTGGCTACCGAGCTGAGAGTTTCGAAATTGCGTCGGCCGCTGCGTCGCCGGTGCTCTCCCCTCCCACTGCGAGGTTTCGGCGAGCTGAATTGAGTCGCAACGATAGCCTGAAGACCGCCCCCGTACCCAGCGGACGCGCATCGCGATTGTGGCAATTGGGTCGCGCGGCCGGCGGCGTCGCCACTGCAGCCGCGATGCGGGGATTGGCGGGTTTGGCTCGCGGTGAGCCGTTCGATCTTTCCTCATCGATGTTGACAGGGCGGGACGCGCGGCGGCTTGCGGAGCGTTTGTCGCGCATGCGCGGTGCGGTGATGAAGCTTGGGCAGCTGATGTCGATGGACGGCAAGGACGTCCTGCCTCCGGAACTGGTGGCGCTTCTCGCTCCGCTGCGCGACAGCGCCCACGTCATGCCTCTCAGTCAGCTCGCGGGCGTGCTGGAGGCGGAATACGGTGTCGGGTGGGAGAGGCGATTTCGGCGCTTCGGCTTCAATGCTGTCGCCGCCGCCTCCATCGGCCAGGTCCATCGCGCGGAGACCCGCGACGGCCGCGTACTTGCGATCAAGGTCCAGTATCCGGGTGTCCGCGAGAGCATCGACAGCGACGTTGCAAACTTGGCCCTGCTCTTCCGACTCCTCGGCCCCCTGGCCGATGGCGTGGATCTGGGGCCAGCTCTCGATGAGGCGCGGCTTCAGCTCCACCGGGAGGCGGACTACGGTGCCGAGGCGCGAGCCCTCGGCGAGTACCGGGAGCTGCTTGCGGGCGACCAGGACCTGACGGTGCCTGCGGTGCATGGCGATTTCTCCGGGTCGCGGGTGCTCGCCATGGACTTCGCGGAGGGGGAGCCGGTGGATGTGCTGGTGTCACGCCCCGAGACCCGTTCCGTGCGCGACAGGGTCGCCGAGATCCTCAGCCGGCTGGCGCTGCGTGAGCTGTTCGAGCTGAGTCTCGTGCAGACGGACCCGAATTTCGCCAACTACCTCTACGACGCCAGCAGCGGGCGCATTGCGCTGCTCGATTTCGGCGCCGCGCGGCACATCGATCTCTCCCTGGCGGAGTCCTACCGCGCGCTGGCGCGGGCGGCCATGGCCGCGGACCGCGACGGAGTGCGCGAGGCGGCATTGACGATGGGCTATCTTGCAGCGGACGATGCGCCAGGGCACGCGGAGGGGCTGGTGGATCTCATCATGATGGCGACGGAACCGTTACGGCACCGCGGGCCCTACGATTTCGCCCTGTCGGATCTGTTGGGGCGCGCTCACGCGCTCGGTCACGATCTGGTTTTTCGCCGGGGTTTCAAGCGTACGCCGCCGCCCGAGACGATGTTCCTGCACCGTAAGTTCGTCGGCACCTTCCTGCTATGCACGCGGCTGCGGGCACGGATTGACCTCAGGGCCTTGGTCGCGCCATGGTTGGATTGATGGGAACTGGGGCCCGAGTCGGCGGAATGCCCGGGTTGCTCGGGGCACGCGAGCGCGGGGCATCGCGGCGGGGGTTGGCGTGTTAGATCATCGCGTGGGCGGCCGTCGGGGTCTTGCGGCAGATGGCCACAGTGGCTGCGGTCTGTTCCGAGAAATCGTCGTTCATGTCGCTAGAAACCGAGTCGATCGTCTCTCTGGTCGTGTTCCAGATTCCGTCCACGTCGACTTCCGAGACGAATCCGCGGTAGATGGATAGAACCAGTTCCACGTCGCTGTTGGATTCGATCGATGAATCTGTGCTTTCCAGGTAGCTATTCATTGTTGTGAAGTCCTTGGGTCTAGAGCTTTGGGATTCGGTGGCGTTTATCCGCCCGGTATCGCGTATGTAACGTCGAATCGTTCCTCTTGCCTTATGCCCAGCAATTGTGATGCCAACGTGGGGGTTGCTCGTTTTTCGGCGTTTCGGCGCTCTCCCGTACCGTTGCCGCTTGGAAAATGTCGTGGCGCGGAGACAACTTGTAACCCTTATCTCGTGCTTACTTAAACTAGGAGACCTCGGGCACGGCCGATCACCGGGCTGAGACCGGGCCTGCAGACGATAGCAACCAGAGGACAAAGGAGATGGACGAGAAGACCCGAACCGAGATCGAGGCCGCCGCCTTCCGCGGTTTGGTCGAGCACCTGCAACGGCGCACCGACGTGCAGAACATCGATCTCATGAACCTGGCTGGCTTTTGCCGCAATTGCCTGTCGAAGTGGTACATGGGGGCGGCAAAGGAGCGCGGCCTCGACATGTCCTACGACCAGGCGCGGGAGGTGGTCTACGGCATGCCCTACGAGGAGTGGAAGCACAAGCACCAGCACGAGGCCACGCCAGAGCAACAGCAGCGCTTCGAGGCGACCAAGCCCCTGCATGCCTTCGTGAGCGGCCACCACAAGGGCTGATGGCGGCGCTGACCGGAGTTTCGTGACTGCGGATGCCCCTTGATCGGGACCGGATCAGCCCGCGATCCTGCGGCCCGCCAGTCGCTTCTTCATCGCCTCGCAGCGGCGGGCGTCTTTGAACATGAAGTCGCCGCCGGCGTGATCGAAGCCGTTGCGCTCGTAGAAGCGCTTGACGCGGGCGATCTCGTCGGCGGAGGCGATGAGTGCGGGGTCCTCGCGGATCGGTCTCGCCTTGAGCGCGAGCAGACACCGCTCCAGATCGATGGTCGCTCCCAGCCGCCGCAATAGCCTGGTGCCCAGACCACGGCCGCGGAACGCGGACTCCACCCACAGCTCGGCGACATAGATGAGGCAGTCGCATGCCGTGGCCTCAAGGTCCTCTCCCGCCGGCAACAGGCAGCGGCTGTCCGCCAGCACCGCGCGGGCGAATTCGGAGACCTCGGGGGTCAAGGAGTCCAGCAGCTCGTCCTGCCCGATCCCATCGCATAGGGCCGCGACCAGATCGATCCGGTGTCCACGGATGATTCCAGCGGGCCGCTCCTCGGAAGCGTCCTCGTCCCAGGCGGTCGCCTGGCCTTCGAAGGCGAGGACGTAACGGCCGAGGGTTTCGTCCGGGTCCGGCCTCAGGGTGAAGGCGATCTCGATCTCGTCCATGGCGACGGTCCTTGCGGTTGGAGGGTGAGGGCAGGCAATTGTTCACCGCCGGATCATGGCCCGGCGAGGGACGCTCGCCGTCTCGGCGCTAGAGCTCGCCGTTGGCGCCGGCCTCCATGATCGACTGGATGTTGTCGCGCACCAGGATCGCCTTCTCCAGCAGGTCCGGAGGCAGCTTCGCGGTGTGCATGACTTTGTCGAGGTCCAGGGTCACCAGCCATGCCTTGCCTTCCTGATCCTCGATCAGGGTGATGCGGCAGGGGAGATAAGCCGAGAAGTCGATGTTATGGCTGATCATCTCGTGGGCGATGCGGGCGTCGCAGAACTGGAAGATCTCCACGCGCTTGCTGTCGACGCCCATGGCCTGCAGCTCCTTGTAGAGAGGCAGGTGCGCGACGAGCTTGAAGTTGAGCCCGTTGGCGCGGAGCTTCATCGAATCCACCGCGTCGTCCATCGATACGTCCTCGGCCAGCGGCATCTTGAGGACCGTATCCGCGATGTTCATCTCCTGCGCCGCGCTCATGGCGGGCAGGAACAGCCAAGGGATCAAGACGAGCGCGGCGAGGGCTTTGAGCGTCGGCATCGTTGCGGTTCTCCTCATCTGGTGTGGAACTGGATTGGTAGTAGGGTGCGTGCCCAGGGCCGACATTCTGACCGCATCGCCGGGCAAAGCCAATTGGCAGTCCCCGGGTCGGATGTTGGTGTTTCCCCTGGGATCGGTCTTCCCTCGCGGGGCCTGGTGGCCGGCGCAGTACGGGTGAAATCCGCGTTCAGACGATCCCACTGAGAGTGGATTTCAGGCCGTTCCGCGGACGAAGGGCCGAGGGCGGCTATAATGCCCATCGCCGTCTGACGGCGCGCAGCGAGGAGGATTCGGATGGAAACAGAACTGTACGACCGGCTTCTCGACCGGTTGGGGAAAATGAAGGCCGTCGCGGTCGCGTTCTCTGGAGGTTCGGATAGCACCCTGCTGTTGGCGGCGGCGCGGCAGGCGCTGGGAGAACGGGTGCTCGCCTTGACCGCGGTAACGCCCTATATGGGGCGACAAGAGATCGCCGATGCGTTCGCATTGACCTCGAGCTTCGGGGTGCGCCATGAGCTGGCCGAACTCGATATGCCACAAGGTATCGAGACCAACCCGCGGGAGCGCTGCTACCTCTGCAAACGCGCCCTCTACGAGCGCTTGATCGCTGCCGGCGAGCAAGCCGGTTTCGCGCGGGTGCTCGACGGCAGCAACCACGACGATCTGAGCGACTTTCGCCCCGGTTTGCGCGCCCTGCGCGAGCTTAAGATCGAGAGCCCGCTGTTGGAGCTCAAGTTCACCAAGGGCGATGTGCGCCGCATATCGCGACGGTTGGGGCTTCCCACCTGGAACAAGCCCACCAACGCTTGTCTGCTCACGCGCTTGCCGATTGGTACCAAGATCTCGATGGATGACCTGCAACTGGTGGAGGAGGCGGAGCGGGTGCTCAGGGGACGGGGCTACGATTGGGTCCGGGTGCGCATGCACGGTCGTCTCGCACGTATCGAGGTCGCGCCCGAGCAGCGCCTCCGCCTGTTGGAGGATGCGGACGAGGTGTCTTCCACCTTGCAGGAGCTTGGTTTCCGGCATGTGGCGATGGATCTGCTCGGTTACCGCCTCGGGAGCATGAATCCGACGAAGGACTGAGCTTGGAGCCGGTGTCAAGGGCCTATGGGGCCGGGCCCTGGTGGCTGTAGGTGGCGGAGGGACATCGATGCAGCAAGGCAGCCAGTGCGAGATGGTCACCTGGCGTGAGGTCCAGCGCTTGTCGCGGGGACTTGCCTTGCGTATCCGCGCGCAGGGCTTCCGGCCCGACATCATCGTCGCCCTTGGCCGCGGTGGTTGGGTGCCGGCTCGGCTGCTGTCGGATTATCTGTCGATTCCGAACCTCACCGAATTCAAGGTGGAGCATTACACGGGCACCAGCAAGCGGCCCGAGGCCAGGGTGCGGTACCCGTTGGCGGCGGACGTTACCGGCCAACGTGTGCTGGTGGTGGACGACGTCACCGACACCGGGGATAGCTTCGCGGTCGCCCTTGCCCACCTGCGCACCCGCGGGGAGCCGCGGGAGGTGCGCACCCTGGTACTCCACCACAAGACCGTCTCGCCCTACGTCCCCGACTATTACGGCAGCAAGGTCGTCAAGTGGCGCTGGATCATCTACCCGTGGGCGGTGACCGAGGACCTCACCGCGCTGATCGCTGCCTTGGACCCCCAGCCCTCGAGTGCCGAGGGGGTAGCGGAGCGCCTGCGCCAGGTCCACGGCCTGCGTGTGTCCAGCGCCGTCGTCCGCGATCTGCTCACCGCGCCCGCCGGCTGACGGGTCCGTATCCGGGGCGCGCTATTTCGCGATGCGCGCCCGCAACCACTTGTGGGCCTCGATCACCACCAGTACGGAAAGTGCGATGACGAGCAGCTGGCTCCAGTGTTCGAGGGAGATGGGCTGGACCCCGAGCACCTCGTTGATCCAAGGCGTGTACATGGCGCCGATGTGCACCAGTTGCGCGATCAGCGTCCCGAACAGCAGCAGGGGATTGCGCAGTGGGCTATGGCGGAAGGCGGAGCGCGTCTCCGAGCGGCTGTTGAAGACCTGGACGTTCTCGAACAAAACCATGAGCAGCAGGGTGCCGTTGCGCGCCTCATCCAGACTGTAGCCCTGTGCCAGCAGCCACTGGAATAAGTTGAAGGCGAGCGCGCCGATGACCAGCGCGGAGATCACGACACGCTCGATCATCACGCGGTTGAAGATCGACTCCTTGGGTGGCCGCGGCGGGTGCTCCAGCTCGTCCCCTTCCGCCGGCTCGAAGGCCAGGGCGACATCCTGGATGCCGTTGGTCACCAGGTTGAGCCACAGCAGCTGCACCGCGAGCAGGGGTATGGGCAGGCCGGCGATCACCGACAGGATGAAAAGTACGATCTCCGCCGCGCCGGTGGAGATCAGCAGGAAGATCACCTTGCGCACGTTGGCGTAGGCGACGCGGCCTTCCTCGATGCCCGCCACGATGGACGCGAAATTATCGTCGGTGAGGATCAGGTCGGCGGTCTCCCGCGCCAGGTCGGTCCCGCTGCGCCCCATCGCGACGCCCACGTGGGCGGCACGCAGGGCGGGGGCGTCGTTGGCGCCGTCGCCGGTCATGGCCACGAAGTGACCGTTATCCTGCAGACAGCGCAGGATGTCCTGCTTCTGCTGCGGCTCGACCCGCGCGAATACCCGCGATCCCAGTACCCGTTCCGCGGGTTGCTCCGCCTCGCGAAGCTCCGGCCCGGTGACCACCTGGGAACGGTCTTCCGCGAGCCCCAGCTCGCGGGCGAGGGCTAAGGCGGTCAGGGGGTGATCGCCGGTCACCATGGCCACGCGGACTCCGGCATCCGCGCAAGCAGCCACGGCGGGCGGGGCTTCGGGCCGAAGGGGGTCGATCATGCCGACCAGCCCGAGCAGCGTGAGGTCGTGCAGGTGCTCTTCCGAGAACACGGCGCCCGTGGGCAGGTTAACCGGGCCGGCCGCGAGGGCGAGAACGCGATAACCCCCGCTTGCCATCGTTTCCGCTTGGTCGAGGACCGCCGTGCTCTCGAGCGGGACGTCGTCACCCGCCGCGGCCATGGACCCGCACATGGGCAGCAGCCTCTCCAGCGCGCCCTTCGCGAACCCCCAGGTCTCCTGACCGCATTGGTTGAGGCTGGCGGAAAGCAGGCGTTCGGATTCGAAGGGGATGGTGTCCAGCTCGGGGCAACGGTTGGCGGCCTCGGCGCGGGTTACGCCCTGCTTGTGGGCCATCACCAGGAGCGCGACGTCCACCGCGTCGCCGTGCTGGGTCCAGGTCCCGTCCTTCAACGCGACGGTACCCTCGTTGCTGAGTACCGCGGCGAGGCACAACCGCTCCAACAGGGCCTCATCGGCGGCGCTGGGCGCGCCCTCCGGGGTGATGATCAGCCCTTCCGGTTGCAGCCCCTCCCCGGTGACCTCCCAGGGGGCCAGGCCCGGCAAAGCGATGCGCCGTGCGGTCAGCTGGTTGACGGTCAGGGTGCCGGTCTTGTCGGAGGCGACATAGGTGCAGGAGCCCAGGGCCTCCACCGCCACCAGCTTGCGCACGATGACATTGCGTCGGGCCATGCGACGCATACCGATGGCGAGGGCGACGGTGAGCGCGACCGGCAGGCCTTCCGGGATCGCGGAGACGGCGAGCGCAACCGATTGCAGAAAGACGTTCGCCAGGGAATCGCCGCGGAAGAGCGCCACGCCAGCGAGCAGCAGGACCGCGATGCCGACCAGTACCGCCACGTTGAGGGTGAATCGCTCCATGCGTAACAGCAGGGGCGGCTTGGTCGGCGCACGGCCGAGCACGGCGGCGGCGATCTTGCCGAGCTCGGTGCCGAGGCCGGTCGCGGTGGTGATACCGGTCGCCCGGCCGCGGGCAACCAGCGTGCCCGCGTACACCATGTTCGCGCGCTCGGCCAGCGGGGCATCCGCCTCTATCTGCTGGCGGGCGGACTTGTGGGCCGCCAGCGACTCGCCCGTCAGGATCGACTCGTCCACCTCCAGATCGTGGCATGCCGCCAGCCTCAGGTCGGCTGGCACCTTGTCTCCAGCCTCGAGATAGACCAGGTCTCCCGGGACGAGCTCGGCCGCATCGATCTCGTAGGTCTCGCCCTCGCGCAGAACCCGGGCGCGGGCGGGCACGAACTGCTGGAGCGCGGCGGCGGCCCTTTGGGCGGAAAACTCCTGCACGGTGCCGATCACCGCGTTGAGCAGCAGGACAGCGAAGATGAACACCGCGTCGGAATACTCTCCGATGACGGTCGAGACCGCGGCCGCGACGAGCAGGATGTAGATCAGGGGGCTCAGGAACTGGCGCAGGAAGACGGCGACAAGGCGGTCCGGCTCTGGCCGGGGCAGGGCGTTGGCGCCGTACTTCTCTAGGCGCCTGGCTGCCTCGTTCGGAGTCAGACCGTGGGTGGAGCTGGCGAGGGCGTCGAAGAGCCCGTCAGACGCAAGGGCATGCGGGGGCTGATGTGGATCCATGGACTTCGGACCGAACACGCTTCAGCCCTTAGTTAACCATACTTCCGAAGGCTTTTTTTCCGTTTTTCGGCGCCGGGCCCAGTCGAAATCGGCGCAGGATCAGGAGTCCATACAAGATGCTGATCAATTTAGCGCTTCCCGCGGCACATGGATGTGACGTGCTGAGTTTGGCAAGGATGGCCAATAATCAGCGTCTTAAGCGGCGCGCTGACGCCTCGCGTCGATGGCTACGGCCTCGAAGGGGTGTCGGCCGTGCGTCGGCCCGGTGCTAATCGAGCCTGTAGTGCTTTTCCACCGGCTCGAAGACCTCCCAGGTACAGGAGAGCCCGGCCGGGAAGGTGATGAGGTCGCCGCGCGCGAACTCATGAGGCGCGCCGTTCTCCGGGGTGACGACGAAGCGCCCGCGCAGGACGTAGCAGGTCTCCGTCTGGCTGTAGCTCCAGGGAAACTTGGAGACCTCCTTCTTCCAAACCGGCCAGTGATCGACGCCTAGGACCTCCAACTTGGCGGGAGAGGGCTTGTGCTCGCAGAGGATATCGGAATCGCTCATGACTCTTGCTCCGGGCAGGCGTGAAGAGGAGTCTTCCGCGCCAGCGGTCGGTTGACGCCTCGATTCTTGCCTTTCTGGGGAGAAAATGAGGGTTTTTCAAGCAGTGGGCTTGCCCGGTCTCGACGCTTGGAGGACACTTGACCCCATGTCCGAGACCCTAGATATCCTGGCGGCCGAGCTCGGCCGCGTCCTCCAGGCACGCTGCCTGATGCTGGCCACCGCGGAGTCCTGCACCGCTGGCTGGGTTTCCAAGGTGGTGACCGATATCCCCGGCAGTAGCGCCTGGTTCGACCGTGGTTTTGTAACCTACAGCGACGCGGCCAAACAGGAGATGCTCGCCGTGTCGGCCGCCGGGCTGGCCGAGCACGGCGCGGTCAGTGCAGAGGTGGTGCGGGAAATGGTGCTCGGAATCCTCGCCAACAGCCAGGCCGATGTGGCGGTCGCGGTCAGCGGGATTGCGGGTCCCGACGGAGGCAGCGAGGAAAAGCCAGTGGGCACGGTCTTCTTCGCCTGGTCGCTGCGGGAGGGGGAGCCCTTGGTGCAGCGCTTGCAGTTCGCCGGCGACCGCGAGGAGGTGCGACACCAGTCCGTGCGGGTGGCCCTGGAGCGCCTGCTGGAGCTGCTGGAGACCGGTGGCTGAACGACTCTTCTTCGCCCTCTGGCCGGGCGACGAACAACGCCGGGCGCTGGCGCGGCTGCAGCGGGAGTTGGCTCCCCGCCATTCGCGGGCGACGCACGCGGACGATCTCCACATCACCCTCGTCTTCCTCGGCGATGTCACCCCAGAACAGCGCGCATGTGCCGAGTCCGCCGCCGATCGCGTGAACGGTAGCGCCTTCGAGCTGATGCTGGACCGCGTCGGCTGTTTTCCCCGGGCGCGCGTGACTCTGGTGCGGCCCGTCCGCGGTAACCAGACCGCTGCTCGATCTGGTCGGAGCGCTCAACCGGGAACTGCTGGGCTGCGGCGTTCGGCCTGAGCGCCGCCCCTACACCCCCACGCCACCCTGGCACGCAAAGCGCGCCCCATCGATGGCCGCGACCTGGAGCGGCCGATCCCTTGGCCGGTCGATGGGTTTGCGTTGGTGTCCAGCGCCGACCGGCGAACCCCGCCCCATTACCAGGTATTCTGCGCCGCTGGCCATTGGCCATACGCCTTCGCGGCGTGGGAGCTTGCCCGTTGCGACGGCGCCGGTGGTCCTATGTGATCCAATCACAAAGCTTTCGGACGCGGGACATCGTTAATGCCCTGCTTGGTGACGCCTGCTCGACCGCAGCTAGTCCGGCGCACGCGCACGCGCCAACGCTCGGGAGATACGATGGACGACAACCGCAAGAAGGCCCTGGCGGCGGCCCTGACCCAGATCGAGAAGCAGTTCGGCAAGGGGTCGGTCATGCGCATGGGGGACGCCGGCGCCGTGCGCAACGTCGAGGTCATCTCCACCGGCTCGCTCGGCCTCGACCTGGCGCTTGGGTGTCGGCGGCGTGCCCAAGGGCCGGGTGGTCGAGATCTACGGCCCGGAGTCCTCCGGCAAGACCACGCTGACCCTGCACATCGTCGCCGAGGCCCAGAAGCAGGGCGGCACCGCCGCCTTCGTCGACGCGGAGCACGCCCTCGATCCGGTCTACGCCGGGAAGCTCGGCGTCAATATGGACGAGCTGCTGGTCTCCCAGCCGGATACCGGCGAGCAGGCGCTGGAGATCACCGACATGCTGGTGCGTTCCGGCGCGGTGGACGTGGTGGTGGTGGATTCGGTGGCGGCCCTGACCCCGAAGGCCGAGATCGAGGGCGAGATGGGCGATTCCCACGTCGGGCCTGCAGGCGCGCCTCATGTCCCAGGCCCTGCGCAAGCTGACCGGCAACATCAAGCGCTCCAACTGCCTGGTCATCTTCATCAACCAGATCCGGATGAAGATCGGCGTCATGTTCGGCAATCCCGAGACCACCACCGGCGGCAATGCGCTGAAGTTCTACGCCTCGGTGCGCCTGGATATCCGCCGCATCGGCGCCATCAAGAAGGGCGACGAGGTGGTCGGCAACGAGACCAGGGTCAAGGTGGTCAAGAACAAGGTCGCGCCGCCGTTCAAGCAGGCCGAATTCGACATCCTGTACGGCGAGGGCATCTCCCGCGAGGGCGAGATCATCGATCTGGGCGTCAAGCAGGGCATCGATCGAGAAGTCCGGCGCCTGGTACAGCTACGGCGGCAACCGCATCGGCCAGGGTAAGGACAACGTGCGCAACTTCCTCAAGGAGAACCCGGACCTGGCGCGCGGAGATCGAGGCCAAGATCCGCGAGCCAAGCTGCTGCCCCGACGGTCCAGCCGTCGAAGCGGCCGCGGTCCGAGCCGGCGCCGACGGAGGGCTTGACCCTGGACGCCGGACATCGCAGACGGGACGCCGCTCAGCGCTTGCTGGCCGCGCGCGAGCACAGCCGCCAGGAGCTGGGCGCAAGCTGCGTGCGCGCGGTTTGCATGCCGGCCGAGGTCGACGCGGTGCTCGACGACCTGACCGCGCCGCGCGCTGTTGAGCGAGGCGCGCATGGCCGAGGCCTATGTGGCGGAGCGTGTGCGCAAGGGCTTCGGTCCGGTGCGGGTCGCGTCACGAGCTGCGCCGAGCGGGGCGTCTCGGACGCGCTCATCGAGCGCCCACCTCGATCGGCGTGCGGCGAGTGGCTGGCACGATATGATCGGTGGTGCATGACAAGAAATACGGCGCGGCGCGCCGGCCGATGCCAAGGAGCGGGCCCGTCGCGGCCGGTTCCTGGAGCAGCGTGGATTCCCGCTGGACCTGATCGCGCGTTTCCTGCATGGTGACGACGAGTTTCTGAGGCCGGCATCCCGAATGTTCTCACGCGAGTCATCCGAGTTAGCCGCCATGAAGAGCAGCGCAGAGCTTCGCAGAGCCAGTTTCCTCGACTATTTCGCCGAGCGCGGGCATCAAGTGGTGCCCAGCAGCCCGCTGGTGCCGGCCAACGACCCGACGCTGCTGTTCACCAACGCCGGCATGGTGCAGTTCAAGGACGTGTTTCTCGGCCGTGAGCAACGCCCCTACACGCGCGCGGCCAGCTCCCAGCGCTGCGTGCGCGCCGGCGGCAAGCACAACGATCTGGAGAACGTCGGCTATACGGCGCGGCACCACACCTTCTTCGAGATGCTGGGCAACTTCAGCTTCGGCGACTACTTCAAGCGCGAGGCCATCGAGTATGCCTGGGAGTACCTGACCGGGGTCCTCGCCATGCCCGCCGGAGCGCCTGTGGATCACCGTCTACACCGAGGACGACGAGGCCGCCGACATCTGGCTCGAACGAGATCGGCGTGGATCCCGACCGCGTTCTCCCGCTGGGAGAAAAGGACAATTTCTGGTCCATGGGCGACACCGGCCCCTGCGGTCCTTGCTCCGAGATCTTCTACGACCACGGGCCTGACGTCGCCGGCGGGCCGCCCGGCTCCCCGGATGAGGACGGCGACCGCTACGTCGAGATCTGGAACCTGGTGTTCATGCAGTACGACCGCGATGCCGACGGCGAGCTGACGCCGCTGCCGCGGCCCTCGGTGGACACCGGCATGGGGCTGGAGCGCCTCGCGGCGGTCATGCAGGGCGTGCACAGCAACTACGACATCGATCTGTTTCGCGCTCTGATCGAGGCCGCGGCCGCGGCTGACCGGCTGCCGAGACCTGGAGAGCAAGTCCCTGCGGGTGATCGCCGACCATATCCGCTCCTGCGCCTTTCTGATCACGGACGGCGTGACGCCCGAGCAACGAGGGCGGGGCTATGTGCTGCGGCGCATCATCCGCCGCGCGATCCGCCACGGCTATCAGCTCGGCATGCGAGGAGCCCTTTTTCTACCGGCTGGTCGCGCCCCTGGCGAGCGAGATGGGCGAGGCCTACCCGGAGCTTGCCAGGCCGCACGCGCAGGTCGAGCGGGTGCTCGAGCTCGAGGAGGAGCGCTTCGCCGAGACCCTGGAGCAGGGCATGCGCATCCTCGACGAGGCCATCGCCGGCCTGTCGGGAACGGAGATTCCCGGCGAGACGGTGTTCAAGCTGTACGACACCTACGGATTCCCCATCGATCTCACCGCCGACATCGCCCGCGAGCGGGGGCTGCAGCCTGGACATGGCGGGGTTCGAACGGGCGATGGCGCGAGCAAAGGGCGCGGGCGCGGGCCGCCAGCCAGTTCGGCGCCGGGCGAGGGCGCGGCCCTGGAGCTGGAGGGTGAGACCGAGTTCACGGGCTACGAGCGCCTGGACGACCGAGGCCACGGTGGTCGGGCGTGTATCAGCGACGGCGAGCCGTGCGATGAGCTGTCGCGCCGGCGAGGAGGGCATGGTCGTGCTGGACGTCACCCCCTTCTACGCCGAGTCGGGCGGCCAGGTCGGTGATCGCGGCTGGCTGATGCGGCGACGGCGTGCGCGTTCGAGGTGCTGGATACGCAGAAGCAGGGTCGGCGAGGTCGTCGGGCAGTCGGCCGCGTGGAAGAGGGCGCGCTGCGGGTCGGCGACCGGGTTGCTGGCGCGGGTGGACGCCGAGCGTCGGCGCGCGACGGCGCTCAATCACTCGGCGACGCACCTGTTGCACGCCGCGCTGCGCCAGGTGCTGGGCGAGCATGTGCAGCAGAAGGGCTCCCTGGTCGATCCGGAGCGGCTGCGTTTCGATTTCTCGCACTTCGAGCCGATGACCCGCGAGCAGCTACTGGAGATCGAGCGCCTGGTCAACCGGGAGATCCGCGAGAATCACTTGGTGCGAGACCCGCATCATGTCCCTGGACGACGCCAAGGCCTCCGGCGCCATGGCGCTGTTCGGCGAGAAGTACGCGCGATCAGGTGCGGGTGCTGCGCATGGGCGACTTCTCCACCGAGCTGTGCGGCGGCACCCACGTGCGCGCCGCGGGCGATATCGGCCTGTTCAAGATCGTCTCCGAGGGCGGCATCGCCTCCGGGCGTGCGCCGCATCGAGGCCGTCACCGGCGCCGGCGCGCTGGACTGGGTCGAGGCGGACGAGGACCGGCTGCTGCGGCTGTCCGGCCTGGTCAAGGGCGGCCGCGACGACCTGGACGACAAGGTGAGCCAGCTCGTCGATCGCAACCAAGCGCCTGGAGAAGGAGCTGCGAGAGCTCAAGTCCAAGCTGGCGAGCGCGGCCGGGCAGGATCTGGCCGTCCCAGGCGGTCGACGTGGGCGGGGTCAAGGTGCTGGCGGCGCAAGCTCGAGGGGGCGGATGCCAAGGGGCTGCGCGACACCCTGGACCAGCTCAAGAACAAGCTCGGCTCCGCGGTGGTGGTGCTGGCCACGGAGACGGACGGCAAGGTGAGCCTGGTGGCGGGCGTGACCAAGGACCTGACGGGCAGGATGAAGGCCGGCGACCTGATCAAGGCCGTGGCCGAGAAGGTGGGCGGCAGGGGCGGCGGCCGGCCGGACATGGCGCAGGCCGGGGGTACCGATCCTGCGGGTATTCCCGCCGCGCTGGATCTGGTCGACGACTGGGTTCGGGGAAACCTGGCCTGAGCCGCTGGTTCCCACCTATTTAGCCTCCGCGTCTTCCGCCGCACCGTGGCAATCCAAAAGAATTCGATCTTCGGCAGTGTATAGAGCACAGGTGTTTGTATGGCTCTGATCGTTCAGAAATACGGCGGCACGTCCGTCGGCAGCGTGGAGCGGATTCAGGCGGTGGCTAAGCGGGTGAAGGGCTGGCGCGACCGCGGCGACCAGGTGGTGGTGGTCGTCTCCGCGATGTCCGGCGAGACCGATCGTCTGATCGGGCTCGCCAAATCGATCCAGGAGCGGCCCAGTCCGCGCGAGCTCGACGTGCTCTTGTCCACCGGCGAGCAGGTGACCATCGCGCTGCTGAGCATGGCGCTGGAGCAGCTGGGATGCCCCGCGCAGGTCCTACACCGGCGGCCAGGTCCACATACTCACCGACAGCGCCCACAACAAGGCGCGCATCCGCGACATCGACGGCGCTCGGGTCAAGGCGGACCTGGATGCGGGGCGGGTCGTGGTGGTGGCGGGTTTCCAGGGCGTGGACGAGAAGGGCAACATCACCACTCTGGGTCGCGGCGGGTCCGACACCTCGGCGGTGGCCGTGGCCGCGGCCCTGAAGGCGGACGAATGCCAGATCTACACGGACGTCGACGGCGTCTATACCACCGATCCGCGCGTCGAGCCCAAGGCGCGCAAGCTCGATCGCATCACCTTCGAGGAGATGCTGGAGATGGCGAGCCTGGGGTCCAAGGTCCTGCAGATCCGTGTCGGTCGAGTTCGCCGGCAAGTACAGGGTACCGCTGCGTGTGCTCTCCAGTTTCGAGGAGGGGGAGGGCACGCTCATCACATTCGAGGAGGAAGCTGTGGAAGACGCCGTCATCTCTGGCATCGCGTTCAATCGGGACGAGGCCAAGCTCACCATTCTGGGCGTTCCGGACCAGCCGGGCGTCGCCCACAAGATCCTGGGACCGATCTCGGACGCCAACATCGAGGTGGACATGATCGTCCAGAACATCGCCGCGGACGAGGCGACGACTGACTTCACCTTCACCGTCCACCGCAACGACTATGGCCGCGCGGTCGAGATCCTGGACGCCATTGCCAAGGAGCTGTCCGCGCGCCAGGTCCTGGGCGACGACCGAATCGTCAAGATATCGCTGGTCGGCGTCGGCATGCGCTCCCACGCCGGGATCGCGAGCAAGATGTTCGCGGCGCTCGCAAAGGAAGGAATCAACATCCGCATGATCTCGACCTCCGAGATCAAGATCTCCGTGGTGGTGGACGAGAAATATCTGGAGCTCGGGGTGCGCGCTCTGCACGACGCCTTCGGTCTCGAGGGCGCCGCCTGATCGGGGCCGAATGCTGCCGAACGGCGGTTTGCCGGGGCGTGCGCGTCCTCTTAGGCTCGTACCCGGCCGTCTCCGGGACATCTGGAGACCAAGACCTCCAGCCGGGGCGCCGAACCGCCGCAGACGCTCATTCGCAACCTCGGTTCGGGCGCCGTTCAGCCCTATGTGCAGCAAAAAGTTTTTTATGTGGTCTTACCTATTGTTAGAATTCGACCTCGCGGGGGTATACCCGACTTCCGCGCTTGGTTGGCTGCGGTCAACGGAGACGTTCGTCAGGCCTGGATTTGGCTGGTTGGCGAAAGGTGTCCAGACCGCATTTGGGAAAGGAATGTAGGGAGTTAAAATAATGTTGATACTTACCCGCCGGGTCGGCGAAACCCTGATGATCGGCGACGAGGTCACCGTCACCGTGCTCGGCGTAAAAGGTAATCAGGTTCGAATCGGCGTGAACGCGCCCCGTGAGGTCGCCGTGCACCGCGAGGAGATCTACGAGCGGATCAAAAGGGAACAGGCAGGCCAGTCCTCTGAGGCTGATGCCGATTCCGCTACGGACTGACTGTGGTCAAACCGGGTAGGTGCGGGTATAATCCCGCCCCCACCCGGGGTTCTCAAGCCTCTTTATGTTTTGGTCGGTCGCGAGCGGGGCGCGGTTAGCGCAAAAGCTGTGCGGACGCGGCGGCGAGCACCGGACGGACGTTAGTTTCCCTGGAGAGATGGCCGAGTGGCTGAAGGCGCTCCCCTGCTAAGGGAGTATGGGTTAATAGCCCATCGAGGGTTCGAATCCCTCTCTCTCCGCCATTTCGCCTATCTTGTAGCACAACCGTTGCGGTCGGCGGTTTCTCGTCGCGCTTGTGCTTCACGCATACACGTTTGCCACCGTTGCGCGGAAGACCCGCCGCACCGGCCTGCCTTGCTCTCGCTTCAATCTCGATCCGCGCCGGAGGTGTTCGATGTTCTACGCCAGAATCAACCTCGTTGTGTTTGCCGTACTGCTATTGCTTGTGGGAGCGACGCACGCGGCCAATCCCGACCCCCTGCTTTACGATCGCATCTCGCTGTCGATCTCGGCGGAGCGGGAGGTGAAGGCGGATCTTCTGGTGGCGGTCCTGGCCACGCAGCAGGAAGGACCCGACGCGGCCAAGCTTGCCGGCGAAGTGAACGCCCTGATGGCCTGGGCATTGGACGAGGCGAAGTCAGAGGAAAAGGTGGTGACCGAGACCCTCGCCTACATCACCAATCCCGTCTACAGCACCGGGAAGCTCACCGGGTGGCGCGTCCGCCAGAGTCTACGTCTGCAGTCGCGAGACGGAGACGCCTTGAGCCGGCTGATCGGACGCCTGCAGACCCGCTTGTTGCTGGAGTCGGTCGGTTACGAGCTGTCGGAGGAAAGCCGCAAGCAAGCGGAGGATGCGCTGATCCGTTCCGGCATCGAGGCCTTCAAGGCGCGGGCCCAGCTGATCGCGGAACAGATGGGACAGCCGCGTCATCGACTAGTGGAGATGCACGTGGACACGCAGGGCGAGCGGCCCGCGCCGGTCTACCGGGGACTGGCCGCCGCGCCGATGGCCGATGAGGACACGGCCCCGATACCGCCCCGCATCGAGGCGGGCAAGCAGACGGCCAAGGTCAACATCTCCGGGATCATCGAGCTCCAGGTGCAGTGACCGTCGGGAGGGCAGAAGGAGCATACCCAGAGATACGCCTTCGGCGAGGGCTGGCCGGTGGTCAACCTACCAGCAGTTCTCGCTCGCGATTCCGGACGCGGCCGATGCCACGTCTTGTGTGCCCGACGTGGGTCAGCGTCAGGGTGCCGCACTTGTCTCCGGCCTGCGGGCCGGCGGGAACGGCATGAAGGGTGAATACCGTTCGGACGCGTCGTCACCGAATTCAAAGAGATATTGTAGTAGGTGGCATCCCCGTCAAGCGGAGAGGTGGCGTAGGGTAGAGCAACCGCCGTTCCGCCCCGGTCCTGATCGTAACGGCCGTTTTCGGTGAAAAACCGCTCCAGGAACTGCGCGTTCTGCATCAGCACGGCCGCCCCGTCCGCTCGCCGCGACTTCCGCACCTGCTCCTGATAGCTCGGATAGGCGATTGCCGCGAGAATGCCGACGACCGCGACGACGATCATCAACTCGATGAGTGTGAAGCCTCGATGGTTCATAGGTGACCTGTCTCAATGCCTGTTGTCATGCGTGTTCGGTGCGCCTGTCGCCGACATGTCCGTGAAAGGCCCGGCGGACCGCAGAAGACCGCCGGGCAGTCCGGACAATGCGTCTTGAAGTCGGGCCTCAATCTCCGATGATCTGACGCCAGGAGAGGCGGCCGGCGTTGACGGACCTGCCCTCGATCAGCGTCCCGATCTGGCCGCTGGTGCCGCTGATGACCTTGACCTCGGTATCGTCGTCCTTGGTCAGAACGGTCGGCGTGGTCGGAATACCGATACCCAGCATGGCTCCGCTGGGGGGCAATTGATCCGGGCCCTCGTCGCCGTCGTCTCCTCCCGGATTGTAATCGATCAGGTCCAGGTCGGAGATCGCATAGTCGCCGTTGACGTCGAACGGCGAGACCGAGAGCCTGGATCCCGTGAGGTAGTCCAACTCCATGAGCCAACCGGTGCCTCCCCATGAGCAGGGGTCCGAGATGTTGGGGATCAGGGTGACGAAGACGGTCCGAAGATCGCGCGCGATGGGGTTGAAGGCGACGCGCTCTCCGGTGGTCGGCAGGTCCATGTACCAGCCGCGCTGGGTGGTGTAGTCCACCGTGTTGTTGGAGGTGATCCGGTAGTCGATGCCGTTGACGTTGACCACGGCCAGCACCTCCTGCATCTGGAGTTCGCTGCGGTCCGCCGTGTTCACGTCTCCGGCCGGCTCGTCATCCCAGATGCCGTAGAAGGTCTGCTCGGAGGTGTCGCTAGGGTCTCCCGTCTCCAGGTATTTGCCCGTACCGAAGCTGACCATGGAGCCTCCCCTTGGGTGTGGAACGACCACGGGGGCCGTGGTGATGGGCTGCGGGTTGTCATCCCCGTCGACGGCCGCGAACAACAGGCGCGCCGTCCAGTCGTCCGAGTCGTCGCTGGTCAGATCGAATTTCCACAGGTTGCCCTCCAGGTCGCCCGCGTAGGCGAGATCGACGTCGCCGTCACCGTCGATGTCTTCCGGCCGCGGCGTCGCGAGACCGTTGGGAGTGGCATCGGAGCCGGCCCCGGTGTCGATCTTGACGTAATCGCCAATGTCCCATGCGCCGTCGGTTCCGTCCTCGATAAAGATCACGAACAAGGCCGCGTGCCCGGTGGTGGAGGCATGACCGTCCGCAACGGTGCTGTTGTACCCGTTGCCGACGATCAAGGCCCATTTGCCGTTGTTCAGTTTCGCAATCTGCGGCGACTGCTGGGTCTCTGGATTGATCGGCGGCTGATTGAAGGTGTAGCCGAGATCCGCGTCGATTGCATCCGTGAACTCCCACAGCACCAGACTGGCGGCGTTGGCCTCGCTGAAGCTGCTCGGGTTGGTCACGTCGAGGGCGTAGTAGCCTTGTCCGCCGGCATTGAGGCCGCCGATCAGCACGGTCGTCCAGTTGCTGCCGAGCTTGACGTCGGCGCCCATGGGAGAGCCGTCGACATAGTAGCGGTGCGGCAGAGAGGACTCGCCGTATTCCGGGTCGGTGAGAAGGCTGAGATGCGGGTAGACCGGGCTGGGCACATAGGCGATCTTCTCGGCGCCGGGGCTGGCGCCGCCCGTGCAGGCATCGTCTCCCGATCCGCCGGCTGTGCATCGGGTGGCGTCGAAACCGTGCAGCATGCCGTCATTGGCGCCGACGTAGATCATCGGGGTACGCCCGCTCTTGGCCGCCGCGAAGGTCGCGTAGTCGGGATCCGGATAGCCTGCCCGTGGCGGTCCGATGAAAAAGGGGCTGGAGTTCACGACGTCGCCGAGCTTGGTCTCTCGGGTCCTGAAGCCCGTGATCTCGTCGCCGCGCAGGTAAGGAGACGCGCTCGCTTCCCCTGGGGTCGACCGTTCCGAAGGCATCCAGGTTGAGGAAGGCCGCCTGCAACCCATCGGCCTCGCTGTTGATGGCGCTCCAGGTGAAGGGGATGCCGTCCCTCGTGTCCGTTCCGTAGGTGATGATTTTCCGGCTTGCCGCGCTCTGGGACTTGATCTCCTCGCCCGCGTCCCAGACCGGCACGGGGTCGACGTTGCCGGAGAGATCGATATTGAAGGCGAGCAGCTGTCCGCTCCAATCGCGGCTGTCGAAACGGGCCTGGAACACCTGGCTGTCTGTTTTCAGGGAGGTCGAGTTGGTTGCGGTCGCCGCGCTCGATCCTACCGCAGACAGCACGGTCTGCATCAGAGCCTGCATTTTGGTGCTGATCTCGTCCGGCGATTTTGCGTTGAGCAGTTCCCCGCGGCCGTTGATGGTCGCGTGGTAAAGGTCGTCCACTTGAACTGGGTTGCGTAGGATGTTCGGTTCCTGCCACGTGATAGGGTTGTCTGGGTTCGCAGAGTCAAAGGCGTCCGCACGCGTATCGTGGGTCACGCCGAAGATGTTGCCGCGCACGCCCAGACCGACGCCTAGGGTGACCATGTGCAGATCGCGGTTGCAGTCGAGCATCGGGTCCACGGGATCCTCGTCGCAGGCGTCGGATACACGCACTCCGCCTGTCGGGAACAGGTCCGGCCGCAGGTTGTCACGGTAGAACTTCATGGCGATGTCGCCAAGCGTGTCGGAGAACGTGTCTGCGTAGGGCGTCCCTTCAGAGCCGTCTTCATTGTCGACGTCGGGAACCCCAGCCGGGAGAGGAGTGGCGAATCCGTCGGTAAAGACGATGGAGAAGTTCTTCTGACAGTACTCGGTGATCGGCGCGGAGGCGTCGGTACGCAGATACTGATCGCCGGCATGCTTGAGCGCCTCGCGGGTGGGGGTACCGCCGCTGCCGACAAAATTCTGCAGGGTGGTGAGGAAATCCGTCTTCTCGGTGTCGAAGTCCAGTATGGGCACCGGCGAGACACGGTTGTTCAAGGTGAACAGGCCGGCGCGGAACCCACCGAGGTCGGAGAAGGCGCTCAGGATGCCGCCCCGCATTCCGAGATGGCGCTTGCGGTGGTAGGTGAACCAGTTGGCGAAGTTCTGGATCTCGTTCTCGTAGGTCCTGCCGCTCGGGAAGCTGTTGCCGGACTTGATCTCGTAGCTGACCAGGCACTTGCCGTCCGGGGCAATCCCGTCGACGCCGCTGGGCAGGATCGAGGGGTCGGCAACGAAGGCGACATAGTCGGCAGTCGTTCGGGCTACTGCAGTTTCGCGTGCCGTCGTAGCCGATCGAGGCATCGGTGGTCACATAATAGGTCGCCGGATAGTAGTTGAAGGTTGCGTTCTCTGTGGTCGTGACGACGGTCCCGGCGGCGTTGCGCATCCCGGGCTGCAGCCTGAAGGTCCAGTTGGCGTTGGAGTTGTTGATGTTGGCCGTCAGGTTCAGGGTTGCGGTGCCCCGGACGGGGTCCGTCTGGGCGCTGCTCGGGGTGGCGTCCACGAAGGTCGTCCCGTAGCTGGAGGGCCAGGGCAGGTAGGTCTTCAAGGGGTCATAGAAGGCCTTGTTGTATGCGGCGCTTCGGGTGAAGGCATACTCGGGCCGTGGTGGGATGGCGTAGTGGTCGTTCGTGCTGTCGCCGTAAATGCGGTTGCCGGTCCCGGTGCCGATCGGAAATATGTAGACGTACTTCTTCCAGGTGTCGTCCGCGGTGCCGGCGTAGTTGTAATTGATGACGCCGGCGGAGAGCTGGTCGTCGGAATCGCGCCCGACGAAGCTTTGGTCGCCGGTGTGCCACCAGAGGGCGCCGTCGTTCGCCGGCATCAGCACCTCCGAGTCCATGCTGCCCGAGTCGTCGATGACCAGCATGAGGTTCGGCTTGACCGGGGCGGCGAGGAAGAGCGGTTCGTTGGCGAGGCCCAGCGGCCTGGCGTCGGTAGCGACCAGAACCAGCGCCGATACGCCGATGATTCGCGCGAAGGAAAGCTTGGACGGCGATTGCATGTTTGACCTCCTGCCAAAATCGCTCATGGCGCGTACACGGACTGCAGGACGACCTGCGTCGTGTCATGCACGCCATACCCTACTGCGGTGATTCGGTACTGGCTCTTCCACACCGGGCTGCCCGGCGGCCGGACCTTGTAGCCCTCGATCCAGTAAATGGGCGGGTCCTCGACCAACTCGAGCACATCCGCGGCGGTGTCCGTGTCGGTCCCCAGGGTGACCCCTTGGGCCGTGTGGTCTTCCCATACTTCGCGATAGTCTCGCTGGTGGCATCGCACAGGCCGTCGGTGCACGCGTCGCTGAAACCGGTCAAGCCGTCGATGCTGTCGCGGATGCGGGACTCCGCGTCCCGCAGCGCGGTCTCGGACGCCTGGAACGCGAGCGCGATGTCGCGGTAGTTGCCCGCCATCCTTTCCTCGAGGACGCTGGTCTGCATGCCGGTGATGCCGATCAGGGTCATGATCAGCAGGATCAGCAGGCTGATGACAAGGACGGCGCCGCGCTGCCGCGGGCGCGCATGGCCGATGGGCGCGTGATGTCTGATCATGGCAGTCGGTTACGCAGGCCAATGGTGGTGGTGAAAACCCGCCGCAGATGATTCCCGGCAAGGCTTACCTGTGAATCGTCGCAAGCAGGGGGATTGGCATCGCTGGTCGTCAGGTTGTCCTCGACCGAGCGGAACCCGAGGCAGATCCGGAGGCTGACGACCTGATTCCAATTCGGAACCTCGTTCGCGTGTACGAACCCGTTGGCCGCGCCATCGCCGTCGTTGTCCAGACCGTAAAGGACCTGCAGGTCCTCCACGCCCTCGACCAGCTCCTGCGCGCCGGCACTTCCGATCTGCCGGTACAGGGAGGGGATGCCCGAGGCGTTGGCGCGGATGTAGAAACTGCGCGTCTCCATCGGCAGCAGCTCGCCGGTACCCGCGTAGCAGGCGCCGAGATCGACGCCGCCGGTGTCGATCGTGGTGGCGGATGCCTCCGGTGTGGTCGCAAACTGGAAGAGGGACGCCCGGTTGCAGTTGCTGGCGATCGCGTAGTCGACGCTCTGGAAGCCGGCGCCGGAGGTGACCTTAAGGTTTTGGGTATAGGAGCTCGAGCTGGCGCAGTCGCTCGCATCCGTGGGCTGTCCGGTAATGTTCGTCCCGTTGCCGAAGGCACCGCGGATAGTCAGGATGTCCCGCCCTCCCAGAGCGGACTGGAAATGCTGGCGTCCACGCTGGGTGACCAGGCGCTGGCGCTGGTGGCCTGGAAGCCCTCGACCGGGATGTCGAAGTCCTCGACGAAGGATCGGCGATGCGCCAAGCGTGTTCACCACCGTGCGGCTGGCCCCCGCGCAGCCTTGATATCCGGCCATGCGGGCGTCGATGGCGATGAACTCCATGGCGAAGCGGGCGTTCTCCTGGATGCGCGCCGAGCCCTCCGCTACCCGATAGCTCTGTTTGTTGCCGAGAAAGATCTGGACCACGCCGGCGGTGAGGAAAAGCCCCACCGCGAGGGCGACCATGATCTCGACCAGGGAGAAGCCGCGCTGGCTCGGCATGCTCATGGCTGGAACCCCGTTGCGAAACGTCTCATGACCGGGTCGCCATCCGCATCGAACTCGTCGACCCACCAAAGCTTGACGGCGTAGGTGTTGCCGCTCCCGCTGCAGCCGTCGCTGGCCAGATCGTCTCCATCGTCCGGAGAGTTATCCAGACACACGACGCCCACGCCTTGGGGGAGGGTCTCGGCGACACGGTCGTCCCATTCGTACCTGTCTTGCTCGGCCATTTGTGCGGGCGTGCAACCGCGTGACGGTTCCGCAGCCGCTATGCTGGCCGCCGCGGTCGGGTCGTCGTAGTCGCCGTCCTCATAACCCTCCCGGTTGGCACGCATCCGGTCCGTCATGTCGTAGGCCAGCAGCGTGGCCTGGGTGCGCAGGTTCGCGCTGTGGTTGGCGCGCAGCCCCGCCGTTTGCAGACCCGCCAACCCCAGCAGCCCGATGGACAGGACCAGGAGCGCGATCAGGATCTCGACCAGGGTGAATCCGGACTGACCCGCACCCGCGGATATCCGGCCACCCTGTCCAGCGCGTTGGCTCGGGATTGTTTGCGGGCGTGCCGGCGAGGACGTTCCGGTTACCTGAAATCGTTCGCGGCGAAGGGGGCGAGATGCGGAGGAAGCAGTCATGCGTTGTCTTCCGGGGTGCTGATGGTCACGGGCAGTCGACGCGCATCGATC
The DNA here is from genome assembly GCA_963736235.1 of uncultured Gammaproteobacteria bacterium. Taxonomy (GTDB): domain Bacteria; phylum Pseudomonadota; class Gammaproteobacteria; order Chromatiales; family Chromatiaceae; genus CAVORB01. Next base: position 109,526 of record CAVTOR010000005.1, read on the forward strand.
ACTTGTGCCCTGCCTGTCCGCGAGATACTGACGCCGCGGGCCTCGGCCTCCGCCCGCGGATCGCACAGTTGCAGTACGCCTTCCGTGCCTTCGGCGCAGCTTGCGCAGAAGCCCCGCGCGTTGAAGGTGATGGAGCGGGTCACCTCGGCGCTGTCTCCGCGCAGGGTGGCGCCGTCCTCGAGGGCCGCGTGGGCTTGAATGAGGTCCTCGCTGGCGTTGTCGTAAGCGCCGTTGCCGTCGTTGTCGGCGAAGACGATCCAGCCGTCTTCCCACGTCGTGGCGCTGGTGTCGCAGTCCGGCGGCGTCGCGCCGTCGGTGATGCAGACGATCGCATTGACGCCGCGCTGCACCGCGGCGGCACGGGCGACGTTGAGGGAGGACATGATGGCGTTGAGCTGGGTGCTGCGCTGGTTGTTGAGGATCACCTCGCGCAGCGTCGGCGCGGCGAGCGCGAGCACGATCGCGACTACGGCAACGGTGATCAGCAGCTCGACCAGGGTGAATCCGGACCGCAAAATTTTCATATGCCTAATCCTAATCAGGAAAATGATCGTCGGGCCCCCCGATCCCGACGGACGGCGGTGTCTGGCGGATATCCGGTAGGGGGCGGGGAGACCATGGAAACGGCATTGTGACCTCTGTCACAATTTTCCGCCCGCCCTCGTCACCCTTCGTGGATGGACGCGGCACGATGGAGCCCTGCTTGCCGCGGCGCAGGATCGGGGCGGCTCGGGATGTTGCGGGAGGGTTGAATTGCGTTGCCCGTTTCCCCAATTTCGCCCATAACCTTACAAATTTTCGGAGAAAACGCGACATGCGAATGGACAAGCTCACGGCCAAGTTTCAGATGGCCCTGGCGGATGCCCAAAGCCTGGCCGTCGGAAGGGATCACCAGTTCATCGAGCCGGTTCATCTGATGCTGGCGCTGCTCGACCAGGAGGGCGGCTCGGTGCGCCACCTGCTGGTCCAGACGGATGTCAACGTCAACCGCTTGCGCTCGTCGCTGGGCGAGGCCCTGGACCGCCTGCCCCAGGTGCAGGGCATGGCCGGCGACGTGCACGTCGGGAACGACCTCGGCCGGCTGCTCAACCAGACCGACAAGCTGGCCCAGCAGCGCAAGGATCAGTACATCTCGTCCGAGCTGTTCGTGCTGGCCGCGGTGGACGACCGCGGCGAGCTCGGGCGCCTGATGCGCGAGGCCGGGGCCTCCAAGGGCGCGATCGAGCAGGCCATCGACAAGATGCGCGGTGGCCAGACGGTGGACGACCCCAACGCGGAGGAGCAGCGCCAGGCGTTGGAGAAATACACCATCGACCTCACCGAGCGCGCGGAGCAGGGCAAGCTGGACCCGGTCATCGGCCGCGACGACGAGATCCGCCGCACCATCCAGGTCCTGCAGCGGCGGACCAAGAACAACCCGGTGCTGATCGGCGAGCCGGGCGTCGGCAAGACCGCCATCGTCGAGGGGCTGGCGCAGCGCATCATCAACGGCGAGGTACCCGAGGGGCTCAAGACCAGGCGCCTGCTGGCGCTGGACATGGCCGCGCTGATCGCCGGGGCCAAGTTCCGTGGCGAGTTCGAGGAGCGGCTCAAGGCGGTGCTCAACGACGTCGCCAAACAGGAGGGGAACATCATCCTCTTCATCGACGAGCTGCATACCATGGTCGGCGCCGGTAAGGCCGAGGGCGCGATGGACGCGGGCAACATGCTCAAGCCCGCGCTCGCCCGCGGCGAGCTGCACTGCGTGGGCGCCACCACGCTGGACGAGTATCGCAAGTACGTCGAGAAGGACGCCGCGCTGGAGAGGCGCTTCCAGAAGGTGCTGGTGGACGAGCCCAACGTCGAGGACACCATCGCCATCCTGCGTGGGCTAAAGGAGCGCTACGAGGTTCATCACCGGGTCGATATTACCGACCCGGCCATCGTTGCGGCGGCGACCCTGTCGCACCGCTACATCACCGACCGCCAGCTCCCGGACAAGGCCATCGACCTGGTGGACGAGGCCGCCTCCCAGATCCGGATGGAGATCGACTCCATGCCGGAGGAGATGGACCGTCTCGGCCGCCGACTGATCCAGCTCAAGATCGAGGGCGAGGCGCTCAAGAAGGAGAAGGACGAGGCATCGAGGAAGCGCCTGAACGACCTCGAGGAGCAGATCGGTCGGCTGGAGCGGGAGTTCTCGGACCTGGACGAGGTGTGGAAGGCGGAGAAGGCTTCGGTCGATGGTACGGCCCACGTCAAGGAGGAGCTCGACCGTGCCCGCGGGGAGATGGAGACGGCGCGACGGGCCGGGGATCTCGGGCGCATGTCCGAGATCCAATACGGGCGCATCCCGGAGCTGATGAAGCAGCTGGAGGCCGCCGCGGAGGCCGAGCACACCGAGAAGAAGCTGCTGCGCGACAAGGTCACCGCGGAGGAGATCGCCGAGATCGTCTCCAAGTGGACCGGCATCCCGGTCTCCAGGATGCTGGAAGGGGAGCGCGAGAAGCTGCTGCGCATGGAGCAGGAGATCGGCAAGCGCGTGGTCGGCCAGGACGAGGCGGTGCGCGCCGTGAGCGACGCCATCCGCCGCTCCCGGGCGGGGCTGTCCGACCCCATGCGGCCGCTCGGCTCCTTCCTGTTCCTGGGCCCCACGGGTGTCGGCAAGACCGAGCTGTGCAAGGCGCTGGCGGTGTTCATGTTCGACACCGAGGAGGCCATGGTCCGCATCGACATGTCCGAGTTCATGGAGAAGCACTCGGTGGCGCGGCTGATCGGCGCGCCTCCCGGCTACGTCGGCTACGAGGAGGGAGGCTATCTCACCGAGGCGATCCGCCGCCGGCCCTACAGCGTGATCCTGCTCGACGAGGTGGAGAAGGCGCACCCGGACGTGTTCAACGTGCTGCTGCAGGTGCTCGACGACGGCCGCCTGACCGACGGGCAGGGCCGCACGGTCGACTTCCGCAACACCGTCATCGTCATGACCTCCAACCTGGGCTCAGACGTCATCCAGCAGAAGGCGGGCGAGGAGCACTACGAGGAGATGAAGGACGCGGTCATGGAGGTGGTCCGCGTGGCCTTCCGCCCGGAGTTCATCAACCGCCTGGACGAGATCGTGGTCTTCCACCCCCTGCGGCGGGAGCAGATCCGGGCCATCGCCCGGATCCAGATCGAGTATCTGCGGCGCCGGCTGGCGGATCGCGAGATGGGCCTGGCGGTGAGCGACGCGGCCCTCGACCACCTGGGCGAGGCGGGATTCGACCCGGTTTACGGCGCGCGCCCCCTCAAGCGCGCCATCCGCGCCCAGCTGGAGAACCCCCTCGCGCAGGAGATCCTGGCCGGGAAGTTCGGCCCCGGGGACACCATCGAGGTCGAGCTGCGCGACGGCAGGCTCGATTTCGAGCGCGTGCTGGAGGGCGAGCTGGTCGAGTAGCCCGTCAGGGTCAATTCCCACTGCCGGCGGGCGATCGCCCGCCGGTGCGTTCTCCCGTCTTGCCGCGCACGAAATCGCATCCTGTGCCCGACATCGCGCCCCGCGATTCGACAGCACTCGGTGCGGCAAGCGCTATCCGGGACATATCCCTATCCGGTCGCGGGTCGCCGTCCGAGTCCCTGTTCGGATCTTCCTGACAGGAGCTCGCGCTATCCGATACCCCTTTTCTTAACAATGGGTTCCTAAACTTAAGCACAACGATCGGATATAGGCGACACGGGACGAGACGATGAAGACGAGCATCCTTTTTCTCTTGATGATCGGCGGTACCCAGCTCATGGCCGAGGGCCTTTTGCAGATCGAGCAGCGGCGGTTGTTCGAACCGACGCCGGCTGAGCTCCGGGCCGAGCGGGCAGGAAGGATCTACATCTACGACGGTGTGAGGGATGTCGACGTGGCGCGGGCGATGGACCAGGAGTTTGATCGCGTCCAGGCCATGATGTTCATCCGTACTCAGGTCACGGACGAGACAGGCGAGGTCAAGAAGGATGCAGAGACCGGCGAGGCCTGGGTCCAGGATGACGGTTGCTAGCCAACGCGGCGCGCGACTCCGGGCCAGATCGAACTGTTGACGTCTCGGTGAGCGAGGGGAAACGAGACCATGTGCTTCCTACCACCTGTATGTGTCTTCTGCCGCCACTACAACGTGGGGGCAGGTCCAGGAGAACCGGATTGCGTAGCATTCGCCGAGATTCCGGATCCCATATTCCGCGGCGAGTTCGATCACCGGCGGCCTTTCCCCGGCGACAACGGTACTCGCTTCGAGCTCGAACCCGCGTTCGAGGCAGATTACGCTGAGCTGGAGGCGGTCCGCGAGGAGCTGTCAGCGCAAAACGCGGCTGCCGCCGAAACTCGGGTCCCGTAGCGCTCGATTCGTCGGGGCGGCGATCGGCCGACGATCCGAGAAAAATCCTACAAACGGGACGCTGCGAGTCTTTTATCCTCAAAGTGATACGGGAGCCGCGGAGGCGAAGATACAGATGACGAGACCAGGCGCAGTAGCCAGTGCGTGCGGACTACTTGGAAGCCGGCGGGACAAGACTTGCAGCAAGACTGGGGGCCGTCTCCCCCTGGTCGCGGTTCTAGTAAGCCTGACCGGGGCTGGGATTACGTCGCCGCTCCCCGCCGCTGAGGATTTTAATGCCTGCGCGGCAAACCTGACTTGCGCCCGCGCGACCACGGCGGCGTTAGAGCACGAGTTTTCCAGCGGAGCGGATCTGTCCAAGTGGCACCGCGTCCCTGCAAAAACCGACTTCGGCTTGTTTCTCACAGTAGAAGCCTACGCCCCGCCTATGGTGCGTGACGAGGTCACGCAGATGGAACTGGTGCTCGTTCCCGGCGCCTGCTACGTGACAGGCGCGGAAGACGAGCGGCATGCCAAGGTCTGTATCGACCCCTATTACATTGGTGCCTTCGAGGTGACGTTCGAGGAGTACGACCGGTTCGTGCGGGCAACCGGCCGCAAGCTACCCGATGATGAAGGATGGGGGCGCGGCTGCCGTCCAGTGATCAACGTCGGCGTGTACGACGCCCTCAATTTCGCCAAGTGGCTGAGTCGGAAAACCGGCCACCACTACCGGCTCCCCACTGAGGTGGAGTGGGAGCACGCGGCGCGGGCCGGAAGCGATGCTTTGTATCCCTGGGGCAATGAGCTCGGGAGCAATCGGGCGAACTGCGACGGCTGCGGCAGTCGATGGGATGGCGAGCAGTCGGCCCCCGTCGGGTCGTTTTTGCCCAACGCCTGGGGCCTCCACGACGTAGTGGGCAATGTGGCCGAGTGGACCTGTTCCATGCGCGACCCCGACCCTGAACACTCCTTCGAGCGCTGCGACAGCATCTACGAGACGCGGCGCCGCGCCTACCGCAACGGAAGCTGGAGCGACGAGCCGGATCGTCTACACCTCCCGTTCCGGGACTGGAACGCCGCCATGCGCCGAACCGATTTCGTCGGCTTCCGCCTGGTGCGCGAGTGCTCCGCCTGCAGAACAGACGGCAACGGACGGCGGAACGACAGGATGGCCTATGACGACACGGAATGAGGGAGGCATCGCGTGAAGCTTGAATCCTTGCTCAACATCGTGGCGGCTGGCGTGTTCCCGTTCTACGGCGCCGTCTGCTCGGCGGACCGAGGTCAAGCCCTCTACAAGGAAAAGGCCTGCCACACCTGCCATGGAGAGGAGGGTACGCACCCGCTCACGCGAGACTATCCGGTCCTCGCTGGCCAGCCGGCGGTCTATCTGGTCAGGCAGATGAAGGACATTCGTGATGGCAGGCGCACCAATGGGCTGTCGGCATCCATGCGGGCCACCGTCGATGGCGTGACGGACGAGGAGTTCCAGGCGATCGCCGAGTGGCTCGCCTCGCGCTGGTAGCGCGCTTTGCAACGAAAAGGGGGCCCGAAGGCCCCAGTGAGATGCTGAAAGCGCCCGCTTGAGCGGGCGTTCTTTTTGATTATCCGAAGATGTCGTGAACGATGTTGTCGTACCAGCTGTAGGCGTACTCCACCTCGCGTGCGTGGGCCCAATCGGGAGCGTCCATCGGGGTCAGTCCGCCCGAGTCCGGGACGCTCGCGATCTTGCCGTCCGCCCCGAGCTTGTAGACCGCCGCCACCGAGATGCCCCAGCCCGGGGCCACGATGGAGTAGCAGGTGTTGACGTAGGAGGGCACGCCGACCTCGCCATCATTGAGCATGGCAACCACGGCGGCCGCGCACACCTTGCCTTGGCTGTTGGCCGAGTAGCCGGACTTGGGCATGGCGCCGGCAATGCAGGCATCACCGATGACATGTACGCCGGGTACCAGCGTGGACTCGAAGGTCTTCTGGTCCACCGGGCACCAGCCGCTGTCGTCGGCCAGGTTGGAGACCTGCGCGATCTCGCCGGCGCGCTGGGGCGGGATGACGTTCAAGCACATCGGCCTTGATCTCGTCGCCGAAGCTGGTCTCGGCCATCATGCCGCCGGCATCGACCTTGACCACGGCCGCATCCGGACCCGGCCGCCACTCGATCATGCTCTTGTCGGTACCGTAGCCGTAGAACTTCTCCCAACCTTGCGTGAACAGGCCCTGCTTGGAGAACTTCTGCTTGGCGTCCAGGATCAGGACCTTGGACTTCGGCTTATGGTGCTTGAGGTAGTTGGCGATCTGACTGGCGCGCTCGTAGGGTCCAGGCGGGCAGCGGAAGGGGTTCGGCGGGGCGACGATGACCACGGTGCCGCCGTCGGCCATGGCCTCGAGCTGGCCGCGCAGGATCTTGGTTTGCTCGCCGGCCTTCCAGGCGTGGGGCAGGGTCTCGGCGGCCTCCTCGCTGTAGCCCTCGATCTTGTCGTACAACATCTCGACACCGGGGGCGACGATGCAGCGGTCGAAGGGCAGGTCCTGCCCGCCGGCCGTTTTGACCATCTTCTTCTCTCCGTCGATACCGGTGGCAGAGTCCTGCACGATATTGATGCCGTGAGCCTTGAGGCCGTCGTAGCCGACCTTGATGGAGTCGAGGTCGCGCTCGCCGCTGAGGACCTCGTTGCTGAAGTAGCAGGTGTAGTAGTGCTCGTTGGGCTCGACGATGGTGACATCGATGGAGGAGTCCAGGCGCTTGATGTACTTGGCGGCGGTGGCGCCGGCGGTGCCGCCGCCGACGACGACCACCTTCTTGGCCGGCGCCGAAGGCGATGTGGGGATACGCCAACCAGGCCGACGGCGGTTGCCGCACCGGCGGCCTTGACGAAATCGCGACGATTCATTTTCATGTTGTTTACCTCCTCGATCCTTATTGCTGGCTGGCGTAGAAAGCGCACAGGGCGTCGAGGCCCTTGTCGCCCTCTTTCTCGATCAGCTTGTCGAGCTTCTTCTTCATCTTCTTGGGCATCTCGCGCCGTCTTCCCGATGAAGTCGGCCATGGCGTACTCAGGTAGGGCGTCCACTGGCCGGCGAGGATGTAGTACTCCTCGTCTTCCAGCGACCTTGCCGCCTTCGGCGTGGCACTTCTCGCAGTACTTGTCGTGCAGCTTCCCGCCGTCCTTGACCATGGCCGTCGTCGAACTCCTGCTTGGCGGCGCACGAACTTCTGGCCGGCGAAGAAGGTCGGCCATGAGGGCGATCTCTTCGTCGCGTGTAGCCCTTGGCGATGCGGCCCATGATGGTCCCGTAGACCTCGTCGTTCTTGAAGCCCTGCATCAGCTCGACGAAGTACTCGCCGTTCATGCCGGCGATGGTCGGGGATGCGGGGCCGACGCTGGCGCCGTCGGTGCCGTGGCAGCCGGCGCAGGTGTCCGACAGCATGCGTGCGCTGGCGCCGGACATCAGCTCGGCGGTGCGTCGGCCGCGAAGGCGGTCGAAGACAGCCCAGCGATGCGCGCTGGCGAGCAGGGCCAGTTTCATTGTTGTTTTGGCCATGTTACCTCCTTTGGATTAAACAGGCTTGTCGGTTGGAACACGGAGAACACAGCCTCCGCCATGCAGGCGGCCGCCCTTGACGGGCGGTCTCTTTGCATTCTTTGTCGGTGCGCCTGATCGTGCCAGGGATCAGGGCCGGCACGTTTGTCGTCAGCGCCCGGCCAGCAAGTCGACGGCTTCGTCGTTGCCTTTTTGTGTTGCGATTCGGCGGCGGTGCGGCCCTTGCTGTCCTTCAGCGCCGGGTCGGCGCCGTGATCGATCAGCGGGCCGATCAGCTCGTTGTGCTCGGTTGAGACCGCTTCCATCAGGGCCGTGACGCCGTCGGCGTCCTGGATGTTCGGGTCGGCGCCGTGCTTCGAGCAGCAGCTCGACCGACTTCCGTGTGGCCCTGACCGGCGGCCCAGATCAGGGCGGTGGCGCCCAGGTCGTCTTTGGCGTTGATGTCGGCGCCGTGGCCAGCAGGGTCTCGACGACGTCGGCGTGGCCCTTGGCCGGCGGCGATGATCAGCGCGGTCGCGCCTTGCTTGTCTCGCGCCTCCTTGTCGGCGCCGGCGTTCGACCAGCAGCTCACGACCGTATCGGCATGGCCCTTGTCGGCGGCCTGCATCAGGGCGGTGCGCCCGTCCTTGTCGGACGCCTTGGGATCGGCGCCCCGGTACAGGAGCTGCTCGACCATGTCGGCGATGCCGTAACGGGAGGCGATCATCAGGGCGTCCCAGCCGGCGCGGGTGCGGTCGTGCACGTTGGCGCCGCGCTCGATGAGCAGGGCGGTGATGCCGATGTGGCCGTTCTCGGCGGCGAAGGTCAGGGCGGTGCAGCCGGCGACGGTGCGGGCGTTGACATCGGCGCCCCGGGCCAGCAGCAGGGCGACGGTCTCCAGGTTGTCCGCCTCGACCGCCATCATCAGAGCCGTCTTGCCGAACTGGTTGGCGGCGTTGACGTCGGCCCCTGGTCGAGCAGCTGCTCGACGGTCTCGATGTCGCCGATGGAGGCGGCCAGCCGCAGATCCTTTCCAGGTCCGCTGTCGCCGGCGCACGCCAGGTGGCGCCGAGCAGCAGTGCGAGCAGCAACGAGCAGGGCGGAGAGGGTTCTGGTTCTCATGCGGCGGCGCCTCGGTTCGGTCTAGTTCCTGGGTAGCGGTCATGCGGAGTCGGAGTCCTCTTCCTCCTCGTCGTCGTCCGGCTCGTCGGGCTCCTCGTGGGCGACGCCCTTGTGGCAGTCGATGCAGGTCTGGCCCTTGTCCGGGGCATTGCCGTGCTTGGCTGCGGGCCGATCGGCTCTGCTCGGTGAGGTCCATGTTGGCGAAGTCGTGGCAGGAGCGGCATTCCCGGGAATCCGATGCCTTCATCTTGTCCCACACCCGGTTCGCCATATCCCAGCGCATGGGCCTCGTATTTCTCCGGGGTGTCGATGGTGCCCATGATCTCGTGATAGACGTCCTTGGCGGCCATGACCTTGGCGATCATCTTGGGGATGAATGGCTTGGGCACGTGACAGTCCGCGCAGGTGGCCTGCACGCCCGAGGCATTCTTGTAATGGACGTTCTCCTGGAGCTCTTTCAGCGGGGTCTGCATCGTGTGGCAGGAGGTGCAGAACTCCATCTCGTTCGTGTAGGCGAGACCGACGTTGAACAGCCCGGCGAAAACGATGCCGGCCAGAAAGATAATAGCGACGATAATAAAGGTTTTCGTGCGGGAGGAGCCGTTGGACTTGGCCATAGAAATCCTCTTGCGGTGGTAGTTGTTGCCGGGCTCGCCGAGATGCCGCGAGCCCGACCAACCCGGGAGACCTTGTCGTCGGGTCTTATTGTCGTTCGTTATTCTGCGCGGATCTTAAGGGATCGCGGGCGCTTTGCCAAGAACGCCAGACGCGTGATCTCCGGGACTGTTAGGCCCTGAATACCGGTCGCAGGTGGGCTTTCTCGTGACTCGGCGAAGCATGGTGCGGTCACTTCGACCGACGGACATACTGGGGACGTTTCCAATTCGTCGCGTGCGCGTAGATGCTCCGTGGCGGCTCAGTCTGCGTCCTTCCGCGAGCCGATGCCGTGCTCGCGGGCGAAGTCGAGCATGCGCTGGATGGGCAGGACCGCGCGCTCCCGGATCGCTGGGTCGATGTGGATCTCCTGATCGCCGTCGAGCAGAACCTGCTCCAGGTTCTGCAGGGCGTTCATGGCCATCCAGGGGCAGTGGGCGCAGCTCTCGCAGGTGGCGCCGTCGCCGGCGGTGGGCGCGGCGATGAGCTTCTTGTCCGGGGCGAGCTGGTGCATCTTCCAGAAGATGCCCTCGTCGGTGGCGACGATGAACTCCTCGTTCGGCATCTCGGCGACCGCCTTGATGAGCTGGGTGGTGGAGCCCACCACGTCGGCCTGGTCGACGACCTCGTCCGGCGATTCCGGGTGGACCAGCACCGCGGCGTCCGGGTGCAGCCGGCGCAGCGCGTTCCAGGGCGAAGCCCTTGAACTCCTCGTGCACGACGCAGGCCCCGGGCCACAGCAGCATGTCGGCGCCGGTGATCCGCTCCACGTAGTGCCCCAGGTGCTTGTCCGGCGCCCACAGGATCTTCTCGCCCTGCGCGTGCAGGTGCTTCGACGACCGGCAGGGCGATGCTGGAGGTGACCACCCAGTCGGAGCGGGCCTTCACCGCGGCGCTGGTGTTGGCGTAGACCACCACCGTGCGGTCCGGGTGCTGGTCGCAGAAGGCGGAGAAGGCGTCCGCCGGGCAGCCCTCGTCCAGGGAGCAGGTGGCGGCCAGGTCCGGCATCAGCACCCGCTTCTCCGGATTCAGGATCTTGGCCGTCTCGCCCATGAAGCGCACGCCGCAGACCACCAGGGTGGCGGCGTGGCTCTCGCTGCCGAAGCGGGCCATTTCCAGCGAATCGGCCACGCAGCCCCCGGTCTCCTCGGCCAGTTCCTGCAGGTCGCCGTCCGTGTAGTAGTGGGCCACCAGCACCGCGTCCTGCTCCGCCAGCAGGCGCTTGATGCGCGCCTTCAGGCTCTCCTTTTCGTCGTCGGCGAGGGTCGGCCATTGCGGGTGCTTGGGGACCTTGATCGCCAGCTGGTCGAGGGCTTCGGGGTGGGCGATGGACATCATGGTTTCTCCGGGTCAGCGGATGACGTCGACCCGGTCGCGGTGCTTGAGCCGGTAGACCGCTGGCCGGACGGTGCCGTCCGCGCCTGCGCAGCTCCCCGGTCTCCTCGATCTGCTCCAGCGCCAGGGCCCATTTGCGGAAGTTGCGCTTGTCGAGCTCGGCGTCCACCAGGGTCTCGTAGATCTCCTGCAGCTCGCTCAGGGTGAAGGTGTCGGCAGGAACTGGAACGCGATGGTGGAGTAGTCGAGCTTCGCCACCAGGCGCTCGTGGGCGGTGCTGATGATCTCGTCGTGATCGAAGGCCAGAGGCGGCAGGTCCGCGACCGGGAACCAGGCCGCCTCGGCGGCGTCGCTCGCGGGCTTGCAGGGCGAGCTTTCCGAGGGCACCAGGGCGTAGTAGGCGACGCTGATGACCCGCTCCCGCGGGTCGCGTCCGGGACGGCCGAAGGTATAGAGCTGCTCGAGATAGACGCCGCGCGACGCCGGTCTCTTCCTCCAGCTCCCGTGTGGCGCAGACGTTCCAGATCCTCGTCGATGTCGAGAAAGCCGCCGGGCAGGGCCCAGTGCCCTCGAATGGCTCGCCGCCGCGGCGGATGAGCAGGAGCTGCAGACGCCGCCTCACGGATGGTGAACACCACCACGTCGGTGGTGACCGCCGGATGCGGATAGGGGTAGCAGTAGGGTCCCGATGCCTGGTTCTCGGTCGCGCTCATGGGCCAAGAAATGGTGTCGCGGATACACGAAGTCAATCGGTGCAAGCGTCGATCGGCCGCCGGTCACAGCCAGGCCGCGCCCCGCACCCCGCCGGAATCTCCGTGCGCGGGCGGGCGCAGGTTGACGCCTCGCGCCGTCGCAGAAGAGGTGCTCGTCTGATGAGCTCGGGCAGCCCGCGCATAGAGTCGCTCGAGCTTCGACAATCCGCCGCCGAGCACGATGACGTCCGGATCGAGGATGTTGACCACGCTCGGCGAGAGCAGCGGGCCATGCGGTCCTCGTAGCGCGCGAGGGCGGCTTCGGCTTCCGGTCGCCGGTGGCCGCGGCGGCGGCAATGATCCGGTGGCGAGAGCGCGCGCCCGGTTGCGCGCCGGAAGTCCGCCGCCAGCCCCGGTCCGGAAAGGAAGGTCTCGATGCAGCCGCGCTTGCCGCAGTAGCAGGCCGGACCGGGCAGCTCGCGAGAGTTCCGGCCAGGGCAGGGGATTATGTCCCCACTCACCGGCGATACGGTTGGGTCCGGAGATCAGCCGGCCGTCGACCACGACGCCGCCGCCGGTGCCGGTGCCGATGATGACGCCGAAGACGCAGCGCGCCCCTCTGCCGGCACCGTCCACCGCCTCGGAAAGGGCGAAGCAGTCGGCGTCATTGGCCAGCCGAACCGGCCGTTGCAGCGTCTCGCTCAGGTCCCGGTCCAGCGGTCTGGCCGTTGAGCCAAACCGAGTTGGCGTTGCGCATGCGCCCGCTGAACGGAGAGAGCGAGCCGGGCGTGCCGACGCCGACGCTGCCACGTGCGCCGAGTTCGGACTCCAAGCCGCGCACCAGGTCGGCAATGGTACGCAGGGTCCTGGCGTAGTCGTTGCGCGGCGTCGGCACGCGGTGGCGGGCGAGGGTGCGGCCGGCGTCGTCCAGGGCAATGACCTCGATCTTGGTCCCGCCCAGGTCGACGCCGATGCGGATGGCGCGCACCGGATCAGGTCAGGCGCGATCTGCCCCCTCGGCCGGCTTCTCGTTGACCGCTGCCAAGCTCTCGCCCGAGGGATTGGTGAAGCGGTCGTTGAGGGTCTGCACGTAGAGGTTGGCGTCCTCGCGGATCTTGTGCAGGCGGCGTCTTGCGCCGCCGCCCCCAGCCGGCGGGCGAGCGTGCGAAAATGGAGCGCCAGGAACTGGTGTTGCGCAGGAAGGCGGTCATGAGGTCGCCGCGCAGATCCTCCTTCGCCGCCTCCTTGCGCAGTGATCGAAGCAGGCTCTTCGCCGCCAGGTTGCGGATACCGAAATGGATCGCGGCGGCCAGGGCGGCAAGGATGGCGAGCAAGAGCGTAATCTCCAGACCCTCCAGCCAGGCTGGCTGATAACTCAGGCCTTTCCAATGGCCAGCCGGGATGCTCCAGGTCAGGAAGGCCGCGAGTAAGCCGCCGAAGACGATGCCGTCGCCCGCCAGGGTGCGGATGCGCCAGCGTCGGATCGCGCGGGTCAGGAAAGGTACGCCGCGCTCCTCGATATCCTTGGCGGTCTTGTCCACGGCGCCGACGATCCGGTAGGCGCGCTCGACCTCGACCTCCTGCATGCGCCGATGGATCTCGCCCAGGTCCTCGTCGCGCTTCTTTTCGAACCGGCGGCGCTTGGCCTCGTCGTCGATGGGCGTGGCGGCGTCCGGGTTGTAGATGGTGTAGAAGCGCCCGGCGGTCAGGCCCTCCTCGCCCAGGGCGCGCTGCCAGGCGGCGACCACGTCCTCCGGGTTGTCCTCCCGTGCGGCGGTGTCGAGCTGGTTGAGGATGAAGAGGAACTTGCCGGAGTCGGCGCGGTTGATGGTGTCCGCGACCAGGTGCCGGAGGGTGTCGCGCATGGCTCCGGGCTCCGGGTGGCGGGCGTCGAAGAACACCAGCACCAGGTCCGAGAGATCGATGATGTGGTCCGTGATGCGCAGGGTCGCGGTGCGCTGGGCATCGGCGTCGAATCCAGGGGAGTCGATCAGGATCTTGCCGCGCAGCCGTTCGCTGGGGCAGGTCTTGAGCTGGAGGTAGGCGTCGATGCGCTCGCCCTCGCCATTGGCGACCAGGTCGATGTCTTTGGAGATCTGATAGAGGGGGAAGCGCGGATCCGAGTCGAGGGCGACTCCGGGCAGGGCGTGCCCGGTGGCCTCGCGGCTGTAGCAAATGACGGTGAAGTGGTCGTCCACGGCCTGATTGCCCGTGCGCTGAACCTTGTGTCCGAGGAAGGAGTTGATGAAGCTCGATTTGCCGGCGGAGAAGATACCAAGAACGGAAATCAGCGGCCACCAGGGGATCTGGGTGGCGAACGACTGGTCTTTTGTCAGGAGGCCCATGCCGTAGGCTACGCGGTCCAGGGCGCGGAAGCTCTGGACCGTGCTCAGGAGCACGGGATTCTCCTGGGCGAGGTGTGTCTCCAGGTTCTTCAGTCGTTGCTCGACGACATCAGCGGCAAGGTGCATTGATCCCCTCCTAATGGGTTGCGGGTCGATTTTCAGTTCTCGGGTGCCGAAAGATCGCGTTCCGGCGTCGCTCGCGCATCTGCGGTCAGCGTATCCTCGCATCACGCGGTTGTCTGCCACCCGGCTTGAAGCGGAGATAGGCTCGAGCGCTCCCGAACACGCCAAATCAGGCACGGCACCAGGGCTTTTTCCCTGCGCGCTGGGGTAGCGCGCTCGCCCCATGCCGAGTGCTCCCCGCCGCACTCACCCGCCTCGCCGGGATGGCGGCGATGGGTGGGGTGGCCGCCACGAAAGTGCGGGGATGGTATACCCATCGCCTTTGGGAAGGTAGTCTCATGACGCGCGCCCTCGTCGCGTATAATCACCACTCCCGGGAGGTGGCAATGCGAGTCGTGGAAGAGGTTTGGGGGGCGTGTGGTGCCTAGCGGCGGCCCTTTGCCGATGGTTCTGGAAGCCCATTAGGTTTCTGATTTATCAGCAATAATCTCTGTTTCCGCTTGAAATAATATTGCCAATTGGTGATAATCCGCGTTTGTCGCAACCCTGGTCATAAGAGAATTTTATTGGGCGAGGGTCGGCGTTCGCCGCGCCTTTCGGCGCGGGCCCGGTGCGACGCGCGTTCCAGGCCCGGTCGGTGGTTGAGGTCGATCTTTCAACAGGCAAAAACCTTCAGGTGGCTATGCCCATGGCAATTCCAGTAAATCGCGGCTGGGTCGCGGCGACCCTGATTTTGGTGGCCAGCGCCGGCGCCGCTGCGCCGACCGACAACGAGTTCGTCGTGAAGCAGGCGGAAGGTGCGCCGACGGTGTCGGTGGGCGGAACCGTGATCCCCTATAAGGAGGTCACCCTGGCCGCACAGCTGCCGGGGCGGGTCAAGTTCCTCGCCGGTATCGAGGGCGACTCGTTCAAGAAGGACGATCTTCTGGTCTCGATCGACGATCGCGAGCTCCTCGCCAACCGTCAGGCCCTGATCGCCCAGATGCAATCCGCGGATGCCACGCTGCGAAACGCCGGAATCCAGTACAGTCGTGAGCTCTTCGCTCCCCGTTCACGCACGCCCCCGGGCGGCATGGCGATTCCCAATCTCTTCGATCAGATGTTTACCCGCCCGATGGAGGACTTCATCGGCGAGCGTTCCCGGGGCGCCGAGTTGTCGGCGGATCTTTACTCGTCCGGCACACAGGTCGAGCAAGCCCGCAGCGCCATGATGCGCCTGCAGGCCGAACTGCAGGCCCTGGATTCGAAGCTGCGGGACGCGCGGAGCATCGCTCCCTTCGATGGGGTGATCGTGAAGAAATTCATCGAGGTGGGCGACACGGTGCAGCCCGGCCAGCCGTTGCTGAACTACGCCGACGTCGAGTACCTCCAGGTCGAGGTAGACCTGCCGGCCCGACTGCGTCCCGGCCTGCGTGAGGGCATGATGATCCACGCCGAGCTCGACGTGAATCATCGGCGGGTGCCGGTGCGCGTGGCCCAGGTATTCCCCATGGCCGACCCCCAGCGCCACACGGTCAAGGTCAAGTTCGATCTTCCGGTGGGCACCTCGCAGCCCGGTGAGTATGCCAAGGTGCTGGTGCCGGACTTCAACGCGCCGGCCCGCGCAAACCCCGTAATCCCCGCGTCGGCCATCCGCTACAACGGCAGCCTTCCGGGCGTCTACGTGCTGGACGATCAGGGGGGCGCGCAACTGCGTCTGATCCGGGTGGGTGAGCCCGTCCCGGGCGGCCTGATCACGGTTCTGAGCGGCTTGCGTCCGGGTGAGCGCATCCTGGCCGATCCGCCCGCCGGCATAGCCGCAGGCTGGTCGACGCAGTCCGACGCACAACGCTGATCCGCAGTACCCGGCGCGCTGGACCGATCTGGTTTGGCGCGTCTATCCCCTTCATCGCGATCCAGGCCGGACGTTTGTAGGTTGAGTCATGAACCAAGACGAGACCCTGCCCCCTCCTGAGGGGCAGGCGCCCAAGCTTTCGGATGAGAATCTCGGCATCGCCGGGCGCACCGCCAGATTCTTTATCCGCTCCCCCCTCTCCCCTCTGTTCTACGTGGCCATGCTCCTGATGGGGCTGCTCGGTCTGGTGATGACCCCGCGCCAGGAGGATCCTCAGATCTCCGTGCCCATGGTCGACATCATGGTGCAGTACCCGGGGGCGTCCGCCCAGCAGGTCTCCAGCCTCGCGATGCAGCCGCTGGAGCGCATCATGAGCGAGATCCCGGGGGTCAAGCACGTCTATTCCGCCGCCGAGCGCAACCAGGGCATCGTTACCGTCGAGTTCGACGTGGGCGAGCAGATGGGACCGTCGCTGGTGAAGGTGAACGATAAGATCGCCTCCAACATGGACAAGATACCGCCAGGGGTTATGCCGCCGCTGGTCAAGACCAAGGGAATCGACGACGTTCCCATCGTCACCCTTACACTCTGGTCGAGGGATCTCGACAGCGACGGCCTCCCCGACGTGGACGACGGTCAGCTGCGCCTGCTCGCCCAGGACGTGCTCCAGGGAATCAAGGAGGTGAAGGATACCGGGAACGCCTTCATCGTCGGCGGACGCAAAGAGCAGGTGACGGTGGATGTGTATCCGGAGCGCCTCTCGGGATATCAGATCAGCCTGGACCAGGTGGCCCAGACCATCCGTACCGCCAACGCCGAAACCACCGCGGGCGGCGTGGAAGCCAGCGGTGCGCATTTCTCGGTCACTACCGGTTCCTTCCTGCGCAGCGCGGACGAGATCAGCCGGCTGGTGGTCGGGACCCACCAGGATGTCCCGATCTATGTCTACGACGTGGCGCGGGTGACGTCCGGTCCGGAGGATGCCACGCAACTGGTCGCGTACTATACGGGCCCCGCGGCCGAAGGGGAGCTCAAGGCAGACGGTGTGCCGGCCGTAACCATCGCCATCGCCAAGAAGGAACTCACCAATGGCGTCACGGTCGCCAACTCCATCATCGATCGGGTGGATGAGCTCAAGGGCGAACGCATCCCGAACAACGTTGAGGTCAGCATCACGCGCAACTATGGTCAGACGGCGGACGACAAGGTCACGGAGCTGATCTTCAAGCTGTTCGTCGCCACGGGCTGGGTGTTCCTGCTGGTATGGGCCGCCTTCCGTGCCCTGCGGCCCGCGATCGTCGTGATGCTGGTCATCCCCGTCGTGCTGCTCATGACCATCTTTACCGCCTGGGTTTGGGGCTACACCATCGACCGGGTCAGCCTGTTCGCGCTGATCTTCTCGATCGGTATTCTGGTGGACGACGCCATCGTCGTAGTGGAGAACATCTATCGGCGTTGGCTCGAGGAGGGCAGGACCGATGACGAGACCGCCGTGGACGCCGTGCGCGAGGTGGGTAATCCCACGATTCTCGCCACCTTTACCGTCATCGCCGCTTTGCTGCCCATGGGCTTCGTCAGTGGCATGATGGGACCCTACATGGAGCCGATCCCCGCGCTGGGCTCGGTGGCAATGTTCATCTCGCTGTTCGCCGCCTTCGTGTTCACGCCCTATCTGGCCATCTCCAAGTGGCTGCGTCCCTCCTTGCACTACCTGGAGACGGCGGAAAAACGCGAGCACAAGGAAGCCGAGAAGATCGAGAAGCTGTTTCGCAACATTCTGACCCCGCTCATCGAGAGCAAGCGCAAGCGGACGGTTTTCCGTCTGGTGCTGTGGGGCGCGTTCCTGTTCACCTGCTCGTTCTTCTACTTCAATTGGGTAGCGGTGAAGATGTTGCCGCTGGACAACAAGCCGGAGTTCTCGGTGGTGCTGGACATGCCCGAGGGGACTGCCTTGCCCGTCACCGCGAACCTCGCCCACCGCATTGCCGAAAAGCTGCGGGAGCTACCGGAGGTGACCGCGATTCAGGTTTATGCCGGGACCGCCAAGCCGTTCGACTTCAACGGCATGGTGCGGCACTACTACCTGCGCTCCGCGCCCTGGCAGGGTGAGGTGCAGGTCCAGCTCCTGCATAAATCGAAACGCGAACGCACCAGCCACGATATCGCGGTTGACGCGCGGGAGATGCTCGACAAGCTCGTCGAGGGAACGGGCGCCAAGATCGCGGTGGTCGAGATGCCGCCGGGACCGCCGGTGCTTCAGTCCGTCGTGGCGGAGGTGCATGGCCCAACGCCCGAGATCCGCCGTCAGTTCGCGCGCGACATGACGGAGTTCTTCGAGCAGGCGGAGAGCACCCGTGACGTGGACAACTACTTGCGCGACGCCTACGACTACTGGCGCTTCGACGTCGATACGGAAAAGGCGGTGCGGCGCGGGATCTCGGTGGACGCCATCAATCGCAACCTGGGCATGGCGCTGGGCGGTTCCAGTATCGGCGACGTCAAGAAGCAGAGCGGTCACGAGCCGGTGGAGATCGTTCTCCAGGTTCCGCTGGCCGAGCGCTCCCAGATCGACAGCCTGGGGGATCTCCCGATTCAGTCCAGTGGTGGCTTCACGGTGCCCCTGCGCGAGCTTGGCCGGTTCCAGCGTGTGCCCGAGGAGGACATCATCTACGGCAAGGACCTGCGGGCGGTCGAGTATGTGGTGGCAGATGTCGGGGGCCGGCTGGCCGCGCCCGTGTACGCCATGTTCCAGATTCAGGATGCCATCGACGCGTCCGGTTACACGGCCCCCGACGGCGTGGTGCCCGAGGCCTACTGGCTCGGCCCCCCGCCGAGCGACCGCCAGTCCTCCTGGGAGTGGGCCGGCGAGTGGACGGTCACCTACGAGACCTTCCGCGACATGGGCGCGGCCTTCATGGTGGCGCTGGTGCTGATTTACATCCTGGTGGTGTGGGAGTTCGGCAACTTCCGCATCCCGCTGGTGATCATGGCGCCGATCCCCCTGACGCTGCTGGGGATCATCCCTGCCCACTTCCTGATGTTCCAGCTCGGGCTCGGCGGCGAGTTTACCGCCACCTCGATGATCGGCTGGATCGCACTCGCCGGCATCATCGTCCGCAATTCGATCCTGCTGGTGGACTTCTCCATTCACGAGGTGCAAAAGGGCGTGCCGGTGGCGGAGGCCGTCATCCGGTCGTGCAAGACCCGTACTCGCCCCATTCTGATCACCGCGCTTGCGCTGGTGGCCGGTTCAAGCGTCATCTTTACCGACCAGATCTTCCAGGGCATGGCGATCTCTCTGGCCTCCGGGGTCCTGGTTTCCACGGTGCTGACCCTGATCGTCATTCCGCTGGGCTGCGTGGCGGCCAGCAAGGACATGTGCGAGGTGGCCGTGGCCACCGCCCATCCGGGCGTCAACGTGCCCTGCTCGGCCGAGGAGGCGGAGAAGGCGCGGAAAGGGCGGGCCAAACCCGCTGGCGGCGGATTGATCAAGGCTTGGGGTTTCCTAGTCGAAGCCTTCGTGCTCGTGTTCTACGCGGTCCGCGGCATCTTCCTGTTGCTGTTCGACTTGATCAAGAATCTGTTCAAGAAGAAGCGCGTTCCGCCGCCTCCCAATCGTCCGGGCACCTCCGGGAAGGGTGGCGCCCCATCCGGCGGCGGAGGTGGAGCACCTCCTCCGAGCATCGGCCCTGCGGGTGCGACCTCAGCGACGGCGCCCGCCTCCGAATCGGCCGCGAGCGCCGAGTCGGACCAGCCGCCTCCAGCCGAGGGGCAGCCAAAGACGGCGTCAAAAGAGCCTCCGCGGGAGGCGCCGAGCGCATCGGTGGCCCCGGACCCCGAAGTGCAAGCCGCGTCTCCGGTTCAACCGCCGGCTGCAAGAAACTCCGCCGCCGTCCCTCGGGAATCCGCGAAGCGGGCGTCATCGCCGGCGGTTGAGCCTTCGAAAGAAGGGGGGGTGGCCGTGGCGAAGGCACCCGCGCCGAAACAGCGAACTGCCAAGAAGCGCGTGGCGAAGAAGGCCAGCGCCAAGAGCGGAGCGAAGTCCCGCGTGACCAGCCCCGCGATGGCGCAGAAGAAGGCGCCGCGGCGTGGCATCCGGCTCAAGGCCGATGGAGGGCGTGGACCAAGCTTCGATTGACGGCAGGGGGCGGATGTGCGTCGATACCGGGACAAGTTCGCCGATCAAGGAAAGGTGCGGCGGCGCGGGTGATGCGGCGTCAATGGACCGGCGGGCCTGAGAGGTCGCCGCTGATCTGAGCACTGGGTCGCCCGACGCGGCACTACCACATACTTATGAAATTTACGCTATTGCCCTTCCTGATCGCACTCATTGCGTCGATCGTTGTCTTGCCGGTGGTCGAATCCCGTCAGGACCCCGCTTATGATGCCGCCGTCTCGGCGGCGTACCCCTACCAGGACAGCGCGGGCGCGCAGGACCCCTATGGAGCTCCCAACGGCAGATCGTCCGGGTATGGTGGGTCGAACAGGTACTTCGACGATCAGATCGGGGGGCGTTGGGAACCCCGGGAACCTGCGGGCTACCGCGAGTTACCCCCGCGGGGCGACTACCCTGGATACGGGATGCCCTGGGATGAGGAAGCTGCCGTATTTCCGCATTATCGCCGCGAGGAAGACATCGGCGCGCCTTCCCGGCCATCGGGATATCAGGCGCCTGCGGTTCGCTTCCAGGGGGGCGCGCCACCGTCGGCGTATCGCTTTCGCGGCGATGAGCAGCTCGGCCCGGCGGGAGTTCCCTGGCGCGGCGGCTATCATTTTCGGCCCCTCTCCGAGCAGGAACGTGAGCGTGGCGGCTACGCGGGTGGTTGGCGTTCGGTAGCGCCAGGCCCTGTCAGCGTCGAGGATCGGCCGCCGCGCGGCGTGCCGGCCGAAGAGACATTCGGCTATGAGCCGGAAAGCTGGTTTCGCCGTTACTACGGAGACCGCCCATGAAGGGCGGGGCGGCGGAGGGACTCGGTTTCGGCCGTTTCGATACAATCAGCTGTCGGGATTGGACTCGACCGGCAAACCGAAGCCTGTCGACGAGGGGCCAGTGCCCTCGGATTGACGGAACGAGGCGACTTGTGAGCTTTAGTGTGTGGGAGGATGCATGCAAATGAGAAAGAAATGGTCTTCGAGCTTGGCGTCGTTGGTTTTGGCTGTCATCGGCGTGGGTTCGGCCGAGGCAGAGCTTGCGGGACAGGAGTTTTCTGCAGAGATGGTCCAGCGTGGACCCGAGGGACAGATGTCCTCCGGGAAGATGTACGTTGGCGACGGGCGGATGCGCTCGGAAATGGTGCACCAGGGGCAGCAAGTGGTCCGTATTACCGACGAGACGCGGGGCGTCGAGTGGGTGCTCTTCCCAGAACAGAAGAAGTACATGGAGCGCCAACTGGCCAGTTCCGCCGGTCCGCAGCCCGGAATGATGCAATCGGCTTCCGAGGATCCGTGTGCGGGGGCACCCGGTCTCACCTGCCGTAAGCTGGGTGAGGAGACAGTGAGCGGTCGCACTGCGGTCAAGTGGGAGATTGTCGCCGCGCATCAGGGGCAAACCGTGAAGACCACCCAGTGGATCGATAAGGAGCGGGGTGTGCCGTTGCGCCAGGAGTTGCCGAACGATCAGACTACCGAGCTCAAGCTCGTCGGCGAAGAAACGCTCAATGGCCGGCCGGTCGAGAAGTGGGAAATGGTTGCGACCACACCGAACCAACAGCCGATACGTACCTTCCAGTGGTTCGATCCGGAGCTCAAGCTCGCGGTGCGGCAGGAGTTCCCCGGTGGCTTCGTCAGCGAGCTTAACGAGCTCAATGTCGGCAAGCAACCGGACCATCTGTTCACCATCCCCGCCGGGTACGAGCGACTCTCTGCTCCTCAGGGGATGCCCGGCGGGCCCGGGAGCGGCGGAATGCCGGGGACCAAGTAAGGACCTTCGGCACTGCGCGCCGATTTGTCCTGGGGGCTCTGTAACATTGGCCAGAAGGACTCTCGGCAAGCGCCCGATGGCGTGTGTTCGGGTCGACGCGGTCGCCAAGGCTCCCCTGGGCCGCGCCACTGATTTCAGCGTTCCTGGATAGTCAATGATTACCATAATCGGAAGTCTTAAAGGGGGGTCGGGCAAGAGCACCGTCACCTTCAACCTGGCGGTCTGGCTCGCGATGGCGGATGTCAATGTCCAACTGGTCGACGCCGATCCGCAGGCGACACTGACGGATGTCGTGGACGTGCGGTTGGAGGAGGGGTTCGATCCGCCGTTGCGGGTGGACGACAAATCCGGATTGACCCGGGAGCACTTCAACGCGGCGGACGAGACCCTGATCGATGTCGGAACCTCCGACATGGACTCCATGCGCCGGGCCCTGCAGGTGTGCGACCGCGTCGTCGTGCCCGTGCCCCCATCGCAGGCGGATATCTGGTCAACGCAGCGCTATATCCACCTGGTGGAGTCGACACAGCGGGAGCGCCCTCCCGAGATTCTCGGTTTCATCAACCGAGGGGATACTCATCACGCGGTGCGAGAAACCAACGAGGCCGCCGCGGCCCTGGTTTCCCTGCCTGGCATCAAATTCATCAAGCCACGTCTGTCGCAGCGCACCGTATTTCGCCGCTCCTTCAGCGAGGGCCTCGCGGTGTTCGAGTTGGATCCGCGTGGCAAGGGGTCACGTGAGTTCTTTTCTCTGGCCGCAGCGCTCTACCCTACGCTCGTGAGTTGAGACCTCTGGGCTGACTGGCTTCCGGGTCGGTCGCATGCCCGATTAGCTGTATTTGATAATAAGATTAACTTGTGTATGGCTAAGTTTATGTTAAGCTCCCAATATTTAGTCGCTCTCTGACCGTAGCAGTCCCCAAGTCACATGGCGGAAAACGACAACCAATCCCAGGGTGCCAGCGCGACGCCCCGCGTGCCTACACAGGGCGGCGAGCAGGACCCGAGCGCCCAGATCAACGCCTACGCGATCGATCGCCTGTCGCAGGCGTTCGAGACCAGTGCTAAGCGCTGGGAGCTGATCGTCTACCCGTCCCTGTTCGCCTTTATCATCCTCGCGGCCTATGGATTCTATTTGGTCTTCAGCCTCGCCAAGGACGTGCATTACCTGGCCATCAGCGTCGATTCGAACATGACCGTCCTGGCGAGCAATATGCAGTCGATATCGGACAACGTCGGCCAACTGAGCAACAATGTCCGCACCATGGCCGTCAGCGTTGAGTCCATCTCCCGCGATGTCAGCACCCTGGAGCCCATGTTGACCAGCATGGAAACCATGGACCAGGCGATTCGCTCGATGACCTTCTCGACCGCGAACATGCGAGACGATATGTCGGTGATGAACCGCAGCATCAGTCGGCCCATGACCTTCGTGAACTGGTTCATGCCCTGGTAGCGTTCGCGCGCGCGGATGCCGCAGCCGAGCCGCCCACTGCTTTCCACTCGCTCCATTCGTAAGCGCGTATTCCGGGCTCCACGCCACAGAGGAATGGCTTCCTCCAGGAAATGGGCGTCCAGTCGAGCCGGATATCTCAGGATCGCTGTTCATGACCGCCACTGATACGCCAGTCCGTCTGGTGGTGGCGATCTCCTCGCGGGCTCTGTTCGATCTCAGCGAGTCGCATCGTGTGTTCGAGACCGAGGGCGTGGAGTCCTATTGCCGCTATCAGCGCGATCACGAGGAGGACTTGCTGGCGCCCGGTGTCGCCTTTCCCTCGGCGAAGAAGCTCCTGGCTTTGAACGAACGTCTTGGCGAGCGCGGGCGCGTCGAGCTGATTCTGTTATCGCGCAACAGCTCGGATACGGGCCTGCGCGTGTTCAACTCGATCCGTCATTACGGGCTCGACATCAGTCGTGCCGCATTCGCTGGCGGCTCTAGCCCCTACCGTTACGTCGCCGCCTTTGGCGCGCACCTGTTCCTTTCCGCCGACCCAAGCGACGTACGAATGGCGCTAGAGGCGGGCTGCGCCGCCGCGACCATTCTCCCGCTGCAATCCGGTGCGGCCGAGGCCGAGGATCAACAGGAGCTGCGCATCGCCTTCGATGGAGATGCCGTCGTGTTCTCCGATGAGGCGGAGCGGATTTACCGCAGTCAGGGGCTCGAGGTTTTCAATGCGCGGGAGGCGGCGGCTGCCAGAGAGCCCCTCGGCGGTGGGCCATTCAAGGGGTTCCTGGTCGCCATTCATCAGATCCAGAGCTTGTTTCCCGCCGAGGATGCGCCGTTAAGGACAGCGTTGATCACCGCCCGGGGGGCGCCCTCCCATGAGAGGGTGATCCGTACGCTGCGCGCATGGGGAATCCGCATCGACGAGGCCCTGTTCTTGGGGGGGCTGGACAAGGGCCCATTCCTGCAGGCGTTCGATGCGGACATCTTCTTCGATGACCAGGAGGTTCACTGCGATTCTGCCCGCGCCCTGGTGGCTACGGGGCATGTACCGCACGGGATCGCCAACAACGGGTAAGCGCGTCACCTGACCGCAAGGGGAGAGGTTTGGCTGTGGGGCCGCCCAGCACATCGGTTCCGCTACCTGCGCGGGTCCTGGGCCTCGATAACCGGGCTCGGTTTCTGCAGGAAGTTGCCCTGGACATAGTCGATGATGTCCGTGGTCCAGAGCACCGTCAGGGTGCGCGCGCTCTCCACGCCGGTGACCATGCAGCGGATGCCGGCATCGCGGGCAAGCTCCGCCAGCCCAATCAGGCGCTTCTGCTTGACCTCGTCGTCGGCGAGTCCCTTGGCAAGGTCGCGTGAGAAAATGATGAAATCGGGGTGCAGTTTGGCGAGCAAGACTTCCGGGTTCTGGCCCGCGCCGAACTGATTCAACGCCACACGGCACTTCACCTTTCTTAATCCGTCACTCAATCTGGTGAAGGCAGCAGCGTGGCGGCGCGCCTGCTCTTCCGGGATCTGGAACGTCAGCCAGTTCCCCCGCACCTGGAACTCTTGCAGACAATCGCAGATCCAGATCAGGAGCCTGTCTTCCAGCAGCGTTTCTTCAGCGATGTTAATAAAGAAGTTGAGCTTGATGCCCTGGGAACGCTTGGCGGCAAGCTCTGCGATGGCGTGCCGGATGACCCAGTGGTCGACGGCGATCATCTTCCCGGATCCTATCGCGGCGCTGAGGAACTCCTTGGCCTCCAGTATCTTGCCGTCGCTGTCGCGCAGGCATAGGAGCACGCTGTAGTTTTCCTGACTGTCGCCCTTCAGGCTCACGATTGGCTGGAATAACAGCTGAAAGCCTTCCCCCTCAAGCGCTTGATCGATTAGCGAGGCCAGGCGTCGTCCCTCTTCGTCCAGTCCCGGGTCGGGGGAACTCGTGGTGGGTTCTGACGATTGCGCTTCGGAGGTCCGCGGCTCGTCCAACTCCAGTGTACCGAAGAGATAGTCGCGGTAGACGTTGTCCAACACGTCGGAAGGAGCGCATGACCCTGGCTTCAGCAGCATGATGCCGGTGCCGATGACCGGCACGCTTTCGTCGACTGTGCCGGCCTGGATCGGCAGTTGCACTTGTTTGGCGATTCTTGCCGCCAGCTCTTCTGCTTCGTTCTGGGAGACCGAGTCGATCAACAATACGAAGGCGTCGTCACAAACCCTGGTCGAAAAGGAGCCCTTGGGACTGAGAGCTTTGAGTGACTTGCCGAACGAAGCCGCGGCCTCCAGGGCCGCTGTCATGCCTTCTTTCTGCAGGATCTGTGAAAACGCGTTGATTCCGAAATAAATGACCGCGAAGCTCTTGCTGGCGGGATGCTCCTGATCCAGTCGGGTGGACAGCTCCTCGATCAGGGCCGCACGGTTGGGCAGGCCGGTATCCTCATCAACAAGGCCGCGGACATCGGAGACCGCCTGGCGCAGCACGCCTTGGACCGATACCTGCAGGCATGGCTCCCCATCCAGCTTAGAGCGCGAGAGGTTCAAGCGTGCCGGGAACGAGTTGTCGTCCGCGCGCACGCACTCGATGTCCATGGTCCGGGTCTCGTTCTCGAACAAATGCTCGAGCTGACGCAGGATGCTCCGTGCCTCGCCTTGATCACCCGGGGCGATGAGGTCGAGCAGCGGATAGCCCTCCAGATCCTCGATGGCTGCGAACCCGAACAGCTCCTGATAGGCCGGGTTGACCTGTATGTGCATGCCGTCCTGGATGAAGGCGACGGCGTCCCCGGAGGAGTCCATCACGTCTTTCGCCCGTTGCTCGCAATCCCTTAACCGCTCGCGCAGGCGCTGCGCCGTGCGCCGGTGGCCGAGGTCCGAGAGCTCACGGGACACGATGAGCTGAAGGTGCTCCGTGTCCCCGAGCTCGGTCAGGTCCCTGGCGCCGGCGCGCATCGCCATGATCAGGGACGTCGAATCGGTCTCCTTGCCGGCGACGACGATCAGGGGCAGGTCGATATCGAGCTCGCTGTAGCTTCGCATGCAGGCGGCGAGGTCGATACTGGGGTCATACTCGCAGCACAAGATGAGGTCGAGGGCTTGTCCACGGGTCAATTCGGTCAGCTGCGCCGGATCCTTGGTGAAGGTGCCGTGCACGGCGAGGCCGCCGTTGCGCAGTGAGGTGATGATGCCTTCCGCGTCCTCTTCCCGCGAAGTGAGAACAAGGATATTCATCGCATGAGACAAGGAGTCCATCATTCTTAACGAGCGTGCTTGTTGATCTTGGCTGACGGAGGGGTGCGCTCTCGCTCGCCGCTCCCGTCAGACGGCGTCACTACCGAGCGGTAAGTGGCAGCGATTATGGATGGTTCGTGAAGCGTACACCATAACCGATTTCGTCAGGTGACGGGCGTCTTGTATGGCCGGCCGGGCTCTTCGCGCACCAAGCGCGGCACCAGATAACCGGGCAGCCGGCGGCGCAATTCCGACATCAGATCGACCGCGACAGCGGTGCCCACGAAGAAGTGGGTAGCCCCGGCGACGCGATCGAGCATGTGCAGGTAGTAGGGCAGAACACCGGCGGCGAACAGGTCCTCGCTGAGCTCTGCAAGCACGGCGACGCGATCATTCACCCCTGCGAGGAGCACGCTCTGGTTGAGCAGGATTAGGCCGGACCGTCGCAACCGTTCCAATGCCGCCCCGACGTCCGTGGTCAGCTCTCGTGGATGGTTGGCGTGCACCACCAGGACGGATCCCAAGCGGCTGGCCGTGAGCGCTTCGCAGAGTCCGGGCGTAACGCGGGAAGGCAGCACGATCGGCAGCCTAGTGTGAACGCGCAGCCGCTTGAGGTGCGGGATCGCGTCGAGCTTGGCGATCAGGTCGGCGAGCAGGCGGTCGTCGAGCATCAGCGGATCGCCCCCGCTCAAGATCACCTCGCCGATGTCGGGCGACGAGGCGAGTTGCGCGATTGCGCCGGTGGTTCTGTCGTGCAGGCCGCCGTGCTCCGCGTAGGGGTAGTGGCGTCGAAAGCAGTAACGGCAATGCACCGCGCAGGCGCCGGTGGCGATCAGCAGCGCCCTTCCCCAGTACTTCTGCAGCAGGCCGGGCGCCCTTTGGGCGGCGGCGTCACCGACCGGATCGCGCAGAAAGCCCGGCTGCACCTGCAGCTCTTGCCTCAGGGGAAGGACTTGGCGCAGCAGCGGATCATCCGGGTTGCCATGCTCCATGAGGGCGGCGAAACCACGCGGGACAAGAAGCCGAAAGCTCTGGCACGCTTCCCGCGCCGCAGGCAGCAGGTGGCGGGGCAGCCCCAACATGTCGAGGAGGGGCTCTGGTCGGGTGATGGCCGCGGCGAGGTCCCGCTTCCAGAGCGGAATCTGACAGGGGGAATCGCTTCGCGCTAAAATTGCAGGTTTTATCGGCCCCATCTGACAGAGAAACTACATGGCAAGCTACAGCACCAACGAATTCCGGGGTGGCCTCAAGATCATGCTCGATGGCGATCCATACGTCATCGTCGAGAACGAGTTCGTCAAGCCGGGCAAGGGTCAGGCCTTCAACCGGGTCAGGGTCCGCAACCTCAAGACCGCGCGCGTAGTGGAGAAGACCTTCAAATCCGGCGAGTCCGTGGAGGCCGCTGACGTGCATGATACGCAGATGCAGTATCTGTACAACGACGGTGAGCTCTGGTACTTCATGGACCCGGAGTCCTTCGAGCAACTGAGCGCCGATGCCGCCGCCGTCGGCGAAGCCGCGAAGTGGATCAAGGAGCAGGACATGTGCGCCGTAACCCTCTGGAACGGCGCGCCGCTGAGCATCGAGCCCCCCAATTTCGTCGTGCTCGAGATCACCGAGACCGATCCCGGCGTCCGCGGCGACACGTCGGGGGGCGGCGGCAAGCCAGCTACCCTGGAGACGGGTGCGGTGGTGCGCGTCCCCCTGTTCGTGCAGACTGGCGAGTTGATCAAGGTCGACACCCGTTCCGGGGCGTACGTCTCCCGCGCCCGGGAGGAGTGAGCGCCGACGTCTGGCGGCCCGCTGCGTCCGCGGCCGCACTGCGCGCCCGAGCCCGCCTGCTAGCGCGCATCCGGGCCTACTTCGACGCCGCCGGTGTGATGGAGGTCGAGACGCCGATCGCCTCCCGCGCGGCGGCCACCGATCCCGCCATCGCCAGCCTGCGAACGGCTTGCCCCGGCCTCGGTCCGGCGGTCGAGCCGCTGTGGCTCCACACCTCCCCCGAGTTCGCGATGAAGCGGCTGCTGGCGGCCGGGTCCGGTCCCATCTATCAGATGTGCAAGGTCTTTCGCGACGGTGAGCGGGGACGGCGACACCACCCCGAGTTCACGCTGCTGGAGTGGTACCGCCCCGGCTGGGACCATCATCGACTCATGGACGAGGTCGCGGATCTGGCGCGGCACGCGCTTGAGCGACTGGACCTGCCGGTAGAGAAGACGCCCTATCGCCAGCTGTTTCTGGACAAGCTCGGGTTGGACCCGCTGCGCGCCGCCACAGGGGAGCTGCGTCTGGCGGCGGAGCGGGGGATCGCGGGGGCGGACGCCCTCGACCTTGATCGGGATGGCTGGCTGGACCTGCTGCTCAGCCACCTCGTCGAGCCCGGGCTCGGTCGTGGCCGTCTCAGCTTCGTTTACGACTACCCACCAAGCCAGGCCGCGCTCGCGCGGGTTAGAGGCGGTGAGGAGCCGGTGGCGGAGCGCTTCGAGCTCTACCTGGAGGGTATGGAACTGGCGAACGGCTTCAACGAGCTCACGAATGCCGGCGAGCAGCGGCGCCGCTTCCAGGCCGATCTCGCGCGGCGGGCGGCCGATGGCATGGAGCAGCCGCCCCTGGACGAGGCATTTCTCGCCGCCCTGGAGGCGGGCTTGCCGGACTGCGCGGGTGTAGCCTTGGGGTTGGACCGCTTGCTCATGGTGGCCACCGGGAGCCGGCATATCGACGAGGTCCTGGCGTTCCCGTTGGAGCGGGCTTGACCGGAGAGCCGGCGGACGGGACACGGCGGCCCTGGACGGAAAGGTCTCCGCCCGTATGATAGAGTGCTCGGCATCTTTTCGGAGCGATGGTCAGCGCATGTATCTCCTTCTGGTAAGCGTCCACGGCCTCATTCGCGGTCACGAGCTCGAGCTTGGTCGCGATGCCGATACCGGCGGTCAGACCAAGTACGTGGTCGATCTCGCGCGGGCGCTTGCGAAACGGGCCGACGTCGACCAGGTCGACCTGGTCACGCGTCGCGTCGTCGATGCACGGGTCAGTGCCGATTATGCGGAACCGATCGAGCCGCTGTCGCCCAAGGCCCGCATCGTGCGCATCGACGCCGGTCCTGAAGAGTATCTGCCCAAGGAGTCCTTGTGGGACCATCTGGACAGCTTCGGGGACAATCTGGTGCACTGGCTCAACGAGCAGGGGCGCATGCCCGACCTGGTGCACAGCCACTACGCGGACGCGGGCTATGTCGGCGTGCGGCTGTCCGGCCTGCTTGGCATTGCCCAGTTGCACACCGGGCACTCCCTCGGCCGCGACAAGCGCCAGCGGCTCCTCGCCGCGGGCCTGCCCCTGGAGGAAATCGACCGGCGCTACAATCTGAATCGCCGGGTGGACGCGGAGGAGGAGGTGCTGGCGAACGCGGACCTGGTGATCACCAGCACGCACCAGGAGATCGAGGATCAATACGGTCTCTACGACTACTACCGGCCTGATCGCATGGCGGTCATCCCCCCGGGTACGGACCTCGAGCAGTTCCATCCGCCGGAGCCCGGGGCACCTGCAATACCCTTCGCCCAGCAGCTGGCACGGTTCCTGAAAGACACCAACAAGCCGCTGATCCTGGCCCTCTCGCGCCCGGACCCGCGCAAGAACATCGGCACCCTGGTCGATGCCTACGGCCAGTCCCCGCAGCTGCAGGAGATCGCGAATCTCCTGATCATAGCCGGTAGCCGGGACGACATCCGCGAGATGGACGAGGGGGCCCAATCGGTGTTGACCGAGATCCTGGTCGCCATCGACGCTTACGACATCTACGGGCGCGTGGCGATGCCGAAGCGCCACGGCTCCGATGAGGTGCCCGGGATCTATCGCCTGGCCGCCGCATCGGGCGGGGTGTTCATCAATCCCGCGCTCACCGAGCCCTTTGGTCTGACCCTGCTCGAGGCCGCCGCGAGCGGTCTTCCCCTCGTCGCCACCGAGAACGGCGGCCCGGTGGATATAATTGCCAACTGTCGCAACGGTCTGCTGGTGGATCCCCTGGACACGGAGGCCATCGCCGGGGCACTGTTGGAGGTGCTCGGGAACCGGGATCGCTGGAAGGAGCTATCCGAAAACGGTCTGCGTGCGGTGCGCGAGCATTACTCGTGGGACGCACACGCGGAGACCTACTGCGAGAAGGTCAAGCCGCTGCTCCAGCGCCACGAGCGCATCCCCGAGACCCTGTCCGCGCGCCGTCCCCTTCGCTATCGCGACCGCGCCCTGTTCACCGACCTCGATCAGAGCATGCTCGGCAATCCCGAGGGGCTGCGCCGGTTCGCGGAGGTGATGCGGGAGAACCGCAAGTGCGTCACCTTCGGCATCGCTACCGGACGACGCCTGGATTCGGCCATATCGGTGATTAAGAAGAACGGCCTGCCGTTACCGGACGTGCTGATCAGCAGCCTGGGGACCGAGATCCACTACGGCCGCAATCTGGTCCTGGACGAGTACTGGGCTGTCCACATCGACCATCTCTGGAAACCCGCCGCGGTTCGCCGCACCCTCGCAGATCTTCCTGGCCTGGTGCTCCAGCCGCGAAACGAGCAGACCCGCTTCAAGGTGTCCTACCACTACGATCCGAGCGTCGCCCCCGCGATCGAGGAGATCAATACCCTGCTGCGTTCCAAGGAGGTGACCGCGAACGTCATCCATTCCTTCGGCCAGTTCCTGGACGTAATCCCCGGGCGCGCCAGCAAGGGGCTGGCGCTGCGCTATGTCGCTCAACGATGGGAGATGCCTTTGGAGCAAATCCTGGTGGCGGGGGGGTCCGGGGCCGATGAGGACATGATGCGGGGCAACACGCTGGCGGTGGTGGTGGCCAATCGCCACCACGAGGAGTTGTCGGGTCTCGAGGAGCAGGACCGCGTCTATTTCGCGGTGCAGGATCATGCCCTGGGTATCCTTGAGGCTATCGAACACTACGATTTCTTTAGTTCCTGTCGCGCCCCTGTGCCGGAAGACACATGAACGCATCATTGCTGATCTGCACCGATCTGGATCGGACTTTAGTTCCCAACGGCCCCCAGCCGGAATCGCCGGGCGCTCGCAGGTATTTCGCGACCCTGGTGGCGCGCGACGAGGTCGCCCTCGCTTACGTCAGCGGGCGTCATCGCGCCCTCGTCCAGCAGGCCATCGCGGACTATCAGCTGCCGTTGCCCGACTTCGTGATCGGCGACGTGGGTACCAGCCTCTACCGGGTCGATACCCACGCCGAGTGGTCGCCTCGCCCCGAATGGGACGCACACATCGGCGCCGATTGGGCCGGCGCCTCGGTGGATGATCTCAAGGGCCTACTCACTGGCATTCCCCACCTGCGCCTCCAGGAGTCGGCCAAGCAGGGGCGTTTCAAGTTGAGCTTCTACGCCGCATCCGATGCGGACCAGAGCGGGCTGGTCGAGGAGGTGAGGGGGCGGATCAGCGGTCAGGGGATTCGCGCCAGCCTGATCTGGAGCGTCGACGAGGCCGCCGATGTCGGTCTGCTCGACGTGCTGCCGGAGCGGGCGACCAAGTACCACGCCATCGAGTTTCTCATCGAGCAGGAGGGTTTCGGGCTCGAGCAGGTTGTCTTCTCGGGCGACAGCGGTAATGATCTCGAGCCGCTCACGAGCCCCCTCCCGGCGGTGCTGGTGGCCAATGCCCATCCCTCCGTGCGCGACGAGGCGCTGCGTGTCGCACGCGAGCGCGGGCTGGCGGACCGTCTTTACTGCGCCGAGGGCGGATTCCTCGGCATGAACGGGAACTATGCCGCCGGCATCCTGGAGGGGGTGGCACACTATCAGCCCTTCGTGCGGCACTGGCTCGAGGGGGCGGTGGAGGACTCATGACAGGCGGCAACCCGCACCCGGTATGCGTCTTCGGCGAGGTATTGTTCGACGTCTTCCATGACGGCAACCGGGTCTTGGGCGGCGCTCCTTTCAACGTTGCCTGGCATCTCCAGGCCTTTGGCCAGTCCCCGTGGTTCATCAGCAGCGTGGGTGACGATGCCCAGGGTGAGCACATCCGCGCCGCCATGGCTGACTGGGGCATGGCCGTCGGCGGTCTGGCGACCGACGCCTCCCACCCGACCGGCCAGGTTGCGGTCAGCCTGAACGCGGGAGAGCCTACGTACGACATCGTCGATCGTTGCGCATACGACTACATCGATCTCCAGACGATGCGCGAACCTCCCGCGTGCGGGTTGCTGTATCACGGCAGCCTGGCGTTGAGGAACCCGGTCTCAGCGCGGAGCCTCGCGGCGCTCAAGGCGGGCGGTCCGGGAACCGTTTTCGTCGATGTGAACCTGCGCGATCCCTGGTGGTCCGCCGAGGTTGTGCGCGAGATGGTCCGCGATGCGGATTGGGTGAAGCTCAATCGGGACGAACTGGGCCTGCTCGCCGGCGGGTCGGGCGACCTCTCCGAGCGCGCGCGTCGCTTCCAGTCCGAGAACGGCCTGGCCGGACTGGTCGTCACCCTGGGCGCGCGGGGGGCCATGGGATTTGCCGGCGAGGACGAGTTCGCCGAGGTCGCGCCTCCGCCCGCCCTGCGCGTGGTCGATGCGGTCGGGGCCGGCGATGCCTTCGCCGCGGTGCTGATCCTCGGTATCGCGGGGGATTGGCCGCTCGCCGTCACCCTGGAGCGGGCGCAGGAGTTTGCCTCGCGTGTCGTCCAGCAAAGGGGCGCGACCGCCGCCAATCGGGACTTTTACCTGCCATTCGTCGATGCTTGGGGCCTGGGGGACCGTACGCTGACCTAGGCACGCCTCCGACCCCTGGCCCTTCCTGCAACGCTTTCTTACTGACGCCCGCCAAAAGATGTACGAACAGGTCTCGCACGCATTGCTCAACGACATCCTCGATGAGCTCAAGCCCGCTATTCGCCGGCAGGATCTCCGGCACTTCTACACTCGTCTCGGCGCCAATTTCTATGCGGTCTATTCGTTGTTCCACCACCTGTACGGGCAGCGCCCGGACTTCAAGGAGCAGATCCTCAGGCTGGTGGAGCGCCTTGCACTGGCCTATGTCGATCGGCCGGCGGAGCTCGAGCGCCTCGATATGGAGCGGGAGGAGGACCACAATTGGTTTCTGAGCCAGGAGTGGGTCGGAATGGCCCTTTACTCGGACGGCTTCGCCGGTGACCTGGCCGGGCTGGAATCGCACCTTCCCTACCTGCAGGAACTCGGTGTCAGCATGGTTCACGTCATGCCCATCCTGCAGTGTCCGCGGGGCGCGAGCGACGGTGGTTACGCCGTCAGCGACTTCCGCGCCATTGATGAACGTGCGGGCACGCTGGAGGACGTGCGGCACCTGTCGGCGTCGATGCGCAAGCGCGCGATGCTGCTCGCCCTGGACGTGGTGGTCAACCACACCTCCGACGAGCACGTCTGGGCCCAGCGCGCGCGGGAAGGGGACAGGGTCTATCAGGACTACTACTACATCTTCCCCAACCGCGACATCCCGGACATGTTCGAGGAGACCATGCCCGAGATCTTCCCGGAGACGGCCCCCGGCAACTTCACCTACGACGAGGCCATGGGCAAGTGGGTGATGACCGTCTTCAACCGCTACCAGTGGGACCTCAACTACAGCAATCCCGCTGTCTTCATCGAGATGGTGGACATCATCCTCTTCTGGGCCAACCAGGGCGCGGACATCGTACGCCTGGACGCCGTGGCCTTTCTGTGGAAGAAGATCGGGACCAACTGCCAGAACGAGCGCGAGGCGCACCTTATCCTGCAGATGATGAAGGACTGCTGTCAGATCGTCGCACCGGGGGTGCTCTTCATCGCCGAGGCTATTGTGGCGCCGGTGGAGATCATCCGATATTTCGGCGAGGACGCGGTCATCGCCAAGGAGTGTGAGATCGCCTACAACGCGACCCTGATGGCCCTGCTCTGGGACACGGTCGCGACCAAGAATGCCAAGCTCCTTACCCAAGGCATCCGCAGCCTTCCCGCCAAGCTCGACCGGGCAACCTGGCTCAACTACGTGCGTTGCCACGACGACATCGGCCTCGGCTTCGACGACGCGGACATCCGCGCCTGCGGATACGATCCCGTCGCTCACCGGCGCTTTCTGGTGGATTACTTCACCGGCGGCTTCGAGAATTCGGCTGCCAGGGGGCTGCCCTTCGGTGTCAACCCCAAGACCGGCGACGCGCGCATTTCCGGCTCTCTGGCCTCGTTGGCCGGATTGGAAGTCGCGTTGGAGTCGGGCGACCAGAAGGCAATCAGCGACGCCATCGCCGTCATCCTGATGCTGCACGGGATCATCATGTCCTTCGGCGGCATGCCGCTGCTCTACTACGGCGACGAGGTCGGCACCCTGAACGACGGCTCCTTCCTGCAGGATGAGAGCAAGGCTGGCGACAACCGCTGGATGCACCGCCCCCGCATCGATTGGGAGAGGGCCGAGCGGCGCCACGAGCACGGAACACCCGAGCAGCGAATCTTCGACGGCCTCCGGCGCATGATTTCGGTGCGCAAGACCGTATCCGCGTTCTCGGACTTCAACAACCGGGAGCTGATCGACGTCGGCGACCCGCACCTGTTCGTCTTTCTGCGCACCAACCCGGTAATGAGCTCCGAGGCGGTGCTGGTGGTCGCCAACTTCGACGCCTCGCCGAGCTACCTCGACCTCGCCGAGCTCGGCAACCGGGGCATGTTCCAGTTCGGGCACCTCAAGGACCTGGTGACCGGCGAGGCCCCGGCCCTGTTCAACGGCCGCCTGGTCGTCCCAGCCTATCGTTTCTACTGGCTGACCGATCAGCGCCCGGGGGCGGTCTTCTAGCCGGCGTTTGCCAGATCGCCGATCCGTTGCCGCACCCGCACCGGATCACCGGTCGCCAGCGAGGGGTCCCACGCAACCCGGTCCGACGGGAAGAGCAGAATGACCGTCGACCCCATGTTGAAGCGCCCCATCTCGCTGCCGCGGTCGAGCCGGGCGGGTGGTTCGGCGCCGCGGCCCTTGGCGGCGCTCGTCCTCGGCGTGACCTGTCCCGCCCAAACGGTCTCCATGCTGCCGACGAAGATGGCCCCGACCAGGATGACGGCCATCGGGCCCGCCTCCGACGCGAACAGGCAGGCCACGCGCTCGTTGCGGGCGAAGAGCCGCGGCACCAAAGCGGTGGTGACCGGGTTCACGCTGAACAGCCGTCCCGGCACGTGGATCATCTCGCGCAGGTCGCCCGCGAGGGGCATGTGCACGCGGTGGTAGTCGCGCGGAGAAAGATAGATGGTCGCGAAGTTGCCGTCTTCGAAGGCGCTTGCCCAGTCGTCACGACCGCCCAGCAGCTCGAGCAGGGAATAGTCCCTCCCCTTGGCCTGAAAGACGCGGCCGTTTGCGATCTTGCCGAGCTGGCTCACGGTTCCGTCCGCCGGACAGAGCACGGCGTCCGGCACCGCGGGTAGGGGCCGAGCGTCGGGGCGCAGCTCACGGGTGAAGAAGTGGTTGAAGGTCTCGTAGGCGGTGGCATCCGGCTCCAGGGATTCGCTCATGTCGACCCGAAAATGGCGGACGAAGCCGCGGATGACCAGATTCTTCAGCGGCCTCCAGCGCAAACGCGTGAGGCGGTACATCAGGGTTGACAGGAGGTGCTGGGGCAGCAGGTACTGCGTGCCCACGTACAGACGGTGGTACCACTTGGGGGACGGGTCAGTCATTCGGGGCCGGGTCTAGCAGATCGGTGCGGGCGGCCAGCGCGGACAGATCAGCCGCGATAGCGTCGGGTGACAGGCCGGCGGGGAACAGGGCCATGAGTCTGCCTCTGGGGTCGATCAGATACACGGAGGCGCCGTCGCCCGGCGCTGGCGCCTCGGCACTGGACGGGGAGAGATCGCCGACCGCGGCTCGCAGTCTCTGCAGCTCGGCGGCGTCCCCAGAGATCAGATGCAAGGCGGGGGAGAGCCGGGAGAAGTCCAGCGCGAGGTCCACCGGCTGGGCCTCAGCGGCAACCGCGATCCGCACCGTCGCCTGCAGGTCCGGATCCTTGGCAAGGGCGCCGTGGACCGCGAGCAGGCGGTTCACCGTCAAATGTCCCCGCGCCTGTCGCAGGTCGCCGACGGCGAGCAGGGTCCAGCGCTCCCGCAGCTCAGCGTCCGTGAACGGAAGGCCTTTGGCGTCCTCGAGGGTGAACGCTGGAAGCTCCACCGGTGGGCGTATCAGCACGCCTCGGACCACCGGAGGCGCACCGCTGTACTGGTAGCGGTTACCCCAGTAATAGCCGACCGCAAACAGACCCATGGCGGCGATGATCATGATCAGCCGGGAGGCGAGTCCGCGGGGGTTGCGGCGACGCATCGGGAACCGCGTTTCCCTTCCGGTCAGCCGTAGAGCACGGAATGGACGCGGGACAGGGCCTCGCCCGTATCCACTTCGACGGCGGCGCCGTTGAGGATCGTCCCCAACGCGCCGACGCACAGGAGGATGTTCTCCGCCCGGCTGCTGTGCCCCATGAGCCCGATGCGCCAGACCTTGCCGGCCAGGTCGCCCAATCCGGCCCCGATCTCCAGGTTGTACTCCTTCAGCAGCCGCGCGCGCACGTCGGCGTCGTCCACCCCCGCGGGAATGGCGACCGCGTTGAGCTGGGGCAGCCGCTCAGTCTCCGGCACCATGAGCTCCAGTCCCAGGGCCTCCATACCTGCCTTGAGCGCGAGATGATTCTTGCGATGGCGCGCCCACGCGTACTCCATGCCCTCCTCGCGCAGCATCACCAGCGCCTCGTGGAGCCCGTAGAGGGCATTCACCGGCGCGGTGTGGTGGTACGAGCGCTTCTGATCGCCGCCCCAGTAGCCCATGACCAGATTGAGGTCCAGGAACCAGCTGCGGACCTTGGTTTCCCGGCGCTGAACCTTCTCCAGCGCACGCTCGTTGAAGCTCACCGGGGCCAGCCCCGGGGTGCAGGACAGGCATTTCTGGGAGCCGGCGTAGACGGCGTCGATGCCCCAGGCGTCGACCTCAAGCTCGCAACCCCCGAGCGCGGTCACCGTGTCGACGATGCTCAGGCAGTCGTGGCGATGGGCGATCTGCACCAGCGTCTTGACGTCGGAGCAGGCGCCGGTGGAGGTCTCGGCGTGGACGAAGGCGACGATCCTGGCGTCAGGGTGCCGCTTGAGCGCGTCTTCCAGCTTGTTCGGGTCGACCGCCCGGCCCCAGGGGTCGGATACCACCACGGGCTCGCCGCCGGCGCGCTCCACGTTTTCCTTCATGCGCCCA
Organism: uncultured Gammaproteobacteria bacterium; assembly: GCA_963736235.1. GTDB lineage: Bacteria > Pseudomonadota > Gammaproteobacteria > Chromatiales > Chromatiaceae > CAVORB01. The sequence goes on from CAVTOR010000005.1 coordinate 147,262, forward strand.
CCGAAGACGCCGTTGACGCAGACCACGACCTTGTCTCCCGGCTCGACCAGGTTGACGAAGCAGGTCTCCATCCCTGCCGATCCGGGAGCCGAGACCGGCATGGTAAGGCGGTTCTCGGTGCGGAAGGCGTAACGCAGGAGCTCCTTGAGCTCGTCCATCATGACGACGAACTGGGGATCGAGATGACCGATGGTCGGGCGCGACATGGCCTCGAGAACCCGGGGGTGGACGTCGGCGGGGCCTGGGCCCATGAGGGTGCGGAGGGTGGGATGGAAGGAGCTGATGGTCATGATCTGGTCCGGTTGCTGCGGGGCAGTCGAAAGCCTTGCGGCCGGTGAACAAGGGACTCACCAGTATACGTGGGGCCTCTGGCCGCTCTCAAGGCGAACGTCGCCGAGCGCCGCCGGTGACAGCTGCCCCGGTCACCAGCGACCGGAGCCCTCCGGAAACACCCGGTCGCCGAAGGAGTCGGCAGAGAAGCCCCAGACGCCGACGCCGCGCTGACTCGCGATCTTCTCCAGGGCGTAGTACTCGAACGGGGCGTAAGGCAGGGCGAGCGCCCAGCCGCGCTCGATCAGGTAAGCCGCCAGGTCCTCACCAGGGTCGAAGCTGGTGCGGTCGGCGTAGCAGACCGCGTCCAGGCTTCCATCGGGATTCTCATGCTGGACGAAGCAGCGGATGAAGCCTCTGACCCGGAAGTCCAGGGCGAGGACGGCCCGCGAGTCGCAGCGCACCGGGGTGTTCCATGCCCTGCATTGGCGCTCCGTCGGAGGGATGTAGATGCCGTGCAGGTGCACCACCCGCTCCTTGATCAGCAGACTGCCATCGCCGCGCACGATGGCGAGGCCCTCCAGCTCGCGGCCCGCGTGGGCGTCGATCGAGCAGAGAAACAGCGTCAGCGCGAGTGTCCAGCCTTTCATACAACCCCCGAATTCGCTCTCTAGGGATGAGGTTCTGGGCCCGTGGACCCACATCACACCTCAATTCTACCAGGGATACCCGAGTCGTCCTGGCTCCGGGTACGAGGCGGAAATGCCGTCCGGGATCTCGCGGGTGGCGTGTACGCTCAGTACAGGCCATCATCGTCGTCCAGCCTCCCCGATCCGATCACGAGCGACCTCCGCCGAGCCATGACCGAAACCCGAATCAAATGTCCCAACTGCGGTTTCCAGATCCCCGTCTCCGAGGCCCTGAGCGCGCAGATACGCGGTGAGCTTGAATCGAGCCTCAAGGCCGACCAGGAGGCGCGCCTCGCGCTCGCTGTGGCCGAAGCGGAGCGCCGGACCCGCGGCGCCGTCGACATCGAGCTTGCCGACCTGAAGGCGCAGATCGTTGAGAGGGCGGACAAGGCGAGGGCGGCCGAGGAGCGCGAGCTGGCGCTGCGCAAACTGGCCCGTGAGCTGGAGGAGGCTCAGAAGGGCCAGGCCGAGAAGATCCGGGCGGAGTTGGAGCAGACCCTGCGCGTGGATGAGGCGGTACGGATCGAGCAGGCCGCCGCTGCGGCCGAGGCCCGAGTCCGCGAGCAGGGCGCGCTGGAGCTCAAACAGCTCCAGGCGGACCTCGCGGCCCAGCGGGACAAGGCGCGCCTGGCCCAGGAGGCCGAGCTCGCACTGCGCCAGGAGAAATCGGCATTGGAAGAACGGTCGCGCGAGCTGGATCTGGAGGTCGCCCGCAAGCTCGACGCCGCCAAGACCGAGCTGGAGGCCACAATTCGCAAGTCCGCCGCCGAGCAGCAGGACCTCAAGCTCAAGGAGAAGGAGAAGCAGATCGCCGACCTGCGCCAGGCCCTCGAGGACGCCAAGCGCAGGAGCGAGCTCGGATCCCAGGAGCTACAGGGCGAGGTCCTCGAGCTCGACATCCAGGCCGCCCTGGAGCGCCAGTTCCCCCAGGACCGAATAGAGCCGGTACTCAAGGGCATGCGCGGTGCCGACATCCAGCAGCGGGTGCGCAACGAACGCCTCGAGGACTGTGGGCTGATCCTCTGGGAGACCAAGAACGCCAAGAATTGGTCCCCCGCCTGGGTCGACAAGCTGAAACAGGACCAGCGGGCGGCGGGCGGTGCCGCGGCGGTGTTGGTCTCGGTCGCGCTGCCGGACGGCATCGAGGGTTTCGGCCGCATCGACGGCGTCTGGGTCGCGGGTCTGAAGTCCTGGCCCGCGCTGGCCCTGGCACTGCGCGAGCAGCTCATCCAAGTCGCCTATGCGCGCGCTGCCTCGGAAGGCAAGAGCGAGAAGATGGAGCTGCTCTACCAGTATCTGGCTGGCGATGAGTTCCGCCAGCGGGTAGAGGCCATCGTCGAGGCCTTTGAGGCCATGCAGGCGCAGATTCAGCGCGAGCGCCGCGCCATGGAGAAGCAGTGGGCGGAGCGCGAAAAGCAGATCCAGCGGGTCATCGGCAGCACGTCCGGGATGTACGGCGCGCTGCAGGGGATCGTCGGCGGTGGGCTGGCGACGATCCCCGCATTGGAGCTGGACGATGACGGGCTGTTGCCGGGCCCGCGCGACGACTGACGGGGCCCGCGGGCCGAGAGGCAGCCGCGTTAGTGCGCTTCCAGGCGCCCGAGCTCACTGAGAATGTCGAGCACCAGCTGCTCGGTGGCGGCGTCCGCCCCCTTGCACAGCCGGTCCGGGTCGCGCTCGCCGTTGATCAGCGGGCGGATGACGCCCGAGAGGCGGGCCATGCTGCCACCGACCTTGCTCATCTGCTCGGCCATGTTGCCGATCAACATCAGCGCCTGCGGGTTGCCGGTGGCGGCGGCGTGGATCATATGCGCGAGACCGGGCGCAGCGAGCGTCGGGTCGGCCTTTGCCTGGGGGTCCGGCAGCGTCGACGGGTCCTGGATTCCGCGCAGGATGCCCTCGGCGATGACCTGATCTTCCTCGTCCAGTCCCGCGAACAGGTCCGAGCCGCGCTCGCCCGCTGCGATACGGCGCACCGCGGCCACCAGCGCGCCCCAGCCGTGCTGCTCGGCGCCCGCGAGCAGAGACTCAAGCTCCTGCCGCTGGTCGGGGTTCCCGCAGGTGCGCACCACCTGGCGGATGAAGTCCCCGTGAACGATGCGAATCTGCTCGTGGCGGTCGGGAATCGGGGTCATGACTGGCGCTCTCCCGGGGGGTTGAACTCAGTTTAAACAGAATCGACGGGAGTTGCCGGCGCGCACTGGCATCGGGTGAGCTGGCCAGGCAGAGTCGCCTGGCAGCGGATCTGTTGGTACCGGGGGCCGGACTCGAACCGGCACGGTATCGCTACCGTCAGATTTTGAGTCTGATGCGTCTACCAGTTTCGCCACCCCGGCGGAAGGCTGGTCAGTATATCCGCTGCGGCGTGCAGAGCAAGCGGTGGATGCTATGATCGCGCGCCATGCAGCTTTCCGACTTTCGCTTCGACCTGCCTCCCGAGCTCGTCGCTCAGCGGCCTTTGCCGCAGCGGGCGGCGAGCCGTCTCCTCAGCGTGGATGGGCCGAGCGGCCAGCTCCGCGATCTGGCTTTCACCGACCTTCCGGAGCTGCTGCGCCCGGGCGATCTCCTGGTGTTCAACGACACCCGGGTGATGCGGGCGCGCCTCTATGGCAATAAGGAGAGCGGCGGCCGGGTGGAGATCCTGATCGAGCGTTTGCCGGCCCCCGATCAGGCACTGGCCCATTTGCGAACAAGCAAGTCTCCTCGGCCTGGCGCGCGGATACTGCTGGAGGGCGGCGAGGCGCTGGGGGTCCACGGGCGCGATGGCGAGCTGTTTCGTCTGCAGGCACTGGACGCGGATTTCCAGACGCTGATGTCCCGCCACGGCCATATGCCCTTGCCGCCCTATATCCAGCGACCCGACGACGAGTCTGATCTGGCCCGCTACCAGACGGTCTACGCGCGGCGTGAAGGGGCGGTGGCGGCGCCGACGGCGGGCCTGCACTTCGACGCGGAAACGCTGCAGCGGCTCGCGGGCCGGGGCGTCGGTTCCGTGCACGTGACGCTGCACGTCGGGGCGGGCACCTTTCAGCCGGTACGCACGGAGCGGCTCGACGACCACCCGATGCATGCCGAATGGCTCGAGGTGGACGAGGCGGCGTGCGAGCGCGTTCGCGCCGCTCGGTCGGCGGGAGGCCGAGTGATCGCGGTGGGCACGACGAGCGTGCGCAGCTTGGAGACGGCGGCCGCGGATGGGGAGCTCAAGCCGTATCGCGGCGACACCAGGCTGTTCATTCGTCCCGGATACCGCTTCCGGGCGATCGACGGTCTAGTCACCAACTTCCATCTGCCGGAGTCTACCCTGTTGATGCTGGTGTGCGCCTTCGCCGGCTACGAGCCGGTGATGGCCGCCTACCGGCACGCGGTGGAGCAGCGCTATCGTTTCTTCAGCTACGGTGACGCAATGTTCCTGACGCGGCGGGACTGAGCTCCTTCAGCCGGGGTTGTCGCTACCTGCTCATCGCCGGGAAAGGACCGAGGTACCCGGTGTAGGCGCGATCATCTCCGCTGCCGGGAATGAGCTTGTCCTGGTCGGACTCGCCGAAGGGGTGCTGTACCACGCTGATCAGATAGGCGAAACCGCCGACGTCCGGGTAGAAGTAGGGGGAGGTGACCTCCGAGCCGTAGGGTGTGGTCAGGATGCGGGTGAGCGACCGGCGGTCGGGGTCGTAGGCCCAGAGCGCATCGTTTTGGTGGCCCTCGCCCGTGTCCTCGCCGATGATCAGTATCCCCTGACCGGGGATGAAGGTGAGATTGTCGGGGTTGGCGATGCCGTCGAGGTCGCACTTGTTGGCGGCGAATGGCCCGTCTGCCGGGTAAGCCGGCAGATCGCTGTCCTGGTCCCACGCGCGGGTCATGCGTCCGGCCAAGGCACTCACCATATCGATGGCCACGTAGGGGCTGGCGATCGGCGCGCCGGCCGTGTCCTCGACTCCGCCGGCGAGGCGCATGGCATAGACCGCGCCGCACAGGTTGTGGGGCAGGCGGATGTGGTTGGGTCCGCCGCGGTCGAAGGACGAGCTTGGTTTACCCCGGTCCATGTGGTCCTCCATGCCTCGCGCGATCTCGCTCATGGCCAGGAACAACCTGCCGCCCTCCGGATCGTGGGTCAGGCCCTCCATCTTGCGCCACTCGGTGGTGGCGCCCTGGTAGGCGGCGTACCGGCGAGACTCCAGTCGCGAGGCGGCCTTTCCCATGCCGTCCCGCAGCTTGAGGCACTCGTGGAAGGGACTGCCGTGGCCGGTGTTGATGGACCGGAAGCCCTGCGGGCATGCCTCGCCCGCGGGCTCTTCGACCTCGAAGATGTCGGCGAAATCGATTCCGTTGCGAATTTGGCGGCGAATCTCGTCCGCGGTCGCGTGACCCAGGCCAACCCAGCGCAGGGCGCTGGCACCGCCGTCCCTGCCACGCGGGTTGGGCACGAACCCCGGGGGGGCGCCGGGGTGCTCCGCACGCGGGATCTGGTGGTCGTCCTTCTGTACCCAGCGTGCCGCGTAGAGGGTGCCGGCGGAGAGATCGCCCGGCTGGTCCGCGATGAACATGAAGAGCCCCACGTTGGTGCCGTCGTCGGTGAGGTAGACTGTGCGCCGATCCGGCATCACGTAGGCAAGCTCCAGGGAAAGGCGGCCCATGGCGTAGTGCTTGATCGCCTCGGTTCGGCCCGCCTCGTCGAGCACCTTCACTTCCAGTGCCCAGCCGTAGTCGTAGGGATTGAGCTTGCCGTGGTCCCCGTTGAAGTAGTCGGCCATTGGGGCCAGGTCGGCGTCGGGCTCGCGGGCGTCCGGTTCGTACTCCTCGGACCCCAAGTGGCTGTTCCAGGGCGTGACGCTGCCTGCGCAGTGCAGTCTACCCCCGTGCACGCCCAAGACGTCGATGGGTCTCGTGGACAGGGCTTTCAGTAGCCCGGTCTGCTTGTCTTGCGCCAGTGCGGTCAGGTACATGGCCCCGGGGACGTCCTCGAACTGCGAGACCATGAAGAGGCTGTTGCCGACGGGGATCAGGGAGGTGAAGTCATTGCGCTGGGAGATGCGGGCGGAGCCGTCCGGGCCGCGCAGAGACCGCCCGGCGCGATCCGTGAGCAGACCGTAGGTGCCGCCGCCGACGACGTCGCCGCTGCGCAGGATGGTGTGAAAACCGATCGCGTGCGACCGTCCTTCCAGTGTGATCTCGGGGGAGGCGATGATCCGGCGCTTGTCGCCGTCCTCGGCGGGAGCGTGGACTGGCGCGAAGCGCAGGGTCTCCGACGCCGCGACAGGGCAGGTGCAGGCGCCGAGGGCGATCGAGGAGGCAAGACCGAGGTTGGCGATGGCGCGCATCTCATCCTCCGGAGAAGAGCACGAGGGTTCCAGCGGTCCCGCGAAAGGCGCCGCATCAACGGGGCGGGATGGCGACAGCGCGACCCTTGTGAAGAGCAAAAAAAAAGCGCGACGGGGGGCGTCGCGCTCAAGATTACCACCAAAGGAGGATGGAGGAGTGTACTGAACCGCCTTGCGGTGATTCAGTACATCATCAGTTTCTGATATACCGATCGATTTGTCAACCCCCACTCCACTACCCCGCTGGCGGGGGTCGTCAGAGCAGCCCGCGCTCGGCCAGGGAGGCGCCTTCGCCCTCGCCGACGATGACGTGGTCCAGTACCCGCACGTCCACCAGCGCGAGCGCCTCTTTCAGGCGTTGCGTGATGCGCAGATCCGACTGGCTCGGCTCGGCCACGCCCGACGGGTGATTGTGGGCGAAGATCACCGCCGCCGCGTTGGTCTCGAGCGAACGGCGCACCACCTCCCGCGGATGCACGCTCGCGCCGTCTATGGTCCCGCGGAACAGCTCCTCGTACCTGATCAGACGGTGACGGTTGTCCAGGAACAGGCAGGCGAACACCTCTTGGGGATAGCCGTGCAGGCGGGACTTCAGATAGGCGCGTGTGGCCTCCGGGCTGTTCAGGACATCCCGCGCGCCAAGTTCCTCGCGCAAGTAACGGCGGCTCATCTCAAGCACCGCCTGCAGCTGGGCGTACTTCGCCTGCCCGAGCCCTTTGGCCTTGCAGAAGCTTTGCTGGTTCGCCGAGAACAGGCCCCTGAGCCCCTGGAACTCCAGCAGCAGATCCCGCGCTAGGTCTACGGCACTCTTGCCAGGAACGCCGGTGCGAAGGAAGATCGCCAGCAACTCGGGATCCGAGAGGGCCTCGGCTCCGCGGATCAGAAGTTTTTCCCGGGGACGTTCATCCTCCGGCCATTCCGTGATGGTCATGCGCTTGCTCTCGCTCGCCGCTCCAGATCGCAAGAGTATGACAAGAGTCTGCCGGGACCAAACGCCTGCCATTTGGGTCGGGGCCGGATGGGTTACAATCCAGGCAGTCGCCACGAAAACAACAATCCGCGCATCACTTGTCAGCTTTTTCCGCCCAATCGCCGGTAACCAAGGTCCTGCTCGGGGTGAGCGGGGGCATCGCTGCGTACAAGACCCCGGAGTTGGTCCGCCGTTTGCGTGCAGCGGGTGCCGAGGTGCGGGTGGTCATGACCCCGGCCGCAAGCGCCTTTGTCACCCCGCTGACCCTGCAGGCGGTCTCGGGCTACGAGGTGCGCAGCGACCTGTTCGATCCGGGGGCCGAGGCCGCAATGGGGCACATCGAGCTCGCGCGCTGGGCCGACCTGGTCCTGGTCGCTCCCGCGAGCGCGGACCTGATGGCGCGCCTGGCCGCGGGTCTGGCCGATGATCTGCTCGCAACCCTGATCCTGGCGACGACCGCGCCGGTGGTGCTCGCGCCGGCCATGAATCACCGCATGTGGGAGCACCCGGCCACGCGGGCGAACGCCGCTCGGCTGGAGGGTCGCGGAGTTCGTCTGCTGGGGCCCGCGGAGGGCGATCAGGCGTGCGGCGAATGGGGGTGGGGGCGCATGCTGGAGCCCGACGACATCGTCGCGGCCCTCGCGCTCGGTCGGAGCGCCATCCTCGCCGGGCGCCGCGCGGTTGTCACCGCGGGTCCGACCCGTGAGGCGGTCGACCCCGTGCGCTACGTGGGAAACCGAAGCTCGGGACGCATGGGCTACGCGGTCGCGGAGGCACTCCGCGAGCGGGGTGCATCGGTAGTGCTGGTCAGCGGGCCCTGCGACTTGCCACCCCCCGCGGGGTGGAGCTGCTGCGGGTGGAGTCCGCCCGGCAGATGCACGAGGCGGTGATGGAGCGCGCCGGTGCCTGCGATATCTTCGTCGGGGCGGCGGCCGTAGCGGACTATCGCCCGGCCGCACCCGCGAGCGAGAAGATCAAGAAGCACGAGGACGAGCTCACTTTGCACCTCGTGCGCAACCCTGACATTCTTGCCGACGTGGCCAGTATGATCGGAGGTCCTTTCACCGTCGGCTTCGCCGCCGAGACGGAATCCCTGGAGCGACACGCCTCGCGCAAGCTCGCGTCCAAGGCACTCGACATGATCGCCGCCAACCTTGTCGGCAGCGAGACCGGCGGGTTCGAGCGTGCGGACAACGCATTGCTAGTGCTGTGGGCGGGGGGGCGGCAGGCCCTTCCCTTGATGCCGAAGGTCCGGCTGGCCGGCCTGCTGGCGGACCTGATCGCGGAGCGCTACCTTGCACAGACTGCAAGTCAAGATACTTGATCGACGGCTGGGCGGGGATTATCCCCTCCCGGAATATGCTACCGAGGGCTCCGCGGGTCTCGACCTGCGGGCGATGGTAGACGAACCCATGGAGCTGCGTCCCGGGCAGAGCGAGCTTCTGCCGACGGGGATGGCCATCCACATCGGCGAGCCGGGCCTGGCTGCGCTGATCCTCCCCCGCTCCGGCTTGGGCCACAAGCACGGCATCGTGCTGGGAAACCTCGTGGGGCTGATCGATTCGGACTACCAGGGACAGCTTTTCGTTTCCTGCTGGAATCGCGGGCACGCGCCTTTCCGGATCGAGGTCGGTGAACGCATTGCCCAGCTGGTGCTGGTGCCCGTGCTGCGCGCCAACTTCGAGCTGGTGGACGAGTTCGAGGACTCCGCCCGAGGTGCCGGCGGTTTCGGCCACAGCGGACGGGCGTGAGGACGCCCGGGCGGGCGTCGAGGTCGCAACAGATGCAGGTTTGCACACAGGGGACGCACCGAGCATGCGTTTGAGACGCGCTGGAAAATCGGAAAAACCGGGCAAGGCGAACGCTAAGCCGGTCAAGCCCGATCGGGTTCCCGGGATTGCCAGATTCTGGGCCTTCTCGGTGGCCGGTGTCGCCGTCGTGCTCTTGGGCGCGGTTGTGACATTGGCGGTTGTCTGGATGGATCGGGAGCGTGACTTCGGTACCGCTCAGGCCGCGCGCACCGCTTCCTTGATCGCGAGCGATCTCGGCAATCGGGTGGCGGTTCAGCGCGAGCTCTTGCAGCGGTGGACCTCCGACACCGCGCTGCGGGAGGCCCTGCGCAGCGGCAAGGCGCAGGACCGACGTGTCGCCGAGGAAATGGTGGCCGCACGGGTTCCGAGCGCCTTGCGGGTACGCCTGACCGAGAAGGATCTGCAGGGGCCCGAGGCGATGGACGCTTACGGGTTGAGCTACGCGGGACTGGACCTGGTACAGCAGGCCGTGCGTCAGCGCGAGGTCACGCCCCTGGAGATTCACCTGCTCGGTCAGGAGGGGGTGCACCTGGCGATTGCGGCCCCTGTCCTCGACGAGACGGGCTCTGAGGCGCTCGGCGTGTTGCACGTCGCGTTTCCCTTCTCCCTGCTTTCGTCGCCGTCCAAGGCGGGGGGAGAGGGCGTCCGGGTCCTACTCCAGCAGCGCGCCGGCGATAAGGTGGCGACGCTGGAGCCGGACAAAGGCCGGGTGGTCGAAGCAGCGGCAGCCGATGCGGACGCGGACGTGAACGGGACGGGTCTGCGCGTCGTGGCCAGTGCCGTCGGCGGCGTCTCCCCGGGCGGAAATGAGCTGCTCTTCGCCGGAATCGCTTACGCGATTCTTCTGGTGCTGATGGCGGCGGTGCTTTGGGTGCCTCAGCGGACCCTCAAGTCGGCCTTGAAGAAGGACTACGCGAGCGTTGTTGCCCTCGTCGAAGGCACGTTGAAAAACGAGCCTCTTCAGCGGGTCCGCTGCCGATTGGCCGAGACCGAGCCCGTCCTTGAGGTCCTCGGGCGTCTGCTGCGTGGGGTGCAGCCGGGGGCGGCCAAGGCCCCCGGTGCCTCCACCAAAGAACCGACGGCGGGAGATGAGGCCGGCGCAGAGAAGCCGTCATCCCCGCGCAGTGCGGCGCCGGGAGCAGGGAAGCTGCAGCGCGCCCCCGCCCGGGCCGCGGGCCAAGCAGGTCCCGAGGTGCCGGAGGCGATATTCAGGGCCTATGATATCCGCGGTGTGGTGGGGCTGGATCTCACGCCCGATCTGATGCAGGGGATTGGCCGGGCCGTGGCCGCCGAGGCCGCCGATGCGGGCGATAAGATGGTGTTTATCGCGCGAGACACCAGGCCCACCGGAGGCGGGCTGTCCGAGGCGCTCGCCGCGGGGCTCCGTGCCGGCGGTTGTGACGTGATCGATCTGGGTGTCGTGCCCACGCCCGTGCTCTATTTCGCGACCCGCTATCAGGGCGATACCTCCGGTGTCATGGTCACCGGAAGTCACAACCCCCCGGAGTACAACGGGCTCAAGGTGGTGATCTCCGGGAATACCCTGGGCGGGGCGGGCATCGCGGGTTTGCGCGAACGCATGCTGAACCGCGCCTTCACGTCCGGTTCCGGAACCTATCGGCAGGCCGAGTTGGTCGCGGATTACGTGGACCGCGTCGAAAAGGACGTCGCAATCGCCCGCACCATGAAGGTTGTGGTCGATTGCGGGAATGCGGCGGCTTCGGGGGTGGCCGCCGAGCTCTACCAGGCCCTGAGCTGCGACTTGGTCGAGCTCAATTGCGATCCGAGCGCCGGTTTCCCGGATGGGGAGGTGCCTGATCCGTCGCGTCCGGGGTCGATGGAAAATCTGCGTCGGTGCGTGCTGTCGGAGGCTGCGGATATCGGGTTTGCTTTCGACGGCGATGGCGACCGCCTCGGTGTTGTCGATTCCTCGGGCGAGGTCATCTCCACCGATCGGGTGCTCATGCTGTTGGCCGCGGATGTGCTGTCACGTCATCCGGGGATGGACGTGGTCTTTGACGTCAAGTGCAGCCATCATCTGGCAAGCGAGATCCTGCGCAGCGGCGGCCGGCCCGTGATGTGGAAGTCGGGACACGCGCCCCTCAAGGCAAAGCTCCGGGAGACCGACGCCCTGCTTGCCGGCGAATGGAGCGGCCACATCATCTTTCAGGAACGCTGGTACGGGTTCGACGATGCCCTTTACGCCGGCGCGCGCCTGCTCGAGGTGCTGGCCCTGGATCCGAGGCCGAGCGCGGAAGTTTTCGCGGCCCTGCCGGCGTCTGCCTTCTCCACGCCGGAGCTGTTCGTGGCGCTCCCCGAAGGCGAGTCGGCGGAGATCATGGATATGGTCATGTCGCAGGCGGAGGAGCTCAAAGGCGTCGAGGTACAGACCATCGACGGGCTCCGCGTTGAGGCCGGTCGCGCATGGGGCTTGGCCAGGGCGTCAAACACGCAGCCGGCTCTGGTATTCAGGTTCGAGGCCGAGGATCAACAGGGGATGGATGAGATCCAGGATCTTATGCGCGGGCTCCTGGGCCAGGTTGCACCGGACCTGGAATTGCCTTTCTGAAGGTAAGACGCCGATCATTGGCTATCCTGGCCAAGATCAACACGCCATCCGAGAGGCGCGGTTCTTGGATGGCGTCACTTCCATGTGCGCTGTAGGCGCTGACTCGATCCGCGTTTTCTTAGGTTTCCGGTAACCCGCTGGGGTTTTATCGGAGGTCCGATTGGGGAATGAGAGATGTCACTGGCCTTGGAACGCGCTCGCAATATCGCCCACGTCCTGATCGAGGCGCTGCCCTATATCCAGCGTTTTCGGGGCAAGACCATGGTCATCAAGTACGGTGGGAACGCCATGGTCGAGCAGTCCCTGAAGCAGGGTTTCGCGCGAGACGTGGTGCTGATGAAGCTGGTCGGCATCAACCCCGTGGTAGTGCACGGCGGCGGCCCCCAGATCGGCCGTTTGCTCGAGCGCCTGGGCAAGGCCACTGAGTTCGTCCAGGGGATGCGGGTGACTGACAGCGAGACCATGGACGTGGTGGAGATGGTTCTGGGCGGGCTCGTCAACGCGGAGATCGTGAACCTGCTCAACCGTCATGGCGGCGCCGCGGTCGGCTTGACGGGTAAGGACGGCGATCTCATTCGTGCGCGCAAGCTGCTGTTGCGTCGGGACGCGCCCGAGCTCAAGGCGCCGGAGATCATCGACCTCGGGCACGTGGGCGAGGTGGAGAGCATCGACGCCGGGGTCGTCGACATGCTGGTGCACGGGGATTTCATTCCCGTGGTTGCCCCCATCGGGGTAGGCCAAGATGGTTTCTCCTACAACATCAACGCGGACCTTGTCGCGGGCAAGATGGCCGAGGTGCTCGGGGCGGAGAAGCTGCTGCTGCTGACCAACACGCCAGGGCTTCTGGATGCCTCGGGAAACCTGGTCCCCGAGTTGGACGTCGGGAGCATCGATCGCCTGATCGACGAAGGCGTGATCACCGGAGGAATGCTACCGAAGATCCAGTGTGCCGTGGACGCGGTGCAGGCGGGGGTACGCACCGCCCACATCATCGACGGACGGGTCGAGCACGCGTTGATGCTGGATTTGTTTACGGATGAAGGTGTCGGGACCCTGATCCGCCGCCGATAGCGCGTGTCACTCGTCTCCCGCCGCCGAACTGCGAATACCCCGGCGACGAGAGGGTGCCCTGAACGGAGGCCTAGGGGGATCGTGGCGCTCCGGTCTAGTCGGCGTCCAGCGCCGGGCGAAAACCCTTGATGATGTCCTGCGCCTTGGGGCCGAGGCAGTTTTGCTCGCCCTGTATGGACCTGTGGCATTGCACGTCGAGAAACAGTGAAGCGCCCTCGCTCTGTTTGTCCTGGATACGAGACAGGATGAGGGTAATGTCGCTCTCGTTCCGCGGTGGCACCGTCAAGACGAGATCGGGCGTATCGGTGTACACCGGAGTCATGGCGTGCTCCCGTACATAGGCACCGGCTTTGCTCCAGAGCCGGTCGCAAAGGGCCGCATCCTCGCAGGTCACGATGTTGTGAAGAATGGGCTTCTCGTACTCGGCCTCCTTTGGCGTCTCGTCCTCCGCGAGGTTCTTGAGTTGGCGGAAGCGCTTTAGGTCCGCGCCGAAGCTCTCGCGAATCCTGTCCTTCTGGCTCTCGCGCCCGAGAATGGTTGAATAAGACCTGGATATGGCTTGCTCGGTAGCCGCGATGTTGTCGCTCAGCTTCTTTGGGATGGGTTTCCCCGCTCGTTCCAGGTCGGCCGCCTCTCCCTGCAGCCCCGCTAGCCATTCCTGCTGACGGCGGGCGTTCGTCCTCGTCGCCTGGATCATCGCGTCGATGGCCGCGAGCTTGCCGTCGCGGGCCATGATGATGTCGTCATCCGACCTGAAGGTCCGAAGCAGGACCTGATCGGCGGTGCGCTGCTTCTCTATCAGGCGCTCCTGTTCGGCGCGCAAACGCTCTAGCTCCCGCTCCTTTTGAACCTCCTCCGGGGTTTTAGCCGGCGGGACCGTCCTCACCCGTACACCCTCCTCGCTGATCTCGGTGTGGCCTTTGTCGACCTGGGTTGGCGGGAGGGTATCCGTGTAGTGCACGTTCCCATCCGCATCCACCCAGCGATAGACGCCGCCTTGCGCGCCGCAGGCGAGCACCAGGAGCAGGAGCAGTATCGATGGGCGGGCTCGAGGGGACATGCGCCGGTTGCGGGAATCCTCGGATGACCTGGCCGGATATTGGTAACGCGCGTCGCGGAAGGTTGCAAGCATCTGTGGCAGGTCAAACGCCGTAGCGCTCGCGGTAAGCGCGCACCGCCTCAAGCGGCCCGCCCGAATCCGGCGACTCCGCCAGGTAGGCGACGACATCGGCGAGGGTGACGATGCTGAAGACGGGGATGCCCATGCTCTCCCTCACCTCCTGGACGGCGGAACGCCGGTCTCGGCCGCGCTCCTGACGGTCCAGCGCGATCACGACGCCCGCGGGGCGGGCGTCGTGGCGCGCGATGATCTCGACCGATTCGCGCACCGAGGTGCCCGCCGTGATCACGTCGTCGATGATCAGCACATCTCCGGCGAGAGGGCTGCCGACGACGTCGCCGCCTTCGCCATGGTCTTTGGCCTCCTTGCGGTTGAAGGCATAGGGTACATCCCGCTCATGATGGTCCGCGAGGGCGATACTGGTGGCGGCGGCGAGCGGAATCCCCTTGTAGGCGGGGCCGTAGAGCAGGTCGAAACGGACGCCCGAGCTCACGATGGCGCTAGCGTAGAATCGACCCAAGCGGGCAAGGCTCGCGCCGGTGTTGAATAGACCGGCGTTGAAGAAATAGGGGCTGTTGCGGCCTGATTTCAGGGTGAACTCCCCGAACCTGAGCACGCCCGTGTCAAGGGCGAAGCGAAGGAAATCCCGTTGGTAGTCCAGCATTTCTCGTCTTCCGGGCAATTGCGTCTGGAGAGTTGGGAACTTCTCGATCAGTGCCCCGAGTTCGGTGCCGGGTGTCGGGGCAGATCGGCCTTTCCGCGCCTCGTTTTCGGGCGACACGCGACGCGGCACAGTTTAACCTACGAACGATCGATATTCCCGGGAAGCGGATCGCGTTCTTGCATGTACGCCGCTGGCGGTTTGAGGGCGACGCGAGTGGTCCCGGCGTGCACCTGCCCCGCGCGGGTGGCATCGCACGTAACCGACATGTCTTAAGAGAATCGAGGACGGAATGGAGAAGGAACAACGGGGAGGAGGGACGTGGCTCGGCGCGTTCCGGGTCTATCTGCATCCCCGGGTCATCGCGATGCTTTTTCTCGGCTTCTCCGCCGGACTTCCCTTGCTGCTGGTGTTCGGAACCCTCTCGGCCTGGCTGCGAGAGACCGGTATCGACCGTAGCACCATCGGCCATGTGTCCTGGGTCGCGACCCTCTATGCCCTGAAGTTTGCCTGGGCACCCCTCGTCGATCGCTTGCCATTGCCCCTGCTGACGCGCGCACTCGGTCAGCGGCGTGGATGGATGCTGTTGGCGCAGGCGGGGGTGGTCGGCGGATTGCTGCTGATGGCGACCAATGATCCCAGTCAGGCCCTGGGCCTGTTGGTGGTCACGGCCCTCGTGGTGGCTTTCTCCTCCGCCACCCAGGACATTGCCATCGATGCTTGGCGGATCGAGGCGGTGGAGCCGGATCTGCAGGGTGCGATGGCGGCAACCTACCAGATGGGTTACCGGATCGGGATGATCATGGCCGGTGCGGGCGCACTCTACATCGCCGAGTTCTATTCCTGGGGGGTTGCCTACTCGGCGATGGCCTTGTGCATGTCCGTGGGCGTCGTCGCCGTGCTCCTGGTGCCCGAGCCGGAGCAGAGGCTGGATCGCGACACCTGGAGGCAGGAAGAACGGGTCGTGCGCTTCATCGAGGACTCGGCTCATCTCTCCGCGCGCTGGCGTCGCCTCGGTGCCTGGTTCATTGGCGCCGTGGTCTGTCCGTTTACGGAGTTCTTTTCGCGCAACGGCAAGCTGGCGCTCGCGATCCTGGCATTCATCGGAGTGTTTCGCCTGTCCGATATCACCATGGGGGTCATGGCCAATCCCTTCTACATCGACATGGGCTACAGCAAGGCGGACATCGCGAGCGTCACCAAGGTCTTCGGGCTGATCATGACCATGGTCGGCGCGGCGATGGGCGGCGTCCTGGTAGCGCGCTTCGGGGTCATGCGCATGCTGCTCATGGCCGCGGTCCTGGTGGCTGGAACCAACCTGATCTTTGCCTGGCTTGCGACCCAGGCGCCTGACATCGCATTGCTCGCCCTGGTGGTGTCAGCGGACAATCTGAGCGGCGGACTGGCGGGCTCGGTGTTCATCGCCTACCTCTCCGGACTCGCGAACCGCGCCTACACGGCCACCCAGTACGCATTGTTCAGTTCCCTGATGTTGTTGCCGGCGAAGTTTCTCGGCGGCTTCTCCGGCGACGTCGTGGACGCGACCGATTACGTCTTCTTCTTCAGCTACGCGGCGGTGCTGGGGTTGCCCGCCATCTTGCTGGTGCTCTATCTGATGCGGGTCCGGAATGGGACTCCGGCTGACAGGGCCGAGCAGCTCGGACGAGATCGGGCAGGGGAGACGCCGTGAACGTTGCCGGGAGCCTGACGACCGCGTTCCTGGTCGGGCTACTCGGCGGTGTGCACTGCATCGGCATGTGCGGCGGCATCGTCGGTACCCTGACCATGGGCCTTCCTCGCGAGGCGAGAGTCCGGATCGGGAGGATGCTTCCCTACCAACTGGCGTACAACGGCGGACGCATGGCTGGCTACGCGGTCGCTGGAGGGCTCATGGGTGGGTTAGGGACCATGATCGTCCAGATACTGCCGCTCCAGTATGCCCAGCGGGGACTCTACGTCCTTGCGGCCCTGTTCATGATCCTGCTGGGTCTATACCTTGGTCGCTGGTGGCTTGGGTTGGAGCGCTTGGAGCGGCTGGGTGCCAGTGTCTGGCGCCGTCTGGAGCCGATGGGGCGGCGCCTATTGCCCGTCCGCTCGCCCGCGCAGGCGTTGGGGCTGGGCTTCGTGTGGGCCTGGATTCCCTGCGGTTTGGTGTACAGCGTCCTGATCTGGTCGGTCGCCTCAGGCAGCGCCGTGCAGGGCGCGCTCGTCATGCTCGCGTTCGGCGTCGGAACCCTGCCGACCCTGCTGGGCATGGGCATGCTCGCCGGTGCCGCGGCCCGCTTCGCCGATCAGGCCTGGATGCGCAAGCTCTCAGGGGTGCTCGTCCTGGGGTTTGGTTTGTACGCCCTGTGGCAGGTATTCCTGGTCTAGCCGCCCAAGATGAGCCGGGCGGTCGAAGCACGAATGGCACTTCTGGCAACGTTCGGAAGTCATGTGAGGCCGCCTCTTTGCATCGAGGCAGCCTGTGTGCGCTTCCCGCCGGCGTGGCGGTCAGTTCCCGAAGAACTGCTGGTCCATGTTGATGACAAAGGTCTCGGTGGCTCCCTGCGGTTTGACCTCGATTGTGAAATTGACCGTCTGTCCGTCCTGGACCGCGAATTCGCCGATGTAGTAAATGGCGTCCTGTTCCTTGACTTCCCGCATTGGCAGACGGTTCTTCTGCCCGGTTAGCTCGACGGTCTGCACCTCGACCTGGGCGGGCACGGAGGACCCGGTCGTCCCCTCGGCGTCCTTGACGACGCTGACGTTGAGCATGCCCCGGAAGTTGCTGCGCTGTATCCCGTATGCTTTGGCCACCTCGGGGGTCAGGGTGCTGGTCGTAAAGGCGTTGTGGTGGATGGTGTAGCCTCCTACGCTCGTGCTGTTCTCGGCTAGGGCCGAAAGGGGGGTGAGCAGCGCGGCGGCGCAAGCGAGGGTGCAGAATCTACGACGATTCATGATCTGATCCTCCATCGTGAAACGGTCATGATTGTAGGTGTCGAAAGGGACGAGTAAGGCTACACCATAAGAAGACCGCCCGGCCAACAGGTTTGCTTCGCCGCATGTGGGCAAAGGACGTGCGGGATATCTAGGCCGAACCGGCTACCAGGTGGGGCTTGCCCGCGCGCTGTTCGTCGAGCAAGGGATTGTAGTGAACGGCGTTGTGGATGTTTCGCAGAGCGGTGAGCTGTTTCGCCAGTTCTACGTATTGCTTCTGCATGTCCTCGATGCGGCTCTGCAAGCTGTCCTTGGAACGACCAATGCGCTGCAGGTTCTCCAGCCGCTTCTCCATCATGCGCTTGTGTTCCTGAATCTGCCCGGCGAGCGGCTGCAGTGAGTCCCGGATCCAGCCGTCGAAGGCGCGGCGTAGCTGGTCGAACAGGATGCGGGCGCGGTTGACTAGTTGCTGGTGAAAGCGTCTGATGACCACGCCCTGCTCAGCGAGCGCCATGCCGGGGCTCTTGCGGAAGGCGTCGACCTCTTGACGGAGAAGCTCCATCTCCACACGGAACTTCATGGGGACGAAAACCTTCGGTGGCGCAACGTTAAAACCGAATTCCTCTTCGAACCGCTGGTAGGTGAATCGGACCGTTTTGCGGATACGCTCGCTTTCGGTGGACACCGTTTCCATCGATCGGCGAAGGTCGTCGAAGAGCCGTTTCATTGCCGACGAGAGACCGCGAGTGGTCCAGCTCTGAACCATGTCGGCGTGGGCCTTCTCGATCAACCGATCAATGGTGTCCCGATCGAGGACCTTGCGGCACAGGCGCGTCTCGACGATCAGCTCCTCTCGGCTCGCTTGGAATTGGTGGACACCCTTGAGGTATAGCTCCTGCTCTTGACGCGTCTTTTCGAGCAAATGCCCGATCACGTCGTCGCTTTTTTCGCGCAACTGCTCCAACTCCTGCAGCTGACTCTTGACGTGGCCGATGCGGGTCGAGATCCGTGTCCGGTTACGCTCGAGGAGTTGCCCGACGTCCGCTTCGAGGGCATCGACCAGCAGTTGATGCTTGGTCTCCAGCATCCTTGAGGATAAGTGACGCTCGAGATCGGGCAGGCAGCTCTTGCGCAGCAGCACTTCGTCGTGCCGCACCTTTGCTACTAGGGCCTTCTGCGCCGAGACCGGGAACACCATCTTCTGGTCGATACCGAGAATCTCGGCGGTTGATGCGCGCTGCTTGTCTACCCCGGCTTGAGCGGCTTGCGCCGTCTGAAGCTCGTCCCACAGGACGTCAATCTTGTTCAGGACGACGATGATGCCGCGCCGGCGTCCGCTCTGGAACCCCTTGAGGTGGTGTTGCCACATCTCCAGGTCGCTGCGCGTGACGCCGGTGTCCGCGGATAGCACGAACAGCAGCGCTTGGGCGCCGGGAAGCATGTTAAGCGTCAGTTCGGGCTCGGCGCCCAGGGCGTTCAAGCCCGGGGTGTCGAGGATTACCAGGCCCTGCTTGAGCAGCGGGTGGGGAAAACTGATGACGGCATGGCGCCATTTCGGAATTTCCACCTTCTGCGCAGTGAGTTGTCCCGCCGATGCCAGACCGAAGGACGAGAGGCCGAGTCGCGTCGCCTCGGCCATGGAGACCGTCTTGGTCTGCAGGACCTCGTTGAGGGTGGAGGACATCTGCTCCGGGTCCTGGATGTGGAGCGGATAATGCACCCACTGCTTGGGGTCGCTCTTGATCTGCGCGATCGGAATGTCCTGAGCGCGGGTCTCGATAGGGAGCAAGCGCACGTAGGACTCATTGCGCTCGTCGTCCCACAGCAGCTCGGTGGGACACATGGTGGTGCGGCCGGCCGCGGACGGCAGCAGCCGGCGGCCGTAATCGGCAAAGAAGACGGCGTTGATGAGCTCGGTCTTGCCGCGCGAAAACTCCGCCACGAACGCGATGGTCAAGCGGTCCTTGTCGAGCGCGTCCAAGGTGTGACGGATGCGCTCGCGGGTCTCGGCCGTGAGCTGACCCTCTTCCTCCAGCCACCCCTCCAGCTCCAACACCGCCCGCGAGACGCGCGTCTTCCACTGACGGTAAGCAGCGAGGCGCTGTTGGATGATCGGGGTCTGCATCAGCAGCTTTCCCTAAGAGGCGGAACGACCTGGACCTTGGCTAAAATTTAGTATAACTGACGTTCCGCGGACGGACATCGGCTATTTGCCCGCATGGTTCCCCAGCGTGATCTTCTTCGCAACATGGGATGGCGGGCGACATTCGATGACATCAAGTGGACGGTATGATGTCAGGCAGGCGGGCGGGTGCGCGCACACGCAAGCGCTTGAGGCGCGCCTGTCCCCCCGCAACCAGCTCCACCCGCGATTGTGGAACCTCGAAGACGGCGGCGAGAAAGCGCCGCAGGTGCTCGTTGGCCTTTCCCTCGATCGGGGGTGCCGCGATGCGCACCTTTAGATGGGTACCCTCGGGACCCAGTAGCTCATCCCTTTTTGCGCGGGGCTGCACGCGAACGCTGAGCAACAGGTCGCCATCCTGCCAGCGATACCAGGCGGAATCCCCGCGGGGCGTCAAAACGGACTCGCCGTCAGCAGTTTCAGGGGGGGTGACAGTAGCATCTCGATCAGGACCAGGGCGATCATCGCTACCATGGGGGCGAGGTCCAGCCCCCCTACGGGCGGCACCAGTCTCTGGGCTGGGTCGAGCACCGGCCTGGTCAGCTTATCGATAAGGCCGAACGCAGGGTTGTAGGGATCCGGATTGATCCAGCTCAGGATGACCTTGATGAGGATCGCGAAGAGATAGATGTTGAGCACCAGGGCCGCGAGCGCCGGAATCGACCATGCAAGCGCCCCCAACGGGTTGCGTCCCATACCGAGGATGGCCGCTAGCAGGGCGAGCTCGGCGCTCTTCAGGAGCCAGGCGAGGGCCAGCGAGGAAAGGTCCAATCCACGGTAGCCAGGGATTACCCGCCGCAACGGGCGGAGCGCCGGGGTCGTGACCTTGACCACGAACTGGGAGATCGGGTTGTAGAAATCCGCCTTCGTGAGCTGGAGCAGGAAACGGATGACCACTACCGCCGTGTATAGGCCGAACAGCGTCTGGACCAGAAAGACAACGGGATTGGTGAGATAGGAATCGCTCATGACTTTTCTGCCAGCAGGCGGGAAAGCTCTTCCGAACGCGCCTTGGCGGCGCGTACGGCTTGGGCGAGGAGGTCGCGGAAACGGCCCTCCTCGAGGGTGCGCAGGGCGCTTTCGGTCGTGCCGCCGGGCGAGGTGACCCGTTCGCGCAGCGTCTGCGGGGGATCGCTGCTCTCCATCGCCATGCGCGCCGCGCCGAGCGCGGTCTGGATGGTGAGCAGGCGCGCGCTGTCGGGGTCGAGCCCAAGCTCGGCGCCGGTTTGCTCGAGAATCTCCATTACGAAAAAGAAGTAGGCGGGGCCGCTGCCGGAGAGCGCGGTGACCGCGTCCATGAGCTCCTCACGCTCCACCCATTGGGTCAGGCCGCCGGCGCGCAGGATGGTCTCCGCCTGGTTGCGCTGCGAGTCGGTGACCTCGGGCGAGGCATGCAGGACGATGGCCCCGGCCTGAATCATCGCGGGCGTATTCGGCATGGCCCGCACCACGGGGACACCTCCCCCCAGCCAGGCCTGGATGCTGTGCTCGCGGATCCCCGCCATGACGGAGATGATTAGGGGCGCAGGACGGGCCAGGGCGGGGGCCAGTGTCTGGCACACGGCCCGCGCCATCTGAGGTTTGACGCACAGCAGCACCACGGCGGCATCCCGCGCCGCATGGGTGTTGTCGTCCGTCGTGCGGACGCCGAAACGCGCGGCGAGGTTGTCGAGCTTGACCCGGTCGGGGTCGCTGATGAGAAGACCGCGCGGCTCGTGACCGTCGGCGACGAGTCCGGCGACCAGGCTGGCGGCCATGTTGCCGCCGCCGATAAAGCAGATGGTCTCTCGGGTCATGGTCGGATCTGCGTTTGTCGTTGATTGCTCTTCGCTGTGCTTAGGCGCGCGGGCCGAAGACGGCGGTGCCGATTCGCACCAGGGTCGCGCCCTCGGCGATGGCCGCCTCCAGATCGTCCGACATTCCCATCGACAGTACTTCAAGCGGGCGATCGGGCGTCGCGACGCGGTCACGCAGCGCGCGCAGGGCGCGGAACGGCAGCCGTTGAGCCGACTCGTCCTCTGCCGGCGCTGGCAGTGCCATGAGGCCCACGATATCCAGCTTCTCGAGTCCCACGCAAGCGGTAAGGAATGCGCCGACCGCGTCGGAATCCAATCCGCCTTTGGACGCCTCGCCGTCCAGGTTGATCTGGACGCATGCCTTGAGTGGCGGCAGCCCAGCCGGGCGTTGCTCGGATAGCCTGTGGGCGTGGCGCAGGTCCCACAGGCTGTGCACCCACGCGAAGTGCTCGGCGATCTGGCGGGTCTTGTTGCTCTGAATGCGGCCGATGAAGTGCCACTCCAGGTCCAGGTCGCCGAGGGACTCCATCTTCTCCAGGGCCTCCTGCAGATAGTTCTCGCCGAAGGCCCTCTGGCCGGCGCGATGAGCGGCGCGAATCTGTCCCGCATCCTTTTTCTTGCTCACGGCCAGCAGGGATACGGCGCCCTCATCGCGCCCGGCTCGCAGCGCCGCGGCGCGGATGCGCGCGCGGACCCTTGCGAGCCGCTCGGCGACGGCGGTGTCGTCGGGATCTTGTCCGAACACGGCGCGCGTCAGGCCTCGCCGCGGAGGTAGCGAACCAGCTTGGTCAGGGCCTGCCCTCGGTGACTGAGACTGTTCTTGGTCCCGGAGTCGAGCTCGGCCGCGCTGCAGTCATGGGTCGGGACGAAGAACACCGGATCGTAGCCAAAGCCATTCTCTCCGCGGGGCGCGAACAGCACGCGTCCCTCCCAGGTCCCCTGGCAGATCAGGGGCGTGGGGTCCGTGGCGTGGCGCATGTAGACCATGAGGCATTGAAAGCGGGCGGTGCGCTCCGCCTCGGGGATGTCCGCGAGGTCGGCAAGCAACCTCTCCAGGTTCTCCTGGTCGGATGCCCCTTGATCGGCATAACGGGCGGAATATATGCCGGGCGCACCCCGCAGCGCATCCACCTCAATTCCGGAGTCGTCCGCGATGGCGGCCAGTCCGCTGTGCTGCGCGGCGTTGCGCGCCTTGAGAATGGCGTTTTCCACGAAGCTTAGCCCGGTTTCCTCCGCCTCGGGCACCTGGAGCTCCCCTTGTGGGATGACCCGTATGCGCTCGTCGAGGAGCAGCTGGTTGATCTCCCGCACCTTCCCGGCGTTGTTGCTGGCGAGCACGATCGACTCGCCCCTGTGTACTCCGCTCATGGCGCTGTTTCTCCGAAAGACTTCGTCGCGGGGTTGCGATCGGGGTCAAGGCGCCTTCATTGCGCCAGGGCCGCGCGCTGGGCGGCGAGGATTTCACCGATGCCCGCAACCGCCAAGTCGAGCATGGCGTCCATTTCAGCGCGGCTGAAGGCCTTGCCTTCCGCGGTCCCCTGGACCTCCACGAAGCGCCCGCTCGCATCCATGACCACGTTCATGTCGGTCTCGGCGCTGGAGTCCTCGGCGTAGTCGAGGTCCAGCACTGGCTCGCCGTGGTGGATGCCCACGGACACGGCGGCGATCTGTGCAGTCAGGGGATCGCTCGCCACCTGACCGTGCCGGATCAGACCCTGCGCCGCGTCGTGCAGCGCCACCCAGGCGCCCGCGATCGCGGCCGTCCGTGTCCCGCCGTCTGCCTGGATGACGTCGCAGTCCAGGGTGATGGTGCGCTCGCCTAGTAGCGACAGGTCGGCGGCGGCGCGCAGGGAGCGGCCGATCAGGCGTTGGATCTCCAGCGTTCGTACCGCCCTGCCTGCCGCGGGCGGCCTCGCGCGGGGTGCGCTCGCCGGTCGAGCGTGGCAGCATGCCGTACTCGGCGGTGATCCAGCCGCTCTTGCGGCCCTTGAGAAAGTCAGGCACCCGCTCCTCGACCGTGGCGTTGCACAGGACCCGGGTGTCGCCGAACTCCACGAGGACGGAGCCCTCGGCGTGTCGCGTGTAGCCGCGGATGAAACGCAGGGCGCGCATCTGGTCAGGGCGGCGCAGGGATGGTCGCATGTCGGCTCGTCGGTGATTGCTGTGGGCAAACATCTTCGGCGTCGATGGGAGCGACGTCAAATCCGCCGACTAGCGCTCGGTCGTCAGTTGCTGAAAGCCGACTGCGAATCGAATTGTGAGAACTCGGAGAAGCGGCTCGCAGGGACGTCGGCAGCATGTTTTCGCAGTGCGTTGAGCAGCTCACCCGCCTCGCGGGGGCGGCGCGTGGCGTCCATCTCCATGGCCCAATCGATCGCGTCGAGCAAGAACGGCGGGTAGCGGTCGCGGAACTGGCGCTTGGCGGGCACCAGCGTGTCCTTGGTGCGGCGGTCGATGGATGCTGGCGGCGTCTTGCCCTCGATGCAAGTGCGAATGCTCGCACCCACCGCGTAGACGTCGGTCCAGGGGCCGATCTGGCCGCTGCGGTAATACTGCTCTACGGGCGAGTATCCGGCCGTGATCACCTGTCCTCTTGGCGTATGGCCTTGCGACAGGGCGTGGACGGCCCCGAAGTCGAGCAACAAGGGATCGTTGCCATGGCGCAGATGGATGTTCCCCGGTTTGACGTCAAGGTGCAGCAGGCCACGCGCATGAACCAGCGTCAGGGCGTCGAGAACCGGCAAAAACACCTGGAAGATAAAGGCGGTGCTTAGTCCACCCTTGCGCTCGTGCACGTAGCTGCCGAGGTTCTTGCCACGCTCGTACTGCATGACCAGGTAGGCGGTGTTGTTGGCCAGAAAAAAGCTCAGCACGCGCACGATATTCGGATGTTGCAGCGAGGCCAGCGCCTTGGCCTCGTGGAAGAAAAGCTTGCGGCCGCGGAACACGCGCTCGGCCTGCTTGTCGTCGACCGGGACGAGTCGCAGCGAGGCATCGCGACGGGCGAGCTTCTTGGGGATGTACTCCTTGATCACTACCTCGTCACCGGTGTCCTCCTCCACCGCCAGGTAGATCAGGCTGAATCCGCCCTTGCTCAGTGCCCGGGTGATGCGGTAATGGTCGATCACGGTCCCGACGGGTAAGGTGTCGCGGCCGCTGGCCATGGATGTCGGGTCTCTTGCGGGGGCTGGAAGCATAAGCGTGGAGTATGATACCCGGACGCCGGGAGCTGTCGTGAGAAGCGCCTCGCAATTCGCCCTCGAAACGCCTTGACTGGGGAATTTGATGACCAAGAGCATGACCGCCTTCGCCCGAGAGTCCCGGCAGGGCGATGAGGAGGAGTTGACCTGGGAGCTGCGTTCGGTCAACCACCGGTTTCTCGAGGCCTTCGTGCGCCTGCCCGAGGAGCTTCGATCCCTGGAGCCCGCCGTGCGCGAGCGGTTGGCCGCGCGTTTGGGCCGCGGCAAGCTCGATTGCGCCCTGCGCTATGCGCCGACCAGTGGGGGCGCGGGAAGGCTGTGCATCAATCGGCGCTATCTGGAGCAGATTCTCGCCGCGGGCGCGGAGGTGGCCTCCATGGTCGGACGCGCGGAGGAGCCAGTTCCCTTCGACCTTCTGCGGTGGCCAGGCGTCCTGCAGGAGGAGGAACGCGACCTCGGCGCCCTGGGGCAGCGCGCCCTTGATCTCCTCGATACGGCCCTTGCGACCCTGATCGCTACCCGGGAGCGCGAGGGGGAACGCCTGGCGGAGATGATCCGGGATCGCTGTCAGCGTCTTGCCGCCTCCGTGACAGAGGTCAGCACGCGCATGCCCCAGGTGATGGCGGAGGTCCGTCAGCGCATCCTCGGCCGGCTCGAGGAGGTGCGCACCGAGTTGGACCCCAATCGATTGGAACAGGAGTTGGCGCTTTTGGCGCAGCGCTTGGACGTGGATGAGGAGATGGACCGCACGCGCGCCCACATTCGAGAGGTCCTGTCCGTGCTCGAGAGCCGGGAGCCCGTGGGACGCCGGTTGGATTTCCTGATGCAGGAGCTCAACCGCGAGGCCAACACCCTGGGGTCCAAGTCCTCGGATGTGCAGGTCACGCGCCTGGCGGTGGAAATGAAGGTCCTGATCGAGCAGATGCGCGAGCAGGTGCAGAACATCGAATGAGACCTAACCTGTCCAAGGGAGGAGGCATGCTGCTCATCGTCTCCGCGCCGTCGGGTGCGGGCAAGACCAGCCTGGTCAAGGCGCTGCTGGAGCGTGACCCGGCCTTGGGTTTGGCCGTCTCTTACACCACGCGCGCCCCTCGGGCCGGTGAAATCGACGGTGTGCACTACCATTTCGTCGAGAAGCCCAGGTTCATCGAGATGGCCGAGGAGTCGGCCTTCCTGGAGCATGCCGAAGTCTTCGGCAACCACTATGGAACCGCGGAGGCGAGCGTGCGGGCGGACTTGGCGGCGGGCCGCGATCTCGTCCTCGAAATCGACTGGCAGGGTGCCCGTCAGGTGAGGGCGCGCATCCCCGCCGCCGTATCCCTGTTCATCCTGCCGCCCTCGGCCTCCGCCCTGGAGTCCCGGCTGCGCGGGCGCGGTCAGGACGACGATCAGATTATCGCCCGTCGCATGGCCAAGGCGCGGGAGGAGATGGCCCACTACGGGGAGTACGACTACCTGGTGGTGAATGATGCCTTCGACGTCGCCCTGGATGACGTATCCAGCGTGGTCCGCGCCGAACGCCTGCGCCGCACGCGGGCCGAGGAGCGGCTTGCCGAGGTATTGCCCCGCCTCCTTGGAGATGGCGGGGAGGCTGAGTAGCGGCGCCCACGGTGCCGCGAAATCCGGTTTTTCCGGCTCGCGGCCCCAGGGGAGTTCTGCTAAACTGGAAAGTTAGCCGTTTTCTTTGGACGGAGGCTGTTTGGCGGCGCGGGGCATGGTAGCTGGTCCGCCGGACATGGGCTTCTCCCGATGACCAGCTTTTCGCGCACCGCGGCATCGCACATCCCGCCGCGATCGCCGCCCTGATTTTTCCTGGAGAGTTAAGCGACATGGCACGAATTACCGTCGAGGACTGCCTCGATCACGTGGACAACCGTTTCGACCTGGTCCTGCTCGCCACCCGGCGGGCGCGGCAACTGGCAGGCGGGGTAGAGCCGCTGCTGCCGTGGCAGAATGACAAGCCCACGGTCATGGCCTTGCGAGAGGTGGCGGCCGGTGTCCTCAGCGACGAGGTACTCGAGGAGCAGGTCGTGGAAGAGGAAGATGCGACCAAGACGGTGGAGCAGGCATTGGCGGAGGAACTGGCGGCCGACCTGCGCGCGGATTCCCGTGAATAGGCGCGGCCGATGCTGAGGGGCTCTCCTGGGGCGAGGGCGCCGGACGGGCGAACGCGGCCGCCCTGAGTGAGGGATATCGGCGTGTCCACACCCGCATCTGTATTTCCCACCCTGGCATCCGATGCAGCGGACCTGCCTCGCTACCTGATCAGTGACCTCTGCGCCTTCCTCGAGTCCTATCTCACCGACGACCAGATCCGCGAGGTCTACCGCGCCTATATTTTCGGTGCCGAGGCCCATGAGGGCCAGCGGCGCAAGTCCGGCGAGCCCTACATCTACCATCCCATCGCGGTGGCGCGCATCCTGGCCGAGATGCGGATGGACCACAAGTGCCTTATGGCGGCGCTGCTGCACGACGTCATCGAGGATACCCCCACAGCCAAGGAGCAGCTCGCGCTCGCGTTCGATCAGGAGATCGCCGAGCTGGTCGACGGGGTAAGCAAGCTTACCCAGATCGACTTCAAGTCGCGCGCCGAGGCCCAGGCCGCCAGCTTCCGTAAGATGCTGCTGGCTATGACCAAGGACATCCGGGTCATCCTGATCAAGCTCGCCGACCGGCTCCATAACATGCGCACCCTCGGGGTCATGGCGCCCGAGAAGTGCCGGCGCGTCTCGCGGGAGACGCTCGAGATCTACGCCCCGATCGCCAACCGCCTTGGAATCTATGGCCTGCGTCTGGAACTCGAGGAGCTCGGCTTCAGCCATTACTGGCCCTGGCGACACGCGATTCTGGAGCGCGCGCTGAAACGCGCCCGCGGCGCCCGCTCCGAGCTGGTCGCGACCGTGGAGCAAGCCCTGCGTCAGCGCCTGCGGCAGGAAGGCATCGGCGGCCAGGTGGTGGGTCGTCAGAAGCACCTCTACGGCATATACCGCAAGATGCGCGACAAGAAACGGTCGTTCACCGAGGTGGTCGACGTGTTCGCGTTTCGCGCGATCGTCGATCGGGTGGATACCTGTTATCGCGTCCTCGGCCAGGTGCACAATCTCTACAAGCCCCTCCCCGGTCGCTTCAAGGACTACATCGCCATCCCGAAGTCAAACGGGTATCAGTCTTTGCACACCGTCCTGGTCGGTCCTCAGGGGCTCCCGATCGAGATTCAGGTCCGCACCGAGGACATGCACCGCGTCGCCGAGGCGGGCATCGCCGCCCATTGGATGTACAAGTCGGGGGCCGACGAAGACGGCAACCCGCAAGCCCTTGCGGCGGACTGGCTGCAGAATCTGCTGGAGATGCAGCGCGGCGCGGGGGACTCGGTGGAGTTTCTGGAGCACGTCAAGGTCGACCTGTTCCCGGACGAGGTCTATGTCTTCACGCCCCGCGGCCAGATCATGGTGCTGCCGAGGGGCGCGACGGTGGTGGACTTCGCGTACGCCATTCACTCGGATGTCGGAAACACCTGCGTCGCGGCCCGCATCGAACGCCGCCTCGCACCCCTGCGCACTGTGCTTCACAGTGGGCAGACGGTGGAGATCATCAACGCCCCAGGTGCCGTGCCGAACGCCGCCTGGCTGAATTTCGTGGTGACCGGCAAGGCGCGCGCGAACGTGCGTTCCTATCTCAAGAACCTTCAGCGCAAGGAGGCGGAGGCCCTCGGCCGGCGCCTGCTCGACGCGGAGCTGAACGACTTCGGCCTCGACCTGGACCGCTTGGCGCCAGAGCGGCTGAGCTCGTATCTGGCAGATGCGAGACTCGATGGCCTCGGCTCCCTGCTCGTGGATGTCGGGCTCGGCAACCGAATGCCGGCGCTCGTGGCGCGCCGTCTGCTTTCGGAAGAGGGCGCGGGAGCGGAGGGCGGCCGTGAGGGCGAACACCATCATCGGCTCTCCATCAAGGGCACCGAGGGTATGGTGGTCACCTACGCCCGCTGCTGCCGGCCGATCCCAGGGGACGACATCGGAGGTCTGTTCAGCCCCGGCAAAGGCATCGTGGTGCACCGACAGGAGTGCCGCAATCTGGGCAACTTCCAGAGCCAGAGGGACAAGTGGCTGGACGTCGACTGGGCCAGCGACGGCAACGCCGATTTCTCCACCGAGATCCGGGTCGAGGTGGGAAACCGGCGCGGCACGCTGGCCACGGTGGCGGCGGCGATCGCGGAGCAGGGCTCCAACATCGAGAATGTGCAGTCGCGGGACAAGGACGGTTTGACGAGCACCCTCGACTTTCTCATCTCGGTCCATGGGCGGCGCCACCTTGCGCGCATCATGCGTCGCCTGCGACAGATCCCGCTGGTCGTGCGGATCAGTCGCATCGGGCGCTGAGCGCGGTTGCAATTCGGGGCGCCGGCCTCAGTTTCTTAGATCTTGCCTGCACCCGCGGCAAACCCCGAAAGACTCATCTCCAGCGGTACCGCAAATGACTGAACTGACAATGGACGAACGTCTCCTGCTGACCAGACGGACCATGGCCCTCCTAGAAGGCTGGGACCTCTCGGGGCGGGACATCGCCGCCATCCTCTGCCTTCCCGGCTCGGTCAAGATTCGGGCGATCGCCCGCTTTCGCGACGAAGAGCCGTTCCCGGACGAGCCGGACGTGAACCGGCGCGTCGCCTACCTGATGCGCATTGAGGAGGCCCTGCATACCTATTTCCCGCGCAATCCCGAGATGCGCGATCTGTGGGTGAAGCGGGGCAACCGGCAGTTCGGGCGTAAGGCGCCGATCGCCGTGATGGTGGAGGAGGGCGAGAGCGGGATGGTCTCGGTACTGTCGCATCTCGACTGCACCTTCGCCTGGGACATCACCGGCTCAAAGTCTGAGTACAGCCAGCGCAGCGGTTGACCTTCCCGCCTCCGGGCGGGGATAGGTAACCAGTCGCCGCTCGTCTATTGCGGCGATCGCCTCAGCGAGTGGATTGGGGGTTGAGCGCCGGCAGCAGCGGCCGGCGGAACATGGATTTCGACTTGCCCAGGCGAAGTCCTCGGCTGCGCCCCACCTGCTGACGGAACTGCTTCTTCCAGCGCCGGAAGTCGATGTCCTGCTTGCCATATAGGGCCGCGTCCAGCTGTTGCATCAGGCGCTGGACCTGTTCAGGGTCCGCTCCCGGCCGCAGGGCCAGGATTCGCCCGGTCACGCCAGGCAGCGGTGTCTGGCCGTCAAAGTTCAGGTGACGGCAAGTCGTCTCCTGGAAGCGATCCGCCCAGGCGGCGGGGTCGTTTTCCCGGTCAGCGGCGCCGACGCACATCAGGAACTGGGACGAGGGCGGTAGGGCGCGGATCAGGCGCGGCTTGATTCCACCGAGAAGCGGCGCGGGATTGAGGCGGCGGCTAAGGTCCGCGATCCTCGCGGTCGTGGCGTGTCTGGTGCTGCGCAGGCGCGAACGCAGGCGCTGCGAGATGGGACTCACGTCCACCCGCGCCGGGACCCGGCCCTTGTACCAGACCCCGCCCCAGTACCCGAGCAATAACAGGATCAGGCCGACCAAAGGCAGCCAGAACCAGCTCACGCCGCCGCCGCCCGCGCTGTCGGCAGACAGCGACATCCCGAAGGGCCCGCTCTCCCCCTCGACCTTGAGGGTGCGGATGGGAAGGCCCGCGTACTCCTTGGTGCCGCGGGTCACGTTCCACCAGGCGAGCCGGATCTCCGGCAATCGCAGTTTGCCGCCCGAGCGCGGCACCAGCGTGAAGTACTCGGTGCGTTTTCCCTCCAGGCGGCGTCCGTCGGCCGACAGTTTGCCTTCGGTCAGGGTCTGCTCGCGGTAGACCCGGAAATCGGCGTTGCGCAGCATGGGCTCCAGGCTCGGGAGCTGGCTGCCGGTCGCGCCGGTGGCCGTCAGCTCGAGCACCAGGGTAACGGGCTGTCCCTCCTCGACCTCGTCCCCGCCGTCCAGGGTGGCGTTCAGGGTCAGGTCCTTCAGCGGCAGCCAAGGCCGCACCGAGGCCATTGCCGGACGCACTTGCAGCAGCACCGGATCGCGGCTGGTTGCCTCGAAGCGGTTGCCGCCCGGGCTGCCATAGCCGTACCCATTGCCCGATACATTGCCGACAACAGTCAGGCTTGGCAGCTCCAAGTCACCTGCGCGCAGGGGTGTCAGCGTATAGACGAACTCGTTGACGATCTCGCGCTGGCCGTCGCTGCCCGTGCGCGAGCGGGCGTTCGGTCCTTCCAGCTTCTGCAGCAGGACGTCATTGCTGGTGGCGAACTCGGGGGTGGCCGTTTCCAGGTTGCGGTCGCTGACCACCCGCAGCTTGATCAGGACGTTCTCTTGCACATACGGCTGGTGATCGGAGACCTCGATTTCCACGCGCGGTGGGCGGCTGGCGTGCTGGCCCTGTTGTTGCGCGTAAGGCGACCCGTATTGGCCGGGCCAGCCCGGTTGGTAACCGCCGCTGGGCTGGTAGCCGGGTCCGGGCTGGAATCCCTGCGTCTGTCCGGGCATCTGGCCGGGTCCTTGCCAGCCGGGAGGCTGGTACCGGGGCGGAACGCCGCGGGCGTTGTTCGGATCCTGGGGCCTGAACTGCCAGGGTAGCGGTCCGGGTGGGGGCTGATTCCCCCGGTCCGAGCCACCGGGAAAGGGGAGGGAGAAGTTGAACGCTCCCACCTCTGTGACGGCGAGCAACGCCAGAATCAGCGTGCCGGTGGTCTTAAGCCAGCGCATCGGTTGCTCTCCCAATGACTACCAGGGCCTGCTTTCCCGCAGGGGTCCGCCGGACTCGCGCATGAACTGCATCTCCTCGAGCATGAACTGGTTGCGCATCAGCAGCGAGGGGTCACCCTCGACCTGCTGCAGACGCTGCTCCATGATCGCCATGCCTGGCCCGCGCACGGGCAGGCCGCCGAGGGCGGCCGCCGCGGCTTGCTCCGCGTCGGGCTCCATGTCCGACATGGGTTGCTCGCCCAGCTGGTCGAACCGGTCCACCGCATCGGCGGAGCCATCCTCCGGAGGTGCATCCGGTGGCGCCATGTCCGGCGGCTGATCGGGTCTGGTCCCGCCGGCACCGGCCTGGTCCTCGGGGGGCTCCTCGCCCTCTTCTCCGACCCGCTCCTGCTGCTCCTCGGGCGTTTCCTCCGGCTTGCCCGGCGTCTCGCGCTCCTCGTCCGGGCGCTCGCCCTCGCCGGGTTTGTCCTGCTCTCCGCCTTCAGTCTGCTGGTCTTCGGGCTCAGGCTCGCCGCCCTTGCCCTCCTCGGGGCGCTCCTGCTCCTCTCCGCCCCCGGTGTCTTCCTCCGGCCGCTGTTCCTCGCCGCCGGCGGCATCCTCCTGTTTTTGCTCGTCGCCCTGATCGCCCTCTTCCTTCTGCTGCTGCTCCTCCGCGCCGGATTCGGATTCCGCTTCTTCCTTGCGTTCCTCGCCAGCGGCCTCGTCCTCCGGTTTCTGCTCCTCGCCGCCGGCTTCGTCCTGCTGTTTCTGCTCCTCGCCCGTCGCCTCGGACTCCTGATCCTGTTGTTCCTCGCCAGCCTCGGACTCTTGCTCCTGGTCCTGACGCTCCCCCGCCGAATCCGTCGGCTGCTCCTGATCCTGTTTCCCCTCCTGCTGCTCGCTGGGCTCCGCCTCGGACTCGCCCTTCTGCTCCTGTTCCGAGGCCTCCCCGCTCTGCTGCTCGGAATCTTCCTGCTGCGCGCCTTCGCCCGACTCGCTCTCTTCGCTCGGCTCACCGTCGGATGACTGCTGCTCGGATTCCTGCTGCTGCTCGGATTCCTGCTGCTGTTCGGACTCCTGCTGCTGTTCGGACTCCTGCTGCTGTTCGGACTCCTGCTGCTGTTCGGACTCCTGCTGCTGCTCGGATTCCTGCTGCTGCTCGGACTCCTGCTGCTGCTCGGACTCCTGCTGCTGCTCGGACTCCTGCTGCTGTTCGGACTCCTGCTGCTGTTCGGACTCCTGCTGCTGCTCGGACTCCTGCTGCTGCTCGGACTCCTGCTGCTGCTCGGACTCCTGTTGCTGCTCGGACTCCTGTTGCTGCTCGGACTCCTGTTGCTGCTCGGACTCCTGCTGCTGCTCGGACTCCTGCTGCTGTTCCTCCTCTTGCCGTTTCTTTTCCTCCTGTTCGCGGCGCTCCTGCTCTTCTTTTTCCCGCTGTTCCTGCTCGCGCTTTTCCTGTTCCTCTTTCTGCTCCTCGAAGCTCTCCTGCTCGATCCGGGCGAGCATGGCCCTGGCCAGGGCCAGGTTGTGCTGGGCGTCCTCGTGGTCAGGGTTCTCGGTCAGCACCTTTTCGTACGCCTCGGTCGCCCCGGCGAAATCGCCGAGCTGGAAACGGGCGTTTCCCAGGTTGTAGGTGGCGTCCTCCTTGATCTCGGGGCGCTCGGTGCGGCTGAAGGCCTCGGCCGCTTCCTGGTAACGCTCCGCACGGTAGAGAGCGACGCCGCGGCGGTAGCTGTCGCTGAAGCCCTCAATCGCCTTTGCGTAGTCGCCGGACTGGAAGCTCTCGTATGCCTCCTGCTCCTGGTTCAGGAACCATCCGGCATGGGTCCCGGCGGCTAGGGTCATCGCGCCAATCCCCGCTCCGATGAGAAGGATGCGCCTCATGATCCTCGCCTCCCGGCCTTGGCACGGCCCCGGAACTGGGGTAGCAGCAGGGCGGCGAGGAAGAGCAGCGGCAGATAGAATCGCTCGTTCCAGACTCGCGTGCGCTCGTCCCCGGCCTCGGGCGGGAGGCGGGTGACGGCGGCCGCCTCGAGTATTTCCTCGGTGTCCTCGTCACGGAAGCTTGCGACTTGGTAGCTGCCCTGTCCGGCCCGGGCCAGATCCTCCAGCAAGGCCGCGTTGAGCCCGGAGCGGATGGGGTTGCCCTGGCGATCCATGATCCAGCCTCCTTGTGGGGCTGGGACCTGGGCGCCTTCCTCGGTGCCGATGCCCATCACGTGGAGTTTGATGCCCTTCTCCGCCAGCTTCTCGATCCGGGTTACCAGGTCCGGCTCGTCGAAGTCCCCATCGGAGATCAACAGGATGGAGCGGGCGCTGTCCTCGGGCAGGCTGTCGAGCAGTACCTCCGCCCGGTCCAGGGCCAGATGCAGGCGGCTGCCCTGCAACCTCGCGAGCTCAGTGGACAAGGCGGGCAGGGCGTTGAGGATGGTGAAGGTGTCCTCGGTGATGGGCGAGAGCACGTGGGGTACCGAGGCGAAGGCGATCAGTCCGAGGCGCACCTCGCGGTTCTGCAGGATCAGGTCCTGCACCTCCTGGCGGGCGCGCGCCGAGGCGGTTGGGCGCCACGTCGTCAGCCTGCATGGAGCGCGAGATATCGAGCAGGATCAGCAGATTGTTGCCGGGGTGGAAGAGGCGCACGTCGGTATAGTCCCAGCGCGGTCCGGCCAAGGCGGCGATCAGCAGTGCCCAGAGCAGAGACCAGCGCAGGAACCGTCCCCAGCGCTCCGTCGCCTTGAGCTCGCGGGTGCCGGTGAGATGCGGGAGCAGGTGCGGGTCCGCATATCGATGGATAGGGCCGCGCGCGGCCTTCGCCGCGCTGCGCCACAGCCAGATCGCCACCGGGATCAGGGCCAGGAGGCCCCAAAACCAGACGGGCTGCTCGAAGTGGAATCCGGCCTCAGGCACTGGCGACCCTCTTGGCGAAGCGCTTGCGGCCCTCGGGAAACAGCCCGATGCCGAGCAGGGCGAGCACGGCGACCGCCGAGGGGGATGCGGTAGAGCGGGCGCGGCAGGAAGGCGGTGCGGGATTCCGCCTCGGTCTTCTCCAGCTCGCTGACGCGGCGCGAGATCTCCTCCAGGGCGCTGGTGTCGGTGGCGCGGAAATAGGCCCCGCCGCTGATGTTGGCGATGCGTTGCAGGGTGTCCTCGTCCATGGTCAGGTCGTCCCGGTACTTGATGACGCCTTCCTCCAAGATGGGGATGCTCTCCTGCTTGCTGCCGACACCGATGACATAGATACGGACACCGGCCATGCGGGCCAGGGCGGCCGCCTCCAGGGGGGCGAAACCGCCGGCGGAGTTGTCGCCGTCCGCGATCAGGACCATGACCCGGGAGCCCTCGGGGCGCTCCCGCAGCTTCTTCACCCCCAGCGCGATGGCGTCGCCCAGGGCGGTACCCTGACCGGCGATGCTCGGCACCACCCCGTCGAGCAGCTGGCGCACCGCCACCCGGTCGACGGACAGCGGGGAGAGCACGAAGGCCTGACTGCCGAAGATGATGAGCCCGATGCGGTCGCCCTCGCGGGCGTCGACGAAGCGGCCCATGACGCCCTTGACCACCTGCATCCGTGTCACCTGCTGGCTTTCGACCGTGAAGTCCAGGGCATCCATGGAATGCGATGCGTCCACCGCCAGCATCAGGTCGTAGCCGGGGGAACTGACCTCGGTGTGGGCCTCGAGCCACTGGGGCCGCATCAGTGCGACGACCAGCGCGGCCCACAACAGATAGAGCAGGGCCTTGTAGAGCCAGCCGGCGAGCTGGCGCCGGGGCCGGCGCGCCTGATAGGCGGCCTGCAGCTCCTCGAGGTGGGGGTGCAGCAGGGTGATGCGCTGGCCCTCCAGGCTCTCCTCCTTCTGCTCGCGCTTCTCCGGCCACACCAACGGCAGGAGGAACGGCAGTGCCAGCAGAATCCCCGCCCAGGGCCAACCGAATTCAAACATGCTTGGGGTCCTCCGCCGCGACCCACTCGTAGGCGGCGTCGATCAGGGCGAGCAGGGCTTGCGTCTGGCTCGGCCGGCCCGGGGGGGCGTAGGGAGCATCCAGCAGGAGGCGGCCGCGGTCGGACCAGTCGAAGCCCTTGGGGTCGTTGCCCTTGAGCCAGGCGAGCCAGGGCTCGCCCGTGAGCCCGGCGCAGGACTCGCGCCCGAGACGGGCCATGGCGATGCGCCGCACCAGCTCCGAGAGCTCGCTGGCGGTCTGCTTGAGGTCTTGGGTTCCGGCGCGCTTGCGCAGGCCGCGCAACTGGCGTGCGGCGTCCCAGCGCCAGCTGCCCATGGTGAAGACGGGCAGGGGCGGGATGCGCAGGCGGATGGAGGTGCGGAACCGCCACGCCAGCACCGCCAGGGCCACGATGGCGGCGGCCAGCAGCCACCATCCCGGTGCTGGTGGCCACCAGGGCACGCCCTGGATGCCGTGGATGTCGCGGATTTGGTCGATGCCAGGAAACATGTCAGACCGTCCGCGAGCGCGCCCGCTGCTCCAGGCTGTGGATCAGGGAGAGATGGATCTCCTCGTCCGTGCGCACCGGGAGCAGGATGATGTTGAGCCGGTAGCACATGGCCTGCAGCATATCGCGCCGTTCCTCCCAGATGTCCCGGAAGACCTGACGCGCCTGAGGGTCATCGGTGTCGATCTCGATCAGGGTGCCGTCGGTGCCGGTGAAGGTGGACACGCCCATGGAGGGGATCTCCCAGTCGGCGGGGTCGTCCACGGGGATAAGGGCCACGGAGTTGCGCTGGATCAGGTTTCCCAGGATGCGCTCCATTCCCAGGGCGTCCCGATTGAGGTCCGCGATCACGAACACCAGGGACCCGGTGGGGATGCCGCTGGTCGCGCGCTGCAAGGCGCCGCCGAGGCAGTCCACGGATTTGTCCTGCGTCGTGCCCGGCACCGTGAGGGTGCGCAGCAGCTGCCACAGGGCGCGGCGTCCGCGGGAGGGCCGGAAGTGCTGCAGCCCCGCCATCGGGTCGCCGAAGACCAGGCCGCCGACGCGGTCGTTGAGCCGGCTCGCGGCCCAGCCGATGAGCGCGGCCGCGCGCGCCGCCTGCACCGACTTGAAGGTGCCGCGGGTGCCGAAGCTCATGTGGGGACCCTTGTCGACGCACAGGACCACGCAGCGCTCGCGCTCCTCGCGGAAGACCTTGAGGTGGGGCTCGTTGATGCGGGCGGTGACCTTCCAGTCCATGTAGCGGATGTCGTCGCCCTCGCGGTACTCGCGCACCTCCTCGAAGTTGACGCCCGCGCCGCGGAACACTGAGGCGTAGAGCCCGGCGAAGGAGGAGTTGACCAGGTGGTGCGAGGGCAGGCCCAGGGTGTGTGCCTGGTGGCGCAGCTCCAGCAGGTCGTCGAGACGGGGATAGAGGCTCACGCCGCACCTCCGGCAACGAAGGGATCGGGAAACCGCCCGCGTGTGACGAATCTCCGATCCCGAGTCGCAGTGAACCAGGGGTGGTGAATCTGCGACATCGGAACTAAGGAATGGCGACCAGATTCAGCAGCCGATTCACGAACTCGTCGGTGGTGATGCCCTCCGCCTCCGCCTCGAAGGTGAGCAGCAGGCGGTGGCGCAGGATCTCGGGCGCCACGGACTGAATGTGATGGGGGGCGACGAACTGGTCGCCGTCCATCCAGGCCCGTGCCCGGGCGCAGCGGGCGAGCCCGATGCTGGCCCGGGGAGACGCGCCGAAGCGGCACCAGCGGGCCAGGTCTGGATCGTAGAGCTTGGGGTTGCGCGTGGCCTGGACCAGGTCGACGATGTAGCTGTTGAGCTTGGGGTCGAGGTACAGATTGGCGACGTCCCGGCGCATGGCGAACAGCTCCGCCTGGGAGAGCCGCTTGGCTGGCGGCGTGTAGTTGGTCTTCTGCTGCTGGTGGTCGAGCTCGAGGATCTTGAGCTCCTCTTCCCGGGTCGGGTAATCCACCACCGCCTCCATCAGGAAGCGGTCGAGCTGGGCCTCCGGCAGGTGGTAGGTTCCCTCCTGCTCCACCGGGTTCTGGGTGGCTAGGACCATGAACAGCTTGGGCAACGGATAGGTGCGCTGGCCCACGGTGATCTGGTGCTCGGCCATCGACTCCAGCAGCGCCGACTGCACCTTGGCGGGAGCCCTGTTGACCTCGTCCGCGAGCACGACGTTGTGAAACAGGGGGCCGGGCCGGAACTCGAACTCGCCCTTCTCGTGGCGGTAGATGTCCGTGCCGATGAGATCGGAGGGCAGCAGGTCGGGAGTGAACTGGATGCGATGGAAGTCGCCCTCCAGCGCCTCCGCCAGTGCCTTCACGGCCGTGGTCTTAGCCAGCCCGGGCATGCCCTCGACCAGAAGATGGCCATCGCTCAACAGGCAGATGAGCATGCTGTCGATGAACGCCTGCTGGCCGATGATGCGCGAGGCGATATGGTCGCGAACGGGTTTGAGATCTGCGGGGGTCATGGGGTACTGCGCCTGCTCCCTTGCGGGGATTCTGGATGATCGCTCCTCTCGGCGCCGTCTCTGCCGGACGGCTGCCACGAGCCGCTAATCCTGACGGTTTTGCGGGTTTGGCGCAACCCCCGGCCACGCCGTCAGTCATTTGAATAATCAGCATATTCTGAAGTAATCAGATATACTACCCCGTTCGCTCCGGTCGCCGTGCCGCCGGCGCAGACCCAACCCCTTGCCCGCCCCATCGAGAAACGGGTCGACCGACCGATTCGCGATCGCGGGGATGCCGTAACCCGGAGTTTCACCAGTGATCGAGACCCTGCGCAATATCGCCATCATCGCCCACGTCGACCACGGCAAGACCACGCTGGTCGACAAGCTGCTGCAGCAATCCGGCACCCTCGGCGATCGCTTCGGCCCGGTCGAGCGGGTCATGGATTCCAACGATCTGGAGCGCGAGCGCGGCATCACCATCCTGTCCAAGAACACCGCCCTCCGCTGGGGCGATTACCGCATCAACATCGTCGACACGCCGGGCCACGCCGACTTCGGCGGTGAGGTGGAACGCGTGCTCTCCATGGTGGACTCGGTGCTGCTGCTGGTGGACGCCCAGGAGGGCCCCATGCCCCAGACCCGGTTCGTCACCAGCAAGGCCTTCCAGCACGGGCTGCGGCCCATCGTGGTGGTGAACAAGATCGACAAGCCGGGGGCGCGTCCCGACTGGGTCATCGACCAGGTGTTCGAGCTGTTCGACCGCCTTGGGGCCAGCGACGAGCAGCTCGACTTCCCCATCGTCTACGCCTCCGCCATCAACGGCTACGCCGGGTTCACGAACGACGTCACCAGCGGCGACATGACGCCCCTGTTCGAGGCCATCGTCGAGCATTGCCCGGCGCCGGACGTGGACCCGGACGGCCCGTTCCAGATGCAGATCTCCACCCTCGACTACAACAGCTTCGTCGGCGCCATCGCCGTGGGGCGCATCCAGCGCGGCACCGTCAAGCCCAATCAGCAGGTGATCGTGGTCAAGCGTGACGGGGACCGCCACCGGGCAAAGGTTGGCCTGGTCTACGGCTACCTCGGGCTCAACCGCAGCGAGGTCCCATCCGCGCGGGCCGGCGACATCGTCGCCATCACCGGCATCGAGGCCCCCAACGTCTCCGACACCCTGTGCGATCCGGAGAACGTGGAGCCCATGCCCCCGCTGACGGTGGACGAGCCCACGGTCACCATGACCTTCCAGGTCAACACCTCGCCCTTCGCCGGGCGCGGCGGCAAGTACCTGACCTCGCGCCAGCTCAAGGATCGCCTGGAGCGGGAGCTGATCCACAACGTGGCCCTGCGGGTGGAGGAGGGCAACGATCCGGAGAAGTTCCGCGTCTCCGGCCGCGGCGAGCTGCACCTGTCGATCCTGCTGGAGAACATGCGCCGGGAGGGTTACGAGCTGGCGGTCTCGCGCCCGGAGGTCATCTTCCGCGAGATCGACGGCGTCATCTGCGAGCCTTACGAGCAGCTCACGGTCGACCTGGACGAGTCCTCCCAGGGGGCCATCATGCAGGCCCTCGGCGAGCGCAAGGGAGAGCTCAAGGACATGGTGCCCGACGGCAAGGGCCGGGTGCGGCTCGACTACGAAATCCCCTCCCGTGGCCTGATCGGCTTCCAGACCGAGTTCATGACCCTGACCTCGGGCACGGGACTCAAGTACCACGTCTTCGATCACTACGGCCCCGCCAACCAGGGCGGGATCGCCCCGCGCCGCAACGGCGCCATGATCTCGAACGGCACCGGCAAGGCCCTGGGCTATGCTCTGTTCAACCTCCAGGAGCGCGGACGCATGATGGTCTCGCCGGGCGAGGAGGTCTACGAGGGCCAGGTGGTCGGCATCCACTCGCGCGATAACGATCTCACCGTCAATCCGCTCAAGGCCAAGCAGCTCACCAATATCCGCGCCGCCGGCTCGGACGAGAACATCCTGCTCACGCCTCCGGTGCGCTTCAGCCTGGAGCAGGCCCTGGAGTTCATCGAGGACGACGAGTTGGTGGAGATCACCCCCAAGGGCATTCGCATTCGCAAGCGCTTCCTCAAGGAGCACGAGCGCAAGCGAGCCGGGCGGGGCGCCTGAGCGGCGAGGGGTTTCGTCCCGGGCCGGCCGCTCCCGGCGCCGGTCGAGCATCACGCGGCTACCGACCGCACCCGGTATTCACGCAGCCGGCGACGTGGTCCATCGGCCTCGACGCGTCCGGTCTCGATCAGGACCTGCAGCCGGCTGGAGAAGAAGAGATCACTCATTGGGTTGCGCGGGCCGCATCGGTTCATGGCGGCCCCCACCACGCGCGCCGCTGGCGTCCAGGAGGGAGGGCAGGACTCGGCTAGCAGCGGGTCGTAGCTATCGATGGGGATGCCAGCGATCAGGCCGCCTTCCCAGCGTCGGAGATGGTTGGTTTGGTCGCGGATGCGCAGGAAATCGTCGGCGAGGCTCGCGCGCTCCTTGTCCGTCATCACCTGGCGGCTCTCGTACTGACCGACGATTTCCGCGGGCGTCAGGTTGGAAACATGGTCGCGTCCCTCCCGTTTTGCCGGCGTCACCCGCAACACCCGCTCCAGACGGCCCCTGAGCCACCAGCAGGTCATCGCGAGGAAGACGGACTCGGAGACGTTGCTGCCACTCCAGATCAGGACGTCCACCGGGCCGTCCGACACCAGCCGCTGCACCATCGCGGACCAGGGGGCGAAGGCGTCGGTGAGGTCGCACCTCCAATCGCCGTAGCTGCGGAAACAGGCGCGCATGTAGTCGATGCGCGCCCGGCCGTCGTCGAGCGGGCCGTGGCTGAGGTCGTCCGGAATCGCGATCACCGTGTCGGGCACTCCCCGGGATTGGCATGAAGCGCGCAGGCAGGCGGCGGCGTGGTCGCCGAGGGTGAGATGGAAGAGGCGCGGCATCGGTCTGGGATGGAGCCGGGGACCTCGGGGCGCCTCTTCAGTTAAGAGGAACACCGCCCGCGCCCAGGGTCTTACGCGACGAGTATCTGGGGCCTTTCCACCGGGCTGGCGTCGTCTGTGACACCGTGGGGAAAGCGGGTATGGCAGCGGATCCAGGCTTGCAGCGGACCCTCGGGGTAACGAATCTTCCTTCCCTTGGGTTTCGAAAGCGGTGGCCCGTAGCCGGTATGCCGCCAGTGCCGGAGCGTCTCCCGGCTGACGCCAATCAATTCCGCCGCTTCGCCTGGAGTCAGTAGCTTCTCCTTCATGTAGCCCTCTCGTTGTTCTTGGTCTCTGGGTACACACCGCAAGATGTAGTGGCGAGATACAGCATTGTATACATTCTGGTGGTGTTGCCTACAGCGCGTCGGAGAAGTCCGCGGGCCGGGCCGGACGCTCGGCGCGCGTCGTCGGAACCCTGGCCGCGAGCAATGATTAACATTAAGAAATATGCCGGATGGGATCCTGTCCGCTGCCTATACTGATCCGGCCATCGAAGAATTTGATTACTAGAGGATCCGATCCCGATGAAATCCCCCGTAAAGATTGCGATTACCGGCGCTGCCGGACACATAGGCTACGCGTTGGTGTTTCGCATTGCCTCCGGCGCCATGTTCGGCCCCGACCAGCCGGTGATCCTGCGTTTGCTCGAGATCCCGCAGGCGCAGGATCCCCTGAAGGGTGTGGGCATGGAGCTGGAGGACTGCGCATTTCCGCTGCTGCGCGACGTCGTGCTGACGGACGAGGCGTCGATCGGCTTTCGGGACGCGGATTACGCGATCCTCATCGGCGCCAAGCCGCGCAGCAAGGGCATGGAGCGCAAGGATCTTCTGACCGAGAACGCCAAGATCTTCTCCGCCCAGGGCCGCGCCATCAACGATTACGCGGCGAGTCAAGTTCGCGTGTTGGTGGTGGGCAATCCCGCCAACACCAACGCGCTGATCGCCGCGTCCAACGCGCCGGACCTCGACCGCGCCCAGTTCACGGCGATGATGCGGCTGGACCACAACCGGGCGATCGGCCAGCTGGCGAGCAAGACGAGCTCGCTCGTGGCCGACGTCACCCGCATGACCGTCTGGGGTAACCATTCCACC
Source organism: uncultured Gammaproteobacteria bacterium (assembly GCA_963736235.1). Taxonomy (GTDB): domain Bacteria; phylum Pseudomonadota; class Gammaproteobacteria; order Chromatiales; family Chromatiaceae; genus CAVORB01. The sequence continues at coordinate 189,015 of CAVTOR010000005.1, forward strand.
ACCCAGTATCCGGACATCGGCAACTGCCTGGTCGCCGGTCGCCCCGCGCTGGAGCTCGTCAGCCGTGACTGGGCGATCGATCACTTCGTTCCCTGCGTTCAGCGTCGCGGAGCGGCCATCATCGCGGCCCGTGGGCTGTCCTCCGCCGCCTCCGCCGCCGACGCGGTGGTGGATCATATGCGCGACTGGGCGCTTGGCACACCGGATGGCGACTGGGTCAGCATGGGCGTGCCGTCGGACGGCAGCTATGGCATCAGCGAGGGTCTCGTCTACTCCTTCCCGGTGACCTGCAAGAACGGGGAGTTCGAGATCGTCCAGGGCCTAGAGGTGGACGACTTCAGCGTCGGTCGGATGCAGGCGTCGGAACAGGAGCTGCTCGGGGAGCGCTCGGCCATCGAGGACCTGTTGCCCAAGAAATAGGGTCGCGCGCGGGATCGTCGCCGGCGCGCTCGCCGCGCCGGGGGCTCGCGCGCTTCACGCCTCCGCACGCCCCGCCTGGACTCGGAGGCCGGGAGAAAACGCGGTGTCGGGGGTTGCCATGTCCAAGCTGGGGGATGTTTCGTCCGTCCGCATCCTCGCCTTTTCGGTGCTCGTCTGGCTTTTCGTGCTTCCCGCCGGCGGGTCGGCAGCGCCGCCGACCGCGGAGCGACGGATGGTGGTGGTCGAGGGGGCGGACTACTACGGGCTCGATTACGACGTTCTGAAAGAGGTCGAGCTGGCGGCCTGCGAATCCGCCTGTCTCGTCGACACCCGCTGTAAGGCATTCACGTACAACACCAGGGCGCGCTGGTGTTTCCTCAAGAGCGAATACGGCGATTTGCGACCCTTCGCCGGCGCCGTCTCCGGTCACATCGCCCAGGGCGCCGAATCGGCGACCGAACGCGAGGCGGTCCGCATCTCCGAGCTCGGTTTCCTACCACCGGCCTTCATTGAGGAGGCCCGCGCGCTGTCGGACCGCGTGCACAAGAGCGCAGCCGGCGGTGGGTCACTGGATGCCATCACCTCCGACGCCCGTGCCGCCCTCAATGCCGGAAACGCCCTGCGCGCGTCGGATCTCTACGCGCGCGCGGTCGGGCTCGCGCCCGCCAGCAGCTCGCTTTGGCTGCGACTGGCCGAGAGCAGTCTCGCCGCGGAGTCGCGCGACTGGCAGACCAAGGAGCGTCTCCAGGAACATGCCAGCGCCGCCGCCGTCAACGCCTATCTGCGCGCCGAAACCGAAATGGAGCGCTCGGCCGCCCTCGCCCAGCTGGGCCGGGCGCTGGCGGCGCGCGCGGCCTGGAGGCCTGCCATTCGCGCCACGCGCGCCGCACTCGCGCTGGCCGACGATTCCGAGCTCCGCGCCGCGTACGACAAGCTGATCGCCGAGCACGGCTTCCGCATTACCAGCCATCGGGTGGACTCCGACGCGGCCAGCCCGCGAATCTGCCTGGAGCTGTCCGATCCCCTGCCGCGGCACTTCGCCCGGCTGGACGAGTTCGTGTCCGTGGAGGGGGGCGACAAGCTCGCGCTCGAGGCCGGCCAGAAGCAGATCTGCGTCGATGGCGTGGTGCACGGCGGCCGCTACCGAGTCCGCGTGCGCGCCGGTCTTCCGGCTTCGGACGGCGAGGTGCTGCCGCGGACCGCCGACCTAGACATTTACGTGCGCGACCGCCGGTCCGCGGTGCGCTTTCTCGGTCGCGCCTACGTCCTGCCGCGCGGCGGCGCGGCGACGATACCGCTGATGTCGGTCAATAGCGAGCGGGTGCAGGCGCGGCTCTACCGCGTGGGAGACCGCGGGCTGGCCCGCACCGTCGCCGACGACACCTTCCTCAAGCAGCTCTCGGGCTACGAGTCGGAGCTGATCGCGGAGCAGACGGGCGAACAGGTTTGGGGGGGTACGGTGGAGGTCCGCACCGAGCTCAACCGTGAGGTGACCACCGCAGTCCCGGTCGGGGCGCTGATCGACCAGCTTGAGCCGGGTGCCTATGTCCTGACCGCGCGGCCGGCAGAGGCGTTAGGCGAGGACCACGAGGTCATGGCGACCCAGTGGTTCGTGGTCTCGGACCTCGGCCTGGCAACCCTCTCCGGCAACGACGGACTACACGTCCTGGTGCGCTCCCTGTCGAGCGCCGGGCCGCTGGGCGATGTCTCGCTTCGGCTGGTAGCGCGCAATGACGAGGTCCTGGGCCGCGCGGCGACGGACGCGGCTGGCTATGCCCGTTTCGAGCCGGGGCTGCTGCGAGGCAGCGGGGGCAACGCCCCGGCCCTGCTGGTGGCCGAGGGCCGTGACGGGGACTATGGGCTTCTGGACTTGACCAAGGCGCCCTTCGATCTGAGCGACCGCGGCGTCGAGGGCCGGCCCGCGCCCAAGCCGGTGGACGTATTCTTCGTCTCGGAGCGTGGTATCTACCGCCCGGGCGAGACCGTCCACCTGACCGCGCTGGCGCGCAACGCCCGGGCCGAGGCGCTCACCGGGCTTCCGTTGACGGTCGTGGTGAAGCGCCCGGATGGGGTCGAGCATGCCCGTCTGCTCACTGAGGATCAGGGACTTGGTGGACGACACCTGGCCTTCGATCTCCTGCCCGGCGCCATGCGCGGGACCTGGCAGGCCGCCGTGCATGCCGATCCCCAGGGTCCCGCGCTGGCCTCCCTCTCGTTTCTGGTTGAGGACTTCGAGCCCGAGCGCCTGGCGCTGGCGCTCACCAGCAGCTTGGCCTTGCTCGACCCCGCGGATCCGGCGCCGCTCGCAGTGGACGTCCGCTTTCTCTACGGGGCGCCGGCATCCAACCTCGCCCTAGAGGGGGAGGTCCTGGTGCGGGCCACTGACGTCCTGGCCGCCCATCCCCGATTCCGCTTCGGGCTTGCCGGCGAGGAGATCGAGCCCATGCAGCGGGCGCTCCCGGCGGCGGAGACGGACGCTGACGGCAAGGCGCGGCTGATTCCGGCTCTTCCTGGGCTGACGCCGACCAGCCGCCCCCTCGAGGCGGAGTTGCGGGTGCGGGTGGTCGACACAGGAGGACGCCCGGTGGAGCGCGCCCTCACCCTGCCGGTGGCGGATTCGCAGGTGCGCCTGGGTATCCGTCCCTTGTTCGATGGGGCGGTCGACGATGGCGGGACGGCGGGCTTCGAGGTGATCGCCGTGGGGCCGGATGGCGCCCGGGTGAACCGCGAAGCATTGCGCTGGACCCTGTCCCGGGTGCACCGCTCCTTCCAGTGGTACGAGATGGACGGCAAGTGGGACTACGAGCCCGTCGTCACCCGCGAGCGGGTCGCCAGCGGCAACCTGTCCCTGGACGGACGGGATACCGGACGGGTCGAGGCCAGGGTCGGCTGGGGCGGCTATGAGCTCGCGGTCACGGATACCACCGGCGGCGCACTGCCGGCGTCGGTGGGTTTCGAGGCCGGCTGGTACGTGGCGCCGGCGGCGGTGGACACACCCGACCTCGTCAAGGTATCGCTGGATCAGCCGCATTACCGCGTCGGCGAGACGGCCCGGGTGCATATCCAGCCCCGTTTCCCGGGGCTGGCGCTGGTGATGGTGGTCGACGATCGTCTGGTCGCCATGACCCCCGCGGAGGTCCCGGCGCAGGGGGCGACGGTGGAGCTTCCGGTCACCGCGGACTGGGGTCCGGGTGCCTACGTGACGGCGGTCCTCTTCCGACCGATGGACCTGGATGCCAAGCGCATGCCCGGCCGGGGCCTGGGGCTCGCCTGGGCCGGGGTCGATCCGGGGGAGCGCAGGCTCGAGGTCGCGCTGGATGCGCCGGCGCGCGCCGAGCCAAGAGGGCCCGTCTCGCTGTCCGTCGCGCTTGGCAACCTTCCGGCCGGGGAGGAGGCCTACGTCACCGTCGCCGCCGTGGACGTCGGCATCCTCAATCTCACTCGCTACCAGACGCCCGCGCCGGACGACTGGTACTTCGGGCAGCGCGCGCTGGGGATGGAGATCCGCGACCTATACGGCCAGCTCATCGACCGCATGCAAGGGGCGCCGGGAACGGTGCGGTCCGGCGGCGCCGCCGGCCTGATGCGGTTCGAGGGACCGCCCCCCACCGAGGCTCTGGTGGCCTTCTACTCGGGCATCCTCCGGTCGGACGCGCGGGGCGCGGCGTCCGTGGCCTTCGATCTCCCCGACTTCAACGGCACCGTGCGGGTGATGGCCATGGCCTGGTCGGCGAGCGGAGTGGGGCACGCGGCGCGGGACATGCTGGTGCGCGACCCGGTGGTCGTCACCGCCAGCCTGCCGCGCTTCCTGGCGCCCGGTGACCAGTCGCGGGTGCTGCTCGACCTCGGCCATGTGGAAGGGCCAGCCGGGGAGGTGACGCTCGCCGTGGAGGGCCCCGGCATCCTGACCGAAGGAGCGGCAATGCCCCGGACCTTGAATCTGGGCGAGGGCGGCCGTGCCCGGGTTTCAGTGCCCATCAGGGTAGAGGCCATCGGGGATCACCCACTGCTGATCCGCCTCACTACCCCGGACGGCCAGGTACTCGACAAACGGCTGACGGTTCCAGTGCGCGACAACGCCCCGGAGATGGTGCGCTCATCCAGCGCCAACCTTGGGCCCGGCGGTAGCCTGGTGCTCGATTCGGGGCTGTTCGAGGGGTTGATGCCGGGAACCGGCGCGGTGACCGTCTCCGCGGGCGGGGCCATGCGCATGGACGTCCCGGCCCTGCTGCGGGCGCTGGATCGCAATCCGTTCGGCTGCGCCGAGCAGATCACCAGCCGAGCCCTGCCGCTGCTTTATCTCAACCAGGTGGCGCTGGCGGCGGGTCTCGGCGGGGATACGGATGCCGCGGCGCGGGTGCGCGATGCCATCGCTGGCGTGCTGGCCAAGCAGTCTTCGGACGGAGGGTTCGGTCTCTGGGGACCGGGCGGGGGGGACCTGTGGCTGGACGCCTATGTGACGGACTTTCTCACCCGCGCGCGGGAGCAAGGGCACGAGGTGCCGGAAGCGGCCTTCGGCTCGGCCCTCGACAACCTGCGCAACCGGCTGGCATACGCACCGGACTTCGACCGGGGCGGCGAGGACGTCGCCTATGCGCTCTACGTGCTCGCCCGCAACGGACGTGCCGCCATCGGAGACCTGCGCTACTACGCGGAGACCAAGCTGGAGGCCTTCGCCACGCCCATGGCCAGGGCCCAGATGGGGGCCGCGCTCGCTCTGTACGGGGAACGCCTGCGCTCCGATGCGGCCTTTCGCGCTGCTGTTTCCCAGCTCGATCGCGGCCTGGACAAGGGGCGCTGGCGTGCCGATTTTGGCTCCGAGCTGCGGGACTCGGCGGCGCTGCTGGCCCTTTCCGCCGAGGCGGGGACCGGCGCCGTGGACCGGCCCCTCCTCGCGTTGCGGGTCGGAGAAGGGGTGAGCAACGCCGAACGCACGAGCACCCAGGAGAACGCCTGGCTGCTGATGGCCGCCCACGCCCTCGATGCGGAGGCCGCCGGGCGCTTTGCGGTCGGCGAAGAGTTGGTGGAAGGAGTCCTATACCGAGGGTTCTCGGCAGCGGACCTCGATGCGGCGGACGTGACCGTCGTCAATCGTGATGACGGGCCGGCGGAGGTCCTGGTCACTGTCAGCGGCGTTCCCGTCGCATCCCCGCCCGCCGGGGGCAGCGGCTACACCATCGAACGCGCTTACTATGACCTGGACGGCCGGCGTACCGACCCCTCCCGCGTGGCGCAGGGCGAGCGCCTAGTGGTGGTCGTCACGGTGAGCGCGGACCGGAAGCGCGCCGCGCGTCTGATCCTGAGCGATCCCCTGCCGGCCGGATTCGAGATCGAGAACCCGAACCTGGTGAGGGCGGGCGACATCGCCACCATTCCCTGGCTGGGTCTGCTGGAGGTCCCGGCCCACAAGGCCTTCCATGCGGATCGCCTGGTAGCGGCCGTGGAGCGCGGCGCGAAAGACGGGCGGCAGTTCCAGCTCGCCTACGTGGTGCGTGCCGTCTCGCCCGGCGTCTTCGAACATCCGCCGGCGACGGTGGAGGACATGTACCGGCCGGCGCGCCGGGCCTGGACCGGCGGGGGCAGGGTCGAGGTGTTCGGTCCCGCGCCATAGCGACTGCCCGCCGATACGAGGTGCCGAATTGAGGGCCGATGCCGTGGTGAGGGGTGTTACGCGCACGCGAGGACGACCCGGCAGGGCGGTGCAGGCGTCGGCGCGCGTTTCGCTGATTGGAATGCTGGCCGGGGTGCTGCTCGCCGGTGGCCTCGCCGCCCTGCTCGCCCTGGTGAACGGGGGTCGTGCTCCCGACCTGGCGGTACCGACGTCGGCACTAGTGCTCGACCGCGCGGGACAGCTGTTGCGGCCCTTCACCGTTGCGGGCGGCCGCTGGCGGATGCCGGTGGACCTGGCCGAGGTCGATCCGCGGCTGATCGCCATGCTGCTGGCCTTCGAGGACCGGCGGTTCCAGTCCCACGCGGGGGTCGATCCTCGCGCCCTCGCCCGGGCCGCGTGGCAGATGCTCGCCAACGGCCGCATCGTCTCCGGCGCCTCGACCATCACCATGCAGTTGGCGCGGCTTCTGGATGGGCGGACGACGCGCACCCCGGGCGGCAAGCTGACGCAGATCGCCGCCGCCCTCGCGCTGGAGCGCCGGGAGAGCAAAGACGCGATTCTCGCCGCCTACCTGATACTCGCCCCGTACGGCGGCAACATCGAGGGCGTACGCTCCGCATCTCTTGCCTGGTTTGGCAAGGAGCCAGCGCGGCTCACCGCGGCCGAGGCGGCGCTGCTGGTGGCGCTTCCGCAGGCCCCGGAGGCACGTCGTCCCGACCGCCATCCGGAGGCGGCGCGCCGTGCCCGCGACCGGGTGCTGGCGCGCGCGGCCGAGTCCGGGGTGATCAGCGCGGATGAGGCGAGGGCGGCAAGGCACGAGCCGGTACCGAGGTCGAGGCGTCCTTACCCGATGCTCGCGGCCCACGCGGCGGAACAGGCGGTGCGCGGGCATCCGGAGCGCGGCGTGCACCGCCTGACCCTGGATGCAGGGCTGCAGGAGCGGCTTGAGCGGCTGGCCGCGGAGCGGGCGGAGCGCCTGGGCGCGCGGGTTTCTGTGGCACTCCTGGTCGCCGACCATCGCAACGGGGGTATCCTGGCGTCCGTGGGCTCGGCAGGCCTGCTCGATAACGGCCGCGACGGCTTCATCGACATGACCCGGGCCCTGCGCTCCCCCGGTTCCACCCTGAAGCCGCTGATCTACGGCCTTGCCTTCGAGGCCGGGATCGCCCACCCCGAGAGCCTGGTCGAGGACCGGCCCGCCGGTTTCGCAGGTTATGTTCCGACCAACTTCGATCGCAGCTTCCAGGGAACGGTGACGGTGCGCCGTGCCTTGCAGTTATCGCTCAACGTCCCTGCGGTGAGGCTGCTCGACGCGGTGGGACCGGCGCGACTGGTGGCGCGGATGAAGCGGGCGGGCGCGCAGCCGGCGTTGCCCGATCTTTCGCCGCCTGGGCTCGCCATCGGGCTTGGGGGCGTCGGCGTGCGGCTCACCGATCTGGTGGCCCTGTACGGCGCGATCGCCCGCAACGGCCGCTCACTCGTCCTCACCCAGGATTGGCGGGATCGCGCGTCCGTTCCAGAACCGCGTCAGGTGCTGGACGCGCGGGCCGCCTGGTACGTGACATCGATCCTTGCGGGAGTCCCGCCCCCCGCTCATGCCGCGCCCGAGCAGATCGCCTTCAAGACCGGAACCTCTTACGGCTACCGGGATGCCTGGGCGGTAGGCTTCGACGGCCAACATGTGGTCGGGGCCTGGGCCGGGCGTCCCGATGGCGGCGCCGTTCCCGGCCTGACGGGTATCGAGGCCGCCGCGCCCATCCTGGTGGATACCTTCGCCCGATTGGGTCAGCGGACCCCCTTGCCAGCGGCGCCGCCCGGCGTCTTGGTTGCGTCCACCGCCCAGTTGCCACCGACCCTGCGGCATGCGGGGGGCGGGAACGGGGGATCCTCGTTGTTCGCGGATGGTCCGGAGATTGCGTTTCCGCCGCAGGGTGCGCGGGTGGATCTGGGTCTCGGCGCCGGTGTCGGGAAGGGCCTCGCCCTGAAGGTTCGGGGTGGGTATCCGCCTTTCTTTTGGGTTGCGAACGGTGCGCCAGTGGAGCAGGCGGCATTCGCCCGGACGGCGGTATGGGAACCGGAGGGGCCCGGCTTCACCACCATCGCAGTGGTCGACGGGCGGGGTCGATCGAGCCGCGTCAGCGTGTTTCTTCAGTAGCCGAAAAGAAAAACCCCCGCCTGCATCCTGCAGCGGGGGCACGTCGCCGGGCTTGGTTGGCAAGTCGATCCGTTGGGGCCGAGGCGTCCTGCAGCCTGTCTCTATCCTGAATCCTTGTTGGCGACGGTTAAATGGTGACACAGCTGCCGCCAGGAAAATGTCCTACGTTTCCGGCGTGTTTGTAGGATAAATCTGACGCGTGGATTGCGACGCCCAGTTCCGCCTCGTATTCTTCGACGAATGAATCACGACCTTTACCCAGTCATCGAGCCCTATGCGACCAGGCAACTCCAGGTTGACCAGGTCCATACCCTGTATCTGGAGGAGTCGGGAAACCCGAATGGCATTCCGGCCGTGTTCCTCCATGGTGGGCCGGGGGCGGGGTGTGAGCCCGCGCATCGGTGTTTCTTCGATCCCGAGCGCTACCGGATCGTTCTCTTTGACCAGCGTGGCAGCGGGCGCTCTGCGCCTCACGCATCGCTAGAGGACAACACCACCTGGCACCTGGTGGCGGACATGGAGCGTATCCGCGAGGCCCTGGGCATCGAGCGCTGGCTGGTGTTCGGCGGCTCCTGGGGCTCGACCCTGGCCCTGGCCTATGCCGAGACCCATCCGCAGCGGGTACTCGCCCTGGTGGTGCGCGGCATCTTTCTTTGCCGCGACGAGGAGATCCGCTGGTTCTACCAGGAGGGGGCGAATTGGGTGTTCCCCGACTGGTGGCAGGACTTCCTCGCGCCGATTCCGGAGCCGGAGCGCGGCGACATGCTGCAGGCCTATCATCGGCGGCTCACCGGGGTCGACGAGGTGGCCCGCATGGCGGCGGCCAAGGCCTGGTCCGTCTGGGAGGGGCGCACGGCGACCCTCCTGCCCAACGAGGACGTGCGCGCCCATTTCTCCGATCCTCACGTGGCCCTGAGCCTGGCGCGGATCGAGTCTCACTACTTCGTGAACCATGCCTTCTTCGAGCCTGACCAGATACTGAGGGATGCGGGGCGCCTCGCCGGCATCCCGGGGCTGATCGTCCAGGGCCGCTACGATCTCATCTGTCCCATGCGTTCGGCTTGGGATCTCCACCGGGCCTGGCCCAGCGCGGGGCTCGAGGTCGTGCCGGATGCCGGCCATTCGGCCTTCGATCCCGGGATCCGCCGCGCCCTGGTGGCGGCCACGGACCGTTTGGCGCGCACGTTCGGATGATCGGGCTCTTGCAGCGGGTGCGCTCGGCCAGGGTCGAGGTCGGGGACGAGACCGTGGGCGTCATCGGTCGCGGTTTGATGGTGCTGATCGGGGTGCAGAAGGCCGACGACGAGGCCCGGGCGGACCGGTTGCTGGAGCGTCTGTTGGGCTACCGGCTCTTCCCCGACGGGGCGGATCGCATGAATCTCAGCTTGCGCGACATTGGCGGCGGCCTGCTGCTGGTTCCCCAGTTCACGCTGGCGGCGGACACCAGAAAGGGCACGCGAGCCAGCTTTACCTCGGCGGCCCCGCCGGACGAGGGACGGCGCCTGTTCGACTACCTGGTCGCGGGTGCGCGTGACGCGTATTCTGATGTGCAGACCGGGCGCTTCGGCGCCGACATGCAGGTCAGCCTGGTCAATGATGGTCCCGTGACCTTCTGGTTGGAGAGCTGATCCAGGTTCGGGACGCGCGAGACCCCGCCCGATAGCGCCCGCCGGGGCGCCCTGTGGTTTAATACCAAGCTGTCGCGGTCAACCATACAGATCGATCAACTCCGTGGAAGACAAGACCCTGCATCGCGTTGCGGAAGTGGCACGCAATACCCTGGAGACCCGCATCCGGGTCCGGCTGGACCTCGACGGCACCGGCCGCTCGAGCTTTGATACCAAGCTGCCCTTCCTCGAGCACATGCTCGATCAGGTTGCCCGGCACGGGCTGGTCGATATCGACATCGAGGCGCAGGGCGATCTGCACATCGACGCGCACCACACGGTGGAGGACATCGGCATCACCCTGGGGCAGGCGCTGGCAAGAGCGGTGGGCGACAAGAAGGGCATCCGCCGCTATGGTCATGCCTACGTGCCCCTGGACGAGGCCCTGTCACGGGTGGTGATCGATCTGTCCGGGCGGCCCGGGCTGGTGTTCGACGTGAACTTCACCCGCGGCGTGATCGGTGCCTTCGACGTGGACCTGTTCCACGAGTTCTTCCAGGGCCTCGTCAACCATGCGGCGATGACCCTGCACGTGGACAACCTGCGCGGCAAGAACGCCCACCACCAGGCGGAGACGGTGTTCAAGGCCTTCGGGCGGGCACTGCGCATGGCTCTGGAGCCCGACGCCCGCATGGCGGGGGTCACGCCCTCTACGAAGGGGTCGCTGTGAGCCGCCGAGCCCTTTTTGTCGAGGTGATTTTCCCGTGCTTCTGATTCCCGCCATCGATCTCAAGGACGGGCGCTGCGTGCGCCTGCGCCAGGGCCGCATGGAGGACGAGACCGTGTTCTCGGACGATCCGGTGCAAGTGGCCGGCCGCTGGGTGGCCGAGGGCGCGCGCCGCCTGCACCTGGTGGACCTCAACGGGGCCTTCGCCGGTGAGCCGGTGAACGGCGACGCCATCCGGGCGATCGCCGCCGCGTATCCGGAGCTTCCCATCCAGGTCGGGGGCGGCATCCGCGACGAGGCCACCATCGAGGCCTATCTGCAGGCCGGTGTGCACTACTGCATCATCGGCACCCAGGCGGTCAAAGAGCCGGAGTTCGTCTCCCGCGCTTGCCGTGCCTTTCCGGGCCATGTGATCGTCGGCCTGGACGCCAAGGAAGGGCTGGTCGCCATCAAGGGCTGGGCGGAGGTCACCGCGCACCGGGTCGATGAGCTCTCGCGGCGCTTCGAGGACGACGGGGTCACTGCCATCGTCTACACCGACATCGGGCGCGACGGCATGCTGACCGGGCCCAACGTCGAGGCCACCAAGGCCCTGGCCGATGCGATCTCCATCCCGGTGATCGCCTCTGGCGGAATTACCGACCTCAACGATGTCCGCGCATTGTGCGTCGTTGCAGGCAGCGGAATCATGGGTGCGATCACGGGACGGGCGATCTACGAGGGCACCCTGGATTTCGCCGCCGGTCAGCGTCTGGCCGACACTTGTTGAACCGACTCTAGGGGCGCTGCCGTGAACGAAGACTGGCTGGATACGATCAAGTGGGACGACAAGGGCCTGGTGCCCGCCATTGCCCAGGAGACCGGGAGCGGCAAGATCCTGATGATGGCTTGGATGAACCGGGAGGCGCTCGCGCTGACCCGTGGACGGGTCATGCGGTCTACTGGTCCCGCTCCCGCGGCAAGCTGTGGCACAAGGGGGAGGAGTCGGGCCATCAGCAGGTCGTGCATGCCATTCGGGTGGACTGCGACGCGGACGTCGTGCTGCTGGAGGTGGAGCAGAAAGGCGGAATCGCCTGCCACACCGGGCGGCACAATTGCTTCTACCGCGAGCTGCGTGACGGCGAATGGACCGAGATCGCGCCGGTGCTCAAGGATCCCGATGCCATCTATCGGAAATCCTGAGCAGGGCGATGGGCTCTCCGTGACGCATCGAGGATCGGAATCGGGCATGAACGACGTCCTGGAGCGCCTGTCCCAGGTTCTGGAGGAGCGCAAGCACGCGGATCCCGACGGCTCCTACGTGGCCAAGCTGTACGCGAAGGGCGCCGACGCCATCCTCAAGAAGATCGGCGAGGAGGCGACCGAGACCGTGATGGCTGCCAAGGATGGGGAGGCCGACAAGATCGTCCACGAGGTGGCCGACCTGTGGTTCCACACGCTGGTGCTGTTGGCTCACCGGGGGCTCGGCCCGGAAGCAGTGCTCAACGAGCTCGACCGGCGCTTCGGGCTGTCGGGAATCGAGGAAAAGGCCCGCCGCGGGAAGTGAGTGAGGGACTGCATCCGGGCATCCTCTTCGGGTATGATCGCGCATCCGCACCGGGGTTCGCGCCATCGGCGGCGGCACCCGCCGCGCACTTGGCGCCCGCCGGCGATTGAACTAGACGAGTCGCCGTCTCGCGCAGACGGTATCGGAGGCAACCATGGGTATGGGTGGAATCAGTATCTGGCAGCTGTTGATCATTCTGGTCATCGTGCTGCTGCTTTTCGGCACTAAGCGTCTCAAGAGCATCGGCTCGGACTTGGGCAATGCGGTCAAGGGCTTCCGCTCGGCCATGAATCAGAACGAGGAGGAGAAGGACGAGGAGCCGAAGAAGCTTGAGGAGACCGCGGCCAAACGCACCGCCGAGGGTGAGGCCGCCGCCAAGGAGAAGGACAAGGTCTGAGCGCCACGGTCCCGACTGAGTCCCCCTGATGTTTGACGTCGGATTCTGGGAGCTTGCCATCGTCGGCCTGGTGGCCCTGCTGGTCGTGGGCCCGGAGCGCTTGCCCAAGCTGGCGCGCACGGCCGGGCTCTGGCTCGGTCGCGGGCGGCGCATGCTGAGCTCCGTGAAGGCGGAGATCGACCGTGAGCTCAAGGCGGAGGAGCTCAAGCAGATCCTCGAGAAACAGGCGAAGAGCAATCCCCTGGAGACCATCTTGGAAGAGCCCGGAGACAAAACGCCCGCCACCGCGCCCAAGGGCTCGCCGACGGTCGGCGACAAGGGGAAGGACACCGGCTCCCAATGAGACCCCGGGGCGGAGTATCGACGCCGGTCGCCGTCTCCGGGCTACCGTAGCTCTCGCACTGACGGCGCCGGGGTCCGGCGACAGGCCCCAGTCGAGGGACGGCGACCCGCACGTTTCATCAACCCAGGCGACGAGAATCCCCCATTTCCGCCATGTCCTCACCGGCGAACCACGAAGAACCCGGTCCGGAGCAGCCCTTCATCTCCCATCTGGTAGAGCTGCGGGATCGCATCCTGCGCATGCTGGTGGCAGTGCTGGCGGTGTTCCTGGTCCTGTTCCCGTTCGCCAACGAGATCTACATCTACGTCGCCGCACCCCTCATGGCCCAGTTGCCGGAGGGGACCAGCATGATCGCCACCCAGGTGGCCTCGCCCTTCCTGACGCCCTTCAAGCTCGCCTTGGTCGCGGCGGTCTTCCTGTCCATGCCCTACCTGCTGTATCAGTTCTGGGCCTTCGTGGCACCGGGCCTGTACCAGCACGAGAAGCGGTTTGCGGTGCCGCTCGTGGTATCCAGCATCGTGCTTTTCTACCTGGGCATGGCGTTCGCCTACTACGTGGTCTTTCCCCTGGTGTTCGCCTTCCTTACCGGCACGGCACCCGAAGGAGTCGCGGTGATGACCGACATCACCGCCTACCTGGATTTCGTGCTCACCCTCTTTTTCGCCTTCGGGATCGCCTTCGAGATCCCGATCGCGACCATCTTGCTGGTTTCCGTCGGCATCACCACGCCCGAGGATCTGCGCAAGAAGCGACCGTACGTGATCGTGGGCGTATTCGTCGCCGGAATGCTGTTGACGCCGCCAGACGTGATCTCGCAGACCCTGCTTGCTTTTCCCATGTGGCTGCTGTTCGAGCTCGGGATCTTCTTCTCCCGCTTCTTTCTGCGCCGCGGCGAGGCCAATCGCGAGGAGAGTGATTCGGGTTATGCCGTTGGCGCCGCGGCGTCGGGTGGCGGTGGTCTTGCCGCATGCGGAGGCGATGATCCACCTTCGGGCGGCGGTCCGCCGGACTCCCCGCCCGGCGAGGGGATCGACGTCAGGTCCGGCGGGGATTCCGTGGTCGGTCGCGAACTCTCCGGGGGCGACCCGTTTGACAACGAGCGCTTCCGTCCGATGACGCCGGAGGAGTTGGAGGCGGAGCTCGATGCCATCGAGGCGGACGAGGACATCGAGCCGCCGGACGAGACCGCCCCGGATCCGGTCGCGCAAAAGCTCGAGCGCGTCATGGAGTTGCGCGAAGAGGAGGACGAGGCGGGCGCCCGTGCGCTGCTCTACGAGGTGCTGGCCGACGGCGACGACGATCAGCGGCGCGTGGCGCGCAACATCCTCGCGCAGCTCGATCAGCCGTAGTTTACCGGCCTCAACCCCGGGTTGGCGGCGGGGTATATCCAGGCCGGGCCTGGATCTCGCCCCGCGTCTGCGTTGTCCAACCGTCCACGCGCCTGGTCGGCGTTAACCGGTCCTGCATCATGGCAAGCAAACGTTTCCTCCGGCTTGTGAGGCGCGAGGTGTGGGGCCTCGCGCTCTCCGTCATCGCGCTGGTCGCTCCCCCGGCCGTGGCTGCGAACGACCTCGTGGGCAACCCCTCTCCTTATCTCGCCATGCACGGACAAGATCCGGTGCAGTGGCGGGAGTGGGGCCGGGAGGCGCTGGCCGAGGCCAGTGCCAGCGGTCGGCCTCTGTTTGTGTCCAGCGGTTACTTCGCGTGCCACTGGTGCCACGTGATGCAGCGTGAGAGCTACCGCGACCTGGATATCGCCGCTCTGCTCAACCGGCATTTCGTTCCGGTCAAGCTGGATCGGGAGCTGCACCCGGCCCTTGACGCCTACCTGATCGGATTCGTCGAGCGCACGGCGGGCCAGGCAGGTTGGCCTTTGAACGTGTTTCTTACGCCGGCGGGCTATCCTTTGTTGGGCCTGACCTACGCGCCACCAGGGGAGTTTCGGGCGCTGCTCGAGCGTGTGGTCAAGGCGTGGTCCGAGCAGAGCGCGAAGCTCAGCGACCTTGCCCGCCGTGCGGCCCTGGAGCGCGCCGAGGCGGAGTCGGAAGCGGTGGCTGAACCGATGGCGCGCGTCTCGGAAGATGCGCTCGCCTCGGCATTGAAGCGTCAGGCTCTGTTGATCGGCGACCAACTCGCCGGGGGCTTCGGCAACCAGGCGCGCTTCCCCATGGCGCCCAACCTCGCGGTGCTGCTGGAGGTGCAGGCCCGCGCGCCGGACGAGGAACTGGGGGCGTTCCTGCGCCTGACCCTTGACGCGATGGCGAACCGCGGGCTGCGGGACCATCTCGGCGGCGGTTTCTTTCGCTACACGGTCGATCCCGACTGGCAAACGCCGCACTTCGAGAAGATGCTCTACACCCAGGCGCTGTTGGCACCCCTTTACCTGCGCGCGGCCGTGGTGCTGGAACAGCCGGGGTACCGGGAAGTCGCCCGCGACACCCTGGATTTTCTGATCGCGGAGATGTCGGGGGACGAGGGAGCCTACATCGCCAGCCTGTCCGCGGTCGACGCCCAGGATGTCGAGGGTGGCTACTACCTGTGGCGCGGCGATGAGCTGGCGCGGCTGCTGACCGAGGGCGAGCGCCGGCTGTTAGCGCTGGTCTGGGGTCTGGAGGGGCCATCCGAGCACGCCGCGGGTCTGTTGCCCATGCGGGAGAAAGCACCCGCCGGCGCGGCGACGAGTCTCGGCATCGACTCGGCCGAGGCCGACTTGCTGTTCGCGCGGGCTCGGACCAAGCTGCTGGAGGCGCGGCGGCAGCGAGGTCTGCCGCGGGACGACAAGCAGCTCGCGGGCTGGAACGGTCTGGCCCTGAGCGCGCTGGTGGCGGGTGCTCGCGAGCTCGGATTAGAGCGCTACCGGCAAGCGGCATCGGCGCTGCGGGACTACCTGGTGGAACGGCTCTGGGACGGAGAGCGCCTGCACCGCGCGGTCTCGGAACGGGGCTGGATCGGCGAGGCGACCCTTGAGGACTATGCCTTCGTCGCGCGCGGGTTGGCCGACTGGGGCGCGCTATCGGGCTCTCCGCCGGACCTCGCGCTGTCAAGGCGCCTAGTGCGGCAGGCCTGGCGGCGATTCCATGTGAACGGCGGCTGGGCGCTCGCCGCCGAGCCGCTGTTGCCCGCGGTCCCCTCCGAGCTGGCATTCTCGGACAGCCCTCTGCCATCCCCGGCAGCGGTGCTTATGGCGCTGACGCTGGAGGGCGAGGATACCGATCTCATCGCCCGCGCAGGGACGGCCGTGGAGAAGGGGTTGCCGGTTGTCGCCGCCAACCCTTTTGCCTTCTCCGGCCAAGCCTGGTTGTCGATCAGGGGTGCAACCCCCGACAAAAGCGCCGACTGACGGGCGTTTCCTTGGGGTGCGCCGCCCTTTTGGCCCCGCCGGCACGGCATTCCGCCGGGCAATGCACTATTATTGCCCCCACACGACACAACTATTGACAAGGTCAATGGCATCGGGCTCCCAGATCCACTACAAGCAGAACCGGTTGAAACAGCTGCGCGCATTCTGCCACGCGGCACGCACCGGTAGCGTCAGCGCGGCCGCGGAGCAGATCTTTCTAAGCCAGCCGACGGTGTCGCTTCAGATCCAAGCCCTTGAGCGGGAGTTCGACACCCTGCTCTTCGAGCGGCGGGGGCCCAAGATCAAGCTCACGCCGGAGGGCGATCTTCTCTACCAGTTGGCGCAGCCCCTGGTCGAGGGCATGGACAAGCTGCAAGAGACCTTCGCCACCCACTGCGGGCGGGTGGACCAGGGCACGCTGGACATCGCGGCAGGCGAGTCCACCATCCTCTATATCCTGCCCGAGCCGGTCGGGCTCTTCACCAGCCGTTTTCCGGGCATCGAGCTCAAGCTGCACAATGTCACCGGCCGTGACGGTCTTTCCATGTTGCGGGCCGACGACGCGGATCTCGCGGTGGGCTCCATGCTGGAGGTCCCGGATGACATTACCTATCGCCCGGTGGTCACCTACGGGCCTAAGCTCATTACGCCCGTGGATCACCCCCTGGCGGGAAAGAAGGATGTTACGTTGGAGGACATCGCCCCCTTCGGCTTGATCCTGCCGCCCCGGCACCTCAGCACTTGGCGCATGGTGGATCTGGTATTCCGACAGCACCACCAGGGTTATAAGGTTACACTCGAGGCGGGTGGCTGGGAGGTGATCAAGAAGTACGTGGAACTTGGGCTCGGCATCTCCATCGTCACCGATGTGTGCCTCACCGGCGATGACCGGCTTGCGAGTATCCCGCTGGAGCAATATTTCCCGAAACGCAGCTACGGCATCGTGCTGCGCCGCGGCAAGTTCCTCTCCCCCCAGGCCAAGCGCTTCATCGAGGTGGTGGACGAGGTATTCGCGGGGCGAGAGGTCGAGCCCTATCAGCAAGCGGTGGGCGAGGGCGAGTGGGAGGATGCCTTCCTGGGCTGAAGCTTGCGCTGCGGCATTAGGGGTCGGGCGCGCGGATGCGGCCATCGCCCTCGCAAAAAAAAACAGCCCCGCGGAAGCGGGGCTGCGTCGTTTCGTTAAGGAGACGCGAAGTATTGGACATCCCGGCCCGAATCAGCACATCCATGCGCCGCGGGGGAGCGCTGAAATGAACAGCGTTTGCTTAGGGCGCGAGACGGGCTGGGCCGCCCCCGGAAGCCCAGGCGTCACTTGTAGGCGCCGACGCCGCAGAAGAAGCCCTCGTTGTTGGTCAGGACGTAGCTGGTCTTCTCCTTGATTTCCTCGCTTCCGGGGTAGGGCCACTTGTAGTCGACCCAGCCTTCACCGGGATCCTTGGCGACGGCGATCATGTTCTTGAACAGCTCGTCCCCGTACTTGTTGAAGTCGGCGAGGTTCTTCCCGACCAGCTCCGGCTTCTTGGCGTGATAGAGCATCACGCCTTCCATGTCCATGCAGAAGACGTAGAGGTCCTTCTCCTGATAACCGCCCGCCGGGTCGGAGAAAACGGCGAAGGCCTTCTCGCTGCCCGTGTCGTTCACCGCGGCCTGCGCCTGCTGGCTCAGCGCCTTGGCCTCGTCGGGGGTCGCCATTTCGCCGGCGATGGCGGCGGACATCAGGGCCGCCCCTATAGTCATGGCAAGTATCTTGCGCATCGTTTTTTCCTCCAGTGTGGTGTGGAGAGCCGAACATAGACCAAGCGGTGGGTCTGGTCTAGCTTTTCACTGCGCCAGCTGCGCCAAGCTGCGCCGACGGGTCCGGGTGTGTGCCATCCGATCTGCAATGCGCCCGTCCGACATCGGTTTGCGACATGATTCCATTCGCATCGCTGCGTTCTGCCTAGCGCGGATCGGCTCGATCCGCCGCCGGATTCCCGGACTGGAATGCCGGGTGCTCGTCCGCCCGCACCCGCTGCGGTGTGTCGTAGACCTCCTGGTCGTGGTGACGAAGCTTTGACCAGGCCGCGATTCCGATCACGATGGCGATGATCATGGCGGCTGCGGCAGCGTGACGATGTGTCATCGTCGGAACCCCGTAGCTGATTTCGGGGCTATCAATACCAGACGAGCGGCCTGGCGCGAAAGCCTTTTGGTGGCCAACGGGTTGGTAGGGAACAAGCCCTTGCGATGAGCGGAACGTCGTATTGGCGCTGTCTGCGGCACACGACAAAGCATCGATCCGGCGCAGGCCGCGTTGGGGTTCGCGCGATGCGATGAACCGCTTGTAGCGTCGGTCCTGCTTGCGCGACGGGTGCCCCGTCACGATTTGGCATGCTTCTGGCAGAAGTTCGGCATATAGAGCGAACGACCAGCAAGGAGCGGTATTTATGACTTTCCATTTGCAGCCGGCGAGTCCGAGAGGAAGAAACGATCAAGGCGACTCACACTATTGGCTTCAAAGCACTCTCGACCAATACGAGGTCCGTGAAATCAGCGCCCGCAAGGCGGTTCAACTCATCACGAGGAAGCGCTCAAGACCGGCAAAGGCGCTGGTCGTGCCCTCCCAGGGCTAAGTCTTCAAACCGCGCGCTTCCTGCGCAGCCGCTCTGCGGTATCTGCATTCAATACCCGCGTAGCTTGGCCGGGGTGCCGTCGAACCCCGGCTCCCTTTCGCTCTCACTCTCACCTTTTCAAACTTGCCCATTGCGCCTGGCGGGACTACTCTTTGGCGGTGATTGACCGAGTAATGTACTTGGTTAAACCCCGCCGCCCGGCGGACCGTGTCAAGGTTTCTGATTGTAGTCAGCACCGAAGGAGCAATAGACCATGAAACGACCCCTCACCAGCCCGGCCCGCCTGCTTTCCGGCTCACTCATCGGCATCGTCGTCGCATTCAGCTCGACCGTCGCGCAGGCCGAGGCCTTGAAGGCGTCTGCAGAGATCAAGGGCTGCGAGAATCCCGAAATCAGCGGTACCGCAACCCTCGTAGAGGCGGTCACGGCTGAAGGGATCAAGGAGGTTACCGTAGACATGACCGTGAAAGGGCTGAGCGACGGCAGGCACGCCGTTCACATCCATGAGGTCGCGGCGTGCGAGCCGTGCGGAGCGGCGAAGGGCCACCACGACCCGGGTCCATTTGGCGAATCCCGTCCGGACAGCGCCGGCGACGAGGTTCCCGCCAAGGACATCAATCACCCGTACCACATGGGTGACCTGATCAACATCGAGGTCAAGGACGGAGTGGGTCGCATGACCCATACGACCAACAGGATCACGTTGTCCCCCGGCCGGCTGACGATCCTGGACGAGGACGGGAGCGCCTTCATCATCCACACCAATGAGGACACCTACTGCGACGAGGAATCCGACCTCAAGAAAGGCTGTGCCGGCGGGGCACGCGACGCCTGCGGCATCATCAAGCCGATGGAGGGCTGAGGGCCGGGGTTGCTTTGCTCGAACCCGTACTGGACGGCGCCGATAGCGATATCGGCGCCGTCCCTATCGCACGCGGAAGGTCGAGAACAGCCTGCTTCCTAGATCCATGACTGCGGCGGAGACAGGCATCGAAACCGTTCCGCGCAGCGCCGGGTCCAGGGCGGTCTCCGTCCTGCACCCCTGCAGCGCGTAATCGCCGACGCCCGCGGCCGCGAGGCGCTCCATCAGCGGCCTGAGTGGATCCTCCAGCGTCCAGCCGGGAAATACCGTGGTGCGGACCTCGATTCTGATGCCGGCCCCGAGCAGTATCCGCAAGCTCTCCCAGGCTCGCTCTCCCGAGTCCGCGACGCCGGTGATGGCTCGGTAGCCTTCGGGCAGGGCCTTGATGTCCAGTCCCACCCAATCGAGACGGTGGACTAGGCGCCGGAGGCGCCGCGGATAACACCCGGCGGTGTGCAGTCCGATCTTGAAGCCCATGGCCGCCGCCTCCTCTATCGCCGCCGGGAGGGCCTCCTGCGCCGTTGGCTCGCCGCCGCTGAAGACCATGGCGTCGAGCAGGCCCATGCGCCGCTGTAGGTGGCCGCGTACCTCTGGCCAGGGAACGAGCCCGCCGGCGACGCCGCCCACGAGGTGGCCGTTGTGGCAGTAGGCGCAGCGCCACGGGCAGCCCTGGCAGAAGACGACTGCCGCAAGCTCACCCGGGAAATCCACCGTTGTCAGGGGCGTCAGGCCGCCGACGGCGAGTTGCTCGGGCGTTCCCTGTCGTGTGGGGTGGCGGACCGCGGACGGCCGCACGCCACCAGGAGGCAAGTGCGTCGCGTCGTGGGTTTCGGTCCTTGCGATCGAGTGCATCGAACGGGCGTCTCGGACAAAGGCGTCGGTCAGTCGCCGCGCGCGGAGAGGCAGTCCCGGCCTCGCTCGACGAAGTACTGACGCTCGATGTGCTCGGAGCGCTTGCCGGCATTGAAGGCGGACACCGGGCGGTGATAGCCCATGACCCGCGTCCAGATCTCGCAGCGGGTGCGTTCCTCTTCTCTCAGCTCGATGCCTTCGTTTGTGGTCATGGCTTTTTGCTCCTGTGGTCTCTACGGGATGGTGTGATGGGAACCGGCGGCGATTCTCGCCGCCTTGGTCAATGGCGGGCGCAGGCCCCGAACGCCTGCGCCTCGGCGCGCTTGCGTGCGATCAGCTCTTGGTCGCAGGCGGGACAGAACTCGTGCTCGCCGGCGATGTAGCCGTGCTTGGGGCAGATGGAGAACACCGGCGTGACCGTGATGTAGGGCAGGCGGAAGTTGGTCAGTGCCCGGCGCACCAGACGCTTGCAGGCCTCGACGCTGGAGACGTGCTCGCTCATGTAGAGGTGCAGCACGGTGCCCCCGGTGTACTTGCTCTGCAGCTCCTCCTGCATCTCCAGCGCATGGAAGGGGTCGTCCGTGAAGCCCACGGGTAGCTGGGACGAGTTGGTGTAGTAGGGGGCGTCGGGTGTGCCGGCCTGGACGATGTCCGGGTAGCGCTTGCGGTCCTCGCGGGCGAAGCGGTAGGTGGTTCCCTCCGCCGGGGTGGCCTCAAGGTTGTACATGTGACCCGTTTCCTCCTGGAACGCGACCATGCGCTCGCGAACCCGGCCTAGGAAGCGCACGGCAAGGGCCCTTCCGCGCTCGGTGACGATGTTCTCGGCGTCGCCGGTGAAGTTGCGGACCATCTCGTTGATGCCGTTTACGCCGATAGTGGAGAAGTGATTGCGCAGGGTGCCGAGGAAACGCTTGGTGTAAGGGAACAAACCGGCGTCCAGATGACGCTGAATGACCTTGCGCTTGATCTCGAGGCTGTTGCGGGAGAGCTCCAGCAGCTCATCCAGTCGGGCGTGGAGCGCCCGTTCGTCGCCGCGGTGCAGATACCCGAGGCGGGCGCAGTTGATGGTCACCACGCCGAGCGAGCCCGTCTGCTCCGCGGAGCCGAACAGCCCGTTGCCGCGCTTGAGGAGCTCGCGCAGGTCGAGCTGCAGCCGGCAGCACATGGACCGCACCATGTTCGGGGAGAGCTCCGAATTGATGAAGTTCTGGAAGTAGGGCAGCCCGTATTTGGCCGTCATGGCGAACAGCCGGTCCGCGTTCTCGCTCTCCCAGGGGAAGTCCGGGGTGATGTTGTAGGTGGGGATGGGGAAGGTGAAGATGCGCCCTTTGGCATCGCCTTCGGTCATCACCTCGATGTAGGCGCGGTTGATCAGGTCCATCTCGGCCTGCAGCTCGCCGTAGGTGAAGGGCTGCTCCTCCCCGCCGATCACCGGCACCTGCCCACGCAGGTCGTCGGGGCATACCCAGTCGAAGGTGAGATTGGTGAAGGGGGTTTGCGTACCCCACCGCGAGGGCACGTTCAGGTTGTAGATCAGCTCCTGGATGTACTGCCTGACCTGGTCGTAACCGAGGCCGTCCTTGCGCACGAACGGGGCCATGTAGGTATCGAAGCTGGAGAACGCCTGCGCGCCCGCCCACTCGTTCTGCAGCGTCCCCAGGAAGTTGACGATCTGCCCGACCGCCGACGACATGTGCTTCGGCGGACCCGCCTCGACCCGGCCCGGAACCCCGTTCAACCCCTCGGCCAGCAGGGTGCGCAGAGACCAGCCGGCGCAATAGCCGGCGAGCATGTCCAGGTCGTGGATATGGACATCGCCCTGACGATGGATCTCCCCGATCTGCGGCGGGTAGACGTGGGACAGCCAGTAATTGGCGATCATCTTGCCGGAGGTGTTCAGGATCAGCCCGCCGAGGGAATATCCCTGGTTCGCGTTCGCCGCCACGCGCCAGTCGGAGCGGTCCAGGTATTCGTTGATGCTGGCAGCGACGTCCACCAGGGTGCGCCGGTCCTCGCGCAGGCGCGAGTGCTGCTCGCGGTAGACGATGTAGGAGCGGGCGGTCTCGAAGTGGTTGGCGGCGATCAGGGTCTGCTCCACCACGTCCTGGATGCCCTCGATATCCGGCAGCCGACCGGACTGGTAACGATGGGCCAGCACCTTCACCGCCTGTGCCGTCAGCAGCGCCGCCTCGGCCTCGCCAAACTCCCCGGTTGCCTGGCCGGCGCGCAGGATGGCGGACTCGATCTTGCCGGCGTCGAACTGAACCTGGTTTCCGTCGCGCTTGATGATGCGGGTCGGCAGGGTTGCGAGGCGGCTGGATGGGGTGGTCATCAACTCTCCCAATCTTTTTCAAACCACAAGATATTGTGTCGTGAATTATAGGAGTAACTAGATATCGGTTTTTGACCGAAGTCAAGTAGGCCCTAGTTGCCACTTGGGCGGAGCATTCGATCGGGGAAGATGCTTGCTGTAAGGTCTTTCCGCCATTGCGCGAGGCCGCCGCGGATTGCCGGGGGCTGGCGCCAGGACCCGCGTGGCAGTCGCCGGGTGTTTGATTCGCACTCTACAATTACCCTCACATCGTTAAGTATTGGAGGCCCTCATGACCAAGACCGCGATCCAGGTCATCGACCGGGCGGCCGCGCTTCTGGATGCCCTGGCCCGTGCCGGGGGCTCCGCCAGCCTCAAGATCCTTTCCGCGGATGCCCAACTGCATCCGTCCACGGCATCGCGGATCCTCACCTCACTGATGGCCCACGGCTACGTCGAGCGGGCTGGGTCGGGGCGTTACAAGCTCGGGGTGCGCCTGTTGCAGCTGGCGGCCAAGGTGGGCACCCAGCTCGACGTGCGCCGGGTAGCGCCGCCCGTGATGGAATGGCTGCGCGACGAGGTGGGTGAAACGGTGAACCTCAGTCTGCGTGACCGCGACGAGGTGGTCTACGTGGAGCGCGTCACCTCCAGCCAGATGATGCGGGTGGAGCAGGTGGTGGGCAGCCGCGCACCCCTGCACGTGACCGCGGTCGGCAAGCTGTTCCTGGGAGAGGGGGGTGACTCCGAGGTTCGCTCCTACGCATTGCGTTCCGGCCTGCCTTCCTACACCCGACACAGCATCCGCGATGCGGAGACCCTGGTGCAGGAGGCGCGCCAGGCCCTGGCCCAGGGATTCGCGTTCGACGACGAGGAGGCCGAGCTTGGTGTGGGCTGCATCGGTGTTCTGGTGCACGATGCCCGGGGCGTGGCGGTGGCCGGGCTCTCGGTGTCCGCCCCGCGGGAGCGTCGCCGGGACGAGTGGGTGCCCCTGGTCCAGGAGGGGGCGCGCAGGATCTCGGAACGGCTGGGCTACGCGGCGCCAGAAACGCCTGCGGTGTCCACCGATCCGCCCGCTTAACGGGAACCGCTTCCGCATGGCGAGCCTCAACGCTCAGGTGCGCCCCCTCAGGCAGCCGGTGCGGATGCGGGCGATTTGCCGCCACCTCGGGCAGGTGGCGCTGGTGCTCTCGATCCTGTCGGCGGTGCCGACCCTGTTCGCCTTCGCGAGTGGGGACACCCGCCTTGCCTGGTTCCTCCTTCTGGCGGCCGTGGTGCCCGCGCTCGCCCTCGGGGCCTGCGCGCGTCTGCCACCCGAGGAGCGGCCCCTGCAGGCCAGTGAGGCGTTGGCGGTGACCGCCCTAGCCTTCGTCCTCGCGTCGGGACTCATGACCGCCCCCCTGACCGCGACCGGTCTGGCTCCGCTGGACGCTTGGTTCGAGGCGGTATCGGGGGTTACCACAACGGGCCTGACCATGGTGCCGGATCCCCAGCACCGGTCCGATGCTTTTCTGTTCACCCGCGCCTGGATGCAGTGGTTCGGAGGCCTGGGCATCGTGGTGCTGTCGCTGGCTCTCGCCTTCGGGCGTGTCGCGGACATGCGCCAATTGGCCGACGCCGCCTCGGAGGAGGAGGATCTGATCCCCGGGGTCCGTATGCACGCCCGCCGGGTGCTGGCGGTCTATCTGGTGCTGACGGCGGCGGGGTTCGGGTTGGTCCTAGCCGCGGGGCTGCCCGTGTTCGAGGCCCTGATCCACACCTTGAGCGCGGTCTCCACCGGCGGCTTCTCGGCGTTCCCGGACAGCCTGGCCGGACTGGACCGTCGCACCCAGTCGGCCCTGTTGACGGTGGCCTTTCTGGGCGCGTTGCCACTGCCCCTGTTCTATCGCGTCTTCGCCCGGGGTGCACGGGAGCTGGTGCGGGATCCGGAGCTGCGGGCGCTGGCCGCGGCGGCGTGCCTCGTCGCCCTGCTGCTGTGGCTGGTTGGGCGCGTCGCACCCGCCGATGCCCTGATGCAGGCCCTGAGCGCCCAGACCGGCACCGGATTCTCGACCCTGGACGTCGGCGCGCTCGAGCCACAGGCGAAGTGGGTGCTGGTGTTGTCCATGGTGACCGGCGCCGGAGTCGGCTCCACCGCGGGCGGCGTGAAGCTGCTGCGGCTCCTGATCCTGCTGAGGGTGATCCAGTTCGCGATCCTGCGCGCCCAGACCCCCCGCCACGCCGTGCTTCAGCCCTGCCTTGCCGGACGCCCGCTGGAGCCGGCGCAGATCGAACACGCCCTGCTGCTGCTCCTGCTCTTCCCACTGGTGATTCTGTGCTCGTGGCTGCCCTTTCTCGCGATGGGTCACGATCCGCTCAACGCGCTGCTGGAGGTGGTCTCGGCGACCGCCACCGTCGGCCTCTCCTCGGGAATCACCAGGCCCGAGCTCGCGCCCTGGCTCAAGGCCGTGCTGACCTTTGACATGCTCGCCGGCAGGGTGGAGGTCTTCGCACTGCTGGTGCTGTTGTATCCTGGCACCTGGTATAAGCCCTGAGTGCCGGATTGCCGGCCCCGATCCGAGCAGGAGCCCTCGACATGCGTTTCGTCTTCGTCGGCAGCGGGACCCTGGCGGTGCTTACCGGGCGCATGCTCATGGAGCGCCGGCACGAGGTGGTCATGGTCGAGCGGGACCTGGAGACCATCGAGCAGATCCGCGAGGAGCTGGACGTCGGCTTCATCCACGGCGACGGGACGCGCCCGGCCATCCTGCGGGAGGCGGACCCGGAGGCCACCGACATGCTGTTCTGCGTCACCCACGACGATCAGGCCAACATCATTGCCAGCCTGGTTGCGCGCTCTCTGGGATTCCTGCGGGTGGTGACCAAGATCGAGGACCCGGAGCTGGAGCATATCTGTGCCGAGCTCGGTCTCGCGGACTCTCTGGTGCCCATGCACACGGTCGGGCGTTACCTCGCGGATCTGGCCGAGGGGCGGGATATTCCCCTGGTATCGGACATCCTGCGCGGCGACGCGCGGGTGTTTTCCTTCCGTGTCGGCGAGGAGCAGGCGTCGCCCGTCGCTGACCTGGCCCTGCCGAAGACTGCCCGAGTCATCTGCGTCTACCGCAACGGCGACGAGTTTCTGCTCGCCGGGCCAGAGACTCGCCTGGAGGTAGGTGACGAGGTCGTGGTGCTCACTCGTGCCCGCCACGTCGAGGCGCTGCGCGAGCGGTACGCTTGAGCTGCGGCGGTCGTTGACGATGTCCCCGGCACCTTTGGAGGTCCTGCGTAACGTCTTCGGTTTCCGCGAGTTCCGCGGCACCCAGGCAGAGATCGTCGCGCATGTCGCGGCGGGGGGCGATGCCCTGGTGCTGATGCCAACCGGCGGCGGCAAGTCCCTGTGCTACCAGATTCCCGCCCTGGTGCGTCCGGGTACGGGGGTGGTCGTCTCGCCCTTGATCGCCCTGATGCAGGACCAGGTGGAGACCCTGCGCCAGAATGGGGTGCGCGCCGCCTGCCTCAACTCCACCCTGGGCATCGAGCAGGCTCTGGCGGTGGAGAGGGCGCTGGCGGACGGCGAGCTGGACTTGATCTACATGGCCCCTGAGCGCCTGGTCACGGACCGGACGCTGGACCTACTGGCGCGATCGCGTATCAGCCTGTTCGCCATCGACGAGGCCCATTGCGTTTCCCAATGGGGGCACGATTTCCGTCCGGAATACGCGCAACTCCACGTGCTCGCGGAACGCTTCCCCGGCGTGCCGCGGATCGCGTTGACCGCCACTGCAGACGCCCCCACCCGCGCCGACATCCTCGAACGTCTGACGCTGCGGCGGGCGCGGCCGTTCGTCAGCGGATTCGACCGCCCGAACATCCGTTACCGTATCGGTCAGTTCCAGAGCCCGCGCGAGGAGCTGCATCGTTTTCTCGCCCGCGAACACCCGCGGGACGCCGGTATCGTCTACTGCCTGTCCCGGCGCAAGGTGGATACGGTTGCGGACTGGCTGACCGCCAAGGGCTGGACGGCGCTGCCCTACCACGCCGGTCTCGGGGCCGAGACCCGCGCCCTGCACCAGCAGCGGTTCCTGCGCGAGGACGCGGTGATCATCGTCGCGACCATCGCCTTCGGCATGGGTATCGACAAGCCGGACGTGCGCTTCGTCGCCCATCTCGATCTGCCCAAGAGCGTGGAGGCCTACTATCAGGAGACCGGAAGGGCCGGCCGCGACGGTCTGCCCGCCGATGCCTGGATGGCCTACGGGCTGCAGGGCGTGCTCACCCTGCGCCAGATGATGGAGCAGTCCGAGGCCGACGAGCGCCACAAGGCCATCGAGCGGCGCAAGCTGGAAGCCATGCTCGGCCTGTGCGAGATCGCCAGCTGCCGGCGCGAGGCCCTGCTGCGCTATTTCGGCGACCGGTCGCCCGCGCCCTGCGGCAACTGCGACAACTGCCTGGAGCCTCCCGATACCTGGGACGGGACCCTGGCCGCCCGTCAGGCCATGTCCGCCGTCTACCGCACGGGGCAAAGATTCGGGGTCAACTACCTGATCGCCCTGCTGCGTGGCCAGGACGATGAGCGCATGCGCCGCCTCGGCCACGACCAGCTTCAGGTCTTCGGTCTCGGTCGCGAGCTGGAGGAGGGCCAATGGCGCTCCCTGTTCCGTCAGCTGGTGGCGCGGGGCCTGCTCTCGGTGGACGTGTCGGGTCACGGCTCGCTGCTGCTCACGGAGGCGGCGCGGCCGGTGCTGAGGGGGGAGGTGCCGTTGGAGCTTCGCCGCGACCGCAAACCGAAGCGCCGCGGCAGAGAGGCCCGCCGGGTGGATCTCACTGGGGACGATCTGGCCTTGTGGGAGGCGCTGCGCACCAAGCGGCGGGAACTGGCCGCGGGGCAGGGGGTGCCGCCCTACGTCATTTTCCACGACACGGTGCTACGGCAGATGGTGGAGCGACGACCGCGTGATTTGGCCGAACTCGCCCTGCTGGACGGGGTCGGCGAGCGCAAACTCGCCCGTTATGCGGACGATTTCCTCGCCGTCTTGAGAGGTTACCCGCCGGGGTTGCTGGTCGGGTAAAGAGCGAAACGTCCGGGGGGCGGCTCTTCGCCGGCCCCCCGGACGCCGTCGGTCAGTACCGGCGGCCGCCACCACCGCGCGGGGGACGCTCGGCGCGAGGCTTGGCCTGGTTGACCTTCATGTTGCGGCCCTTGAGAGCCGTCTCGTTCAGCGCCTTGATGGCGGCGTCGGCCTCGGAGTTGTTCGGCATCTCGACGAAGCCGAAGCCCTTGGACTGCCCGGAAAACTTGTCGGTGATCAGGCTTACGCTGGAGATCTCACCGTACGCCGCGAAGGCATCCCTGAGGTCGTCCTCGGTGACGCTGTAAGCCAGGTTTCCTACGTAGATATTCATCGCTTCTGTCTCTATCGCTCTTGTGTGTTGTGAAAGTGGGAAACGGCCGAGTAGTCAACACACAAGCTACTCGACGGTTGCCGCCTTCCGGATCCACGGAACGGCGAATTCATGCCGCGGATATTACCCCGGCTGGCTGGTCCGGCGGTCGCCTCGCCATGGCCGGCGTTGGCCGCGGCGCGGCTCGGGTGGCACCCCGTTCGCCGGTCGGCGCGACTCGGGAGCCGCGGCGGTCCCGGGGCGGGGCTCGAAGCCGGCGACGGTGTGCAACGGGATCTCACGCCTCAGCACGCGCTGAATGTCGACGAGCAGCTTGTGCTCATCCGGGCTGACCAGCGACAGGGCGGCGCCCTCGGATCCCGGCGCGGCCGGTGCGCCCGATCCGGTGGACATAGTCCTCGGGGACGTTGGGCAGCTCGTAGTTCACCACGTGGGGCAGACGGTCGATGTCCAAGCCCGCGGGCGGCGATATCGGTCGCGACCAGCGCGCGCACCCCGCCACGCTTGAAGTCCTGAAGCGCGCGGGTGCGGGCGCTCTGGCTCTTGTTGCCGTGAATGGCGGCGGCGCTGATGCCGTCCTGGCCGAGCTGGTCGGAGAGCCGGTTGGCGCCGTGCTTGGTGCGGGTGAAGACCAGCACCTGCTCCCAGCCCCCGCTGTGAATCAGGTGGGAGAGCAGCTCGCGCTTGCGGGTCTTCTCCACCGGATGCGCAACCTGTTGGTACGGTCTCCGCCGCCGTGTTGCGGCGCGCGACCTCGATCATGACGGGATCGTGGAGCAGGCCGTCGGCCAGCTGCTCGATCTCCTTCGAGTAGGTGGCGGAGAAGAGCAGGTTCTGTCGCCGCTTGCGGCAGCAGCGCGAGCACCCGGCGGATGTCGTGGATGAAGCCCATGTCGAGCATGCGGTCGGCCTCGTCCAGCACCAGGATCTCGATCCGGGAGAGGTCGATGGTGCCGCTGGCCGGCATGATCGAGCAGCCGTCCCGGGGTGGCGACCACGATGTCGACGCCTCGGCGCAGCCGGTCGACCTGAGGCTGCATGCCGACGCCGCCGAAGATGACGGCCGAGCGCAGAGGCAGGTGCTGGCCGTAGGTGCGGAAGCTCTCCTCGACCTGGGCGGCGAGCTCCCGGGTCGGCGTGAGGATCAGGGCGCGCGGCCGTCGGTCGCCGCTCGGTCCTGGACTGCAAGAGCTGCAGCATGGGCAACGTGAAGGCGGCCGTCTTGCCGGTGCCGGTCTGCGCTCCGGCGAGAATGTCGCGTTCGGCGAGAACCTCGGGGACGGCGCGGATCTGAATGGGGGTCGGTTGCGTGTAGCCGCGCGCCTCGACGGCGCGGACCAGCTCTTCCATGAGGCCAAGTGTGCGAAATGTCATCAATACTCCTGGGGGAACCTGGCTCGAATCCAACGGCTCCCGTGTGCTCCGAACGTCAACCACTGGGCCAAGTTGGAGCGGGGTATACAAGGGCCTACCCGGGGATTCCGGGCCGGTCTAGGCGGGGCCATGTTGTCTATGCGGGTGAGCCTTCGGAGGGGGGATCGACCGTGAGACAGGGCGCCGACCGGACGGCGCTTTTTCGTGACGCCGGAGTATACCCCAGAACGCAGCTCAGGAAAGAATTTTTTCCTCGCGTCCCGAGCGGCGTTGTTGCTCGCGATGAACTGGTGGATCATAGGCGCAGGAAAGGGCGGAACCCGCATGGTTGTAGCGGGGAGGTTGGTTCCATCGCACACATTCCGGATGGCGTCCTCAGCGTGCCGGTGTTGGCGGCGGGCGTGGCGGTCACCGCGGGCGCCTTGGCGCTGGCGCTGAGCCGTCTCGACTACGAGCGGATTCCGCAGGCAGCCGTGCTGGCCGCGACCTTCTTCGTCGTCTCCGTGATCCACGTCCCCCTGGGTCCGGGCAGCGTGCACCTGTTGCTCAACGGCCTGATGGGGCTGGTGTTGGGGTGGTCCGCGGTTCCGGCGATTCTGGTGGGGCTCATGCTGCAGGCCGCCTTCTTCGGCTACGGCGGGCTCATCGTCCTGGGGGTCAACACCATGAACCTGGCCTTGCCCGCCCTGGCCTGCTCGGCCCTCTTCGGAGCCGCGGTGCCCCGAACGCGAGGGCGCGGGCAGTTCTGGCTGGGCGCGGCTTCCGGGGCGCTCGGGGTGTTCCTGACCGCGGTGCTGATGAGCGTTTCCCTCGCCCTGAGCGGTAGGGAGCTGATGCCGGCAGCCCAGGTCATCCTCGCCGCTTATCTTCCCCTGATCGTCGTGGAGGCCGCGGTGACGGGAGCGGTGATCGCCTTCCTCGGGCGCGTGGCCCCAGAGATCTTGTCTCCGCAGCCGTTGGGAGCCCAATCGAAGTGACTCGCCCTGTTGCTTTCCGAGCCCTGCCGCTTTGTCTCGCCGCGTGCCTGGTTCTCGCTTGTTCCCTCGTGTGGGCTCCCGCGGCCGCGCATGGGCTGGAGGTTTCCGCCTTCGCCACGGGGGACCGGGTCGAGGGCACCGTCCGCGGCAGCGATGGCGGCCCAGTCGCTGGCGCTCGCATCCGCGTGATGTCTCCGGCACGGCGCGTGCTCGCCGAGCTCGAATCCGACGCGGAGGGTGGATTCGTCTATCAGCCAGCGGCACCCGCCGATCTGGTCATTCGCGCTGAGACTTTGGATGGCCATGCCGCCGAGTGGACCCTGACCGCGGCAGAGTTTGCCGATGCCCCGCCCGCGCGCTCTGGATTAGTGCCAAATCCCGACCTCGAATTCATGGTCGAGCGGGCGGTGGCCAGACAGGTGAAGCCCCTGCGCGAGCAGCTGATCGCCCACCAGGATCGGATCAGGCTGCAAGATCTCCTCGGCGGCATCGGCTACGTCCTGGGCTTGGCGGGTCTGGCGCTCTGGTGGCGAAGCCGCGGGGGCTCCGACGGGCAATGAACGGTCTCGGCACCCTGGCCGCCGACGGTGAACCGGGCTGGTTGGGCAAACGAGATGCGCGGCTGCGTCTGGCCGCGGTCCTGGCCTTCGCGCTGGTTACCGTCAGCCTGAGTGGAATCACACCGCTCCTGGCCGCGCTGGCGGTTGCCTTCGTGCTGGTGGGGGCATCCGCGCCCGACTGGCGCCTGCTCGTGCGCCGTATGGCGGGGCTGGAGGCCTTTCTGGCCCTCCTGTTCCTTACCCTGCCTTTTTCCGTGCCCGGGGAGGCATGGGTCCGGTTCGGCCCCTTGACCGCGAGCTGGGAAGGGGTGTCGCGCGCGGGCTTGATCGCGCTCAAGGCCAATGCCGTGGTTCTCGCCCTTCTCGGGTTGGTGGGGACCCTGGAGCCCGCCGCCATGGGACACGCGCTCGCCAGGCTCAAGGCGCCGGACAAGCTGGTGCACCTGCTCTTGTTCACGGTGCGCTACCTGGGGGTGCTGCAGGAGGAGTTCCTGCGTCTGCGACGCGCGATGCGCGCCCGCGCCTTCGTTGCGCGCAGCGACCGTCATACCTGGCGCGTCACCGGCTGGCTGGCGGGGATGCTGCTGGTGCGCGGCTTCGAGCGGGCGCGCCGGGTGAGCGCGGCCATGAAGTGCCGCGGTTTCCACGGTCGCTTCTACCTGCTGGATACCGCGGCGTGGGCACCGGCCGACACCCTGCTGTCGCTCGTTTTCGGTACGGGCCTGGTTGGTTTGCTCACCCTGGACCGGCTGGCATGAGTGCCCCGCTGCTGGAGCTAGCGGGAGTCGATTTCGGCTACCAGGGCCGGCCGGTGCTCGAGGGTGCGGATCTGGCGCTGCACCGCGGGGAGCGGCTGGCGCTCGTCGGCCCGAATGGTTCCGGCAAGACCAGCCTGCTGCACCTGCTGGTGGGCCTTTTGCGTCCGGCCGGAGGGAAGGTAAGGGCCTTCGGCGCCGAACGGCACTCCGAGGCGGACTTCCGGGAGGTCCGGCTCCGGGTGGGGCTCCTGTTCCAGGACTCGGACGATCAGCTCTTCTGCCCCACGGTGCTCGAGGACGTCGCTTTCGGCCCTTTGAATCAGGGCCTCGGCGCCGAGGAGGCGCTGGCGGTCGCCGAGTCGACGCTGGGGGTGCTTGGGCTCTCGGGGCTCGGTGAGCGCGTCACGCACCGGCTGTCGGGGGGCGAGAAGCGGCTGGTAGCCCTGGCCGGGGTGCTGGCCATGCAGCCCGATGTCCTGTTGCTCGACGAGCCCACCAACGGCCTGGACGAGGCGACGGAGCAGCGCTTGGTGGAACACCTGGCGGGGTTGCCCCAGGCGATGATCTTCGTCTCCCACGACCGGCGCCTGGTCGGCAGGCTCGCCACCCGCGCCGTGCTGCTCCGCGATCGCCGCGTGCTGGCGGCGACCATTCACGCCCACCCTCATACCCATACCCATGCGCACGTCCACGTGCATCCAACGGTCGAGGTGGCCGGCGGACAGCACCATGGCGCCGCGCCGCCGCACGGCGATCATCACCGCGACGAGTAGCGCCTAGCTCGCCGGCCAATAGTCGGTAGCGATGCCTTCTCCCAGGTCCGCCTCGATCAGGCGCTCGCGCACGGCGAGCAGCCGCTCGATCAGTCGCGGCTCGAAGCCGCCGTAGGCCGCCGCGTCCGGCATGCGCTTGACCACCACGCCGAGCAGCTCGGTGATGGCGTTGCCGATGGAGTTCTGGCTGATGGTGACCAGCAGCTTGCCCTCGTCGTTGCGGTAGATGAGCTGCTTGAAGGCGGGCTGCCAGCGGATCGGAGTTGGCATAGGCCGGGTCCCTGATGCAGTGGTCGCGCACCTTCTTCGCGGTCGCGAGGAAATCGTTGTCGAAGAGCAGAACCCGTTCCACCTGCTTCGGGAAGTAGACGTCGGGCAGGATCGGGGCGTTGCGGCTCGAGACCTGGGAGAAGAAGGTGCGGTAGAAGTCGAGGAAACCCATCAGGATCGAGTCGTACTCCTGCCAGAAGCGGATGTCCCTGAGCGCGTCCGCGCCACCCTGGATCTCCCAGCAGGGCAGGCCCTCAGGATAGCCGGTCAGCGCGAGCTGCGACTCGGCGCTATGCGCCGTCTTGAGAATCCGCAAGTCCAGCGCCTCGTCGAAAAAGCGGCGGTAGACATCGCGCATGTAGGCCTGGAACAGGCTGTGCTGGCCGCCGTCGGTGAGGTTGGGGTTGTCGGCGTCCGCCTGATTCGCCGCCCGGAGCTGGTCCATGGGGAAGACGATGAAGTGGTTGTGCAGCATGCGGATGCTGGGCACGCCGGGGGAGGTCAGGGGCCAGGTGGCGTCGAGGCTCGCCTCCCCGGCGAGGACCAGGGCCTCGGCCGGGTCCGGGTACTGCTCCAGCATGTAGCCGATGATCACCTGGTTCATTCGGTTCCAGACGTGCTTGACGCCCTCCGGCACCTGGGTGCGCCGCACCGGCCGGCCCAGCGGATTCAGGATTGCCTGGGAGGTGTTGTAGATGATGGAGCAGTCGAACTCGCTCGAGTGGCCAAGCGCCTTGCGGTACAGGAGCAGGTTCTCCGGATTCACCAGCAGGCCGTTGTTGTGCACCAGATCGTTCAGGTTCTCCGTGCTGTTGAAGAACTCGTTGGGCTTCATGCCCTCCGGGACCTCCAGCGGGATGGGGCGGAAGGGGGTGACGATCTCGCGCGGGCCGGTTTCCATTGCTGTACATCTCCGGTATTGCTTCGGGCGGGGCGGAAGACGGGACTTGACCCGCTATCCTACCCGAAGTCCGCGCCTCGCGGCCCGGGCCGAACATGCGCCGTCACCTGAAAAGAGCGGCTTTGCGGGTGCGAAATCAAGGATACCCTGTCCTTGTTGTCCTTCGTCTCCTATAGTTGGTCTCGACCCGAGGATGGACAGCCCCCAACGCCCTGCCTCATCGCGCCCCGAGGGCGCGACGGGGTTGGCGCAGAGAAGCACCCAAGTCGAACGACGAGGTCGCTGAGCCGGTCGGCTCTCCGGCCGGCGGCGTGATCGTCGCGCTTGGCAAGCTTCCCGGGAATTGATTCGTTTTTTTCCACCAATCGTGAGGAGAGTATCCAATGTCGGAGAATCGGGAAGTCGTGGTTCTGAGCGGTGTGCGGACCGCCATCGGCGGTTATGGCGGCAGCCTGAAGGACCAGCCCCCGGCGGACCTTGCCGCGGCCGTGGTGCGCGAGGCGGTGAGCCGGGCGGGGGTCGACGCGGCGGATGTCGGACACTGCGTGATCGGCAATGTCATTCACACCGAGCCGCGGGACATGTACATCAGCCGGGTCGCCGCCGTGAACGGCGGTCTGCCGGTCGAGACCCCGGCCTTTACCCTCAACCGACTCTGCGGCTCCGGCCTTCAGTCCATCGTCTCCGCCTCGCAGGTCATCCTGCTCGGAGACGCGGATTGCGCGGTCGCGGGCGGTGCCGAGGTCATGAGTCGCGGTCAGTATTGGCTTCCGGGCATGCGCTGGGGACAGCGCCTGAACAACGGCCAGGTGATCGACGCCATGGTCGGCGCCCTGACGGACCCGTTCGACGATTGCCACATGGGCATCACCGCGGAGAACATCGCCGAGAAATGGGGCATCTCGCGGGAGGACCAGGACGCCCTCGCGGTCGAGAGCCATCGCCGTGCGGCGGCCGCTACGGATGCCGGTCACTTCAAGGGCCAGATCCTGCCGGTCGAGCTTAAGAGCCGCAAGGGCAGCGTGATGTTCGATACCGACGAGCACATGAGGCGTGATGCCTCGTTGGAGGGCATGGCGAAGCTGCGCCCGGTGTTCCGCAAGGATGGCTCCGTCACCCCCGGCAACGCCTCGGGGATCAACGACGCCGCCGCGGCGGTCGTGCTGATGGAACGTGCGGCGGCCGAAGCCAAGGGGTTGAAGCCCATGGCGCGGCTCGTCGGCTACGCGCTCGCGGGCGTCGAACCCAAGTACATGGGTATCGGTCCGGTGCCGGCCGTGAAGAAGCTGCTCGACAAGTGCGGCGTCGGAATTGGGGATATAGACGTTTTCGAGGTCAACGAGGCCTTCGCCGCCCAGGCTCTGGCCGTCTGCCGCGACCTCGATCTGCCCATGGACAAGACCAACCCCAACGGCAGCGGCATCTCCCTGGGTCACCCGATCGGGGCCACCGGCACCATCGTCACCGTGAAGGCACTGCACGAACTGGAGCGCATTGGCGGCCGATTCGGATTGGTGACCATGTGCATCGGCGGCGGGCAGGGGATCGCCGCGCTGTTCGAGCGGATTTAGTCTGGCAGGGACGAATCGCTCTGCGCCGGGCACGGCTTCGAGCCGGCGCACCACTTGGCCCCATGGACGGGGCCTTACACCGCTTGCCCCACCAGTTCACCCGACGCTTGGTCGAGCCCGTCGATAGGCCTGTTTGAGAAGAAAAAGGGGGCAAGGAGAAAGGGGAAAAGAGGTTCAATTTCCGCCAAGATCCTGCCATGCCTCGACGTCCCCGGGTCCACATCGACGGAATGCCGCTGCACATCGTGCAGCGTGGGCACAATCGCGAGGCCTGCTTCTTCGATGACCAAGACCGCCATGCCTATCTTGGCTGGCTGCGAGAAGCCCTGCAGCGCGAGCATTGCCGCCTGCACGCCTATGTGCTGATGACCAATCATGTCCATCTGCTCCTGACGCCGGAGCAGGCGCTCTCCGTGCCGCGCGTGATCATGTCGGTCGGCGATATGTGCAATACGTCAACCACGTCTACGGGCGAACCGGCACCCTCTGGGACAGCCGCTACAAGTCCTCGCTGGTTCAGGCCGAGACGTATCTGCTCGTCTGCCAGCGTTACATCGAGCTCAATCCAGTGCCCGCAGGCATCGTAGCCGACCCGGGGGAGTATTCCTGGTCAAGCTATCGAGCAAACGCCCTGGGCGAAACGAATCCGCTCCTGTCACCGCATCCCCGGTATCTGTCCCTCGGGACGGATAACGCATGCCGACGTGCGGCTTACCTACACCTGTTCCGCATTGCGCTCGGTGACGCCACCGTCGCCGAACTTCGCATGGCGCTCAATCAGAGCCAGCCCATCGGCAACGATCGTTTCTATGCGCAGATCCAAGCGATGACCGGGCAACGCCGGGAACTTCGAAAACGCGGCCGGCCAAGGAAACAGGATGAGACCGAAGCCTCAGCGGAATCAACGCAGCAGACGCTTCAGCTTAATTGAGCCTGACCGCTTTTCCGGAAATCCCGCTGCCGCTCCGGCCCAGGACAGAACCCTGCCACAACCCGCAACCGCCGGTCCTGCCCCGGGGCGACGCTGCCGACACATCGCATACAGACCGGTCCGAGCCATTAACGGACCGGCTGTACATGAACCACAACGGCAGCTACATAGCCGGCAGTTAGGCGCACTATTTGTTGCGGCAGCAAGGGCGCTTCCGTAGAACCTTCAGGTGGTATGTGACGCCCGTCTCGAATGTCTTTTCTAGCATCCCTTCTTCCGTCTCGGCGCATGCGGCTCCGTACAGATTCAATCGGTGTTTACCCGGTGTCAGTGGCGGTAGCATCACCCAGTATCCTTCGGCGATCAGACGTTCATTGGGGCCGGGGGGGAATCCCAGAATGTTGTCCTCCGGCAGCTCGATGGTAATCCTTGGGGATTGCGCCCGAACCACGGGCTGCAGGTGCGCCGTCACGGGCGCCGGCAACTCGCCGAGATTCAGCATCTCGAAGGTATCCAGCGTCGAAGTCAGCTGACACGCTCCGTCTCCGCCGGCCGTCGTGGCCAGGAGGGTGCGCACTTCCTCATCGGTAAACACCTCGTCACCCGGTTCGTTGATCCAGAATGCATTGACCAGCGGGTAGAAGATCGCTTTTCCGGCGGGGATGGTGCACTTCCGTTCGACGCCCGTGACCCCGAAGGTGCCGGCCAGGAACCAGACAGGTCCTGCCTGGCACAGGTTGCAGAATTCCCCCGTGTCGTCCTGAACCGGATTCTTGCCCTCGGGCAACGATAGGGCCCACTTCCACCACTCGGCGGCCCACTCGCCGTAGGTTTTGCCATAGAGCTTCGGGTTGGCCGTGCCCGCTGTCCAGGGCACGAACGGACCGTCGGGCACGTGAAACCGCTTGACCGCCATCGCTGGTACGTTGATAGCCTCGGCCATTTTCGCCGCTCCGGCACCAAGCGCCCCAGCTTGCCCGGTGGAGGCTGTAAGGGCCAATGCGACCGCCAAGGCAAGGGTGCAACGTCTCGTAGTCATGTTCTTCGTCCTCCAACCTGCGCGGCCCTTCCATGGCGTCGCTAACGAGCACGCTCGTCCCGGGCCTTGCGAGGACGCCGTGCGCCCGAACCCGAGAAAGCACTATGATTTGTGGTCGAAGCCGCCCCCCGACTTGGAACCCCGACTTCTCCTCATGGATCGCCAGCTGGTGCGATCGTCCGTGTTGGTCCGGTAAAGATGGAAGCCAAGTCGCACCCTAAGTCTAGTGTTAAGTCAATGAAACATGTCATTCACCGCGTAAGCATTTTCTCTACCGTTTGTAGGGTAATTCTGATCCAGACCGGAAGCACTGCTCGGCGGGGTGTTATGCGACGCAACGAACCTCGCTTTCAGCCCCTCATTCGTCGACCGATCTGATTCCCTGGCTCGGCTCAGGAAGTTCGTCTCTCGATGCGCCCAGCGGCTGGTTCATTGGTCGTCGCTCTACCGTCTTCGATCGTGGTCCTCGCGTTGAGCGCCCAGAACACCGATTAAACGGGACTCTTCTGGAGGTGTCCGCCAGGGGGCTACTGGGGTGCTCGGTCGGGGCGGCAGATGGCCCCGGGGATGGGTTTTTTCAGGGGTTTCGGGGAACGATACAGCCGCGCCCTGCGCCACTCGTTCGCTCCCCGTCTCCTGGAGGCGGGATACGATATCCGCGCGGTGCAGGAACTGCTGGGGCGCGAGGACGTCTCCACGATCATGATCTACACACCTGTAATGAACCGGCCCGGCGTGGTGCCGGTGCGCAGTCCGATCGATTCCATGTGAGCATCGACCTTTTCAGCCCTGCCACGCGGCACTGGTTCGAGCAGAACTTCTCAAGGCCCACGCAGGCGCAGCGTCTCGGCTGGCCGGTGATCGCCTCGGGCCGGCACGCGCTCGTCACCGCTCCCACTGGAAGCGGCAAGACCCTGGCCGCCTTCCTGTGGAGCATCGACCGCCTTTGCCGCGAGCGGGGGGATGAAGGCGCAGGTGTGCGCGTACTCTACGTCTCCCCCCTCAAGGCCCTGGTCTACGACATCGAGCGCAACCTGCGCGCGCCCCTTGCCGGCATCGCACGCGCGGCGGAGGCGCTGGGGCAGCCGGTGCGGCTGCCGAGCGTGGCAGTGCGCACCGGCGATACGCCGCAGCGGGAGCGCCAGCGCCAGCTCAAGGAGCCCTCGGAGATCCTGGTCACGACGCCCGAGTCCCTGTACCTGATCCTGGGCTCCAAGGCCGCGGCGAACCTTGCGTCGGTCCACACCCTGATCGTGGACGAGGTCCACGCACTGGCTCCGACCAAGCGCGGCGCCCATCTGGCCCTGTCCCTGGAACGGCTGGCGGCGCGGTGCTCCGCGGATCCCCAGCGCATCGGCCTGTCCGCCACCGTGCGCCCGCTTGAGGAGGCCGCGCGCTTCCTCGGCGGCGACCGGCAGGTGGAGATCGTCGATGCCGCCGCGCCGCCGCTGCTGGACCTCAAGGTGGCGGTGCCGGTGCCCGACATGGAGCATCCCCCGCCAGACGCCCGAGCAACCCCGGGGCGGTCCCATCCTGGCCGAGCTCTACAGCCGGGAGGTGAGCCGACCGCCGCAGGAGAAGGGGATGTGGTCGGCCATCTACCCCGCGCTGCTGGAGGAGATCCGCGCCAGCCGATCGACCATCGTCTTCGTCAACAGCCGCGGCCTGTGCGAGCGCCTGTGCCAGCGCCTCAACGAGCTGGCGGGGGAGGAGCTGGTGCGCGCCCATCACGGCAGCGTCTCCCACGAGCAGCGCGCCGAGATCGAGGACGGGCTCAAGCGCGGCGGCATCCGCGCCATCGTCGCCACCAGCTCGCTGGAGATGGGCATCGACATGGGCGCGGTGGACCGGGTGCTGCTGGTCGAGTCCCCGGGCTCGGTGGCCCGCGGGCTGCAGCGGGTGGGCCGCGCCGGGCACGGGGTCGGGGAGGTGAGCAGCGGGCGTATCTACCCTAAGTTCCGGGGCGACCTGCTGGAGTGCGCGGTCATCGCCGGGCGCATGCTGCGCGGCGAGCTGGAGCCATTCCGCATGCCCCGCAACGCGCTGGACGTGCTGGCCCAGCAGGTCGCGGCCCTGTGCTGCGAGGGGGAGCGGACGGCGGCGGAGATCCACGCCCTGGTGATCCGCTCCGGCCCCTACCGGGAGCTGACCCGCGGCGCGCTGGAGGCGGTGCTGGACATGCTCTCCGGGCGCTACCTGTCGAGCGAGCTTCGCGGAGCTGCGGCCGCTGCTCAGCTGGGACCGCGCCGCCGATCGCCTGAGCCCCCGCCGCGGCGCGCCCATGGTCGCGCGGCTCAACGCGGGCACCATCCCGGACCGGGGCAGCTACGGCGTGCACCTGGGCGCGGACGGCCCCCGGATCGGCGAGCTGGACGAGGAGATGGTGTTCGAGACCAAGGCCGGCGACTGCATCCTGCTCGGGGCCAGCACCTGGCGGGTGGAGGAGATCACCCGCGACCGGGTGCTGGTCAGCCCGGCCCCCGGCGAGCCCGGCCGGCTGCCCTTCTGGCGAGGGGACGGCCCCGGGCGGCCCCTGGAGCTGGGTTGCGCCCTCGGCGCCTTCTGCGCCAGGTCGCGGCACTCGGGGCCGCCGAGGCGGAGTCCTGGATCGCCGCCAGCACCCCGCTGGACCCCATGGCCGCCGGCAATCTTAGTCGCCTACGTCCAGGAGCAGCGGGAGGCCACCGGGCAGGTGCCGACCGACCGGGCGTTGTCGTCGAGCGCTTCCGCGACGAGCTGGGCGATTGGCGGGTGTGCATCCTCACGCCCTTCGGAGCCCGCATCCACGCCCCCTGGGCCATGGCCCTGCAGCGGCACCTGGGGAACCGCGAGGGCTTCGAGATCCAGGTCATGTACACCGACGACGGCATCGTGCTGCGCTTCGCCGACGGCGAGGACCTGCCGGCGCTCGCCGGACCTGATGCCGGACCCGGAGACCGTCGAGGACCTGGTCACCGAGCAGCTGGCCGACACCTGCCCTGTTCGCCGGCCTGTTCCGCGAGAACGCCGCGCGCTCCCTGCTCATGCCGCGTCGCAGCGCCAAGGGCCGCCAGCCGCTGTGGGCGCAGCGGCTCAGGGCGCAGAACCTGCTCGCCGCCGTGCGCCGCTATCCGTCCTTCCCCATCGTGCTGGAGACCTATCGCCAGGCCCTGAGCGACGTCTTCGATCTTCCCGGCCTGAAGGACATTCTGGGTCGTATCCGCAGCCGCGCCATCCGGGTGCACGAGGCGGAGACCCGCAGCGCCTCGCCCTTCGCCCGCTCGCTGGTGTTCGCCTACGTCGCCGCCTACATCTACGAGCAGGACGCCCCACTGGCCGAACGGCGCGCCCAGGCGCTGACCCTGGATCGCGGGCTGCTCTCCGAGCTGCTGGGCCAGGCGGAGCTGCGGGAGCTGATCGACCCCGAGGTGCTCGACGACCTGGAGCAGGAGCTGCAGCACCGGGTGGCGGAGCGCCGGGCGCGGGACCCGGACGAGCTGCACGACCTGCTGCGTCGCCTGGGGGATCTGGACGAGCCCGAGATCCGCGCCCGCTGCACCGCCGATCCGCTGCCCTGGCTCGCCGCCCTGGACGCCCAGCGCCGAGCGGTGCGGTTGCGGATCGCCGACTCGGTGCGCTGGATCGCCGCCGAGGACGCCGGCCTCTACCGCGATGCCCTCGGCTGTGTCCCGCCGCCGGGCCTGCCGGACGGCTATGTCGCCCTCACCGATGCCCCGCTGGAGCACCTGCTGCGTCGCTATGCCCGCACGCGGGGGCCCTTCCCGGTGCGGGAACCCGCCGCCCGCTACGCGCTGCGGCCGGCGCAGATCGAGCCCGTGCTGCGCCTGCTCGAGGCCCGAGGCGATTTGGTGCACGGCGAGATACGCCCCGGCGGGGCGGAGCCCGAGTGGTGCGACGCGGAGGTGCTGCGACGGCTGCGCAGGCGTACCCTGGCCCGGCTGCGTCACGCCGTAGCCCCGGTGGATGCCGCTACCCTGGGCCGCTTCCTGCCCGCGTGGCACGGCATCGGCCAGGACCTCAGGGGGCGGGACCGGCTGATGGAGGCGATCCTCCAGCTCGAAGGGCTGACGGTATCCTGGACCCAGCTGGATCGTGTGCTGCTGCCCGCACGTGTGCCCGGCTACCGTGTCGAGGACCTGGACATGCTGGCGGCCACCGGCCGGCTGGTCTGGATCGGCCAGGGCGCGGCGGGACCGAAGGACGGGCGGATCGCTCTCTACCGCCGCGAGCGCGTGAGCGGTTTGTTCCAGCCCGCCCCGGACACCGAGCCCCTGGATGGTCTGCACGCGGTGCTCCTCGGGCACCTGCGGGAGCGGGGGGCCTGTTTTCTGATGGAGCTCGCGCAGGCCGCCGAGCGTGCGGGCCTGGAAGTCCGCAGGGACGATTTCGAGGCCGCGCTCTGGGACCTGGTCTGGGCCGGAAGAATCACCAACGATACCTTCGCCCCCCTGCGCGGCCTGGCGCGGTGGCGCCCGATGGCAGCGACAGGGCCGGGAGCCGGCGATGGCGGGCGGGCGCTGGTCCTGTGTCCGCGATCTTCTGCGCG
This sequence comes from uncultured Gammaproteobacteria bacterium, assembly GCA_963736235.1. Taxonomy (GTDB): domain Bacteria; phylum Pseudomonadota; class Gammaproteobacteria; order Chromatiales; family Chromatiaceae; genus CAVORB01. The sequence continues at coordinate 230,880 of CAVTOR010000005.1, forward strand.
AGACCTCCGATACCGAACGCCTGCTCGCCCGCGCGGAGATGCTGCTGGAGCGTTACGGGGTGCTCAGCCGGGAGGCGGCCCAGGCCGAGGGGCTGGCGGGCGGATTCGGGTCGATCTACCGTTTGCTGCGGGAGATGGAGGAGGGCGGAAAGGTGCGCCGGGGTTATTTCGTAGAGGGGCTGTCCGGGGCACAGTTCGCGCTCGCGGGTGCGGTGGATAGGCTGCGCGGGGCGCGGCTCGACGAGGTGCCGGTGGGTGGCTGGAGCGCTGACGAGGTGCGCATCCTCGCCGCGGTCGATCCCGCCAACCCCTTCGGTGCGCTTCTCCCCTGGCCGGAGACCGGCGGCGGCAGCGCGCCCAAGCGCAACAGCGGGGCCTGGGTCGTCCTGGTGGCGGGCCGGCCGGTGCTCTTTCTCGGCCCGGGGGGCGGGCAGCTCGCCACCTTTCCGGCATGCATCACCGAGGAGGGAGGCGAGCTGGACCTCGCGCTTTCCGCTCTGCCTGATATCCCCCGCACCGGCCGCAGGCGCATGCTGATTCGCAAGATCGATGGGCTGCCCGCCCTGGAGTCACCCCTGCGCGGGCGCCTGCTCGGCGCCGGATTCGAGAGCGATTACGACGCGCTGAGGTGTGGGATTCCGGGTTGATGCGTGGCGGTCGTTTCGGTTGGGAAACGGCTCTGGCGACCAGGGCGCGCCTCTTGCCTGGGTTCCGCTCTTACCGATTGCCGGCCCGCGTGACCTGGTGTTCCCCCGACGGGGCATGCCGGACGGTCGGGAGGCGGGACACCGTCTGCAAGGCGCGGGCGGCGGACTCCGCGTCGACGTTGAACTGGGGCTCGGCGTCCGGTGCCGCGACGAGGTGGCAGGGGCGGTCCGAGAAGGTGGTCTGACCGTCGACCTCGCACTTGTAGAGGTTGATCGCCTGGGCCGATGTGGCGGCCAGGAACAGGGCCGTGAAGGGCAGTAGTCTCATTGTCTGACGTCCGTTTCCGGTGAAAAATTGCGCGTGACCTTGGTCCCGCAAGAGCGGTGCCATTCAGGCGGCGCCGGTCCGCGAAGTGAGCGCCGGTTCACACTACGCTGGTCATTGAGCGCGCGCCGAGTCGGGCGGACGCGCGAAAAGCTCAAGTAAAACGAGTGATTGACCCCGGCCGGTAAGATGTTGCGGGAGGCGGAAGACGGTCAGGAACGGGGTGGGGTCGACGGTGTCGCGTGGGCGGTCAGGCGCTGGAAAGCCGCGGCCGATCACCCCTCGTCGTCGCCGCCCGACATTCGCCCGCGAGATTTATCGCGGGCCGTACTCATGCTCCCGCTCAGACGGTCAAGGCGGCAAACGCCGCGAGCAGCGGCTCGACATCATCCACGATGGAGTCGCTGTTCCCGTCGTCGGTGATCACCAGCATCCGGCGCTTTTGCGCGAGTTGCTGGGTCAGGTGCCAGTCCGCGCGGCCTCGTGTCAGCTCGACTCGAGCGCTGTCTTGAGGCAGGAGACGTATTCGCTGAAGTCGATGGGCATGGCTGTCATCCGATGTGCTCTGCTGGCGCGCCGAGGCCGCCAGGGTCGGACTTGGCGCTCAGTCCAGCGTGTGCTGAAAGTCGAGGCTGATGCGGTCCGCTGCTACGGGGCGGAAGCGGGCATCCGCGAATTTTTTGTGATCCGGGTGCTCGCGGTAGGAATCGATCACCGCCGGGTGTGCGAACCGCACTAGCCAGCAGTATTGATAGGCCGAGCCCTCCGTGACGCTGGCGCCCGTGATCACATGACGCACCCCGGGGATGGCGCCGAGCACCCGGCGTCCCTCGGCCATCATGTCGGCGGTCCCGGCGGCATCCGCGCTGCTGGTGTTGTAGACGATCAGATGCTCGACCTCGCGCCAGGGACGGCAGGCGGCGGCGACCTCGTCCGCCCGTCCGGCACCGCCCCAGAGTGCGATGCAGCGCTCGACCTCGGCGCGGATGGAGTCCTGAATGCCTCTGGTTAGATCGGTGTAGGATCGGTTGGCGGCAATCTGCGCGTTGGCGCGGATGGCGGCCCCGGCAGTATCCGCGAGCGCCGTGTAGTAATTGATCTTGGCCACGCCGTTCTCGACCAGGCGTCGGAACTGCTGGTCGCTGAGGCCCGTGCCGCCGTGGATCACCAGAGGGATGCGGAGTTGTTCGTTGATTGCCGCCAGTCGATCGAAGTCGAGCCGGGGTTCGCCCCGCATGCGCCCGTGGACGGTGCCTATGGATACCGCGAGGAAGTCGACCCCCGTCTCGCGGACGTAGCGCTCCGCCTCCTCGGGTGCCGTGTAGATGACCTCTCCCGGGTGGCGCTCCGCGTCCTCGCCTTCCACCCCGGCCACGTAGCCGAGCTCCCCTTCCACCGGGATTCCGCAGGCGCGGGCCATCTCGACCACCGCGCGGGTGCGGGCGATGTTCTCCTGCAGAGGCTGGGTGGAGGCATCCACCATGACGCCGTTGAATCCCTGATTGATGCCGCGCACCGCGGCCTCCAGGGAGCTGCCGTGGTCCAAGTGTATGGCGACTGGAACGCTCGCCCGCTCGGCGGCGGTCCGCACCGCGGGCATGATCAGCTCTGGATCGAAGTAGGCGTAGTGGGATTCCGCCAGGCTGAGGATCACCGGCGCGCGCTGCTGTTCGGCGCCGGCAACGATGGCTTGGAGGAAGTCCAGGCTGACTAGATCGAAGGCCCCCACCGCGTACCCGTTGGCATGGGCGTGGCGGAGCATGTCCCCCATATTTACCAGCATCTCGTCGTTCCTCGTTCAGTCTCCGAAGGCTGGATGCGCGCGCGGCTCAGAAGTGGGTGTTGACCGCCGCGTCCAGGGTGTCCCGCACGCAAGGTGTCCATAACGGAACCTGGCGGGAGAGTATAGGGAGCAACCCCATGCTTACTATTCAATATTTCAAATAGAAGATATAACAATCAACTTATGGCTTTGACCTAACCGTTGGTCCAGACTCGTGCTCAGCGGTTTGGCGGCGGTTTACGATTCCCGCGGCCGCGGTGACGGGATGCGGCCCAGTCAACAAACCGGCAACAGGTTTAGCTCGCTCTTGAACGTCTCCTTGCGTCAACTTCGAATCTTCGAGGCGGTGGCTCGCCAGTTGAGCTATACGCGCGCCGCCGAGGAGCTGCACCTGAGTCAGCCCGCGGTTTCCATGCAGGTGCGCCAGCTCGAGGACGAGGTGGGCCTGCCCCTGTTCGAGAAACTCGGCAAGCAGATCAGCCTTACCGAGGCGGGACGGGAGATCTACCACTACAGCCGCAGCATCAATCGCGCCCTGCAGGAGATGGAGGAGGTGGTTGAGGCCCTGAAGGGCGTGAGCCGAGGTCGTCTCTCGGTCGCGGTGGCGAGCACGGTGAACTATTTCGCGCCGCGCTTGCTGGCGGCGTTCCACCAACGCTACCCCGGCATCAGTCTCAAGCTCGACGTGACCAACCGGGAGCAGCTGGTTCGCCTGCTGGAGGCGAATGCGGTGGATATGGTCCTCATGGGCCAGCCCCCGGAGGCGGTGGACGTGGAGTCGGAGGCCTTCATGGACGAACCCGCTGGTGGTGGTCGCGCCACCCGACCATCCCCTGGCCGGTGGGCCGCATATCCCGCTCGCGCGTCTCGCGGAAGAGGTCTTCGTGATGCGCGAGCCGGGATCCGGCACCCGACAGGCGATGGAGCGCTTCTTTGCCGAGCATGGCATCGCTATACGTCACGGCATGCAGATGACCCGCAACGAGGCCATCAAGCAGGCGGTGCGCGCCGGCCTCGGCTTGAGCGTTGTCTCCCTGCACACCATCGAGCTGGAGCTCGCGACCGGCAAGCTGGTGATCCTGGAGGCGGAGGGCTTCCCGCTCGAGCGCCAGTGGTTCCTGGTCTATCGCCGGGGCAGGCGGCTCTCCCCCGCCGCCCGCGCGTTCCGGGAGTTCGTGCTCGAAGAGGCGCCGCGATTGGCCGGCCCGGTGTCGTGCAAGGCGTCGGGTCAGGAGCATGCGGCCGCGGATCGATAGGCGCGCCGCCGCCGGCCTTCACCGCAGCGCACAACTTCCTGCCGCTTCGAGTAGACTAACAGGCTATCTCCAGCTTTGATCGGTCCAGCGAATGCCCAAGCGTCCCGACCGCGAGCCGCATTCTGACGGTGGCGGCTTCCCCCTGTTGGCCTCGGTCGACGTGCCCGCCGACTTACGCCGTCTTTCCGAGAACCAGCTCGGCGAGCTGGCGAACGAGCTGCGGGCCTTCCTGATCGACAGCGTTTCGCGCACCGGCGGCCACCTCGCCGCCGGGCTCGGCGTGGTCGAGCTCACCATCGCCCTGCACTATGTCTTCGACACGCCGCAAGACCGGCTGGTGTGGGACGTCGGCCACCAGGCCTATCCGCACAAGATCCTTACCGGCCGGCGCGGGCGGATGCACACCCTGCGCCAGAAGGACGGCCTCTCGGGCTTTCCCAAGCGCTCGGAGAGCCCCTACGACACGTTCGGGGTCGGCCACTCCAGCACCTCGATCAGCGCGGCGATGGGCATGTCCCTCGCCGCCCGCGCGAAGGGGGAGCAGCGGCACGTGGTCGCCGTCATCGGCGACGGCGCCCTGGGCGCCGGCATGGCCTTCGAGGCGCTGAATCACGCCGGTCACCTCGACCTCGACCTGATGGTCATCCTCAACGACAACGAGATGTCGATCTCGCCGCCGGTGGGCGCCATCAGCAGCCACTTGGCGCGCCTGCTCTCCGGCAAGCTCTATACCAGCGTGCGCGAGGGCAGCAAGTCCGCGCTGCGGGGACTGCCCCAGCTGCGGGAGCTGGTGGGGCGCTGGGAGGAGCACATGAAGGGGATGGTGATGCCGAGCACCCTGTTCGAGGAGCTGGGCGTCAACTATATCGGCCCCATCGACGGTCACGACATCAACGCCCTGCTCGCCACGCTGCGCAACATGAAGACCATGCCGGGCCCGCGCCTGCTGCACGTGGTGACCAGGAAGGGGCGAGGCTACGAGCCGGCGGAGGGGCAGCCGGTCACCTACCACGGGGTGACTCCCTTCGACCGTAAGACCGGCCGCATGCGCAAGCAGGCCGGCGCCGTCACCTACACCAAGGTCTTCGGCGACTGGCTGTGTGATGCGGCGGAAAGCGATGAACGCCTGGTGGGCATCACCCCCGCCATGTGCGAGGGGTCCGGCCTGACCGGTTTCGCCGAACGCTTTCCGGATCGCTATTTCGACGTCGGCATCGCCGAGCAGCACGCCCTGACCCTCGCCGCCGGCATGGCCTGCGACGGGCTCAAGCCGGTGGTGGCCATCTACTCGACCTTCCTGCAGCGGGCCTACGATCAGCTCATCCACGACATCTGCCTGCAGGGGCTGGACGTGACGCTGGCGGTCGATCGCGCGGGCCTGGTGGGCGCGGACGGCGCCACGCACGCCGGCAGCCTCGATCTGAGCTACGGTCGCCCCGTACCCAACCTGGTGATCATGGCCCCGGCCGACGAGGACGAGTGCCGGCGCATGCTGCAGACCGCCTACGAGCATCCCGGTCCGGCGATGGTGCGTTATCCGCGTGGTGCCGGCCCCGGCGTCGCGGTGCGGTCCGGGCTCGAGACCCTGCCCCTGGGCAAGGGGGAGATCCGCCGTACCGGTAACGATGTGGCGATCCTCGCCTTCGGCACCATGCTGGGGGCCGCCCTCGCTGCCGCGGAGGCGCTGGGCGCCACCGTGGCCAACATGCGCTTCGTCAAGCCGCTCGACGAGGCCCTGGTTCTCGAGCTGGCGAAACGCCACCGGCTGTTGGTGACGGTCGAGGAGAACGCCATCGCCGGCGGCGCCGGCTCCGGTGTCTCCGAGCTGCTGGCCGCGCGAGGCATCTCGCTGCGCTGCCTGCATCTCGGGTTGCCGGACCGGTTTCTCGACCATGCCAGTCAGGCGGAGCAGCTCGCCGACTGCGGGCTCGATGCCGCCGGGATCGAGGCGTCGGTGCGTGCGGCATTGGGAAACCTGGTCGGCGAAACCGCCGGTCCCCGGCCGGGGCGCCGCCTGATGAGGAAGTGGCCGCTCGGCGCCGTCGCGCTGGCTGCCGCGGGACTCGGCCTGCCCTGGGTGCTGGGGGCCCAGGCCGAGCGATTCTACGCCGATGCCCTGTCCCGGTTGCCTGAACAGGGGCTGCGGGTGGTCGACAGCCGCTACGAGCGCGGCTGGTTCGGCTCCCGTGCCAGCACCGAGCTCGCGGTGATGACGGACTTGGCCGAGGCCCCCGACGAAATTCGAAGAGGATGCGCGTAGCCAGCGAGATCGGGCACGGGCCCATGCGCCTGGACGCCCCGCGGCTGCTGTCCGCGGCGGTGATCCGCAGCCGGGTCGAGCTTGCCGATGTGGAGACGGAAGTTCCGCCCCTGTTGCTCGAGACCGTCCTGAACCTGGACGGTGGCGGGGAGACCAAGCTGCGTCTGCCGGCCATCGGGCCTGCCGGCGAGCGATCAGCCCGGACTGGAGACCGTCGAGGGCACTGGGTCGCTGCGCTTCGGCGCCGGGTTTTCGAGCTTCGAGGGCCGGTTCGAGCTTCCCTCCCTGTCGCTGTCCGATCAGGAAGGCTCGCTGCGACTGCGCGGCCTAAGCGGCGAGAGCTCGGCCTCGCGCCTGGTCGGGAGCGTGTTCGCCGGGACCGCCAGCCTGCGGCTGGATGAGCTGGCGCTGCGGTTGCCGGACGCGGTGCTCGACGCCGGCGGGATCTCGGTGAAGGTCGACAGCGAGCCGCAGGGGCGGCTGCTCAGCGCGCGCGCCGCCTATCGCGTCGAACGATTGACTCTGCAGGGTGCGGACTATGGTCCGTCGCTCGCGGAGTTTTCCCTGAGCCGCGTCTCCGGCGACGACTTGGCCGCGTTGCAGCAGGCCCTGAGACAGGTCTCCGCCCAGCCGCTGGCCGGCTCCCTGGCGGGCCTGGCGATGGCGGCCGTGCTCGCCGAGCACCTGCCGCGGCTGCTCGCGACGGACCCCGCCGTTGGGCTCGATCGCCTGGAAGTCACCACACCCGATGGCCGGGTGGAGGGTCGTCTGCTCCTGTCCGCGCGGGGCCTGAACGCGGACGTCATGCGCCGCCCTGGCGCGTGGCTGGCGCAGGTCGTCGGGGAGGGCGACATCAGTTTGCCCGAATCACTGCTGCTGCGGCTCCTGGAGGAGCGGTATCGTAGCCAGGCGTTGGAGACCAACCGAAGGGGCGGCGCCGGCGAGCAGGCGTTGACCGCGGAGGCCGAGCGTGAGGTCGTGCGATCCGCCCGCGACCAGCTCGCGGCGTTGGTGCGCGACGGCTGGCTTGTGGCTCGGGACGGGCGGGTTTACACGGAGGTCAAGCTGGCGGACGCCCTGTTGACGATAAACGGTAAGACCCTGCCCATTGCATTCAACGGTCTGTCCGAGGGGTCCTCGCCTTGATGCCCCGGCGCTCGGGACCAATTGCGCGGGGCCGACTCGCCACGCGAGCGGGGCGACAACTTCCAGAGCTGCCATGCTGACCATAAGCCCAATCGCCGCTTTCGACGACAACTACATCTGGCTGCTGCGCGACAGCGCCAGCCCGGTCGCGACCGTGGTGGACCCGGGTGATGAGGAGCCGGTCCTCGCCGCCCTCGAACGGGATGGTCTGGCGTTGGGCGCCATCCTCATCACCCACCACCACTACGACCACGTCGGCGGGGTGCGTGCGCTAGTGGACGCCTGGCCTGACGTGCAGGTGTTCGGCCCCCGGGACAAGCGGGTTCCCGCGGTGACTCAAGCGATCGGTGAGGGCGACGCGGTCGACCTGCCCGGTGACGGTCAGCGTTTGGGCGTATTCGAGGTCCCCGGCCACACCTCCAGCCACATCGCCTATCTCGGCGCGGGGGCTCTCTTCTGTGGGGATACACTGTTCGCCGCCGGGTGCGGTCGGGTGTTCGACGGCACCTTCGACCAGCTAGCGGCCTCGTTGCAGCGCATCGCGGGTCTGCCGCCGGAGACCCTCGTCTACTGTGCGCATGAATATACCCTGGCGAACCTCGGCTTTGCCGCCTGGGTGGAGCCCGACAGCGCCCCGATCGCCGCGCGGACCGCGGAGGCGCGCCGCCTGCGCGAGCTCGGGCGGCCGACGGTGCCGTCGCGCTTGGCCGATGAGCTCGACACCAACCCATTCCTGCGTATCGGCGAGGCGGCGGTCAAGGCCGCGGCCGAGAGCTTCGCGGGACGGCGGCTGGAGACGGGGGCGGAGATCTTCACCGCCCTGCGGCGGTGGAAGGACGAGCGCTACGATTAGGGACTGAGACGCGCCCTCCGTGCTCTGGCGACGCGATGTGCCGCTAGGCGAGCGATTCCCTAACCAGCGTCTCTCGGCACACCCGGACCTCTCCCGTCAGGCGCTCCTCGGCTTCCCGGTACTTGGCCGCGGTCTTGTCGATGATCTCCTGCGGCAGCTCCGGGCCCGGGGGCGTCTTGTCCCAGTCGAGCGTTTCCAGGTAGTCGCGCACGAACTGCTTGTCGAAGCTCGGCGGGCTGATGCCGGGACGATACTGGTCCGCGGGCCAGAAGCGCGACGAATCGGGGGTGAGGACCTCGTCGATCAGATGCAGCCGCCCGTCGCTGTCGAGGCCGAACTCGAACTTCGTGTCCGCGATGATGATGCCCCGCCCCAGGGCGTAGGCCGCGCACTCGCTGTAGACGCGAATGGCCGCGTCCCGCACCGCCTCGGCGATGTCCCGGCCGAGGAGATCGACCGCGCGCGCGAAGTCGATGTTCTCGTCGTGGTGGCCCAGTTGCGCCTTGGTGGAGGGGGTGAAGATCGGCTCGGGCAGCTTGTCCGCCTGGCGCAGTCCGGATGGCAGCGGGATGCCGCAGACCGCGCCGGACTGCTGGTAGTCCTTCCAGCCGGAGCCGATGATGTAGCCGCGCACGATGGCCTCGACCGGCAGCGGCGTCATGCGCTTGACGACCACCGCGCGGTCTCCGAGGCGCGCGCGTTCCGCGGGGTCCGGTACCACGCGTTCCAGGGGAATGTCCGTGAGGTGATTGGAGATGATGTCGCGGGTACGCGCGAACCAGAAGTTGGAGACCCGAGTCAGGACCTCTCCCTTGCCGGGAATCGGTTGCGGCAACACGACGTCGAAGGCTGACAATCGGTCGCTGGCGACGATCAGCATATGTTCGGAGTCGACGCGGTAGATATCGCGAACCTTGCCGCGGTTGATCAGATCCAAGCTCGGGATGCGTGACTCGAAGAGCGCCGTCATGGGTGTTGATTCCGCCTCGGAGAAATTGAAACTATAGCAACAAGGTTAGGGAAACGCCGGTCTAATGCGTTTCCCGCATGGGCCATGGATGGCCCGTCATGTTCGGCGGCTGTAAGCCGTTGAACATGGAGCGCCCCGAGAGTCGCGCCTCTCGGGGAAGCGAGCTGATCAGATCTTAAGGACGGATTTGATCAGCATCTCCTCAAGGCGCGCGGGTTAGGAGCGGAACGTCGACCGGGCGTCGCGCGATTCGCCTCCCGTTGCGCCGATGCGCTCGATTCAAGAGGTCGCCATGCACAGCAATGATGTACAGATCGAGCCGTTCCTGCAGGCGTTTCGGGGCAGCTTCACCTCGGCGCTGCGCTGGCATCAGCTCGATGCCCTGTGGGAGCGGGTACGGGCGCGAGCGGACGAGGGCTGGTATCTCTACGCCGTCGGGGAGCCCCCGCCGACCCGGCCCTCGGACCGGGAGCGCGTTCTCACCTTCGTGGAGGAGATCGACAAGCTCCTGCGCCGCGAGCACCGTGAGGACTACTGCGGCATCGTCTACGCCGACGACCTGCAGGAACCCGGATTCCTCAAGATCTACGACCCGCACAACCTTGGCGTGTCGTGTGGTTACAGCGACAATCCGCCCTTGCCGGGGTGGGTGATGACCCTGATTCCGCCGGTGGACCTGTCCGCGACGAGGGCGATCCCCAACGCCCGCCGTCACTGGTGGCAGCGGCTCTTCGACTGATCGCGCCGATGGCGCAATCGGCGCGCGACCTGTTCGCTATCGCTTCTGGGCCGATGTGCCATCGCAATCCCGAACGAGGAGGCAGAACGCATGAGCAGAGAAATCATTCGTACCGACCGCGCCCCCGCGGCGATCGGCACCTATTCCCAGGCGGTGAGGGTCGGCGCGACCATCTACCTGTCCGGTCAGATTCCGCTGGATCCGCAAACCATGGACCTCGTGACAGGCGACAGGGACGCCCAGATACGCCGCGTGTTTGACAATCTTTCGGCGGTGGCGACAGCAGCCGGCGGCACCCTGGCCGATGTGGTCAAGCTCAACGTCTTCCTGACCGATCTCAACGACTTCGCGTTGGTCAATCAGGTCATGACGGAGTATTTCGCCGAGCCTTTCCCAGCGCGCGCCGCGGTTGGCGTGGCCGCCCTGCCGAAGGGCGCGGCGGTGGAGATGGACGCCGTCATGGTGATCCACGACTGAGCCGCCCGCATCGGGAATTCTGCCTCATCGCTCGCACCGGGCGCCGTTGCGTTTACAGGTGCTTCTACTATGATGCGTAGCTTGTGCCGATTACCGGGGTGTCCTCATGCGAACCCAAGCCCTCCTGTTCTCCCTGATTCCGACCGTCTGCTGTACTGCCTGCAGTTCCAGCTCCGATCACGATTCCGCTCCAGCGGCACGGGGTAGCGCGACCCGGGTCGAGGTCGGCTTGGGAGAAAGGTCCGGATTCCAGCCCGCCGTTGACCGCGGCGGCTCCTGGCGCTCCGGTACGCTGCCGGCCGCCGCGACGGGCGGAGACTACGCGGGTTATCCGGCCCTTGCCAGAATGATCGCCAAGCTGGAGCGCGACGAGGGCTTCGATCCCGGATATCTGAGCGCCGTCTTCTCCCGCGTCGAGCGCCAGCAATGGATCCTTGACTTCGTCAACCGTCCGCAGGCAAAGAGGTCGACGACACCGACGGGCGCTTGGACCCGCTATCGCGCCAAGTTCCTCACCGAGGCCAACATCGCCAACGGCGCCAGGTTCTGGCAGCGCTATGCGCCCGTGCTCGAACGCGCGCAGGCCCGGTACGGCGTGCCGCCGGAGTACGTGGTCGCGATCCTTGGCGTGGAGACCCGCTACGGTGGCTATATGGGCAAGCACCGGGTGCTGGATGCCTTGACGACGCTCGCGTTCGATTTCCCGCGCCGCTCCGAGTTCTTTACCGGCGAGTTGGAGAGCTTCCTGATCATGGCCCGCAACGAGGGCTTCGATCCGTTCCAGCCCAAGGGCTCGTATGCCGGGGCGATGGGGCTGGGGCAGTTCATGCCATCGAGCTTCCAGCGCTGGGCCGTGGACTTCGACGGCGATGGTCGGCGCGACCTGTGGAACACGGAGGACGCCATCGGCAGCGTGGCCAACTACTTCGCCGCCCATGGCTGGCGCAAGGGTGAGCCGGTGGTAGTCCGGGCGCGGGCGGCTGGATCCGCCGCCGCCATGGAGACTGGTTTCGACACCAGCTACAGCGTCGACGGTCTGAGTCAGCGGGGCGTGGTGCCGAGTGCCGCCCTCGGCGGCCAGACGCACGTTAGCCTGCTGCGGCTCGACGCTCGCGGTGGCTACGAGTATTGGCTTGGGCTGCCCAACTTCTACGTCATCACCCGCTACAACCACAGCACCTATTACGCCATGGCGGTTTATCAACTCGCCCAGGCGATCAAGGCGCGCCATGGTCCCTCTACCGGTGCGATTATCTCGCGGCGTGAATCCGCCTCTGACGGCGCCGCTCTGTAAGATGCTGATTATTGGCCTTCCTGGCCAAAATCAGCGTCACATCCTATGTGCCGCGAGCAGCGCCGAATTGATCAAGGTTTCCCCAAGACGCTGATTTCTCGCCAGCCTCGCCAAATCAGCCCCACATCCACGTGCCGGGGAGAGCGCTGCCTTGGTCGGCCTTCGTATGGGCTTTCGCCGACCAGACGGTCGGAAGCGGAACCCGAAAGTCTTACTCGCCGTTGCAGGTGACAGTGACTTGCCTGTGGTGTCCGTGGGTGCGGTGCTCGTAGAGGTAAACGCCTTGCCAGGTGCCCAGCGCGCATCGGCCGTCACGAATCGGCAAGGTGAGGTCGGTCTTGGTCAGCACCGAGCGGACGTGGGCGGGCATGTCGTCCGGGCCCTCGTCGGTATGCTCGAATAGACGGTCCCCGTCCGGGATCAGGCGGGACAGGAATGCCTCCAGATCCCGGCGAACCGTGGGGTCGGCATTCTCGCACAGGATCAGTGAGGCGCTGGTGTGGTGCAAGAACAGGTGGCAGAGGCCGGTGCGGACGCCTGACTCACGGACCGCCTCGGTGACTTGCCGGGTAATGTCGTAGGTGCCCCGCCCGCGGGTGGCTACCTCCAGTCGTTTCTGTCCGATCATCGCGTTCTCCCGTTTTTCGGGCACCTTGAATGCTGAAAGGCACCCATCCTGGCAAGGCGCGCCGGGTCCGGGTATTTTGGTTCCCGGCGGCTCGGCGCCGTCATTTAATCAGACCGACGGAGCCCGCGGAAGCCGATGAGCCAGGCGTTGGACAAGGTGCCGGTGGAGGGGCTGCGCGGGGTGGGACCGCGGGTTGCAGAGCGCCTGGGTCGGCTCGGCATCGCCACGGTGCAGGATCTGCTGTTCCACCTGCCGCTGCGCTATCAGGATCGAACACGCCTGATCCCGCTGCGGGACCTGCGCCCGGGAGATGAGGCGCTGGTGGAAGGGGAGGTCGCCGACTCCGGGATCGCGTTCGGGCGCCGCCGCTCGCTCAAGGTCTGGCTGAGGGATCGGGAAGGCGACGGTCTGCTGCTTCGCTTCTTTCACTTCTCGCAGACCCAGGCGGTCGGATTCAAGCCAGGGACCCGGCTTCGCTGTTTCGGCGAGGTGCGCCGCGGGCCGCAGTCGATGGAGATGATCCATCCCGAATACCGGCTCGGTGCCGCGGACGACGTCCAATCGCTGGAGAGCGCACTGACCCCGATCTACCCGACCACGGAGGGGCTTCAGCAGTCGTCCTTGCGCTCCCTCACCGATCAGGCCCTGGCCCTGCTGGATGCACAGGGCGTCACGGTGCGCGAGATGCTACCTGCCGAGGTCGTCGGCCGCTATGGGCTGCCCCCGCTGACAGAGGCGCTGCGCATCCTCCACCGGCCGCCGGTCGCCGTGAGCGCGGCGGAGCTGCGCGAGCGCCGGCACCCGGCGTTCCGACGCTTGGCGTTCGAGGAATTGGTCGCCCATCAAGTGAGTCTGCGCCGGCTGCGGCGGCGCCAGCAGCGGGTCGGGGCGCCGGTGCTAGCCGGTGGCGGCGAGCTGCGGGCTAGGTTTCTCGGCGGTTTGCCGTTCGCGCTCACGGGCGCGCAGCGGCGGGTGATGGATGAGATCTCGGCCGACCTCGAGCGGCCCTACCCCATGCTCCGCTTGCTGCAGGGAGACGTGGGTTCCGGCAAGACCGTGATCGCCGCCCTCGCTGCCCTGCAGGCGGTCGAAGCGGGATTCCAGGTGGCGCTGATGGCGCCCACGGAGCTGCTTTCGGAGCAGCATCTGCGAAACCTCTCCATCTGGCTTGAGCCCCTCGGACTGACCCCGCTCTGGCTCGCCGGCCGTCACAAGGGCGGGGAACGCACCGACCTCCTCACTCGGATTGCCCGCGGGGAAGCGATGGTCATCGTGGGTACCCATGCCTTGTTCCAGGAGGAGGTGGCGTTCCACGACCTCGGGCTCGCCATCGTTGACGAGCAGCACAGATTCGGTGTTCACCAGCGCATGCGCCTGCGGGAGAAGGGCGCTCGCGACGGCCGGGCTCCCCACCAGCTCATCATGACCGCCACCCCCATCCCCCGTTCCCTGGCCATGACGCTTTATGGGGATCTCGACCTGTCGGTGATCGACGAGATGCCCCCGGGTCGGACCCCGGTGACGACGGTCGCGATCCCCGACGCGCGTCGCGGTGAGGTGATCGCCAGGGTGCGCGATGCCTGCGCCGAAGGCCGGCAGGCCTACTGGGTGTGCACCCTGATCGAAGAGTCCGAGGCGCTGCAGTGTCAGGCCGCGGAGGACACGGCGCGCGCGCTCTCCGAGGCGCTTCCCGGCTTGCGGGTCGGGCTTGTGCATGGCCGGCTGAAGGCCGCGGAGCGCGCGGAGGTGATGGCGGCATTCGCCGGCGCTACCCTCGACCTGCTGGTGGCGACCACGGTGATCGAGGTCGGCGTGGATGTCCCCAACGCTAGCCTGATGATTATCGAGAACCCGGAGCGGCTGGGTCTCGCCCAGCTCCATCAACTGCGGGGCCGGGTGGGGCGCGGCTCTGTCGAGAGCCATTGCGTCCTGCTTTTCACGCGCCCTTGTCGCACCAGGCCCGGGAGCGGATCGATATGCTGCGCCGCAGTACCGACGGCTTCGAGATCGCGCGTCGGGACCTGGACATGCGCGGTCCCGGCGAGGTCCTGGGCACGCGCCAGACCGGAGACGTCCAGTTTCGCATCGCGGATCCCTTGGCGGACGAGCATCTGCTCGCCGCCGCCCAGCAGGCCGCGGACCTCGTGCTCGACCGGTGCCCCGATCTGGTGTTGCCCCTGATCGAGCGCTGGTTCAGGGCCAAGGTGGAATACGTCGGCGTCTAGTACCTGCCTCGGCAGCGTGCAAAGGGCGTTCTCGCGGTGGGAACCGCCGGGATGGGTTCCGATGCCTGCAGGCGCGGTTCGCGCTGTGTCATAATCCTCGCCCGTTGCCGAGGGGTACGCCCGGGTTGCGAGCGCCATCAACCAACGAACCGCGAACATGAACCTACCGGAGATCGAGTCAGGACATCCGCGTGCGCCGAGCTGGCCCGAGCGGCTTGTGCTCTATGTCAGGCTCGTGCGTCTCAATCGACCGATCGGCATCTTCCTGCTCATGTGGCCAGCGCTCTGGGCGTTGTGGATCGCCGGGGATGGGAACCCTCCGTGGGCGGTGGTGCTGATCTTCGTGACCGGGGTCGTCCTGATGCGATCGGCCGGGTGCGCCATCAACGACTACGCGGACCGCGATTTCGACGGAAATGTGGCGCGCACCCAGGGACGACCCCTGGCGGCGGGGCTCGTAGGCCCGAGGGAGGCGGTCGGCGTATTCCTGGTGCTCAGCCTGGCGTCTTTCGCCTTGGTGCTGATGCTTAACTGGCAGACCATTGCGTTGTCAGTGGTCGCGGTTGCCTTGGTCGTGATCTATCCGTACATGAAGCGCCTCACGCATCTGCCCCAGCTGTTCCTCGGCGCCGCGTTTGGATGGGCGGTGCCCATGGCCTTTACCGCGATAACCGGAACCGTGCCTCATCCGGCATGGTTGTTGTTCGCGGCCGCGGTGCTGTGGGCACTGATCTACGATACCCAGTACGCCATGGTCGACCGGGAGGACGACCTGAAGATCGGGATCAAGTCCTCCGCGATCCTCTTCGGGCGTTACGACCGGCTGATTATCGGTGTGCTTCAGGTCCTGTTGCTGGTCCTCTTGGCCTATATCGGTGCGTTAGCGGGGCGAGATGCCTGGTATCTCGGGGGGCTCGCCGTGGCTGCCGCGCTCGCGCTCTACCAGCAGTTCCTGATCCGAAACCGAGACCCGGCCGCCTGTTTCGAGGCCTTCCTCAACAACAATTATCTCGGGATGGCCGTGTTCGTCGGGCTGGTCCTAGACTATGCGCTAAATTGACGGGTCCGCGGCGGAAGAACCCGCGGGCGCCTTGCGGATCAAACTTTGAACCTTGCCCGTGACCCGGCGCGGCAGAAAGTCAATTCGACGGTGCTCCTCCGGGGCGCACCAATTTCTAGAGGAAAGTCAGATATGTTGATGAAAGCCTTGTTGCAGACGGTCCTGGGGGTGTTTGTCGCGGCCCAGGCTCTGGCCTTCGATGAGGGTATCGACTACACACGGTTGGCCGAGCCCCAAGCCACGGAGACGGCGGACAAGATCGAGGTACTGGAGGTCTTCATGTATAGCTGCCCTCACTGCTACCACCTGGAGCCCGACATCGACGCCTGGCTGAAGACCAAGCCGGAGAATGTGGAGTTCCGGCGTATGCCAGCAATCTTCGGGCCCAAGGTCGAGCCTCACGCCCGGGCCTTCTACGCGGCGGAACTCATGGGCGTGGAGGAGAAGTTCCACATGCCCCTGTTCGCCGCGCTGCACGACAAGAAGCGAGAGATCTGGACCGAGGACGCCTTGGTCGCCTTCGCCGAGGAGCAGGGCATCGACGGCGCCGAGTTCCGGGCGGCCTACAATTCCTTCTACACCAACATGAAGGTGCGGCGGGCGACGGAGATGGGTCGCCGCTACGGCATCGACGGGGTTCCGGCCGTGGTTGTCAACGGGAAGTACCGCACCAGCCCGTCGCAGACCGGCAGCAGGGACGGCCTGGTCAAGGTAGTCAATTACCTTATCGACGTGGAGTCGGGGAAAGTGGCGGCCGACAAGGTTGCGCCGGGATCTGGGGGTGGTTCGTGAGTGCGTGAGGGGCTGATCGCTGGGGTCCCAACGGGATCACCCATCGCTATTCCGCGCGCGTGATCTCCGAGCGCGCGGGATGTGGAGGCATGGTCCCGTGTCCTAATCGTAGTAGGCGGGTTTGACCTCTTCGATGACCTTGGCGTCCGGGTTCGGGAACCGCTGTACCACCCAGTCGGGCAGCTTTGCCTGGTTGGCGTGGTAGAGGGCCTCGGATTCGATGAGGACGAGCACCAGCACGGTCACCATCACGGGCAGTATCCCCAGCCCGCCGATCAGGGCCATCACCGCCTCCTTCATCATCCCCAGGTAGGTATAGCCCACCCAGCCCAGGAACATGATCAAGAGCAGCATCGTGAGCATGAAGAGGAAGATCTTGCTGCGACGCGCACAGACCTGCCAGTGACACATGGGGTACCAGGGATCCTGGCGCAGTGACCTGCGTGCCCGCCATAGCGTGTAGCCCAGGATGCTGAAGGAAATGGCCGGAATCATGGCCATGACCCAGGGGAAGCTTCCCGCCACGCCACCGGCGCGCAACCGCCATCAGGATGTGGTTTCCGATCAGGTTGGTCAGGAAGAGCTCGTGGGGGACGTTGGCCTTCTTGATCTCTTCGGTGCTGACTTCAAAGCGCATGGAGGCTTTCCGTCCGGCTTAACGATAAGCGAATTAGAATACAGTAACGGTTCTTGCGCTTCACCTTGGCATGGCCCCAAGGACTAGGTTTTCGGTCGCGGCCAGGCGACTACGGGAAACCGTTCAGGCGGCGCCGCATACAGCGCAGTGCGGGTCGGCGGGAAGCCGGACGGTGCGGAACTCCATGGTCATGGCGTCCATCAGCAGCAGGCGTCCGTACAGGGGCTCTCCGGTACCGGTGAGGATTTTCAGGACCTCCGTCGCCTGGATGCTGCCGATGATGCCCACCACTGGCGCGAGTACGCCATTCGCCGAGCAGGTCTCGTCCACGCTTCCATCGCGCGGATAAAGACACTGATAACAGGGGCCGCCAGCCTTGCCCCTGAAGGTCGAGACCTGTCCCTCGGTGCGGATGGCGGCCCCGGACACCAGCGGCACGCCCGCCCGAAAGCAGGCCTCGTTCACGGCGAAGCGGGTGGCGAAGTTGTCGCAGGCGTCCACCACCACGTCCACGCCCGAGACCAGAGCCGGCAGGGTCGATTCGCTGATGGCGACCTTGAGGCCCTCGACCCGCACTTCCGGATTGAGGGAGCGCAGGGCCTCGGTTGCCGACTCGACCTTGGTCTTGCCGATGCGCGCCGTGCTGTGCAGGATCTGGCGCTGAAGATTGGAGAGGTCCACCGCGTCGAAATCCGCCACCAGCAGCCGTCCCACGCCCGCGGCCACCAGATACATGGCCACCGGTGAGCCGAGCCCGCCGAGACCCACCACCAGCGCGGTGGATTCGAGCAGCCGCTCCTGCCCCTCGACGCCGATGGTGGGCAGCATGATCTGGCGGCTGTAGCGCAGCAGTTGGTCGTCGTTCATGGCCTGGAAGCGAATCGGGATCAGGGGTCGGCGGACGACTCGGCATTTTCGGCGGCTCGCTGGCCGCCTTGCCCGCTTGCACGCGACATGTGGCCCTGCATAACCTTCGTGGCGCCTGTTACAGGTATCGTCGCCAATGCTCTGGCCGATGGTCGCGGCAGCCGTGCTCGAGGGTCTGATAGCGGCTGGCAAAGACCTTTTGGATGCAGTTGCGTTCGCCGCGGGCGCACCCGCAATTGGCGCGGAAGGTTTCTTCCGAGTAATGGTAGAGGGCCCGCTTGATGCGGTGCAGGAGCTTGTTGTCGAGATGCAGGCCGAGCTCGCCGATGGTCTCCTCGATCTCCTCGAGTGTGATCTGCAGTAGGTCGTAGCTCACCGAGAGCAGCCGCGCCGAGAGCGGCTCGGCACGCAGAATCCCGGGGACGTCGGCCAGGAGCAACGATGCCCGGTGCGCTTGATCAGGCAGCGGGTGCAGCGCGCTGAACGGGATCTGGCGATGCTTTACGCGGTCGGCTTCGGGGATGTCCATAGAATTTGTATGCTAGTCGAGGGGTCGAATTTATCAAGAACCAAATCGTCGATCCCGCCTCGAATTTCCCTTGTCAAGTGCGCTCGGATTTTTCTCCCGTGCCCGGCTGGGTGCCACGGCCAATCGACAGTGGCTTAGCCCTTCGG
The DNA here is from genome assembly GCA_963736235.1 of uncultured Gammaproteobacteria bacterium. Classification (GTDB taxonomy): domain Bacteria; phylum Pseudomonadota; class Gammaproteobacteria; order Chromatiales; family Chromatiaceae; genus CAVORB01. The sequence goes on from CAVTOR010000005.1 coordinate 249,514, forward strand.
CCCCAGGTAGCCGAGGGTCGCGCGCTCCAGTCCGGCGAGGTCGCGGCGGGTCTCGATTCCCCGGTAGCCGAGCCGCGCCAGGATCTCTCGTACGCCGGCACCCTGGTCGAAGCCGTGCTCCAGGATCAGCAGGCCCCCGGGCGAGAGACAGACCGCGGCTTCGGTGGCGATGCTGCGGATGGCGCTCAGCCCGTCCGCCCCGGCGGCCAATGCGCCGAGTGGCTCGAAGCGCAGGTCGCCCTGGCGTAGGTGTGGGTCGTCGGCGCGGATATAGGGCGGGTTGCTGACAACCGCGTCGAGGGTGGCTGGCCGGATGGCGTCGAGCCAGTCGCCCCGCAAAAGACAGGTGTTTCCGGGCACGAGGTGACGGAGGTTCCCGGCGGCCACGCCGGCAGCTTGGGGGTCTTGCTCGATGGCGATCAGGTGCCAGCCGGGCCGCTCCCGGGCCAGCGCGGCGGCGATCGCGCCACTGCCGGTGCCGGGGTCGGCGACGGACAGCCGCCCGTCGGCGGGCAGCAGCCCGAGCGCGATATCGACCAGCAGCTCGGTCTCCGGACGTGGGATCAGGGTGGCGGGACTCACCCGAAGCTCCAGGGTCCAGAACGCCCTGCGACCGAGGATGTAGGCGATGGGTTCGCCCGCCGATCGACGGTCCAGGAGCTCGCGGTATCGAGCCCAGGTTTCGGGTGTCAATGCGTGCTCCGGCCAGGCGAAGATCTGCTCGCGCGAGCGGCCAGAGGCCGCGACGAGCAGGATCTCGGCCTCGAGGCGAGGCCCCGCGTGCGGCAGGGCCGCCAGGCATTCGGCGCCGTGGCGCAGCGCGTCGCTGACGCTGGTCCCAGCGTTCTTGAGGTGGCGGTCGAGGGGCTTCAAGCGATCGCCGTCAGGCGTCCATCATGGCCGCCAGCTGCTCGGCCTTGTACTCCTGGGTCAGCGGGTCGATGACCTGGTCAAGCTGTCCCATCAGGATGTCATCGAGCTTGTACAGGGTGAGGTTGATGCGATGGTCCGTCACCCGGTTCTGGGGAAAGTTGTAGGTACGGATGCGCTCGGAGCGATCGCCGCTTCCCACCTGGAGCTTGCGCGAGTGCGCCTGCTCCGACACCTGGGCCTCCTGCGCCTGGGACAGCAGCTTGGCGCGTAACAGGGCGAGGGCGCGCGCCTTGTTCTTGTGCTGGGATCGCTCGTCCTGGCATTCCACGACGATGCCGGAAGGCAGGTGGGTGATGCGCACGGCGGAATCCGTCTTGTTCACATGCTGCCCCCCGGCACCGGAGGCGCGATAGGTGTCGATGCGCAGGTCGCCGGCGCTGATGTCCACGTCGTCCACAGCCTCGACCTCCGGCAGCACGGCCACGGTGCAGGCCGAGGTATGGATCCTGCCCTGGGACTCGGTCTCCGGGACGCGCTGCACCCGATGGGTGCCGGCCTCGAACTTGAGACGTGAGTAGACGCCGCCTCCGCTGACGCGCAGGACGACCTCCTTGTAACCCCCGAGCTCTCCCTCGCTGGTGCTCATGTGCTCGACCCGCCAGCCTGCCGCCTCGGCGTAGCGCAGGTACATGCGCGCGAGGTCGGCGGCGAACAGCGCCGCCTCGGCCCCGCCGGTGCCGGCGCGGATCTCCAGGAATACGTCGCACCGGTCGTTGGGGTCGGGCGGAACGAGCAGGCGCTTGAGCTCCGGTTCCAGCGACTCGCGCCGCTGCTGGGCTAGGCCGAGCTCCTCGCGTGCGAGCTCGGCCATCTCGGGGTCGGAGAGCATCTCCTCCGCGCTCGACATCTCCGTCTCGGCTTCCTCGTAGCTTCGATAGCAGCTAACCACCGGTTCCAGCTGGGCGTACTCCTGGCTCAGGCTTCGGAAGCTCGCCTGATCGCTCTGCGTTTCCGGGTCGGCGAGGAGGGCCGTGATCTCGCCGAAGCGCTCCGAGATGCGCTCCAGCTTCTCGCGGATCGATGGGTTCATGAACGCGAACCGGGCTTGGCGGCCAGCTCGAACAGCTCGTTCGCGGCTTCCAGGAGCTCCGCATCACCGTCTCTCCCGGCGCGGCGCAGGCGGGCGCTCGGCGAGTGCAGGAGCTTGTTGGTGAGCGTGTGGGCGAGGAATTCGAGAACCTCTTCGGCGGGCTTGCCGCCCTGCAGTCGACGCAGAGCGCACTCCAGCACCTCGTCGCGCAGACCTTCGGCGCCGCGGCGATAGTCCTGGATCACCGCCATGGCGTCCAGGGACCGCAGCCAGGCCAGGAACTCCCCGGTGTGGAACTCGACGATCTCCGCGGCCTGGTCCGCCGCCTCGCGACGCGAGCGCATACCATCCTCCACCACCCCCTGGAGGTCATCGACGGTATAGAGATATACATCGTCGAGCTCGCCGACCTCGGGCTCGATATCCCTCGGAACGGCGATGTCGACCATGAAGATCGGGCGGTGCTTGCGCGCCTTCAGCGCCCGCTCCACGGTGCCCTTGCCAAGCACCGGCAAGGGGCTGGCCGTGGAGGAAATGAGGATGTCCGCTTCCGGCAGGTGGTGGGCGAGCTCGGTGAGCGCGATCGCGTAGCCGTCGAACTGGGCGGCGAGATGGTGCGCCCGTTCGACGGTGCGGTTGGCGACGATGATACGCCCGACGCCGTGTTGATGGAGATGCCGCGCCGCGAGCTCGACCGTCTCTCCGGCGCCGATCAGCAGCGCCGTCTGGTCCTTGAGGTCGCTGAAGATCTGGCGGGCCAGACTCACCGCGGCGAAGGCCACGGATACGGGACTGCTCCCAATCGCGGTGTCCGTCCGCACCTGCTTGGCGACCGAAAACGTGTGCTGGAACAAGCGGGACAACAGTTTGCCGGCCGTACCGCTGTCACGCGCGGTCTGGAAGGCGCTTTTCACCTGCCCCAGGATCTGGGGCTCACCGAGCACCATCGAGTCTAGCCCGCTGGCAACGTGAAGCAGATGGGAGACGGCATCCCCGTCCAGGTGGGTGTAAAGGTAAGGCGTGATCCGATCCGGGTCGATGCCGTGAAACTGGCCGAGCCAGTCGCGGACAAAGTCCTCGCCGGTGCCTGCGAGCACACAGTAGATTTCGGTGCGGTTGCAGGTCGACAGGATCACCGTCTCTTCCACCTCGGGCCCCTGGCTCAGGCCGCGCAACGCGCCCACCAATATGTCGGGGCCGAAGGAGATGCGTTCGCGAATCTCCACCGGTGCTGTCTTGTGATTGAGTCCTACGACCAGGATCGTCATCAGGAGGGCTGGATTGAATAAAGTCTCTAAATTCTTTGGGATTGTGCTTGAGGATGCAAGCTGGAATCGCTCGTCGGCCGTCGGGGGCGCGGCGCTGGCGAGCTGTGCAGGGTGGGTGTTTGGTAAGGAACTGGCCGGTTATACTCGTATCCAACTGTCCATTGTTCACTCACGGTGTTCCCATTCAATGTCTCGCCGATCCCGCAAATTGATGCTGATGGTGTTGCTGTTGCCCGGCTTGAGCCTCGCCGCGTCACCGCTCCCGGATCCTTGGTCGCCGATGGGCATGGCTCCGTCCAAGGGAGAAGCACGGGGGGCCGGAGCCTTGGGCGCGAGCGCGCCCGAGCGGGAAGAGGCGCCGTCGGATCAGCCGCTGGGTATGACCCCGGACCTCGTGTACGCGGTGCTGGTCGCCTATATCGCGAATCAGCGCGGCAACCAGGAATTGGCCTATACCCACTTCCTTCATGGTGCGCGTTTGGCGCTGGACCCGGACCTGGCCGAGTCGGCGGCCGGGATCGCGCTGGCGCTCAAGGACGCGGACGCGGTCCAGAGTGCCATCGACACCTGGCTGGAGCTGGCCCCGGACTCGATGGCCGCACACCAGATCGCCGCTTTTGTGCGCCTCGAGCGGGATGATGTCGACGGCGCCATGGCGCACCTGCGGCGCATCATCGCCCTCGCCGCGGGGCGGGGAGAGGACGGATTCCTCCAGGCCGCCCGGCTGGTGAACAAGTTGCAGCCCCCGGAGCGGCGCCTCGGACTCATGGAGACCCTGACGGCGGACGAGCCCGAGAACGCGGACGCCTGGTTCGCGCGCTCTTTGGTGGCTGCAGGGGCCGACCGCTATGACGAGGCGGTGAAATCGGCCAAGCGAGCCGCGGAGCTGCGTCCGGGCTGGAATGAGCCTCGTATTTTTCTGGTCCAGGTGCTCGTGAGCCAAGGAAAGAAGGACGAGGCGCAGGCCGCGCTCGAGTCGTTCGTTGAGGAAAGCCCCGACGACCACGGCCTGCGCATGCTGTACGCCCAGTTGCTGGTGGACGAGCGCGAGTTCGCGCGCGCGAGGACCATGTTCGAGTACATGCTGCGCGATAAGCCGAAGGAGCCGGATGTGCTGTTCGCGATGGGCATTTTGTCTTTACAGCTCGAGGAACTGAAGCAGGCGCGGGAATACTTCTCCCGTCTGCGCGAGACAGGACAGCGTCAGGGCGATGCGTTTTACTACCTCGGGCAGATCGATGAGCTCTCGGAGGACCTCGACGCGGCGGCGTCTTGGTACAACAAGGTCGAGGGCGAGCATGCTCTCGATGCCCAGGTCCGCGTCGCTCGCATCCGGGGCGAGCAGGGGGCCGTGGAGCGTGCCCGCGAGATCCTGCAGCAGCTGCGCGACCAGTGGCCCGACGAGGCGGTTACCCTCTACCTGATCGAGGCGGAAATGCTGCGCGAGTTGGAGATGCCGCGCGATGCCATGGCGGTCTACGATAACGCCCTAATCGCCAACCCGGACAACCCGGACCTGCTCTATGCCCGTGCGCTCCAGGGTATCGCGCTGAATCAGCTGGACATCCTCGAGCGGGACCTCAAGGCGATCATCGAGAAAGACCCGGAGCACGCCGATGCGCTCAATGCGCTCGGTTATTCATTGGCGGATCAGACCGACCGCCACCAGGAAGCACTCGGTTACATCGAGCGCGCCCTGGCCCTCAAGCCCGAGGAACCGGCAGTACTCGACAGCATGGGTTGGGTTCAGTTCCGATTGGGCAACCTCGACGCCTCCGTCGAGTATCTGCGCAAGGCCCTCGCCCTGATGCCGGACGGAGAAATCGCGGCCCACCTGGGCGAGGTGCTGTGGGCCAAGGGCGAACGCGACGAGGCATGGAGTATCTGGGAGGAGGCGCTTTCGCTCGATCCGGATCACGCTTACCTGCTGCGCGTGATCGGTCGCCATCGCGTAACCAGTAACTCCACGCTAGACCACTGATGCCGCCGTCCCGCGCGGAGCATTACTGGCCCGCGCCCGCCAAGCTCAACCTGATGCTGCGGGTCCTCGGGCGGAGGTCGGACGGCTATCATCGCCTGCAGACGGTCTTCCAGCTCATCGACCAGGTTGACCTACTGCGTTTCGAGGTCAGGAAGGACGGCCGAATCCGCCGAGTCACGGATCTTCCCGGGGTGCCGCCCCAAAGGGATCTGATCGTGCGTGCCGCGCGCTTGCTTCAGGAATGGACGGGAAGCCGGCTCGGCGCGGACATCTGGGTGGACAAGCGTTTACCGCTGGGCGGCGGTCTCGGGGGCGGCAGCTCGGATGCGGCGACGACGCTGTCCGCCCTAGACCAGCTCTGGGGCACGGGAGCGGGGGGGGGCGCCTTGATGTCGCTGGGGCTTAGGCTCGGGGCGGACGTCCCAGTGTTCCTGCGAGGGATGTCCGCGTGGGGGGAGGGCGTGGGAGAACAGCTAACCCCGATCGAGTTGCCGCGACCCTGGTATCTGGTTTTATCGCCGCGGTGCGAGGTGAGGACCGCGGACGTGTTCGCGGCGCCAGATTTGACAAGAAATACACCCCCAATCACAATAGCCGACTTCATTGCGGGCGATGACCGTAACGATTGCGTGGACGTGGTGCGGCGTCGCTACCCTCCGGTGGCCGAGGCGCTCGACTGGCTTAAGGGCTTCGGCCGGGCACGCCTCACCGGCACCGGCGCCTGCGTGTTCACAGCGTTCGCGTCGGCGGAGCAGGCGCATGCGGTGCTCGCGAGCGCCCCGGCTGACTTTGGTGCGTTTGTCGCCCGCGGAGTGAATCGCTCCCCGCTTCTGGATCGGCTGGGCGAGTAATTTTTTGGGGCGTCGCCAAGTGGTAAGGCACTGGGTTTTGATCCCAGCATTCCCAGGTTCGAATCCTGGCGCCCCAGCCATTGAACCGGATGAGCTTGTCGCGGTCCGCTGTCGACCCACGGGTCTGCATTCGGAGCTGTTTCGCATCTCATCGCAGCCGGTGGTAACCGATTCGACGGGGAGAACGGTCGTGCCCGCCAGTCACATGATGGTGTTCTCCGGAAACGCCAACCTGGAGTTGTCAGCGGAGATTGCGGCGCACCTCAACGTACCGCTTGGTAAAGCCGTTGTTGGCCAGTTCAGCGACGGTGAGGTGATGGCCGAGATCCAGGAAAACGTGCGCGGACGCGACGTCTTCGTGGTGCAGCCCACAAGTGCGCCCACCAACGACAACCTCATGGAGATGTTGGTGATGATGGACGCCCTGCGCTGGGCGTCCGCGAAACGCGTCACCGCCGTGATCCCCTACTTCGGGTATGCGCGCCAGGACCGGCGGCCGCGCTCGGCACGGGTCCCCATCACCGCGCGGCTGGTGGCAAAGATGATCGGGCAGGCAGGGGCCGACCGGGTGCTCACGGTGGACTTGCACGCGGACCAGATCCAGGGCTTTTTCGACATTCCCGTGGACAACGTCTACGCCTCGCCCATCCTGCTCGGCGATGTCTGGCGGCAGAAGTATCCGCAGTTGATGGTCATATCCCCGGATGTTGGGGGTGTGGTCCGTGCGCGGGCTCTGGCTAAGCGACTCGACGACGCCGATCTGGCCATCATCGACAAGCGTCGGCCTCGCGCCAACGAGGCCAAGGTGATGAACATCATCGGTGAGGTGGAGGGCCGTACCTGCGTGCTCATCGATGACCTGGTCGATACCGCCGGGACGCTTTGTCAGGCGGCAGCGGCGCTCAAGGGCCATGGTGCAGCGAAAGTAGTGGCCTACTGCACGCACCCGGTGCTTTCCGGGCCGGCCGTTGCGAACATCAGCGGCTCGCAGCTCGACGAGCTGGTGGTAACCAATACCATACCGCTGCGCCCGGACGCTGCTGCGTGTGACAAGATCCGGCAGCTCAGCATTGGCGAGTTGCTGGCGGAGACCATGCGCAGGGTCTCGAACGAGGAGTCGGTGAGCTCGCTGTTCGTTGACTGAATGGCTCGTCCGGGAGCTGCGGCTCCCAGCGGCGCCCGACCAGCTTGGAGCTTAGCGGTTCGTTAAGAACCGCAAAGGCGGTGAGGCCGTTCTCGCCGCCCGTGCCGCCGCCGCTGTCTTGGTCGCGAGACGGGGCGGTTTTTTTAGTATCGATGCGGAGATAGTCTACATGAGCGCAGTGATCGAGATTAACGCGCGGAACCGCAGAGGCGCGGGGAAAGGTGCGAGCCGCCGCCTGCGTCGCGAGGGTCTGGTTCCCGGAATCATCTATGGTGGCGGGAAGGATCCCGCGAAGATCAGCGTCGTCCATCATGAGCTGGTGCACGAGATGGAGCAAGAGGCCTTCTTTTCCAGCATTCTCACCCTGCGGGTGGACGGCAGCGAGGAGCCCGTGGTGCTTAAGGATATGCAGAGGCACCCGGTGAAGCCCTTCGTCATGCACGTCGACTTTCAGCGGATCATGGCCGGCGAGAAGATCCACATGACGGTGCCCATCCACTTCCTGAACGAGGAAGGCTCGGCCGGCGTGAAGAAGGGGGGCAGTGTCCTGCATGCCCTCACCGAGTTGGATATCGTTTGCCTGCCGAAAGACCTCCCTGCCTCCATTGACATCGACATAGCCGGTTTGGATATCGGCGACGTCGTGATTGTCTCGGATTTGCCACTTCCGACAGGTGTGGAGCTCGACTCCGATGTGGACCCGGAGGAAAGGGTGGCGTCGGCCGTGAAGATCGAGGAAAAGGCCGAGGGGGAGCTCGAGGAAGAGGCGGAAGGCGGACTGGAGGCCGAGGGCGAAGGTGCCGAGGAGGCCGACGAAGAGCCGGAAGACTGATCTCTCGCGAATGTCCGGCGGCACTTCGCCGGACTGCCCTCCTCGCTGGAGCGGCGGGTGTCCGCGCTTCATACCCGAGGACTTCGGTCGCATGAGCGAATCACCGATACGTCTCGTAGTTGGTCTCGGTAATCCGGGACCTCAGTACGAGGCCACCCGCCACAATGTGGGTTTCTGGTTTACCGAGCATCTGGCCGCACGCAACGGAGGCCGGTTTCGGTTCGAAGCCAAGTTTCACGGATTGCTCTGCCGCTTGCAGGTGGGCGGGGTAGATCTAAGGCTTTTGAATCCCACTACCTTCATGAACCGCAGCGGCCAGTCGGTCGCCGCGGTGGCCCGATTTTTCGATATCCCGCCCGAACAGATCCTGGTTGCCCACGACGAGTTGGATTTGCCGGCAGGGACGCTGCGTCTGAAGCAGGGCGGCGGTCATGCCGGGCACAACGGCCTGCGCGACATCATCAGCGCTCTGGGGAGCAGAGACTTTTGGCGCCTGCGCATCGGGATCGATCGCCCGGCCGATCGCCAGCAGGTGGTCAACTACGTGCTGAGTCGGCCATCCCGCGAGGACGAGGCAGTCTTGCTGGACGCGCTGGACGACGCGGAGCGCTGTCTTCCGGAGGTGTTGGCGGGTGAGTTTCAGAAGGCCATGAACCGGCTTCACGCTAGCCGTTGACCTGGGTGCAGCGCGCTGCTCGCGCGCGTTTTCTTAAGCGTTCATGCATAAAAAAAGCCGCCCTAAGGCGGCTTTTTCGAGGCTTTAGGAAGTTTAGTTGAACAGCCAACCGAAGTTCACGCCGACTTCGTACTGGTACATGCTGATTGAGGCGGCGCTGGTGGTCGTGAAGGCGCCCGGACCCTTCACTGTCTCTTCCGGTGCATACATGCCCCAGAACGTCACCTCGTAGTTGTCGCGGGGCCGCCAACTTGCGCCCAACGTCCAGTGATCCTGGATGACCGCAGGCGCCAACGCGTTGAAGGCAACCTGGCTGCCGTCGATCGGCTGATTGCCGTGGCTATAGCCGGCTTGCACGGTCCATTGGTCATTGATCTCGTACTGGGCGCCGAGCTTTAAGACGGTCATGTCGTCCCAGCCGAAGCCTGCACCCTTGCTGCCGCCGAGGCAGTAACGGGCATCGTAGCCCATGGGATTGAACTGGAGGTTGCATCTCGCGAACAGATTGTTTTCGTTGGCAACGGCGTCGATGTCTCCGTAGCCGATCCATTGGACATCGAGGGCGAGCGTCAACCGGTCGTTCGGGCGAAAGGCGGCGCCGATGGAGGCGACGGCAGGCATGTCGAAATCGCCGCCGTCGGCGAAGAGGTCGGAGTACTTGTCGAACTCCTGCATGTACATCTTGGTGCGGTACGAGGCGCCTAGGCTGAACATGGGGTTGATGTCCCACAGGGCGCCGATCTGAAAGCCGTAACCCCAGGACGAATCGTCGCCGTTGTCGGTGAGATTGGTGGCGATCCCGGGCATCCCGGTCGAAAGGAATGTCTGGGTGAAGGTCTCTGTGAAGCCGGCGAAGGCGCCCAGGCCCTTGGCGCGGAAGGTTTGGTAGCCGATGAGGCCGCTGACGCCGAGGCTGAAGTTGTCGGCAACGTCGCGCGCGTAACCGATCGAGACGCCGAGTTGCTCCAGGTTGACGCCTGCATTGCCACCACCCAGCTTGGGCATGCCCGGGAACGGCGGATTGTTCGGTGAGTTGCCCCCGTAGGTACCCAGGCCCATGAAGGTCTCGGAGCCGGGATACTGGGTGTTCATGCCGCCGTTGCCGAAGACGGCGATGCCAACGGCGCTGACGTCATCGATCTGGTGGGTGTAACCGAAGTTCGGTACCAGGAAGTCGGTATTCCGGCTTTTTACTTCGCCGCCGAAGGGCGAGTCGCCGATGGGCGCGATGTTCACGCCGGTCATGTCCGTCAAGTTCGTGCCCTTGTACTTGCGGTTCGGGCTGAACCAGGCGGCACCGACGTCGGCGCGACGACCCACGCGGGTCAGTCCCGCCGGGTTGCCGACGATGCTCAGGGAGTCCTGCGGCAGGGCCGCTTCGCCCGCGCCCGCCATGCCTTTCGCATGAGGTGAGTAGGCGTGGGACATATAGCCGTTGGTGGCATAGGCGGCGGGCAGGGCCGTTGCGCAGGCAATGGCGACGGCGGCAGACAAGACTTTTATGTTCATGCGGTCCTCCAGGTGAATATAAGCCGCCAATCGTTGACGAATAGAAGGCGGTGTCGGTCTAAAGCTGCATGTTGCAAGAAAATATACGATTTGTCTCAATAATGGAAAAAACGAGACCGGATGTCAACTTGTTTTGTAGAAGAATGCCAACAGGCTCAGTGCGATCCGATTTATTGACGCAAAAATACAACAAATGCCGGCGTGCGGTCATTCTGGTGGGCCCAGGGGGCGTTGAGTCGTGAGACCTGACAGGGAGCCTGTATGTCCCCGTGTTGCAGGAGAGGCCCTGGAAGATCGAGCGTTGCGGGGGAAGACTCCCGCGCCGAGCCGCATTCGAGGCGGTGGCGCGGGAGCCGGCTGAACCTGTGAGGTTACGGGCAGGCGGACTTGTCGCCGGCGACCTTGCCGGTCAGCACCAGGAAGCCGTCGAACGGTCCCATGACCCCCATGGCCTCGCCCTTGGGACCCTTGAACTTGAGCTTGCCGGTCATCATGGCGCCCATGGCGCCGCAGCCGAACTTGCCCTCGCCCATGCAGGTCCAGTCCTCGTCCGTGGCGTACATCAGGTAATCGACGTCGTGGTTGAGCGTGGCGTGCTTCACCGCGCCACCGTAGGTGCACTCGGCCTTGCCGCCCTTGTCGGAAATTTCGAGCTCGACCTTGCTTGCCGCGCCGCATTTGTCGCGGTAGAGGTGAATGATCTTGTAGCCGCGTCCCGCATTGTTGGCGGCCCAGGCGTCACCCCCCAGACCGGCGGGCAGCGACGACGAGTTCCATGCCTTGCACATCTCTGCCGCCCATTGGGCGTCCATGAAGGTCCCGGCGTTTGCGCCGGCGCAGAAGGTCAGTGCCAGCAGTGGAAGGGTAAGGGTAAGTTTGGCTTTCATTTTGTTCTCCTCGTCAGAGCAAAGTGGCATGGCGCGCTCGGCGCGCGGCGATGTTTGTCGTTATCGTTCGGTCGTCCCCAACATTTGAATGGTAGCGGCGAAGACGCTAAACGCGCAACGGCGTCACGTAGAGTTGCCGCTCGCGAGATAAGGTTAAGCGGGGAGTGCCGGCGCTCGCCCCACCGAGAAGTAGGTCAGGCCGGCGGAGGTGACCACGCGCGGGTCGAACATGTTGCGCCCGTCAAACAGGACGGGATGCCTCAGATGGGACGCGATGGCCGCGAAATCCGGGCTTCGAAACTCGGTCCATTCGGTGACGATCGCAAGGACATCCGCGTCGTCCAGCGCCTCCATCGCGTCGTCGGCCAGAACCAGATCCGGGCGCTCTCCGTAGACGCGATGGGTCTCCTCCATCGCGACCGGGTCGAATGCCCGGACGCGGGCGCCCGCCTGCCATAAGGACTCCATCAGTGGGCGACTGGATGCCTCGCGCATGTCGTCGGTGTTGGGCTTGAACGCCAGTCCCCAAAGCGCGACCGTGCGACCCTGCAGATCGCCGCCGAAATAGTCGCTGATCTTGCGGAACAGGAGATCCTTCTGGCGGAGGTTTACCGACTCGACGGCGGTGAGCAGTTGCGGTTGGTAGCCGATGGCTCGCGCCGTGTGCTCCAGCGCGCGCACGTCCTTCGGGAAGCAGGAGCCGCCATAACCGCAGCCCGGATAGATGAACTGGTAACCGATGCGGGGGTCGGACCCGATCCCGACTCGAACCTTCTCGATATCCGCGCCCACCGCCTCCGCGATGTTGGAGAGCTCGTTCATGAAGCTGATCTTGGTCGCGAGCATCGCATTGGCGGCGTATTTGGTCAGCTCCGCGGAGCGGACGTCCATCACCATGACGCGGTCATGGTTGCGGTTGAACGGCGCATAAAGGGCTCGCAGGAGCTCGCCCGTGCGCGGGTTGTCCGTGCCGACGATGACGCGGTCCGGCCGCATGAAGTCCTCGATCGCGGCGCCTTCCTTTAAGAATTCCGGGTTGGAGACGACGTCGAACTCAATCTCGACGCGGCGCTCGGCCAGCGTGGCCTGCACGGTTTCCGCGACCTTGTCCGCGGTGCCCACGGGCACGGTGGACTTGTCCACCAGGATACGGTAGGCGTTCATGTGCTCGCCAACGGTGCGCGCCACCGTCAGTACGTGGGTGAGGTCCGCGGAACCGTCCTCGTCGGGCGGGGTGCCCACAGCGATGAACTGAAACAGGCCGTGGGCTACCCCCTGCGCGGGGTCCGTGGAGAATCGCAGCCGCCCTGCATCCCGGTTCTTCCGAACCAAGTCCTCGAGACCTGGCTCATAGATTGGAATCGCACCTCCGTTGAGGACAGCGATCTTCTCCGGGTCGATGTCGATGCAGAGAACGTGATTTCCGACCTCGGCAAGGCACGCGCCTGTCACGAGACCGACATAGCCGCTACCGAAGATGGTTACGTCCATTGCGATGAAGACTCCAGGTCGAGCATGAAGTTGGAGGGTGTTCCGGGCTACCGAGGGGCGGTATATGGCCATTCCGGCGGGGCCGGCAGGTGGCGGCGGATGGTACAGGAAGCCGCATTATTCTGCCAAACCGGGAGGCGGGCGAGGACGCTGGCGGCTGCTTTTCGCGTGTTGACAGCCTATTGCGGATTGCTTAGTATGCTCCGCTCGTTTCGGAGGGGTTCCCGAGCGGTCAAAGGGATCAGACTGTAAATCTGACGGCTCAGCCTTCGGAGGTTCGAATCCTCCCCCCTCCACCAGACGTTTCCGAGCCGGCGTCGTCGCGCAAGGTCGTGCCACAGGGGCGGTCCGGTACCGTGCGCCCGACGCAACTTGGTGGTGGAGTTCACGGTGGCGTGGTGGCCCAACGGTGCATCCGGCCGGAATCAGGTCAACGCGCTCGTGGGAGGCGGCTTCGGTGCATGGCGGGTGTAGTTCAATGGTAGAACCTCAGCCTTCCAAGCTGATGACGTGGGTTCGACTCCCATCACCCGCTCCAATGGCGTGAGAAACGGGGTAGATCGACGCGCCCATGTAGCTCAGTTGGTAGAGCACACCCTTGGTAAGGGTGAGGTCATCGGTTCGACTCCGATCATGGGCTCCATTCAGTTTGCCACGGGATGCGTGCGACGAAGCGCGCGACGTCAAATTCAAGGTTTCACGCGGAGACCAGTGCATGTCCAAAGCAAAATTCGTACGAAAGAAGCCGCACGTCAACGTTGGGACGATCGGTCACGTGGACCATGGCAAGACGACGCTGACGGCGGCGATCACGAAGGTGATGGCGGCCAAGTACGGCGGCGAGATCAAGGCGTTCGACCAGATCGACAACGCTCCGGAGGAGCGCGAGCGCGGGATCACGATCGCCACGGCGCACGTGGAGTACGAGTCCGACAAGCGCCACTACGCGCATGTGGACTGCCCGGGGCACGCGGACTACGTCAAGAACATGATCACCGGCGCGGCGCAGATGGACGGGGCGATCCTAGTGGTCTCCGCGGCCGACGGCCCGATGCCGCAGACGCGCGAGCACATTCTGCTCTCGCGCCAGGTGGGCGTGCCCTACATCCTCGTCTACCTCAACAAGGCCGACATGGTCGATGACGCCGAGTTGCTGGAGCTCGTCGAGATGGAAGTGCGCGAGCTGCTCTCGAGCTACGACTTCCCGGGCGACGACACCCCGATCATCGTCGGCTCCGCGCTCAAGGCGCTCGAAGGCGACGAAGGCGAGCAAGGAGCCGAGTCGATCATCAAGCTGGTAGCGGCGATGGACGACTACATCCCCGAGCCCGAGCGCGAGGTCGACCAGCCGTTCCTGATGCCGATCGAAGACGTATTCTCCATCTCCGGTCGCGGCACGGTAGTGACCGGACGCGTGGAGCGCGGCGTGGTCAAGGTTGGAGAAGAGGTCGAGATCGTCGGCATCCATCCGACCACCAAGACCATCTGCACCGGCGTGGAGATGTTCCGCAAGCTGCTCGATCAGGGGCAGGCGGGAGACAACATCGGCGTGCTGCTACGCGGCACCAAGCGCGATGACGTCGAGCGCGGGCAGGTGCTGGCCAAGCCCAAGAGCATCAACCCGCACACCCACTTTGAGTGCGAGGTCTACGTGCTGTCCAAGGAAGAGGGCGGGCGACACACCCCGTTCTTCAACGGCTACCGGCCGCAGTTCTACTTCCGCACCACGGACGTGACCGGCTCCTGCGAGCTGCCCGAGGGGATCGAGATGGTGATGCCCGGCGACAACGTAAAGATGACGGTCAAGCTGATCGCCCCGATCGCCATGGAAGACGGATTGCGTTTCGCCATCCGCGAGGGCGGACGTACGGTCGGCGCCGGCGTGGTCTCCAAGGTTATCGAGTGAGTTTGTTGGGCCGCACGTGAGCGGCCCGTTTTTCCTAGGCCAGTAGCTCAACTGGTAGAGCAGCGGTCTCCAAAACCGCAGGTTGGGGGTTCGAGTCCCTCCTGGCCTGCCACATTCTTGCGGCGTCTGTCTACTGCGCGGTAGTTCATGAATGCACGAGCTGAGGCCGGCGCCACCGGTTTAGACACAGTCAAGCTGGTGGCGGCGGCCATCTTGTTGATTGCCGGAATTTACGGCTTTTACCATTTCGCGGCCTACTCGACATTGCTGCGCGTTGTCGGGCTGCTCGCGATTGGCGGCATTGCGGCTGCGATTGCGCTGCAGACGGATCAAGGGCGCCGCCTGTGGCAGTTCGCCGGCGACGCGCGCAACGAGGTGCGCAAGGTGGTATGGCCGACGCGCCAGGAGACCTTGCAGACGACGCTGATCGTCATCGTCATGGTGCTCATCCTTGGCATCATCCTGTGGCTGTTCGACATGATGCTGATGAGCATCCTGCGATTCCTCACGGGGCAGGGAGGCTGAGGATGGGGCGACGTTGGTACGTGATACACGCCTACTCGGGCTTTGAGGGCCAGGTGAAGCGCTCACTGGAGGAGCGTATCAAGCGAGCCGGGATGGAGGAATTCTTCGGCACCGTGCTGGTCCCCACCGAGGAAGTGGTCGAGATGCGCGGCGGCCAGCAACGCAAGAGTGAGCGCAAGTTTTTTCCTGGCTATGTGTTGGTCAACATGGAGTTGACCGACGACACCTGGCATTTGGTCAAGAGCGTACCGAAGGTGATGGGTTTCATCGGCGGCACCGGCGACCGTCCGGCGCCAATCCCGGAGAAACAGGCGGACGCGATCCTGCAACGGATGCAGGAAGGCGTGGAAAAGCCGCGGCCCAAGGTCCTCTACGAGCCGGGAGAGGTGGTGCGTGTCGTGGACGGGCCTTTTACGGATTTCAATGGTGTGGTCGAGGAGGTGGATTACGAGAAGAGCCGCCTCAAGGTGTCGGTTCTCATCTTCGGCCGTGCAACGCCCGTCGACTTGGAGTTCGGGCAGATCGAAAAGGGCTGACGGTAGCCGGGCCACACTCCGCCCGATACGCTTAAGCGCTGCCGTGGGACGGCGATTCCGGGTCGTCCGACCCTGCCGTAAGGGACTTACAGCAACATTCTCTCGACCGACGAGAGTATTTCAATGCTCCATCCGCGATGCGGTTGGAGGCGGGGAGCCGGCCTGTGCGCCTGGCGCTAGCACCCACGGGAGATCGAACGATGGCAAAGAAAGTCACAGCTTATATCAAGCTGCAGGTCAAGGCTGGCGAGGCAAACCCAAGCCCTCCGGTCGGCCCCGCGCTTGGCCAGCACGGCGTCAACATCATGGAGTTCTGCAAGGCGTTCAACGCTAGGACGCAGAATCTCGAGAAAGGGCTGCCGATACCGGTCGTCATTACGGTCTATTCCGACCGTAGCTTTACCTTTATCACCAAGACTCCGCCCGCTGCGGTGTTGTTGAAGAAGGCCGCAGGCATCCCGAAGGGTAGCAGCACTCCGAACACCGTTAAGGTCGGCAAGGTCAACCGCGCCCAACTCGAGGATATCGCGAATACCAAGATGCCGGATCTGACCGCCGCCGACCTCGATGCGGCGGTGCGGACGATCGCAGGCAGCGCGCGCGCCATGGGTCTCGACGTGGAGGGTGTGGAGTAATGGCCAAGCTTACGAAACGGGCGAAGGTGATCCGCGACAAGGTCGAATCCGGCCGCGTCTATGCCGCTGAAGAGGCCTTTGTCCTGCTGAAGGAATTGTCTACGGTCAAGTTCGCCGAGAGCGTGGAGGTTGCCGTCAATCTCGGAGTCGATCCGCGCAAGTCCGACCAGGTCGTGCGCGGGGCCACCGTGCTTCCGCATGGCATCGGCAAGCAGGTTCGCGTGGCGGTCTTCACGCAGGGTGCGAATGTGGACGCTGCCGCCGAGGCCGGCGCCGATCGTGTCGGAATGGAAGACCTGGCAGAGGAGGTCAAGGGCGGCAATCTGGACTTCGACGTGGTGATCGCTTCCCCCGATGCGATGCGCGTGGTGGGTCAGCTTGGCAAGATCCTCGGACCGCGTGGCCTGATGCCCAACCCCAAGGTTGGAACCGTCACGCCCGATGTTGGCGAGGCGGTTCGCAACGCTAAGGCCGGCCAGGTACGCTACCGTACCGACAAGGGGGGCATCATTCATTGTCCCCTCGGCAAGGTCGATTTCGAGCCTGCGGCCCTGCGTGAGAACCTTCAGGCGCTGCTCGGCAACCTGATGAAGGCGAAGCCGAGCACCTCCAAGGGTGTTTACATGAAGAGGGTCACGGTTTCCTCGACCATGGGCCCGGGGTTGCCGGTGGATCATCAGTCGCTGTTGTCCTGAGCGGCAGCCGGCCGCCGCCCGCAGGCGGCGACCTCGGCAAGAGGAATTTGGCGGTCAGGGCGTCGTCCTGAACGCATTCGGATCTTTGGGGCGCCGGCAGGCTTGCCTGAGGCCGTCAAAGACCGCAGGCGCTCGGTACTCGGGTACGGATCGCGCGAGAACCCGGCTTAATCGACAAGGCCTGCGCAGATGGTGCTCCCGAATCAGGTTGGCAAAGCCCCGCATGGGGGCACACCTCTGAAGACGGTGCACGAGTGAATCGTCCGCCAACCGCCAGGGATCTGGCAGAGCGCGGGCACCAGTCGGGAAAGCGGGGTCGCTGGCCCCGATCAACCCAAATCAGGAGGTGACGGCTTTGGCACTGAATTTCGGTCAAAAAGAGGCCATCGTCGCCGAGGTCGCGGAAGTCGCGAAGAGCGCCTATTCGGCCATCGGGGCCGAGTACAGGGGACTGACGGTGCAGCAAATGACCGACCTGCGCGTGGAAGCGCGCAAGGCGGGCGTCTATGTTCGCGTCGTCAAGAACACCCTGGCGAAGCGCGCGTTGCAGGGGACGGATTTCGCCTGTATGGAAGGAGGTCTCATCGGACCGCTGGTCCTAGCCTTCTCGCAGGAAGATCCGGGCTCGGTCGCGCGCGTGGCGCAAGCATTTGCAAAGGAGCACGACAAGTTCCAAGTCAAGTTGATCGCCGTCGGCGGAAAGCTGCTTGACCCATCGGAACTTGGCACGCTGGCGAAGATGCCAACCTATGAGGAGGCGATCAGCCTGCTCATGGCAGTGATGAAGGCTCCAGTGCAGAAGCTCGCGGCGACCATCAACGAGGTCCCGGGCAAGCTTGTCCGAACCCTCGCGGCGGTCCGCGACGCCAAAGAGGCGGCGTAACCTGTACGGTAACAACCCAAGAGATTTGCGTTTTTAGGAGACAACAATGTCCGTTTCGAAAGACGATATCCTGGAAGCCATTGCCAATATGACGGTAATGGAGGTCGTCGAGCTGATCAGCGCGATGGAAGAGAAGTTTGGCGTGACTGCCGCTGCAGCCGTTGCCGCCGCACCCGCGGCAGTAGGTGGTGCGGACGCCGCGGCCGTTGAGGAGCAGACCGAGTTCAACGTTGTGCTGGCGTCGTTCGGCGCCAACAAGGTCTCGGTGATCAAGGCCGTACGCGCGTTGACCGGGCTGGGCCTGAAAGAGGCCAAGGACGCGGTGGAGGGCGTGCCCAACACCATCAAGGAGGCGGTTTCCAAGGACGAGGCTGAGGCGGCGAAGAAGGCGCTGGAAGAGGCTGGCGCGACGGTTGAGATCAAGTAACGGCGCCCTTGCGTCGTTCGATCTTCAGCGTGGACCAGGGGCTGGCGGCATCAGGCCGCCGGCCTTTTCCTGTTTGTACGGCACCGGGCTTACCGCAGCGGCTCGATTTCGGCGTCGTGCTCTGAAGGCACCGCCGGAACCCCGGGGCGGGGTGTCGTTGCGTAATCCCCAGGGACTTGTTCTCTAGAACTTCGAGGGAAGGCAGTATGGCCTATTCTTTCACCGAGAAAAAGCGCATCCGCAAAGACTTCGGCAAGCGTCCCAGCATCTTGGACGTCCCGTTCCTGCTGGCCACGCAGATCGATTCGTATCGGGGCTTCCTCCAGGAGAGTCTTCCGGCGGCCAGGCGCGACGATCTGGGCCTGCATGCGGCCTTCAAGAGCGTGTTCCCGATCGAGAGCTATTCGGGGAACGCGGTGCTGGAGTATGTCAGCTACCGTCTCGGTGAGCCGCCCTTCGACGTGCGCGAATGTCACCTGCGCGGTGCCACCTACGCCGCACCCTTGCGCGTGCTGCTGCGCCTGGTGATCTACGACAAGGAAGCGCCGGCCGGCTCCAAGGTGGTCAAGGACATCAAGGAACAGGAGGTCTACATGGGCGAGCTCCCGCTCATGACCGAGACCGGCACCTTCATCATCAACGGCACCGAGCGCGTCATCGTCTCCCAGCTGCACCGCTCGCCCGGGCGTGTTCTTCGATCACGACAAGGGCAAGACGCACTCCTCCGGCAAGCTGCTGTTCTCCGCCCGGGTGATCCCGTACCGCGGTTCCTGGCTGGACTTCGAGTTCGACCCCAAGGACAACGTGTTCGTGCGCATCGACCGCCGCCGCAAGCTGCCGGCGACCATCCTGCTGCGCGCCCTCGGCTACAGCACGGAGCAGATCCTGGAGCGCTTCTTCGAAACCGACGTCTTCCGCGCCGGCGACGACGGCTTCGAGCTGGAGCTGGTCCCGAGCGACTGCGCGGCGAGACCGTCGGCTTCGAGGTAACGCATCGGCGATGAGGTCCTGGTGGAAGCGGGCCGGCGAGTGACCGCACGTCACATCCGCGAGCTGCAGAAGGCGGGGATCGAGCGCCTCGTCCGTCCCCAACGAGTTCCTCATCGGTCGCACCATCGCGCGCACGCTGGTGGACACCGAGACCGGGGAGGTGTTGGCGGAGGCGAATGCAGAGATTACCCCGGAGCTCCTCGATGCGCTGATCGAGAAGGGGGTCGCCACGATCGAGACCCTGTTCGTGAACGATCTGGATCAGGGTCCCTACATGTCCGAGACCTTGCGCATCGATCCGACCACTAACGACCTCGAGGCCCAGGTCGAGATCTACCGCATGATGCGCCCCGGCGAGCCCCCCACCAAGGAGGCGGCGCAGAATCTGTTCCACAATCTGTTCTTCGCGCCTGATCGTTATGATCTCTCGGCGGTCGGCCGCATGAAGTTCAATCGGCGGCTGGCGCGGGAAACCGAGGACGGCCCCGGTATCCTCTACGACGGCCGCTACTTCGGCAATCGCTCGGATGACTTCGCCCAGCAGCTCTTCGCGCAGCAGGGAGACAGTTCCGACATCATCGACGCCCTCAAGGTGCTGGTGGAGCTGCGCAACGGCCGCGGCAGCGTGGACGACATCGACCATCTGGGGAACCGGCGCATCCGTTGTGTGGGAGAGATGGCGGAGAACCAGTTCCGTATCGGCTTGGTGCGGGTCGAGCGCGCCGTCAAGGAGCGGCTGTCCCTCGCCGAGTCCGAGGGCCTCATGCCCCAGGAGCTCATCAACGCCAAGCCCGTGTCGGCGGCGATCAAGGAGTTCTTCGGCTCCAGCCAGCTGTCGCAGTTCATGGACCAGAACAACCCGCTGTCCGAGGTCACGCACAAGCGCCGCGTCTCGGCACTGGGCCCCGGCGGGCTGGCCCGCG
This sequence comes from uncultured Gammaproteobacteria bacterium, assembly GCA_963736235.1. GTDB lineage: Bacteria > Pseudomonadota > Gammaproteobacteria > Chromatiales > Chromatiaceae > CAVORB01. Next base: position 269,636 of record CAVTOR010000005.1, read on the forward strand.
AGCGCGCCGGCTTCGAGGTGCGCGACGTGCACCCGACCCATTACGGGCGCGTGTGTCCCATCGAGACGCCTGAAGGTCCGAACATCGGTCTGATCAACTCGCTGGCCGTCTACGCGCGGACGAACAAGTACGGCTTCCTCGAGACCCCCTACCGCAAGGTGGAGGAGGGCCGGGTCACCGACGACATCCACTATCTGTCCGCCATCGAGGAAGGCAATTACGTCATCGCCCAGGCCAACGCCGCGCTCGACGAGGGCGGCCAACTGGTGGACGCGCTGGTGTCCTGCCGGCATCAGAACGAGTTCACCATGAAGGCCCCGGAGGAGGTCCAGTATATGGACGTCTCTCCCCGTCAGATCGTTTCGGTGGCGGCCTCGCTCATTCCGTTCCTGGAGCACGACGACGCCAACCGTGCGCTCATGGGCTCGAACATGCAGCGGCAGGCGGTACCGACCCTGCGCGCGGAGAAGCCCCTGGTCGGCACCGGCATGGAGCGGGTGGTGGCGGTCGATTCCGGCGTTACCGTCGTGGCCCGCCGTGGCGGCGTGGTCGAGTCGGTCGACGCGGCCCGTATCGTGGTCCGTGTCAACGACGAGGAGGCTATGAAGACCCCGGAAGAGCCCGGGGTGGATATCTACAATCTCACCAAGTACACCCGCTCCAACCAGAATACCTGCATCAACCAACGGCCCTTGGTCCGGCCCGGCGATGCCATCGAGCGCGGCGACGTGCTGGCGGATGGCCCGTCCACCGACATGGGCGAGCTCGCCCTGGGACAGAACCTGCGGGTCGCCTTCATGCCCTGGAATGGCTACAACTTCGAAGACTCCATCCTGATCTCGGAGCGCGTGGTGCAGGAGGACCGGTTCACCTCGATCCACATCGAGGAGCTGACCTGTCTCGCCCGCGACACCAAGCTGGGTCCGGAGGAGATTTCGGGTGACATCCCGAACGTCGGCGAGGCGGCCCTGTCCAAGCTCGACGAGTCGGGTATTGTCTACGTCGGCGCCGAGGTGCGCGACGGCGACATCCTGGTGGGCAAGGTTACCCCCAAGGGGGAGACGCAGCTCACGCCGGAAGAGAAGCTGTTGCGCGCCATCTTCGGCGAGAAGGCCGCGGACGTGAAGGACACCTCCCTGCGTCTGCCGTCCGGCATGGCGGGGACCGTGGTGGACGTTCAGGTGTTCACCCGCGATGGGGTAGAGAAGGACAAGCGCGCCTTGCAGATCGAGGAGCAGGAGCTCGAGCGCGTGCGCAAGGACCTGGACGATCAGGCGCGCATCATGGAGAACGATACCTTCCAGCGCGTGGAGCGGATGCTGATCGGCAAGGTGGCCGACGGCGGTCCGCGCGGCCTGAAGGCGGGCGCCAAGATCACCAAGACCTACCTGCACGAGGTCGCCGAGAAGGACGGTCGGGACATCTGGATGGAGATTCGGCTGCGCAGCGAGGAATCGGCCAGCCAGCTGGAGGCCGTCGCTGCCCAGATCAAGCAGCAGCGCGAGGACTTCCGGGGTCGCTTCGACACCAAGAGGCGCAAGATCACCCAGGGCGATGACCTGGCGCCCGGCGTGCTGAAGATGGTCAAGGTCTACGTGGCCGTGAAGCGCCGCGTCCAGCCCGGCGACAAGATGGCTGGCCGCCATGGGAACAAGGGCGTGATCTCCATGATCGTTCCGGTGGAGGACATGCCGTTCTCCGCCGACGGAGAGCCGGTGGACATCGTGCTCAATCCGCTCGGTGTGCCATCGCGCATGAACGTGGGTCAGGTGCTTGAGACCCACCTCGGGTGGGCCTCGGAGGGCATGGGTCAGAAGATCGGGCAGATGCTGCGGGCGCACATCGCGGTCGCGGAGATTCGGGGCTTCCTGGATCAGGTTTACAACACCGGCGGCCGACAGGAGGACCTGGATTCTCTGAGCGACGAGGAGATCCTGGACCTGGCCGGCAACCTCACGGGGGGTGTTCCTTTGGCCACCCCGGTGTTCGACGGCGCTTCCGAGGATGAGATCCGCGCCATGCTGCGTCTCGCCGACCGGCCGGAGAGCGGCCAGACGCACGCTCCACGACGGCCGTACCGGCGAACCCTTCGAGCGGCCGGTGACCGTCGGTTACATGTACATGCTCAAGCTCAACCACCTCGTCGACGACAAGATGCATGCGCGCTCTACCGGGCCCTACAGCCTGGTCACCCAGCAGCCTTTGGGTGGCAAGGCGCAATTCGGAGGGCAGCGTTTCGGCGAGATGGAGGTCTGGGCACTCGAGGCGTACGGCGCGGCCTACACGCTGCAGGAGATGCTTACCGTCAAGTCCGACGACGTCAATGGCCGCACGCGCATGTACAAGAACATCGTCGACGGCGATCACCGCATGGAGGCGGGGATGCCAGAGTCCTTCAACGTGCTGGTCAAGGAGATCCGCTCCCTGGGCATCAACATCGAGCTGGAACAAGACTGAACAAGGGCCGAGGGCAGGAGCCCGGCATCGCGCGCCGCGCGATGCCGGGCCCGCCGCCAAGACGCTGGAGACACTGAATGAAAGATCTTCTCAAGATTCTGAAGCAGCAGGGGCAGGTGCTGGAGTTCGACGCCATCAAGATCGGCTTGGCGTCGCCCGACATGATCCGCTCCTGGTCCTACGGTGAGGTCCGCAAGCCGGAGACCATCAACTACCGCACCTTCAAGCCCGAGCGCGACGGCCTGTTCTGCGCCAAGATCTTCGGTCCCGTCAGCGACTACGAATGCCTGTGCGGCAAGTACAAGCGCCTCAAGCACCGTGGCGTGGTGTGCGAGAAGTGCGGGGTGGAGGTCACCCTGGCCAAGGTGCGCCGTGAGCGCATGGGCCACATCGATCTGGCCAGCCCGGTAGCTCATATCTGGTTCCTCAAGTCCCTGCCGTCCCGTATCGGATTGCTGTTGGACATGACCCTGCGCGACATCGAGCGCATCCTCTACTTCGAGTCCTATGTCGTCGTGGACCCGGGCATGACCCCGCTCGAGCGCGGGCAGCTGCTCACCGACGAGCAGTATCTTGAAGCGCTGGAGGAGAACGGCGACGAGTTCGACGCCCGCATGGGGGCGGAGGCCGTCTACGAGCTGCTGCGCACCCTGGACCTGCCGGCGGAGGTCCGCCGCATGCGCGAGGAAATCGAGGCCACCAACTCCGAGACCAAGATCAAGAAGCTCACCAAGCGCCTCAAGCTGGTCGAATCCCTGCAGGAGTCGGGCAACCGTCCGGAGTGGATGATCCTCACCGTGCTGCCGGTGCTGCCGCCCGAGCTCAGGCCGCTGGTGCCACTGGACGGCGGCCGCTTCGCCACCTCCGACCTCAACGACCTGTATCGGCGCGTCATCAACCGCAACAACCGCCTCAAGCGGCTGTTGGATCTGGTGGCCCCCGACATCATCGTGCGCAACGAAAAGCGCATGCTCCAGGAGTCGGTCGACGCCCTGCTGGACAACGGCCGCCGCGGCCGCGCCATCACTGGCACCAACAAGCGCCCGCTCAAGTCCCTGGCGGACATGATCAAGGGTAAGCAGGGCCGTTTCCGCCAGAACCTGCTGGGCAAGCGCGTCGATTACTCCGGCCGGTCGGTCATCGTGGTGGGACCCACCCTCAAGCTGCACCAGTGCGGTCTGCCCAAACGCATGGCGCTGGAGCTGTTCAAGCCCTTCATCTTCAGCAAGCTGCAACTGCGCGGAATTGCCACCACCATCAAAGCGGCCAAGAAGGCGGTGGAGCGTGGCACCCCGGAGGTGTGGGACATCCTCGAGGAGGTGATCCGCGAGCACCCGGTGATGCTCAACCGGGCGCCGACCCTGCATCGCCTGGGCATCCAGAGTTTCGAGCCGGTGCTGATCGAGGGCAAGGCCATACAGCTGCATCCGCTCGTCTGCACCGCGTTCAACGCGGACTTCGACGGCGACCAGATGGCGGTCCACGTGCCCTTGTCCTTGGAGGCCCAGATCGAGGCTCGCGCCCTCATGATGGCCTCGAACAATATTCTTTCCCCGGCCAATGGCGAGCCCATCATCGTGCCGTCCCAGGACGTCGTGCTCGGGCTTTACTACATGACCCGCGAGCGCGTCGGTGCCCGCGGCGAGGGAAGCGCCTACTCCAGCATCACCGAGGCGCGTCGCGCTTACGAGTCGGGCAACGCGGATCTCCATGCGCGCGTGAAGGTGCGCATCCGCGAAGTCATCAAGGGCGAGGACGGCAAGATGCACGCCTCGGTGTCGATCAAGGACACCGTGCTCGGCCGTGCCCTGGTGTACGAGATCGTGCCGGATGGCCTGCCGTTCTCCACCGTCGATCAACCGCTGAAGAAGAAGCAGATCTCCAATCTGATCAACACCTCCTACCGCGAGCTGGGTCTCAAGGAGACGGTGGTGTTTGCCGACCAGATCATGTATCTCGGCTTCCGCATGGCGACCCGTGCCGGCGCCTCGATCGGGCTCGAGGACATGGCCGTGCCGGAAGAGAAGGCCGAGATCCTCGCCGAGGCCGAGCGCGAGGTGAAGGAGATCGAGGAGCAGTATGCCTCGGGCCTCGTCACCAACGGCGAGCGCTACAACAAGGTGGTCGATATCTGGTCGCATACCAACGACCAGGTGGCCAAGGCCATGATGGGCAAGCTAGGGAAGGACACGGTGCGCGATCGCGAGGGCAACGAGGTCAAGCAGGACTCGTTCAACTCGATTTATATGATGGCCGACTCCGGCGCCCGCGGTTCCGCGGCCCAGATCCGTCAGCTCGCCGGCATGCGCGGCCTTATGGCCAAGCCGGACGGATCCATCATCGAGACGCCCATCACCGCCAACTTCCGCGAGGGGCTGAATGTCATCCAGTACTTCATCTCCACGCACGGCGCCCGCAAGGGTTTGGCCGACACAGCGCTCAAGACCGCGAACTCCGGATACCTGACCCGCCGCCTGGTGGACGTGGCGCAGGATATGGTCGTGCTGGAGCCGGACTGCGGCACCGAGCAGGGTTTGCTGCTGACGCCGATCATCGAGGGCGGTGACGTGGTCGAGGCGCTGCGGGAACGCATCCTCGGCCGGGTGACGGCGGTGGATGTCTACAGGCCGGGAAGCGACGATGTTGTCTGCCCCGCGGGCACGCTCCTCGACGAGGGCTGGGTGTCCAGCCTCGAGAGCGCCGGGATCGACCAGATCCGGGTGCGCTCACCCATTACCTGCGAGGCGCGGGTGGGGGTGTGCGCCAACTGCTACGGTCGCGATCTGGCGCGGGGACACCTCGTCAATATGGGTGAGGCCGTCGGCGTCATCGCCGCCCAGTCGATCGGCGAGCCGGGCACCCAGCTCACCATGCGTACCTTCCACATCGGTGGTGCCGCCTCCCGGGCAGCGGCGGTGAACAGCATCCAGATCAAGTCCGCTGGCTCGGTGCGGTTGCACAACATCAAGACCGTGCAGCATCACAGCGGCAACCTGGTCGCGGTGTCTCGCTCCGGCGAGCTGACGGTGGTCGACGAGATGGGCCTGGAGAAGGAGCGCTACAAGGTGCCCTACGGCGCCACCGTGCGCGTCAACGATGGCGACAAGGTGGCCGGTGGCCAAATCGTCGCGGTCTGGGACCCGCACACCCACCCGGTGGTCACCGAGGTGGCGGGGCGCTTGCGCTTCGAGGACTTCATCGACGGTGTCACCGTCCAGAGCAAGACCGACGACGTGACGGGGCTGACCTCGCTGGAGGTCATCGACCCCAAGCAGCGGCCCACCGCGGGAAAAGACCTTCGGCCCATGGTCAAGCTGCTCGACGAGAACGGAGAAGAGCTCAATATCGCGGGCACCGACATGCCCGCGCGCTACTTCTTGCCGGCATTGTCCATCGTCAGTGTCGCGGACAATGCCGACGTCGGTGTCGGCGATATCCTGGCCCGCATCCCGCAGGAATCCAGCAAGACCCGCGATATCACCGGCGGTTTGCCCCGGGTGGCCGATCTGTTCGAGGCCCGCAAGCCGAAGGAGCAGGCGTTGCTGGCCCAGGCCTCGGGTACCGTCAGCTTCGGCAAGGACACCAAGGGCAAGCAGCGCCTGGTGATCACACAGGACGACGGCGAGACGGTCGAGGAGCTGATCCCGAAGTGGCGCCACGTCAACGTGTTTGAGGGTGAACGCGTCGAGAAGGGTGAGATGATCGCCGACGGTGAGCTCAACCCGCACGACATCCTGCGCCTGAAGGGCGTGAAGGCGCTGGCGGAGTATCTGGTCAAGGAGATCCAGGACGTCTACCGGTTGCAGGGTGTGAAGATCAACGACAAGCATATCGAGGTGATCGTTCGCCAAATGCTGCGCAAGGTGGAGATCCTGAACGCGGGCGACACCCGCCTGTTGCGCGGCGAGCAGGCTGAGCATTCGACGGTGCTGGCCGAGAACGAGCGCGTCAAGGCCGAAGGCAAGCATCCCGCGCTCTACGAGCCTTTGTTGCTGGGGATCACCAAGGCCTCCTTGGCCACCGAGTCCTTCATCTCGGCCGCCTCCTTCCAGGAGACAACGCGCGTCCTCACGGAGGCGGCGGTCCGGGGCTCGACCGATCACCTCACGGGGCTCAAGGAAAACGTGATCGTCGGTCGCCTTATTCCTGCCGGCACGGGGCTCTCGCATCACAACGACCGCCGGCGTCAGCGCAGGAGCGAACGGGAGCTCGAGGTGGAGACCCAGGGTAAGGTCGAAATGGCGACCGAGGAGCTCGCGGAGGCGCTCAAGCAGGCGTTCGAGAAGACCTCGGAAGCCGAATAGGGCAGCCGCGCCGTCCAGCGCCGCCCGTTCTGTGCTTGGCGTCCCTGGTTGCTCGGCAGGGTCGGCGAGATGACCGCGGCGCCCGAAGGTCGGGGATGCGCGCTCGCTTGCCGAGCTTGTGCCGTCTCCGGGGCGGCTCCTCGCCGCTTACTTTGTTTTCGTGCCGGGCCACGGATGGCTCCTCCCCCTGTTCACCCTTGGGCTTCGTGTTGACATCATTTCGCGGGCTCCTTATACTCCCGCGTCTCAGCTAAGCCGGCTCTGTGCCGGCTTGATTGTTTCCCGATCCGGGCCAACTTCGCCCGGAAGACGGCCAAGGGGGTCCTTGGTCGGGCGCCTGGTTCGAATTCTCAATGCCACGATACCCCTTCCCCGAGGGGCGGGGGCTATCGGGCATCCGCAGGCTGTCAGGGCGAAGCCTGGGGCCTTGAGGTTCGTAGGCTCAACCGCGAGAGGCGTTGGTCCGTCGCCGCGTCAGCGCAGCGATGGCGAGTAATCTGCGTCTCTCGGTTTTGTTGCTTGGATGGCGCTCGTGCGCCGCTGGAGATCGTTTGCATGGCAACAGTCAACCAACTGGTCCGCAAGGCGCGCAAGCGCAAGGTGGAGAAGAGTAAGGTGCCGGCCTTGGAGTCGTGTCCCCAGAAGCGCGGCGTATGCACGCGCGTCTATACCACGACGCCGAAGAAGCCCAACTCCGCGCTGCGTAAGGTCGCCCGCGTGCGCCTGACCAATGGTTACGAGGTTACGTCCTACATCGGTGGTGAAGGCCACAACCTGCAAGAGCACTCGGTAGTGCTGATCCGCGGCGGTCGTGTCAAGGACCTGCCGGGTGTGCGCTATCACACGGTTCGCGGCACGCTGGACACCTCCGGTGTCGAGAAGCGGCGCCAGGGGCGTTCAAAGTACGGCGCCAAGCGGCCGAAGAGCTGAGTCAAAGTCAAGTCATAAGGGTCGGAGCATCCAGTCATGCCGAGAAGACGCATTGTCGCCCGTCGCCAGGTCCTGCCGGACCCCAAGTTCGGGAGCGAGTTGCTTGCCAAGTTCATCACCATGCTGATGGAAGACGGCAAGAAATCCGTCGCGGAGCGCATCATGTATGGCGCCCTGGATCAGGTGTCCAGCAAGAAGGGCGTGGAGCCTCTGGATCTGCTCGATCAAGCCATGGAAAACGTGCGCCCGGCGGTCGAGGTCAAGTCCCGGCGCGTCGGCGGTGCGACGTACCAGGTTCCGGTGGAGGTTCGTCCAATGCGCCGCAACTCCCTGGCCATGCGATGGTTGATCGATGCCGCGCGCAAGCGCTCCGAGAAGTCGATGGCTCTGCGGCTCGCCGGTGAGCTGATGGATGCGGCGGACTCCCGCGGCTCCGCGGTGAAGAAAAAGGAAGACACGCACCGCATGGCTGAGGCCAACAAGGCCTTCTCGCACTACCGCTGGTGACACGCTGGCAGGTTCATCACTTATTCAGGGCAGGCTAAGTCGTGGCACGTAGTACACCAATCGAGCGCTATCGCAATCTCGGCATCATGGCGCATATTGATGCCGGAAAGACCACCACAACCGAGCGTATCCTGTTCTACACCGGTGTTTCCCACAAGATCGGTGAGGTGCACGACGGCGCTGCCACCATGGACTGGATGGAGCAGGAGCAGGAGCGAGGCATTACCATCACGTCCGCTGCTACGACCTGCTTCTGGAAGGGCATGGACATGCAGCACCCCGAGTATCGAATCAACATCATCGATACCCCGGGACACGTGGATTTCACCATCGAGGTCGAGCGGTCCCTGCGCGTGCTCGACGGGGCCTGTGCGGTCTTCTGCGCGGTCGGGGGCGTTGAGCCCCAGTCGGAGACCGTTTGGCGTCAGGCGGACAAGTACGGCGTCCCGCGTATCGCCTTCGTGAACAAGATGGATCGCGTAGGGGCCGATTTCCTGCGCGTCGTGGGGCAGGTCAAGGACCGGCTGGGCGGCTACGCCGTGCCCATTCAGCTTCCGATCGGCGCCGAGGAGGGCTTCCAGGGCGTCGTCGATCTGGTGCGGATGAAGGCCATCTTCTGGGATGAGGAGTCCCGGGGCATGCAGTACGAGCTCAAGGATATTCCGGAGGACATGGCCGATTTATGCGAGGAGTGGCGGGGAAGCATGATTGAGGCCGCCGCTGAGGCCAACGAAGAGTACATGGAGAAGTACCTCGAAGGCGGCGAACTCAGCGAGGCGGAGATCAAGGACGGGTTGCGCGCCCGCACCTTGCGCAGCGAGATCGTGCCCATGATGTGCGGCTCCGCGTTCAAGAACAAGGGTGTGCAGGCGATGCTCGACGCCGTGATCGACTACATGCCGTCGCCGGTAGAGGTCCCCGCCATCCAGGGCGTGCTCGACGATGCCGCGGAGACCGTAGCCGAGCGTCCGTCGAGCGACGACGCCCCCTTTGCGGCGCTGGCGTTTAAGATCGCCACCGACCCTTACGTTGGCACGCTGACCTTTTTCCGGGTGTACTCGGGGGTGTTGCGTTCTGGCGACACCATCTTTAACCCGGTAAAGAGCAAGCGCGAGCGCATCGGGCGCATTCTGCAGATGCACGCCAACGACCGCCAGGAGCTCAAGGAGGTCCGCGCCGGCGATATCGCCGCTGCAGTCGGACTCAAGGATGTCACCACCGGTGACACCCTGTGCAGCATGAACGACGTCATTACCCTGGAGCGCATGGAGTTCCCTGAGCCGGTCATTTCGGTGGCGGTGGAGCCCAGGTCGAAAGGCGATCAGGAGAAAATGGGTATCGCGCTGTCCAAGCTCGCCCAGGAGGATCCATCCTTCCGCGTGCGCACCGACGAGGAGTCCGGGCAGACCATCATCTCCGGTATGGGAGAGCTGCATCTGGAGATCATCGTCGACCGCATGAAGCGTGAGTTCAAGGTCGAGGCGAACGTCGGCGCCCCGCAGGTGAGCTATCGGGAGACCATCCGCGTCATGGTCGAGCAGGAAGGAAAGTTCGTTCGCCAGTCGGGTGGCCGCGGCCAGTTCGGGCATGTGTATCTGCGCATCGAGCCGCAGGAGCCCGGCACCGGGTACGAGTTCGTCAACCAGATCGTCGGTGGCGCGGTGCCGAAGGAGTACATCCCCGCGGTCGACAAGGGCGTGCAGGAGGCCATGACCAGCGGCATCATCGCGGGCTTTCCCGTGGTGGACGTGAAGGTCTCGCTCTATGACGGCTCCTATCACGAGGTGGACTCGAGCGAGATGGCCTTCAAGATCGCCGGCTCCATGTGCTTCAAGGAAGGTGCCCGCAAGGCCAAGCCGGTGCTGCTCGAGCCCGTCATGAAGGTGGAGGTGGTGACGCCCGAGGACTACATGGGCGACGTCATGGGTGATCTCAACAGCCGTCGCGGCATGGTCCAGGGGATGGAGGATGCGCCATCCGGGAAGATCATTCGGGCAGAGGTTCCGCTCGCCGAGATGTTCGGCTACGCCACCGATCTGCGGTCGGCAACCCAGGGCCGGGCCACCTACAGCATGGAATTTTCGAAGTATAACGAGGTCCCGGCGAGCATCGCCGAGGCCATCTCGAAGAAACAGTAACGAACGGTTGAAGGGTACAGCGGGATGTCCAAAGCAAAATTCGTACGAAAGAAGCCGCACGTCAACGTTGGGACGATCGGTCACGTGGACCATGGCAAGACGACGCTGACGGCGGCGATCACGAAGGTGATGGCGGCCAAGTACGGCGGCGAGATCAAGGCGTTCGACCAGATCGACAACGCTCCGGAGGAGCGCGAGCGCGGGATCACGATCGCCACGGCGCACGTGGAGTACGAGTCCGACAAGCGCCACTACGCGCATGTGGACTGCCCGGGGCACGCGGACTACGTCAAGAACATGATCACCGGCGCGGCGCAGATGGACGGGGCGATCCTAGTGGTCTCCGCGGCCGACGGCCCGATGCCGCAGACGCGCGAGCACATTCTGCTCTCGCGCCAGGTGGGCGTGCCCTACATCCTCGTCTACCTCAACAAGGCCGACATGGTCGATGACGCCGAGTTGCTGGAGCTCGTCGAGATGGAAGTGCGCGAGCTGCTCTCGAGCTACGACTTCCCGGGCGACGACACCCCGATCATCGTCGGCTCCGCGCTCAAGGCGCTCGAAGGCGACGAAGGCGAGCAAGGAGCCGAGTCGATCATCAAGCTGGTAGCGGCGATGGACGACTACATCCCCGAGCCCGAGCGCGAGGTCGACCAGCCGTTCCTGATGCCGATCGAAGACGTATTCTCCATCTCCGGTCGCGGCACGGTAGTGACCGGACGCGTGGAGCGCGGCGTGGTCAAGGTTGGAGAAGAGGTCGAGATCGTCGGCATCCATCCGACCACCAAGACCATCTGCACCGGCGTGGAGATGTTCCGCAAGCTGCTCGATCAGGGGCAGGCGGGAGACAACATCGGCGTGCTGCTACGCGGCACCAAGCGCGATGACGTCGAGCGCGGGCAGGTGCTGGCCAAGCCCAAGAGCATCAACCCGCACACCCACTTTGAGTGCGAGGTCTACGTGCTGTCCAAGGAAGAGGGCGGGCGACACACCCCGTTCTTCAACGGCTACCGGCCGCAGTTCTACTTCCGCACCACGGACGTGACCGGCTCCTGCGAGCTGCCCGAGGGGATCGAGATGGTGATGCCCGGCGACAACGTAAAGATGACGGTCAAGCTGATCGCCCCGATCGCCATGGAAGACGGATTGCGTTTCGCCATCCGCGAGGGCGGACGTACGGTCGGCGCCGGCGTGGTCTCCAAGGTTATCGAGTAAGCGCAATGGCAAACCAAAGAATTCGCATCCGCCTGAAGGCATTCGACCACCGCCTGATCGATCAATCGGCGCGGGAGATCGTTGATACGGCCAAGCGGACCGGCGCACAGGTGCGCGGTCCCGTACCGCTGCCTTCCAAGAAGGAGCGGTTCACCGTGCTGATCTCGCCCCACGTCAACAAGGACGCGCGCGACCAGTACGAGCTGCGCACCCACAAGCGGTTGATGGATATCGTCGATCCCACGGACAAGACGGTGGATGCCCTGATGAAACTGGATCTGGCCGCCGGTGTGGACGTGCAGATCAAGCTGAGCTGAGGACACGACGATGACGATTGGTGTGATCGGACGCAAGGCGGGCATGACCCGGATCTTTACCGAGGACGGTGCGACCGTCCCGGTGACGGTCATCGAGGTTGACGCGAACCGCGTGTCTCAGGTCAGGTCTGCGGACACCGACGGCTACCGGGCGGTGCAGCTGACCGCCGGCACCCGCAAGCTGTCCCACGTCAACAAGCCGATGGCCGGCCATTTCGGCAAGGCGGGCGTGAGCGCCGGCGACACGTTGCGCGAGTTTCGCCTGGTAGCCGGCGAGGGTGAAGAGTTGGCGGTCGGTCAGGAACTGGGCGTCATGATGTTCGAGACCGGACAGAAGGTGGATGTTCGCGGCGTGACCAAGGGTCGAGGCTTCTCCGGCGCGATCCGCCGTCACAACTTCCGCTCTCAGGACAGCACCCACGGCAACTCGGTGTCCCACCGCGCACCGGGGTCGATCGGGCAATGCCAGACGCCCGGGCGCGTGTTCAAGGGCAAGCGCATGGCGGGGCAGTTGGGCAACGTCAATCGTTGCCAGCAGAACCTGGAAATCGTGCGCGTAGATGCCGAGCGCAATCTCCTGCTCGTCAGGGGTGGCGTGCCCGGACCCGCCGGAGGGCGCCTGATGGTGACGCCGTCCGTGAAGCAGAAGAACAAGGGCTAATCTGTCATGGAAATCCAGATTCGAGGCGCTACGGGAGGCACACTTCAGGTCTCCGATGCTGTGTTCGCCGCCGACTACAAGCCGGGGCTGGTGCATCAGGTGGTCACCGCTTACCTGGCCGGGGCGCGTTCAGGAACCAAGGCGCAGAAAAATCGCGCGGCTGTCAGCGGGGGCGGGGCGAAGCCTTTCCGGCAGAAGGGCACAGGTCGAGCCCGCGCTGGTACCAGCCGCAGCCCGCTGTGGCGTGGCGGCGGCGTCGTCTTCGCGGCCAGCCCGCGGGATTACGCGCAGAAGGTCAACCGGAAAATGTACCGTGGCGCCGTGCGATCCATTCTTTCAGAGCTGGCTCGCCAGGGGCGCTTGGTGGTGGCTTCCGAGCTGTCGCTGTCCGCGCCCAAGACGAAGGAGATTCATCAGAAGCTCCGCGAACTGGGCGTGAGCGATGCGCTGATCGTGGTGGAGTCTCTGGATGATCCCGTGTTCCTTGCTGGACGTAACCTGGTCAATGTCGACGTGGTGACCGCCCAGGAAGCGGACCCGGTAAGCATGATCGCCTTCGAGCACGTTGTCGCGACAGAAGGCGCAATCCGCAAGCTCGAGGAGCGGCTGGCATGAATCAGGAACGGCTCATGAAAGTTTTATTGGCGCCGATCGTGTCGGAAAAGGCGTCTATCGCCGCCGATACGAGCGCGCAGTACGCCTTCCGTGTCGCCCCTGACGCGACCAAGCGCGAGATCGGGCGCGCGGTCGAGACCCTGTTCGAGGTCAAGGTCGAGGGGGTTCAGGTGCTGAACGTGCGCGGCAAGAAGAAGCGTTTCGGCCAGCGGATGGGCAAGCGCAAGGATTGGCGCAAGGCATACGTGCGCCTCAAGGCCGGGCACGATATCGATTTTGGCGGTGGGGCTTGAGGCAGCTTCAATCGGGCGGCGAGCGTTCTTCGGGGGGTCCCCGCGCGGGGCCGACTAGGCAAGCAGACGCGGCCGGACAGCGCGCACGGCGCGGCAAATTGACAGATGTGGACCAGGTAAGATGGCAATCGTAAAGACCAATCCGACCTCCCCCGCGCGGCGTTTCGTCGTCAAGGTGGTCACTCCGGGCATCCACAAGGGTGCTCCTTACGAGCCCCTGTTGGCTAAAAAGAGCAAGTCGGGCGGCCGTAACAACCAGGGGCGCATCAGCGTTCGCCACCGTGGCGGGGGCCACAAGCAGCGTTATCGTGTGGTCGACTTCAAGCGCAACAAGGTCGGCGTTTCGGCGGAGGTCGAGCGTATTGAGTACGATCCGAACCGCACCGCGCACATCGCGCTGCTGAAGTATCTCGATGGTGAGCGGGCGTACATCATCGCCCCCAAGGGCCTGAAGGCTGGGGATCGCGTGCAGGCCAGCGATGACGCACCCATCAGCCCGGGTAACTGCTTGCCCCTGCGTAATATCCCGCTGGGCACCCTGGTGCATTGCATCGAGATGCGACCGGGTAAGGGTGCGCAGCTTGCCCGTGCCGCTGGAAGCTCCGCTCAGATCATCGCCCGCGAAGGAAGGTACGCGACGCTTCGCTTGCGTTCGGGGGAAATGCGCAGGATCCACGCTGAGTGCCGTGCGGTCGTCGGGGAGGTTGGTAACACGGAGAACAGCCTGCAGAAGCTGGGCAAGGCGGGTGCCACGCGTTGGCACGGACGCCGGCCGACGGTTCGCGGTGTTGTCATGAACCCGGTCGATCATCCGCATGGTGGCGGCGAGGGCCGGACCTCCGGCGGTCGTCACCCGGTGTCTCCCTGGGGTGTTCCGACCAAAGGGTATAAGACCCGCAGCAACAAGCGCACAGATAAGATGATCGTGCGTCGTCGCGGCAAGAAATAAACAGTCGAGGTTGAGCCAGTGCCACGTTCGATTCGAAAGGGACCCTTTGTAGACCACCACCTGACCAAGAAGGTGGAAGAGGCGGTCGCGCAGAACAGCAAGCGGCCCATCAAGACCTGGTCGCGCCGTTCCATGGTATTGCCCGAGATGGTGGGTCTCACCATCGCGGTGCACAACGGTCGTCAGCACGTACCCGTCTTGGTCAACGAGAACATGATCGGGCACAAGCTCGGAGAGTTCGCCTTGACCCGGACCTACAGGGGTCATGCGGCCGACAGAAAGGCAAAGAAGAAGTAGCCGAGGAAGCGCAAATGCAGGCTGAAGCAAAACTCAAGTACGCGCGCGTTTCGGCGCAGAAGGTGCGGCTCGTCGCCGACCAGATCCGTGGGCTGCATGTGGAGCAGGCCCTGAGCCTTCTCACCTTCAGCACCCGTAAGGGCGCGGGTATCATCAAGAAAATCCTGGAGTCGGCCATCGCCAACGCCGAGCACAACGAGGGTGCGGATATCGACGAGCTCAAGGTTTCCGCGGTCCAGGTCAACGAGGGGCCGACCATGAAGCGTATCCGCGCCCGGGCGAAGGGTCGCGCGAACCGTATCGTCAAGCGCACTAGTCATATCAGCGTGACGGTTGCCGAGCGCTAAGCATTCGAGAGAATCCAGCATGGGTCAGAAAGTAAATCCAAACGGGATCCGCCTTGGCATCGTCAAGGAGTGGACGTCCAAGTGGTACGCCGATTCGAAGGACTACGCGGATCTGTTGAACAAGGATCTCGAGGTGCGCGCCTTCCTCAAGAAGCGGCTCTCCGATGCGTCCGTCAGTCGCATACAGATCAACCGCCCGGCGAAGAACGCTCACATCACCGTCCACACGGCCCGGCCAGGGGTGGTGATCGGGAAGAAGGGGGAAGATATCGACGCGCTGCGCAAGCAGGTTTCCGAGATGATGGGTATTCCGGTACACATCAGTATCGAGGAGATTCGGAAACCCGAACTCGACGCGCAACTGGTCGCCGAGAGCGTCGCCCAGCAGCTCGAGCGGCGCATTATGTTCCGGCGCGCGATGAAGCGGGCGGTGCAGAACGCCATGCGCCTTGGCGCGGAAGGGATTCGGATCAATGTCGCGGGCCGCCTGAACGGCGCGGAGATCGCGCGCAGCGAGTGGTACCGCGAGGGTCGGGTTCCGCTGCACACGTTGCGCGCGGACATCGATTACGGCTTCGCGGAGGCGGTGACGACCTACGGGGTGCTCGGCGTCAAGGTCTGGGTCTTCAAGGGTGAGGTCTTCGGCGCCCCGGCAGAGGCAGACCAGGCGCCCAAGACCGCTGGGAAGAGGGGCTGATCCATGCTGCAACCGAAAAGAACCAAGTTCCGCAAGCAACACAAAGGGCGCAATCGCGGCCTTGCCCAGTCGGGGAGCAGCGTGAGCTTCGGAGAGTTCGGGCTGAAGGCAACCACCCGTGGCCGCTTGACGGCACGGCAAATCGAAGCGGCTCGACGCGCCATCACCCGTAAGGTCCGCCGTGGCGGGAAGCTTTGGATTCGGGTGTTCCCGGACAAGCCGATCTCCAAGAAACCCCTGGAGGTCCGCATGGGCAAGGGCAAGGGCAACGTGGAGTATTGGGTGGCATTGGTCCAGCCGGGCAAGGTGCTGTACGAAATCGAGGGAGTGCCGGAGGTGCTGGCGCGCGAGGCGTTCGAGCTGGCGGCGGCCAAGCTCCCGGTGCAGACCACCTTTTCGAAGCGGACGGTGATGTGATGAAAGCGAAAGATTTGAGGAAGAGCAGCGGTGAAGAACTGCAAAAGCAGCTCCAAGAGCTGCTCAAGGAGCAGTTCAGCCTGCGCATGCAGCGCGGCGTCGGCCAGCTTTCGCGGCCCTCTCAGATGCGTGTCGTACGACGCGACATCGCGCGGATCAAGACGGTAATGACTGAAATGAAGGCGGGCAGCGGGAAATGAGCGCGGAAGAAAAGACCAACCGTAGGTTGACGGGTCGCGTCGTAAGCAATGCGATGGATAAGACGATTACCCTTGTGGTGGAGCGCCAGGTGAAGCATCCCCTCTACGGCAAGTTCATCCGCCGCTCGACCAAGATCCACGCCCATGACGAGGCAAACGCGTGTGGTGCCGGCGATTGGGTGATCGTGGAGCAGTGTCGCCCGCTGTCCAAGACCAAGGCTTGGCGGTTGGTGGAAATCGTGGAAAAGGCACGCTGAGCTAGGTCGTAGACGCCTGATTCGAGGCCCCGACGGCGGGTGAAGCCGGGCGACATACAGGAATAAAGACAATGATTCAGATGCAGACCAACCTGAGCGTTGCCGACAACAGTGGCGCCAAGCGTGTGCAGTGCATCAAGGTGCTGGGCGGTTCGCACCGGCGCTATGCCGACATCGGCGACGTGATCAAGGTGACGGTAAAAGACGCCATTCCGCGGGGAAAGGTCAAGAAAGGCGACGTGTTCAACGCGGTGGTGGTGCGCACCAAGAAGGGTGTGCGGCGCACGGACGGGTCGGTGATCCGTTTCGACGGCAATGCGGCGGTCCTGCTCAACAACCAGCTGCAACCCATCGGTACCCGTATCTTCGGCCCGGTGACGAGGGAGCTGCGCGGCGAGCGCTTCATGAAGATCATTTCACTGGCGCCGGAAGTTCTGTGAGGTTTTTGGGTCATGCGCAAGATTAAGAAGGGTGACGACGTCGTCGTCCTCACCGGCAAAGACAAGGGAAAGCGTGGCACCGTGCTGCGCGTGCTCGACGATAACCATATCGTGGTTGAGAACGTGAACATGGTGAAGAAGCACCAGAAGCCGAATCCCCAGCGCGGCGTCCCAGGCGGTATCGTCGATAAGGAGATGCCGTTGCGACGTATCCAATGTCGGTCTCTACAACCCGGCAAAGGACGGTGCGGACCGGGTCGGGTTCAAGATTCTCGAGGACGGCCGGAAGGTGCGCGTGTTCAAGTCCAACGGCGAAGTCGTCGACGTTTGAGTGATTCAGCCATGTCCAGATTGCAGACAGAATACGCGGAGAAGATCGTCGGCCAGCTCATGGAGCGCTTCCAGTACGGCAGCGTGATGCAAGTGCCGAGAGTCGAAAAAATCAGCCTCAACATGGGTGTCGGAGAGGCGATCGCCGATAAGAAGATCATGGATCATGCGGTTTCGGACCTGCGCTCCATCGCCGGGCAAAAACCGATCGTGACCAACGCGCGCAAGTCGGTGGCGGGATTTAAGATCCGCGAGGGCTGGCCGATCGGCTGCAAGGTTACCCTGCGCCGTGAGCGCATGTACGAATTCCTTGACCGCCTCATCAATGTAGCGATCCCGCGTATCCGCGATTTCCGGGGACTCAACCCGAAGGCATTCGACGGGCGCGGAAACTACAGCATGGGCGTCAGGGAGCAGATCATCTTTCCGGAGATCGACTACGACAAGATCGACGCCCTGCGTGGCCTCGACATTACCATTACGACCTCGGCCCAGACCGATGAAGAGGGCCGGGCTCTGCTCGAGGCATTCAAGTTTCCCTTCAGGAGCTGAGAACGGATCATGGCGAAAAAGAGCATGGTGGCGCGCGACGTCAAGCGCGCCAAGATAGCGAGCAAGTATGCCGCCAAGCGGGCCGCGCTAAAGGCGGTTGTCGCCGATCGCAATGCCAGCCAGGAACAGGTTGAAGCGGCGATCGCGCAACTGCAGAAGCTGCCGCGGGATGCGAGTCCCACCAGGCAGCAGCGCCGCTGCCGGGTCAGCGGCCGCCCGCATGGCGTCTACCGCAAGTTCGGTCTTGGCCGCAACAAGCTGCGCGAGGCGGTCATGCGCGGCGACGTACCCGGCCTGGTGAAGGCCAGCTGGTAACGGGGTTTTCCCGCCGAAGAATTTTTTCATCAACGAGCCGGGTATCGCGCCGCAGCGGCGGACTGACCCGAGGAGTCGGCTATGAGTATGTCGGATCCGATTGCGGATATGTTGACCAGAATCCGTAACGGCCAGATTCGGGGCAAGGTGACCATCGCCATGCCCGCCTCCAAGCAGAAGCTTGCGATTGCCAACCTGTTGCAGGACGAGGGCTACCTCTCCGAGGTCTCGCTCGAGGGCGATGGCGTCAAGCGTCAGTTGGTTATCAAGCTCAAGTACTTTCGAGGTAAGCCCGTCATTGAGCGGCTTGAGCGGATCTCGCGCCCGGGTCTGCGCATCTACCGCGGCAAGGACGACTTGCCGAAGGTATGGGGCGGACTCGGCATGGCGATCGTTTCCACCTCCCAGGGGGTGATGACCGATCGCGCCGCGCGCAAGGCCGGTCATGGCGGCGAAATCGTCGCCTTTGTGGCCTGATCGGGAGGAGGCGAAAGATGTCACGCATAGCGAAAGCACCTGTACCCGTCCCCTCCGGTGTCAGCGTCGAGATCTCAGCACAGGAGATCCGGATCAAGGGCGGCAAGGGCACCCTGGAATGGACCGTGCACCCGCTGGTGAGCGTCGCCCAGGAAGGCGGCGAGCTGAACGTGTCTCCGGTCACCGAGAGCAAGGAAGCGTGGGCACAGGCAGGGACGACCCGCGCGCTGCTCAACAACATGGTTGTGGGCTGCAGCGCCGGGTTTGAACGCAAGCTAACCCTGGTGGGAGTCGGTTATCGGGCGCAGGCCCAGGGCAACAACCTGAACCTGACGCTCGGATTCTCGCACCCCATGAACTATCCAGTGCCCGAAGGCATCGCGGTGGCTACGCCGTCTCCGACGGAGATCATCGTGAGCGGCGCGGACAAGCAGAAGGTCGGCCAGATCGCCTCGGAGATTCGTGGTTTCCGTCCTCCCGAGCCATACAAGGGCAAGGGTGTGCGTTACGCGGACGAGCAAGTCCTGCGTAAAGAAGCGAAGAAGAAGTAAGGGTTACCGATATGGACAAGAAGCAAGCACGTCTGCGCCGCGCGGCGCGCGCCCGCGCCAAGATACGGGAGCTCGGTACCTTCCGTCTCTGCGTATACCGCACGCCACGCCACATGTATGCTCAGGTTATCTCGCCGGATGGCGGCAAGGTAGTCGCCAGCGCTTCGACGGTGGAGAAGCAGCTGCGAGAGTCCATCTCTGGGCACCCCGGCAACAGTGCCGCGGCGGCCGCGGTCGGCAAGGCGATCGCCGAGCGTGCGAAGTTGGCGGGCGTCGAGAAGGTGGCATTCGACCGCTCCGGGTTCCGCTACCACGGCAGGGTGAAGTCCCTGGCCGATGCGGCGCGCGAAAGCGGACTGCAATTCTAAGGGCTGAACCATGGCGAATTACAATCCCAAGCCGGAAGGCGACGAATTTCTCGAGAAACTGGTCGGGGTCAACCGTGTGGCCAAGGTCGTGAAGGGTGGCCGCCAGTTCGGCTTCTCGGCCCTCACCGTGGTGGGCGATGGCAAGGGCCGCGTGGGCTTCGGTACCGGCAAGGCGCGTGAGGTTCCGGTGGCCATTCAGAAGGCCATGGAGAGTGCGCGCAGGAATATGGTCGAGGTCAAGCTCAACGGCACCACGCTGCAGTACCCGGTAAATGGCCGGCACGGCGCCGCGAAGGTGTTCATGCAGCCCGCGTCCGAAGGTACGGGAATCATCGCGGGCGGCGCAATGCGCGCCGTATTCGAGGTGCTCGGGGTGCACAACGTCCTTGCCAAGTGCATCGGGACGAACAACCAGATGAACGTGGTGCGCGCGACGATCAACGGGCTGTGCGCCATGTCCGACCCGGAAGCTGTCGCGGCCAAGCGCGGCAAGACCGTCGAAGAGATCCTGGGGTAGCAGATGGACAAGAAGACGATGAAGGTTACGCTGGTGCGCAGCCTGAACGGGCGTCTGGACTCGCATCAGGCGTCTGTGCGCGGTCTTGGCCTGCGGCGCATGCACCAGGTAGTTGAGGTCGAGGATACCCCGGCGACACGCGGAATGGTCAATAAGGTCGCCTACATGGTGAAGGTGCTCGAGGAATCCTGACATGCGCTTGAATGACATTCAGCCCGCAGAGGGCAGCAAAAGCGACCGCAAGCGAGTCGGGCGCGGTATCGGCAGCGGACTCGGTAAGACCGGCGGGCGCGGACACAAGGGACAGAAGTCCCGTGCCGGTGGCTTCCACAAGGTCGGTTTCGAGGGCGGCCAGATGCCGTTGCAGCGTCGCTTGCCAAAGATCGGCTTCCGCTCGCGCAAGGGGATGACCGCGGACGAGGTGCGCCTGGGCGAGCTCAAACGCGTCGAGGGAGACGTCGTGAGTCTGGAGACCTTGCGCGCCGCCGACCTGATTGGCAGCGTCATCACAACCGTGAAGATCATCGCCTCCGGGCAAGTGGATCGGGCGCTGACCGTTCGCGGTGTTGGGGTCACCAAGGGCGCCCGGGCGGCGATCGAGGCGGCGGGCGGCACAGTCGAAGCATAGGATCAACGCGAGACCATAATGGCCAGGACTACTTCCTCCATGGCCGAAGCGCTCGGCGGCATGGGGCGGCTCACGGAGCTGCGTCATCGCCTGCTGTTCGTGCTCGGTGCGCTGCTGGTGTATCGCATCGGCACCTTTATCCCGGTGCCGGGCGTGAACCCGGAGGCGCTGGCAATCCTGTTCGATCAGAACCAGGGCTCCATCTTGGACATGTTCAACATGTTCTCGGGTGGCGCCCTGGAGCGGGCGAGCCTGTTTGCCTTGGGGATCATGCCTTACATCTCCGCCTCCATCATCATGCAGCTCATGAGCGCGGTTATCCCCAAGCTGGAGCAGCTCAAGAAGGAGGGTGAGCAGGGCCGGCGCAAGATCACCCAGTACACACGCTATGGCACCGTGGCCCTGGCCACGTTCCAGGCCATCGGCATCTCCGTTGCGTTGCAGGGACAGTCAGCCGGGGGCTCGGCGATCGTGGTCCAGTCCGGATACGGCTTTGTATTTACCGCGGCCGTCTCGCTGGTGACCGGGACCATGTTCCTGATGTGGCTCGGCGAGCAGATCACGGAGCGCGGCATCGGCAATGGTATCTCGCTCATCATCTTCGCCGGCATCGTCGCCGGCTTGCCGGCCGCGATCGGCGGCACGCTGGAATTGGTTCGCACCGGCGAGATGAACGCCTTGGCGGTCCTGGCGCTCTTCGTCGTGGCGCTCGGCGTGACTGCCTTTGTGGTCTTCGTGGAGCGAGGGCAGCGCAGGATCACGGTGAACTACGCGCGCCGTCAGCAGGGTAGACGCCTGATGGCGGCCCAGAGCACGCATTTGCCGCTCAAGCTCAACATGGCAGGTGTCATTCCGCCCATTTTCGCGTCGAGCATCATTCTGTTTCCAGGCACGCTTGGGCAGTGGTTCGGAAGCTCGGAGGATCTCCGCTGGCTGGCGGATATCACCAGCAAGCTGTCGCCGGGTGAGCCCGTCTACGTCATTTTCTATGCGCTCGCGATCATCTTTTTCTGCTTCTTCTACACTGCCTTGGTGTTTAACGCGAAAGAGACCGCAGACAACTTGAAGCGCTCGGGTGCCTTCATTCCAGGCATCCGCCCCGGTGAGCAAACCGCGCGTTACATCGATGGTGTGATGACGCGACTGACGGCGGCTGGCGCCATCTACATCACGGCCGTTTGCCTGTTGCCGGAGTTCCTCATCGTGGGCTGGAACGTGCCCTTCTATTTCGGCGGTACCTCGCTACTGATCGTGGTGGTGGTCGTCATGGATTTCATGGCGCAGATTCAGGCGCACCTGATGTCCCACCAGTACGAGGGGCTGATGAAGAAGGCGAACCTGAAAGCACCCGGGGCGGGGCTGATCCGCTAGGGCGGGGCGCGCGCATACCAAGAGTTTATCGGGAGTAAAGATCGTGAAAGTCAGGGCTTCAGTAAAAAGGGTCTGCCGCAACTGCAAGATCATCCGCCGCAATGGCGTGGTGCGCGTGATCTGTAAGGACCCCAAGCATAAGCAGCGTCAGGGTTGAGTCCCTTTCGTTGACTTTTTGACCAGAACTGGTAATCTGCGCGGTTTTCGCTCCGCGCGCTTGTGGATTTTGGAGACAGTAGAGCATGGCCCGTATCGCCGGTGTCAACATCCCTGACAGGAAACATACAGTCATCGCGCTGACCGCGATTTACGGTATCGGGCGCACCCGCGCAGCGCAGATCTGCGAGGCTGCGGGCGTGCCCAAAGATGCCAAGATCCAAAATCTGACCGAGGAAGAGGTCGATAAGCTGCGCACGGCGGTGGCTCAATTTCCAGTTGAAGGCGACTTGCGTCGCGAGATCTCCATGAACATCAAGCGTCTCATGGACCTCGGTTGCAATCGCGGTATCCGCCACCGTCGGGGCCTGCCCGTGCGCGGCCAGCGTACCAAAACCAACGCACGCACCCGCAAGGGTCCGCGGCGCCCGATCAAAAGATGATTAACGCTAGCCGCGTTCGCTAGTCAGGGAATACTCGATGGCCAAACAGACCCGAACCAAGAAGAAGGTGAAAAAGCAGGTGGCGGATGGAATCGCACACGTCCACGCCTCCTTCAACAACACCATCATCACCATCACCGATCGCCAGGGCAATGCGCTGGCGTGGGCGACTTCCGGCGGCTCCGGATTCCGTGGCTCTCGCAAGAGCACACCGTTCGCGGCGCAGGTCGCTGCGGATCGCGCGGGACAGGCCGTCAAGGAATACGGGCTGAAGAATCTCGACGTTAACGTCAAGGGGCCCGGGCCCGGTCGCGAGTCCGCTGTCCGCGCGCTCAACAACGCGGGCTTCAAGATTACGAGCATCACGGACGTGACGCCCATTCCCCATAACGGATGCCGCCCGCCGAAGAAGCGTCGCGTCTAATCGCTGAGTAGGTTAAGAACATGGCAAGGTACACTGGCCCCACCTGTAAGCTGGCCCGTCGCGAGGGGACGGATCTCTCGCTGAAGAGTCGGGCGCGATCGCTCGACACCAAGTGCAATCTCGAGAAGATGCCGGGTCAGTCGACCGACCGGCGTCGGCGCGTGTCCGACTATGGTCTTCAGTTGCGGGAGAAGCAGAAGGTACGCCGCATGTACGGCGTCCTGGAGAAGCAGTTCCGCAATTACTACCACAAGGCCGCCGCTTCCAAGGGGGCCACTGGCGAGAATCTGCTGCGGCTGCTCGAGAGGCGTTTGGACAACGTGGTCTTCCGAATGGGATTCGGATCCACCCGCGCAGAAGCGCGCCAGCTGGTCAGCCACAAGGGCATCCTGGTCAATGGAAAGGCGGTCAATGTCCCGTCGTTCCAGGTCAGCGAGGAGGACCAGGTCGAGGTCCGCGAGAAGGCCAAAAAGCAAGTGCGTATTCAGAACGCGCTGGCGCTGGCCGAGCAATACGGCTTGCCCGACTGGATCGAGGTGGACACCAACGCGCTCAAGGGCGTGTTCAAGCGGGTTCCGGAACGATCCGATCTCCCGGCCGATATCAACGAAAACCTGATCGTGGAGTTGTACTCCAAGTAAAGGGAGACAGAGGGTCTTTGCATGGCTGAAGCTGTTAGCGACTTCCTCAAACCGCGCATCGTCAAGGTGGAGCCGGTCGACGGGGTTCGCAGTCACGCCCGGATTTCGCTGGAGCCGCTCGAACGCGGCTTCGGCCACACACTGGGCAATGCGCTGCGTCGAATCCTCCTCTCGTCCATGTCCGGTTGCGCGGTCACGGAGGTGGAGATCCAAGGGGTTCTCCACGAGTACACGACCCTGGAGGGCGTGCAGGAAGACGTGCTCGAGATCCTGCTCAATCTCAAGGAGCTGGCGATTTCCATCGAGGGAAAGGATGAGGCGACCTTCACCCTGTCGAAGAAGGGTCCAGGTCCGGTGACGGCGTCCGACATCGCACTCGACCATTCCGCCGAAATCGCAAATCCGGATCTGGTTCTCGCCAACCTGACCGGTGACGGCGAGCTCAGCATGACGCTCACCGTTCGTCGCGGCCGCGGCTACGAGCCGGCGACCCAGCGGGAATCCGAGGCCGGGGAGGAGCGCCCGATTGGCAAGCTGCCCTTGGATGCCTCCTATAGCCCGGTCCACCGCGTGGCCATCGATGTGCAGTCCGCTCGCGTGGAGCAGCGCACCGACCTTGACCGGCTGGTGATCGACCTGGAGACCAACGGGACCATCGATCCCAAGTACGCGGTGCAGCAAGCGGCGGCGATCCTGCGCGACCAGCTTTCGAGCTTTGTCGCCTTGGAGGGAACGCAGACGATCGAGACCGGATTGGACGAGGAGCAGGATGAGCCGAAGTTCGACCCAATTCTGCTGCGGCCGGTGGATGATCTGGAGCTCACGGTGCGTTCGGCCAACTGCCTGAAGGCGGAGAACATCTATCTCATCGGCGATCTCATCCAGCGCACCGAGGTCGAGCTTCTCAAGACGCCGAACCTCGGTAAGAAGTCGCTGACCGAGATCAAGGATGTGCTCGCGACAAGGGGTCTCTCCCTCGGCATGCGGTTGGAGAGCTGGCCGCCAGAGAACATCGACGAACTTGCCGTAAAGTAGCGATCTACTAGGCGGCCAGCGCCGTTTACGAGGCCGCGCTCGGCCAACGGGCCGCGAACGCGCCCTGAGTTACTGATTACAATATCCTGTGGTACATCACCATGCGCCATCGTAAAGCCGGAAGGCATCTCAACCGGACAAGCTCCCATCGGGAGGCCATGTTTCGCAACATGGCGAGCTCGTTGTTCCGGCACGAGCTGATTAAGACGACCCTGCCCAAGGCCAAGGAGCTGCGTCGGGTCGCCGAGCCCATGATCACCATGGCCAAGAACGACTCGGTGCACACGCGTCGCCTCGCCTTTTCTCGCCTGCGGGACAAGGAGGCCGTAGGCAAGCTGTTTGGCGAGCTTGGTCCCCGCTACCGGGAGCGCCCGGGCGGCTACCTGCGGATCC
Organism: uncultured Gammaproteobacteria bacterium; assembly: GCA_963736235.1. Lineage (GTDB taxonomy): Bacteria > Pseudomonadota > Gammaproteobacteria > Chromatiales > Chromatiaceae > CAVORB01. The sequence goes on from CAVTOR010000005.1 coordinate 294,878, forward strand.
TCAAATGCGGTTTCCGCAGCGGCGACGCCGCGCCGATGGCTTACGTCGAGCTGGTGGACCGCCCCATTGAGGAGCCTGTCGCGGCCGAGGCCGAAACGGATTGACCGGGGCTGCTCGCACTCCGAGGTCGAAAAACCCGGGCGCATGCCCGGTTTTTTTTGCCTGGACTTTGGCGTCCAACCGGGGCCCGCTTCCCCGAGACGGCTTCTTCCCGTGACCGAGATCCAGCGTATCGCACTGGTGACGGATTTCGGGGGTGCCGGGCCCTATCTGGGGCAGATGCAACTGGTCCTCGCCGGTTTGGCGCCAACGATCCCCGTGGCCGGATTGATCTCGGACCTGGCGCCGTTCCGTCCCGACCTTGCAGCCTATCTGCTTCCCGGCCTTGCGCGCGATCTCCCCCCGGGGACTCTGTACCTTTGCGTGGTGGATCCGGGTGTCGGAAGCGACCGGGGGGTCGTCGCGGTCGAGGCGGACGACTGCTGGTACCTGGGGCCGGACAACGGGCTCCTATCCATCGTCGAGCGGCGCGCCCGGCAAAGCCGCGTCCTGCGCGTCGACTGGCGGCCCAAGAATATGTCCAACAGCTTCCACGGACGGGACCTTTTCGCACCGGTGGCGGCAACGCTGTGCCAGGGAGAGATGTCGGGCGCGGTGCCGCTCCAGCCGTCCTCGATGGTGGGGGCGGACTGGCCCAATGACCTGTGCAAGGTGGTCTACGTGGACGACTATGGCAACCTGATCACGGGCGTCCGCGCTTGCTCCCTAAATCAGGACGCCTATGTGCGCGCAGCCGGTCTTGAGATCGGTTTCGCGCGCACCTTTTGCGAGGTCCGGCCCGGCCAGGTGTTCTGGTATGAAAACGCTCTCGGCTTGGTGGAACTCGCGGTGAATCAGGGCCGGGCAGATCGGACGCTCGGTAAGCGCCCTGGTGATGAGATCGGTTTTCCCCGGGCATCACCTTGAAAGCGTCGCACCGCTAGGGGGCCGGGTTGGGCTGCCGGGCGTGGATCGCCTCGATGTCGGCGATCACCTCATCGGAGAGGGTCAAATCGATGCTGGCCAGATTGTTTTCCAACTGCTCGGAGGTGGTGGCGCCGATGATGTTGGCGGTCACGAATGGCCGGCTGGTCACCCACGCCAAGGCCATCTGCGCGGGATCGAGCCCATGGCGGCGCGCGAGCGCCACATAGTCGGCCGTGGCGCGGTCCGCCTCGGGGTTGGAGTAGCGACTGAATCGCTCGAACAGTGTCAAGCGCGCCCCCGGCGGCCTGGCGCCATCCAGGTACTTGCCCGAAAGCACCCCGAAGGCCAGGGGGGAGTACGCGAGCAGTCCGCATTGCTCGCGCATGGCGACCTCGGCAAGCCCGATCTCGAAGGTGCGGTTGAGCAGGCTGTACGGGTTCTGGATGCTCACCATGCGCGGCATCCCGTGCTCGGCGGCGAGTTGCAGGAAACGCATCAGCCCCCAGGGTGTCTCGTTGGACAGACCGATATGGCGGACCTTCCCGGAGCGCACCAGATCGCCGAGCACCATCAGGGTCTCGGCAAGCGTAACGCTGAGGTCCTGTGCCGGGTGTGCATACCCGAGCTTGCCGAAGTAGTTGGTTTCGCGGTCGGGCCAGTGGAGTTGGTAAAGATCGATGTAATCCGTGCGCAGGCGCTCCAGACTCGCGTCCAGCGCTATCTCGATGTTGCGCCGATCGAGCCGCGCCTGACCGTCGCGGAGGTAGGGTAGCCACTCCGCGGGACCCGCAACCTTGGTCGCCAGGATCACCTGGTCACGGCAGCGTCGGCTCTCCAGCCAACTGCCGATATAGCGCTCCGTCAGTCCCTGGGTCTCGGCCCGCGGCGGAACCGGGTAGATCTCCGCGGTGTCGATGAAATTGATTCCGGCGTCGCGGGTGCGATCGAGTTGGGCGTGAGCCTCCTGCTCGGTGTTCTGCTCCCCAAAGGTCATGGTGCCAAGGCACAGCGCGCTGACCTCGATTTCGGTCTGTCCAAGCCTACGGTATTGCATCTGGCCCTCGTCGGCGATGGGTTGCGTCGGTGAAGAAGCGGGCATGCGCCCCCAGCTCTCGTCATGGGGGTCGATTGCCCGTAATCAAAGGATGTTCGGTACGTCCCTGCCGAGTTCTGCGGCGTCGGGCGTATGCATGGAATCGCGCCTCGTCGGCGGGCACCGGGAACCACTGCCGGCGGACGGGCTCCCTGCTATTATCATTGCCCTTGGAAACGCCGCGGATACGTTCGCGGTTTCGGCCTGAGACTCATGACCGTTGATAGCACGCTTTTCTCGACGTCCCTGATCTGGCTGGTTGGTATCGGCTATGCCTTGTGCCTTGCCGCCGCCATGCGCATGGCCCCTTGGCGGAAGTTCCGCAACCCGCAGCAGGTGCATGTGTTCCTGGGCACCGTGGTTGCGCTCCTGGTGCTCTGGCACATGAAGGCGAATGTCCAGCCGGGGCTGTCGTTCCATCTGCTGGGCTTGACGGCGGTGACTCTGATGTTCGGCTGGTCGCTGGCGGTCGTGGCCGCCTCGCTGGCCCTGTTCGGCGTGACCTTGAACGCGGCAAGCGGTTGGGAGGGTTTTGCGATCAACGCCCTGGTGGGAGGCGTCGTGCCGATCACGCTCACGCAGATCCTTCTCGTGCTCATCCGCTGGTATCTGCCCAAGCATTTTTTCGTCTATGTCCTGGTGAACGGCTTCCTGACCGCGGGGTTCGTGGGCGTTGTCTCCGCCTACCTGGTGACCTGGATGCTCATCATGAGCGGGGCCTACACCTTCGCCGAGCTCGATCAGACCTTTCTTCCCTTCTTCCCGCTCATGTTTCTGCCTGAAGCCATGCTCAACGGCTGGGTCATGGCCGTGCTGGTCGCCTTTCGCCCCGAGTGGGTTTACTCTTTCAGCGACGAGTTGTACCTGAAAGGCAAGTAGCGGGACGCGGCGTATGGGATGGTGGGGCAAGGTCGTCGGCGGGGCCTTCGGTTTCGTACTCGGCGGACCGCTGGGGGCGTTGCTCGGAGCGGTTCTCGGGCACAACCTGGATCGCGGGATCGCTTCGCTGGGCCAGGGCGAGGCGCTCGCGCCGGGAGAGCGTGAACGCGTCCAAACCGCCTTCTTCACCGCCACCTTTTCGGTTCTGGGCTATATCGCTAAGGCGGATGGCCGGGTTTCGGAGCGGGAGATCGCCCTCGCCAATTCGGTGATGGCACAGATGGATCTGTCGCCCGACACCCGCCGGGCCGCCATTGAGCTCTTCAACCAGGGCAAGACGTCGGGGTTCGAGCTCGACGAGGTGCTCGAGCAGTTCCGGCGCGAGTGTCACGGCCGGCGCACCTTGATGCAGATGTTCCTCGAGATCCAGATTCTGGGGGCCTATGCCGACGGCCCCCCCGATCAGCGGGAGCGGGAGCTGCTGCTCTACATCTGCGACCGTCTGGGCATCCCCGAGGCTCTCTTCCGCAGCCTAGAGCAACTTGTGCGCCTGCAGCACAGGTTCGATACCGGCGATGCGGGCGGGCGCGCGGGGCGAGCTACCGCTCCGACCCGCGGCCCGACCCTGGCGCAGGCCTACGCCGTACTCGGTGTGGACGCCAGCGCTACCGACGCGCAGGTCAAGCGCGCGTATCGTCGCCTGCTCAGCCAGCACCATCCCGACAAGCTGGTTTCAAAAGGGCTCCCGGAGGAGATGATGAAGCTCGCGACCCAGAAGACCCACGAGATCCGCCAGGCCTACGAGATGGTGACCGCGGCACGCGCGGCGAAGGCTTGAGCAGCAGCGCGCAAAGTGAAAAACCCCCCGTCTTGAGGTACAGTGAAGAGCTTTCGATTTTAGGGCTAGAGCCGGTGGCCGCCGTTGGTCCCGCCGGTGCTCACGGGGAGACTTTATCCATGGCTGAAGACCTGATTGCACCTTCGATCCTGTCCGCCGATTTCGCCAAGCTGGGTGAAGAGGTCGACAAAGTTCTGGCGTCCGGCGCCGATATCGTCCATTTCGATGTGATGGACAATCATTACGTGCCAAACCTTACCATCGGTCCCCTGGTGTGCGAGGCGCTGCGTAAGCACGGCGTCACCGCCCCCATCGACGTGCACCTGATGGTCAAGCCGGTGGATCGTATCATTCCCGATTTCGCGAAGGCCGGCGCCACCTACATCACCTTTCACCCGGAGGCCAGCGAGCACGTCGATCGTAGCCTCCAGCTGATCCGCGGCGAGGGCTGCAAGTCCGGTCTGGTGTTCAATCCGGCCACCCCCTTGACCTATCTGGAATACGTTCTGGACAAGGTGGACATGGTGCTGTTGATGTCGGTGAATCCCGGCTTCGGCGGGCAGAGCTTCATTCCCGCCGCCATGGACAAGCTCCGTCAGGTGCGGGCCATGATCGACGCGTCCGGCTTCGATATTCGCCTCGAGATCGATGGCGGCGTCAAGGCGGACAACATCGCCGAGATCAAGGCGGCGGGTGCCGATACCTTCGTCTCGGGTTCGGGCATCTTCGGCAAGGGCAGCGACGCCGATCCGAACCGCTATGACAGCATCATCCGCAAGATGCGCGAAGAACTGGCCAGCGTTAGCCGCTGAGGTGGTGACAACCGCGAGTGCGAGGGGCATGAAGCAGCCCAAGATGATCCTGATCGATGTCGACGGCACCCTGGTGGACAGCGTGCCCGACCTGGCCTTTTGCGTCGATGCGATGATGGACCGCCTCGGGCGTCCGGCCAGGGGCGAGTCGGAGGTGCGAAACTGGGTCGGCAACGGGGTCGAGCGCCTGGTGCGCCGCGCGCTGACGGGCACCCCGGACGGCGAGCCCGACGAGGCCGATTACGAGCGCGCCTACCCCATCTTCCTGGAACTCTACCGGGAGAATACCTCCAAGCGATCGCATCTCTATGCCGGTATTCGTGAGGGGCTGGACTATCTGAAGGACTCGGGTTATCCGCTTGGCTGCGTGACCAACAAGGCGGCCCAGTTCACCGAGCCTCTGCTCGCGGACCTTGGGGTGCGGGGCTATTTCGACATCGTCGTGAGCGGAGACACCCTGCCGCGGAAGAAGCCGGATCCCATGCCCCTGCTGCACGCTGCGGCGCACTTCGGGGTCGAGCCGGCAGACGCGGTGATGGTCGGCGACTCGGTGAGCGACGTGACGGCGGCGCGCGCCGCCGGTTTCGCCATCGTGTGCATGAGCTACGGCTATAATCATGGGCGCGACATCCGGGAGGCGCAGCCGGATGCGGTTCTCGACTCCCTGATTCAGATCAAGGGCCTGCTGGAGCAGGCGGCCTGAACGGGAGCTGTCAGGTGACGATCGGACGTTCGTCTGGTGGCTGTGGTTGCAGAGGGCGCCGATGGCGGCGCTAGCGCGTCGTCAGGCAGCCCGAACGAGTCGCAGTCCCTGGAGCGTCCCATGACCCCCGAAGAATTCCAGTCCCTGGCCGAGCAGGGATACAACCGCATCCCGCTGGTGTGCGAGGTGCTGGCCGACCTCGATACCCCCCTGAGCGTCTACCTTAAGCTCGCCGAGGGCCGCTATTCCTTCCTGTTCGAGTCGGTGCACGGCGGCGAAAAGTGGGGCCGTTATTCCATCATCGGGCTGCCCTGCCGAACGCTGCTTCGGGTATCTGGCAACCGGGTGGAGGTCGAGCGCGACGGTGTCCTGGTCGAGCAGGCGGACGTTGCCGATCCCCTGGCGTGGATCGAGGATTTCCACGGCCGATTCAAGGTAGCCGAGCCCCCCGACATGCCGCGCTTCGCTGGCGGACTGGTGGGCTATTTCGGCTATGACACCGTCCGCTATGTCGAGCCCAAGCTCGCCCGCTGCCCGAACCCGGACACCCTGGGCACACCCGATATCCTGCTCATGGTCTCGGACGAGGTGGTCGTCTTCGACAATCTGAGCGGGCGGATGTACATCATCATCCACTTGGACCCGACCGCTAGCGGCACGCTCGCGGCGGGAGAGACGCGCATTGCCGAGTTGGTGGAGCGCATGCAGCGGGGGGCGCCGCGCCGCCCCTGCCAGCCGCCGCGTGAAGTGCAAGAGGCCGACTTCATTTCCGGCTTCACCGAGACGGGATTCAAGCAGGCGGTCGAGCGCATCAAGCGCTACATTCTTGAAGGGGACTGTATGCAGGTGGTGTTGTCCCAGCGTCTGTCGATCCCCTATCAAGCCCCTCCGTTGGACCTGTACCGGTCCCTGCGCGGGCTCAATCCTTCCCCCTACATGTATTTTCTGGATCTGGGGGACTTTCAGATCGTCGGCTCCTCGCCGGAGATCCTGACCCGGCTGGAGGACGGCGTGGTGACGGTGCGGCCCATCGCCGGTACCCGGCGCCGCGGCTACACGGAGGCGGAGGACAAGGCCCTCGAGGCGGAGCTGCTCGCCGACCCCAAGGAGCTCGCGGAGCACCTGATGCTGATCGATCTCGGCCGTAACGATGCCGGCCGCGTGGCGCGCATCGGCACGGTGCGGGTAACCGACAAGATGATCGTCGAGCGGTACTCCCACGTCATGCACATCGTCTCCAACGTGGTGGGTGAGCTGGAGGAGGGCATGAGCGCCATCGACGTCCTGCGGGCCACCTTCCCCGCAGGCACCGTCTCGGGCGCGCCCAAGATCCGGGCCATGGAGATCATCGACGAGCTCGAGCCGGTCAAACGCGGCGTCTATTCCGGGGCCGTCGGCTACCTGTCCTGGAACGGCAACATGGATACCGCGATCGCCATCCGCACCGCGGTGATCAAGGATGGTAACCTCCATATTCAGGCGGGCGCGGGCGTGGTCGCGGACTCCCGGCCCGAGCTCGAGTGGAAGGAGACTATGAACAAGGGGCGGGCCATCTTTCGTGCGGTTGCAATGGCGGAGGCGGGGATCGACCGCCATGTTTGCGGCGGCAGCGCGGATAGGCGATAGCCTGCGGATTGGCCGGCCACGCTCTCCGGGGAGGCTCGGAGCGAGCGGGCCAGCAAACGCCTTCTTTATCAAGAAACCAGGAGGCCAAGATGAGAACAGATCAGACCTCACGGCGTCGGTTGGCGGGTGCTCTGACGCTGGCTTTCTTCCTCGCCTGGCCGATGATTGCCTGTGCGGAAGATGCACAATCGATGGCCAGGGACTACGAGCGGGGTGGCGAATCCGCGGTCCCGTTCAACGGCTCGAAGGGTTTCGACGCGGTCGTCGTGCGTCCGACGACCTTCTTCACCTCCCTGGTAAGCGGCGCCGTGTTCCTGGTGTCACTCCCCTTCACCGCGTTCGACCCCGCCATTGGTGCCGAGAAGGCGCGTGAGAACCTGGTCGACTATCCCTTCAACGACACCTTCCGGCGTCCCCTGGGCGACCTGGACGCGATGGGGAATCCCGCGATCGATGCGGGTCGGGAATAGCGGAACCGAGAAACGGCCGGATCGCGGCGGCAAGCCGCGGACGATGTTCGCTCAAGGGACGATTCCCGCCCATCTTTGCCATCACGACCGATCCACTCGCCGGCGGGTCAGCCGTCAATGCCCATGAAACTTCACACGCCCGGTACTCGCGGCGAGTTTCTTGCCATACCCATTTCCGTATGGCTTTGGTTCCTCGTGTTTGTGACCGTGTCCTTGACCTTCCCGCAGATCGACCTCTGGGTATCCTCTCTGTTCTTCACGCCGGGCGTCGGATTCGAGATCAAGGGTGTCTGGTGGGAACGGATCATCTACCGCTCCATCGGGTATGTGGTCACGATACTCACGCTTGGCCTCATCGCCACCTGGCTATACAACCGCCTCCGGCACCGGCGGTTGCTCGGTCTGGACACGCGGAAGCTGGGTGTGCTCATCGGCCTGCTCGTGCTAGTGCCTGGCCTGCTCGTCAACCTGGGCCTCAAAGAGCATGTTGGCAGGGCGCGTGCGGTTAACTTGGAGCAGTTCGGCGGCGATGCGCGTTTCACGCCCGCGTTCGTTCCCTCGGACCAGGAGGGCGGCTCCTTCAGCTCCGGTCACGCTGCGACTGGATTCTGGGTCGTGGCCGTCGCCTACGGCCTGTCCGGCCGATTCGGTCCCTGGGCCGTCGTCGCGCTGGTATACGCCGTCGTCCTGTCGCTCGCGCGCATTGCCTCTGGCGGACACTTCCCGAGCGATGTGCTCGCATCGGCGTTTTTCGTGTTGATGGGCTGGTTCGTGCTGTGCGCGCTGACCAGACCCCGGGGAGAAGCGTAGCGACGCGGCCCGGGTGTTACACGGTGCGCTTCCAGGTGTAGACGGCCGTCACCGCGTAGTTCCAGACCGCCCCCACCAGGATTCCCGCCAGGGCCGCGGGAATCCAGCTCCACTCGATCTCGAAGCGCGGGTCGTTCAGGTAGGCGGCTATGCCGACGTTGGCTATGCCACCCACGCTGCACGCTAGGACGAACGAGAACCAGCCCCACAAGAGTTGGCGCCCGGTGAGGCGTATGTCTCGATAGGTGAGCAGGTTGTTGAGGAAAAAGTTGCTGGTCATCGCGACGAGCGTTGCCGTGATCTGGCCGACGAGAAAACTCATGCCCAGGAGCCGGTGCATCAGTCCCAGCACAAGCAGGTGCACGCCGATACCGATGCCGCCGATCAGCGAGAATGCGATGAATCGTACCGGAATATAGTTCCCCAGGACCTTCTGCGTCAGCATCAACAGGTATTCCCATAGCACCGCATTGTCGAGCTTGCTCGTGCCGGCGAGGCGCTGGCCGAATGTGTACGGCAGCTCCATGACCCGCAGCGGCTTGTCGGCCTCTGCCACGATGTCGAGCAGGATCTTGTAGCCCACGCCGCTGAGGTTGCGCACGCAGGCACGGAACGTCGATGCCTTGATCATGAAGAAACCGCTCATGGGGTCGGTGAGCTCCACTCTGAGCAACCGCTGCGCCAGCACGCCCGCGAAGCGGCTCATGCGCTGCCGGGTCTCGCTCCACTCGCCCACCCCGCCGCCGGCCAGGTAGCGACTGCCGACCACCAAATCGGCTTCGTCGTTCCGCAACGCATTGAGCATCTGAGGAAGGAGCGTCTCGTCGTGCTGCAAGTCGCCGTCGATGACGGCCAGGTATGGCGCGGCCGTGGCCTGCATTCCTTCGATGACTGCCGAGGACAGTCCTCGGCGACCGATGCGATGCACCAGGCGTACACGCGCGTCCCGATGGGCCGCATCGCGCACGAGATCCGCCGTGCCGTCTGGGGAATCGTCGTCGACGAACACCAGCTCCCAGGCGATGCCGGGAAGGGATGCCTCGACGCGGCGGATGATCTCGGCCAGGTTCTCGGCCTCGCAGTAAGTTGGCACGATGACGGCAAGCTCCGCGGGGCGGCAAGCTCGGGGTTCGACTGGCGGGCTTTCCATGGATAGTCCTACTTTATTACGCGGGTGGTCCGGGGGGACGGGGCTCTCTGTACGCTGCGGGTCCGCGATCATGCCATACTTCCGCACTCCAGGGGCTTGAAGTTGCCGCAGGGCCTGTTCACGAGGTCCGCCAATCCAAGCAAGGTGAAGCGAGCGCGTCGCTTGCAGCGCTCAAAACTTGGTTGAAACCCTTAACGCTCACATGAGGCCAGTCACAGCCCAGGCAGCGCCGACCGCTCTTGTTCCCTGGCTCCTCGGGGCCATCGCGTTATTGACGTTGTGGCGGTTTGCGATCGCCTGGCTGCTGCCGGTTACGCAGGACGAGGCCTACTATTTCGACTGGGCGCGGTCGCTCGCCTGGGGATACTTCGATCACCCGCCCGGTGTTGCACTCCTCGGCATCACGTCGTCGCTCGCGCAGGGCTCGGCGTTTGCCGCGCGGCTCGGGACGCTTCTTGCCGGTACCCTGACCCTGGTGGTCGTCGCGGCTTTTTACCTTCGTTGCGGTCTGCGTTCCCGCGCCGATCTGTTCCTGGCCCTCACGCTCGGGATCGGCAACCTGGCCGGACTCGGGTCGGGCATCCTGACCACGCCCGACGCCGCGCTCGCTCTCGCCTGGGCTGTTGCTCTCCACGAGGCCTTGGCCGCGTTGCAAGGCGATCGCCGCCGCTGGCTTAGCGCTGGTATCGCGACCGGGCTGGGATTGCTGGGCAAGTACACCATGGTTCTGGCGGGACCCGTGTTCCTATGGGCGATTCTGTGGGCGGATCCACGCGCGTTGCGAACGCCCTGGCCCTACCTAGGCGGATTGCTGGCCTTGCTCATCTTCGCGCCACATCTCCAGTGGAATGCCGACAACGACTGGGTGACGATGCGGTTTCAATTCGGCCACGGGTTCTCCATGGAGACAGGTCCGCTCCTGGACAACAGGCTGCCGGCCCCAGCAGAGGGGGCATACGCCGAGGGGCGAGCAGCCCCAACGATGCAGCCCGTCGAACGCGTCGGCAGCCTGTTGGAGTATCTGGGTACGCAGCTGAGTCTCTGGGGGCTGCTTGCGCCGGTATTGCTCGCGGCCTTGCTGCCCCTACGGCGACGGCCTGCGTCCCTTGCGCGATGGACACCGGCGGCCCGCGAGCTGTTGATTGCCGGAGCACTGTTCCCGCTCCTGTTTTTCGGGGTGGCTGCCGTCTTCAGCTCCGTTGAGGCGAACTGGCCGGTGGTATATCTCATGTGCGCGGCGCCTTTGATCAGCCCTTGGTTGAGTCACTGGCGCCGCTGGGTCTTTCTCGCTGCTGCCGGAAACCTGATCCTGGTGAGCCTATATGCCTTTCATGGGGCGACTGCCGCGCTGCCCCTGCCGGAGAGTCAGAACCGCGTCCTGCGGGAAACGCACGGGTTCGAAGAACTGTCGCGACGGGTCGCGCAGCTCGACGGACCCCTGTTCGCCGATCGCTACCAGACGACAGCAATGCTGCGGTTCTATCTACCCGAGTCGACGGTGACTCAGTGGCCGGGCCTTACGCGCACGTCCGAGTATCTGCGCGGGGCGATTGCGGACATGCCGACCCTGGAGTCCGTGCGCGAGGCCGGTGGCTTCTGGCTCGTCGCCAAGGCTGGCAGGGCTCCGTCGTTCGCCGGCTTCAAATTGTCTTCCGCCGAGATTCTCGTCGATTGTCCCGGAAAACCCTTGGCACCGGAATCGGCGGCCGCGTGCCTCCGGCCCCTGCACTTGTGGATGATCTACCGATTCGATGCCGTCACCGGACGGTGACTACCTGCCTCCATGTGTTCAACCACTCCCAGGGACATTACCACCGAGACAACGCAGACCCAGTGAACCGCATAGGGAAACGGCGTCAACCGCGTGACTCGGTAACCGCTTTTTCTGGACCTCCTATTCCAGCTAAGGGCGTAATAGCAAAGCGATGCGCCCTCGCGTATCGATCCTTCTGATCCCAGCCTCGCGCGAGTCGGCCTTCCGAACGGTCACACACATGCATCAACCATGAGGCTTCTCGACACGACATAATCTGTCGCAGACTTGAGGCATATTGATCCTCATGGGAGCAAGCCGATGCCGGACACCCTATTGCGCCAATGGGCCATGCTGCGTTTGGTCCCGCGCGCGCCGCGAAAGATCGAAGCCACGCGACTTGAACGGTTGCTGTTTGAGCAAGGCTTCGAGGTGAACCTGCGCAGCATCCAACGGGATCTGAACACGCTGTCGACGCGCTTCCCGTTGCAGTGCGACATGCGCAGCAAGCCCTTCGGCTGGTCGTGGGCCGAGAACGCCGTACTGGATGTTCCCGGCATGGACCCGCCGGGGGCGCTGACCTTCGTCCTGGCCGAGCGGTTCCTAAGCCATGTCATGCCGCCGTCGACGTTGCGGCTGATGGAGCCCCATTTCCGTCAGGCGCGCAGGGTACTGGACCACGTCGATCAGCCGGGGATGGCGCGCTGGCCGGACAAGGTGCGTGTCCTGCCTCGGGGCCTCAAGCTCCTGGCGCCGGAGGTCGATCAGGGCGTGTTGGAGACTGTCTACCAGGCGTTGCTGACCGATAGGCGCTTCCAGGTCAGCTATCAGCCGCGCGAGGCGCGGGAGGCCACCAGCTACGAGGTCAACCCGCTGGGGCTGGTCATGCGCGACGCCGTGACCTATCTCGTCTGCACGCTGTGGAACTACGACGACCTCCTGCAACTCGTCCTGCACCGCATGAAACAGGCGGAGTTGCTGGACAAGCCGGGCCGCAGGCCGGAGGGGTTCGATCTCGACGCCTACATCGCGGCGGGTGAATTTGCCGCGCCTTACAGCGGGGAGATGATCGAGCTGGAAGCCCTGTTCGACGCCGACGCCGCCTTTCACCTGCGCGAGACGAGGCTCAGCGAGGATCAGGTGCTCACCGATCAACCGGAGGGGCGCGTGCTGGTCAAGGCAAGGGTACGCGATACCGGCGAGCTGCGATGGTGGCTGCTGGGGTTCGGGGACGCGGTCGAGGTGCTGCGGCCCGAGGGGTTGATCTGATTACGGTAGACAAGGTGGAGAACAATGAGCGAATGCATCGTGCGGTACAGGCAGATTCGGGGTTCGCCTCGCAGGCAGCAGGACGCGCTGCTGATTGGCGTCGAGGTCCAGCAGGGGAACGACATCAGTGCACAGATCGCATGTGCCGAGCCGGTGCTGGTTGGCGTCGCCGACGGCGTCGCCCGCTCGCCGCAGGCGGAGAGGATGTCGCGCTGGCTGCTCGGATGCTGCGCCGTCGCCTATCAGCATGGGCAGACGGCCTTCAACGCGAAGCTGATTCGCCGCGCCCAGAGGCTGCTTTCGCTGCCGGACGCGGGCGGCAGGCTCCCACCGGAGAGCGCGTCCACCATCGTCCTCGCGGAGATCAAGAACGGGATGGTGACGGTGCTCAACACCGGCGACTCCCGCGCCTACGTCATCGACAAGACCACCGGCGAGCATCGCGGGGTAAGCAAGGATCACACGACCTTCCAGCAGCTGAAGGACGATGGCGAGATTCCCGCCGATGCCCAGGACTGCGACTTCGGCAGCATCGCGATGGGCGTGCTGGAGGCGGTCACCGCCGCCCACATGGGCGACGAGGACTTCCTCGTCCACATGGGCTATACGCGTCTGCAGAAGGACGAGGTCGTCTTGCTCTGCTCCGACGGCGTCACGGGCCACTTGAGCGATGCCCGCATCGGCGACACCGTGGCATTCGCCTATGCCTTTGACGAAGACCCGGGGCAGTGCATCATCGAGTTGGTGGAGCGGGCAGGTGCGGAGGACAACACCACAGTCGTCGTCGTGGAGCCAGAGTTAACCGCAGAGTCGGAGCCGGGATGAACCCGTACGAGGCATACGCCCGCTTGAGCCCGAAGGACCAGGCCGAGGTCATCGCTCACCTGAGGTATCAGATCCAGCAGGACTTCGAGGACGCCGATTTCGGCGATGTCGATCCGGTGGAGCCCGCACGTCGCCGCAGCAGCGGCATTGGGCGTGCTTTCGAGCTCCTGTTTCGCGCCACGGTCAACAGCCTGTATTTGCTGATAAACATCGTGGTACTGGCCATAGCGGTTGGGGCCTCCCGCGAAGGGGCCGGTTGGGGAGTGGGCGACTATCTCCTGTTCGTCGCCCTCCCGGTCATGCTCATCGCCTGGTTCTTCGATGCCGTTATCAGCCTGCTCGGCTGGCTCGGCTACGAAGAGGCGGAGACGAAGTATGGCATGATCAAGCTTGTCTCCAGGATCTCGACGAGGATCGTTGTGGCCATGACGGTGGTAGTTGCCATCTTCTGGGTCATTGACCGAATCAGCGGTCGGGAGGATCATTAATAATGCACGTACTCGATTTTGTCGACGAGGCTTCATCGCAAGAGACGCAGGGCGTACCACACGACACGGCGACGCGTCGATTCGGCCTAATACGAGTGTGTTTTGATCGGCTGCCGCCACGAGCCTTCGGCGAAACGGTAATGCGTGTTTCATGACGTCACCGTCTATCTTGGCGCCGAATATTTCGAACAACGATCTTATTCTAAATTACTCGGAGAAAATTCATGCCGATCCGATATATCAAGCTGGGGGAGCGTGGTTGTTGGGAAGCGGATTGCATTCAGCAGGGCACGCTGCGCCTCGGATACGAAGGTCCTCACCATATGGATGCCCTCGAAGGGAATTGGGATGCCGTAAGAGAGTTTTGGCTACAACATTACAATGGCCACCAAGCAACAGCGACAAGCGCTGTCAGGCAGATACGGGCATTCTATGAAGCGCCGGAGCAGGATCTTTGGGTCACTTTCTACCAGGGTCGGCTTTGGTGGTGTCACGCTGGTGCGGAGGTCACGGAACTTGAGGATGGTACAAAAATCCGAACGGCTATTGGAGGGTGGCGCAGTGAAAACGAAGCAGGAGAGCCGTTGGCGATAGCCAACCTCGATGGTCGGGTAACGCAGGTCCAAAATTATCGGGGCACGATCTGTGAAACCCAGCAGCAGGAGTATTTGCTGCGCAGGATTCGAGGAGAGGTATTGCCTGAAATTGACGCGATCAGAACCACTCTAGATCGTCTCGAATCGGACATAGAAACCTTGGTCAGAGGTTTGTGGTGGAAGGACTTCTGGTTCCGTGAACTGAAAGAATCATCCTCGCAGGATTCCCGTTACAGAACAACAGGATGGGAGTAAAATGCCCCCATTCCATGACTCACCCAGCAGGTGCTGCATTGCGACGGTTCATCATCACCGAATCCGAGGCGGATCTGACCTCCCACGCGGGGCTTGGACTGATTGGCATGGCGCTGAATGAACGTACCAATCTGACGTCGGATGCACAGGCGGTATCGCCGTTGCGCAGCGACGCGGTGAGTCACGCCAGCATTCTCACCTGCTATGTCGCGCTGCTGTGTCTGGGCAAGAGCGATTTCGAGGCCATCAATGGGTTCCGCGAAGATGCCTATTTCATCGCGGCACTGGGGCTGGAGCGTGTCCCCTCGGAGGGGATTCTGCGCCAACGCATGGATGCCTTTGCGGCGGACTACAAGGCCGTGGTGGAGGCAGCGGCCATCGAGTTTCTGCGCCGCAGTGGGGCGCGGCTCACGCCGCTGGACAACGGGCTGATGCCGCTCGACTGCGATGTGACGCCGTTGGACAACTCCCAGTCGAAGAAGGAAGGGGTCTCGCGCACCTACAAGGGCGAGGACGGTTACGCGCCGATGGCCGGCTATCTGGGCCAGGAGGGCTACTGCCTGGAGTTGGAGCTGCGCCCCGGTAGCCAGCACTGCCAGAAAGGCACGCCTGAGTTCCTTCAGCGCGTGCTGGGACGTGCGCGCCAATTGACCGATGCGCCATTGCTGTTGCGTCTGGACAGCGGCAACGACGCCATCGAGAACATCGCCGTGGTCGAGGCCCACAACGAGCAGGATGAGCAGGCCGCTCCGGTCCACTACCTGATCAAGTGGAATCCGCGCAAGGAAAGCCCCGAGCGGTGGCTCGCCTATGCCGAGGAGCACGGCGAGTGGAGCGAACCGCGCCCGGGCAAGCGCGTCGCCCTGTTCGATGTGCGCGAGACGCGCACCTACGATGGCTACGAGTACCCGTTGCGGCGCGTCATGCGCGTGATCGAACGCACCATCGATAAGCGCGGTCAGCAGTTGCTGGTCCCCGAGATCGAGATCGAAGGCTGGTGGACGAGCCTGGAGTTCGACGAGGAGACGATCATCGCCCTCTATGCCGACCATGGCACCTCCGAGCAGTACCACAGCGAATTCAAGACCGACCTGGACATCGAGCGTCTGCCCTCGGGCAAGTTCGCCACCAACGCCCTGATCCTCGCCTGCGCCCAGCTCGCCTACAACATCCTGCGCTGGATCGGGCAGAACGGCCTGCTCGGTCCCGATGCCCCGCCGCGTCACCGCGCCAAGCGCTTGTCGCTCCGCACCGTGATGCAGGAGCTGATGTACCTGGCCGCGCGGCTGATCCATACCGGACGGCGAATGAAGCTCGCCTTCGGCTTCGGCTGCCCGGTGGTGCCGATCTTTCGACGCCTCTACTGGCAACTGGCATGCACATGATTCCGGTCCTCGCGGGTTCATCAACGTTCGCGCATCGCCGCGGCAGTATCCTCGTGTCTGTTGCCCACAGTCCGGCGCATCACGAGCGTTTCGCGCGCCAATTCGCCGCCATTCGGGTTCACTCCGCGTCGCAGAAATGAAATCCGGCATCGTTACTTGCCAAAACCGAGTCGCTGCGCTATTCACGTCACGGATTCAGGGGACTCCTGGTTCTCGTTGACCTGATATTCGCTAGACTTGGTTGGCAAAGACTATCTGAGCTGGGAAAGACTCAGAGAAGCATCGATCTCGACGTATTCTCGCCTATCACGCATGATCGCGCCTTTGTGCAGGTGAAATCGAATACTAGTCCGCGTGAAGTGCGCGACTATTGGGAGATTTTCACGGGGCTGCCAGAGGGTCAGTATCAAGCGATGTATTTGGTAGTGCATTCTTATCGCGGCGGTGTAGACGACTTCGAAATACACGATCATAGGTTTCATTTCTGGGATGCATCTCGGGTCGCTCAGTTGATCATAAATGCGGGATTGATCGACTGGTTAGTGGAAAAGCGTTCATAGCGAGATAGCGTGGTAGGGCGCAATAGCAAAGTGTATTGCGCCGTATGTATCCCCTCCATTCGGCGCAATACGGGCGCGGGTACAAGCGACTCTCACCGCGGGCCTGTCGGCGCGCCCTATTGCGCCCTACTGGAGCTACGGCCTGGCCGCGAATTTTCGACAGGCTGCTAGACTTAAATCCGGCGAATGCAATGCCCGGCGGTCTGCTCAGGCCGGCGTAAGGGGCGGTGCCGCGAATGAGCATCCCGTATCCTGCGGTTCCGCATTCTCGGAAACCGTCCCCGTTACTCAGTCTCTGCTATTGGGAGGCAAGGCAATGAAACGCAAGGGCGAGATTTTCATCGCCGCCCTGCTGGCTTGTGCGACGGCAATGGCGCAGACAGGAAATCCCTACAACGGCAACTGGACGGCAACCTGGGTGGGCACGAAGGGCGTGCTGCATCATGCGAATCAGGCGGACGTCGTCATCGCCGATAACAGCGGCAGCTTCGATAATCGGTCCAGCTCGACCCGCAACCCGTGCGTGGGGCGAAAGCAATGCCGTCAACTTAAGCCGTGCGCTTGTAAGCCGGATGGAATCCAGGCTTGAGCTTTCCGGGCTTGTTGCGGGGAAAGCTGCGATCGGGTCTGACGGCGTCGACAGCGCTCGATAGCTGCTGGATCAACGTCTCCACGAGGCGTTGTCGATCAATGGGGGTGGCAAAAAGGAGCCGCACGAGATTGTTCTTCATCGCCGACAGCGTGCTGCAACCGCGCACCTGGTAGCTCAACTTTCGATGCGCGAAGCGCCGCGTGGCCATGAGTTGAGCGACGTTGCGCACCATCGCCGCCAGATTCATCGCCAGAATCTTGGCGTGCATGTCCTGGCGCACGGCGAGCACGGAGTATCCGGAGAGATTCTCGATCTCGGCCCAGCGTTTCTGACGCTTGTAGCTCTCCTCCACGCCCCAGCGGCGATGGTAGAGCTGAGCGAACAGGCGTGCGGGCAGGCGCTGTTCGTCCAAGACGGAGGTGGCCAACACCTCGGTTTCGCCGCCTTTGAGCCGCACGCGCACCAACCGGATGCCGATCGGCTCGGCGGCCAGCCCCTGATCGCGGCAGGCGCGGCGCTGCTCGGCGGAGGGCGTCAGCGTGACGACCCGGGAGACCTCGCCGCTTTCCCAGAACGCATTGGCGGGCGCGAAGCTGCTGCGCGAGAGGCGCATACAGAAATCGATTCCCTGGGCCAGATGCAGGGCGAAGAACCAGAAAGCCGGATAGCCGCGATCATAGATCAGCAGATCGCCGCACCGTGCAGCCGCCAGATGCGCGATGGCCAGCTCATGCTCTCCCACGCAGGTTGCGGCCAACTGGGTATCGACCACCAAGTCATGAGCGATATCGTAAAGGATCGAGCCACGCGCCAGCGTCGGCCCGCTCGGTTGCTCCCCGAAGGCACGCGCCAACGCCTCCCCGCGCGGCAGGCGAAAGGTCGTCCCGTCAACGGCCAGCAGGCGAAATCCCTGCCACAACGGCGTCGACCAACCGGCGCGAAACGTCTCGATTACCAGCTGATTCAAGTGGCTGAACACCTTCTCCGAGAGCCCCTTGCGAGCCTTGCTGAAGGCCGCCCGGCTCGGAAGCGCTGTCGCCACCGGCTGATCTTCAAGTGTCGCAAAGAAACCGGCCAACTCCTGCTCCGTACTGCCCTTGCGCAGATTGAGCATGAACGCCACCAGCCGGTGGAATGGAAGATCGCGTTGCCGCGTGAATGCGCTGACCCGCAGACGGAAACGCGCGATGAAACCGGGATTGCTCAAAGAATCCTTGATGCAGGCATAAACAGATTCAAATGACCGAGCCTTTCTCCGCCTCGCAGACTGTGAGATTGGTGGTTTCGTGCTTCTTCACACTTGTATCTCCTGGTGAAAATGGGAGCTGATATTTTAACGATTTCAGTATTTTGATGCTAAGTTGACGGCATTGGGGGCGAAAGGCCCCCATCGTCGTCAAGACTGCGACAGCGGACGAGCTGATCTTCGTGGTCCGGTTTTCGACAGTCCTACAGGGATGCCGCGACAGCGAAGTTAGGCTCAAGCGTATGGACGACAAGACCTTGAAGGGAATCCGGGACAAGGACAAGGAGATCACGCTGGTCAGGAAATAGCTGGTCCTCAGCGCGGCGCAATAGCAAGGCGTACTGCGCCGTATGTATCCCTTCCATTCGGCGCAATCCGGGCGCGGGGACAACCAAGTCTCACCGCCGGTCCATGGGCGCGCCCTATTGCGCCCTACCTGGCCTACGGTCTGCCGCCGCGGGATCAGAGCGTCACCGTCACCGACACCGGGTAGTGGTCCGACGCGGCGGGGAACGCGCGCCAGATGGCCCGGCCGTCGGGCAGGTTGCGATGGACCGCCGCGTCGCTTAGCCAGCCGGGAGCGGCATTGCGGGTGTAGAGGATGTGGTCGATCCAGACGTTGTGATAGGCCCCGTCGAAGATCGGGTCCTTGAAGCGGGTGGTGGCGAGGTCGCGGAAGTCCCGCTCCGCGCGGTCCTTCTCCGACAGGCTGTCGAACAGGGCGTTGGCTAGCGCGAGATCGGGCCGCCAGACGTCGCCCATCAGGGTCTCGATGCCGCTCGCGTCGAGCTTGGCCTCGCTGGTGTCGAAGCCGGGTCCGTCGTTGATGTCCCCGCACACGACCAGGGGCAGGTCGCGGGTCGCTGGGTCGCTCAGGTAAGGCTCCAGGAAGATGTCGCGAAACCGGCGGCATTGGGCTAGCAGCCGTCTTCGATTGGCGTCGGCCTGACGCCACCACTTGCTCCACTCCAGGGCGGTGAAGATGCCTTTGCTCTTGAGGTGCAGACCGGCGACGCGGAAGCGTCGGCCGCCGGCTGTCCTCAACTCGACGTACAGGGGCCTGCGCTCGAACTTGTGCTTTTCCAACAGGCCGTCGTCGTCGCTATCGTAGTCGAACGGGTCGCTCGCCCGATTGATCGCGCCGCTCTCGTTGTCGAGCGCGTCGAGCTGCAGGATCGGGTCGTTCGACCAGAGCCCTGTGTCCATGCGCAGCGCGATGCCGACGCACTGCGACTGGCGCGGCGAGCGCTGCAGGGCGCAGATCCAGGCCCCCTGCAGGGGCGCGTTGTCGAAGAAGTGCTGCAGCTCCTCGATGCTGTTCGGTCCCTCGACGATGACCACCGCGTCGAGGGCAAGCAGGTCGATGACTCCTGCGATGTCGTCGATGCGCTGCCGCACCGTGTTGCCGCTACGCGGGCCGCGCACGGTTCGCCCATCGCTCTTGAATCCGACCTGCCCGCCGTCGGTCTCGAACAGGTCGTTCATCCACTCGATGTTCCAGGTGCCGAGTCGAATCGAGCTCATGGCGGGTCTCCCTGCGCTGCCTGTGTCATACGACGAATCGTCTGCCGGGCCGCGGCCTCCCCGCGGGTTGCGTCAGCGGTGGAGCTCGACGGACCTTCTATCCTAGCCTAGCGGAAATTCCCGGGTGCGGTAGGGGTGCGCCTCCCTGGTCGGGCCGGCCGGGATGACTCTGCATCAGCCGATCCGCCGGGACGGTTCCCGAGAGCGCCTGGGGCGTCATCCAGATACTCGATTTGGAGCATGGCCGATGAAGCGAGCCCTCCTCTTGACCGCACTGCTGTTCGCCTTGGTGGCGGTGCTGTGGCAGCGATACCCGGACCTTCTGCGTCCGCTGGTCTCCGGGTCGCCGGCCGAGGATCTGCTGTCGCGGAGCAAGCCCGTCTATCAGTGGCGCGACGCGAGCGGCGCGTGGCAGGTCACGGACCGGCCGCCGCCGGAGGGTACCCCTTTCGAGCTCAAGCGCTACGATCTCGATGCCAACATCCTTCCCGCGCGTCCAGCGGGGGAGGGCGACTAAGCGGCAAGCCGTGATCTCGGTCATCATTCCGGTCTACAACGAGGCGAAGGTCCTCCGGCGGATACTGGAGCATCTGTTTCTGCAGGAAGGCGAGTACGAGGTCCTCGCGGTGGACGGCGGGAGCGCCGATGCGACGGTGGATTGGCTGCTGTTCCTGCACGCCGACACCTCGCTGCCTGCGGGTGCGCTGGCACGGCTCAACGCCTGGGAGGCGAATACGGATATCCAGGCCGGCGTGGTCCGGCACCGGTTCTCGGGTGACCGCTGGAGCCCGCGGTTCGTCCTTTGGCTGCCAATCTCCGTTCAGGGCTCGCCGGGATTCGCGCCAGTGAGGGAGGGGACCAGGCCCCGGCGGGAGGGGAATACTTCCAGGAGGGTCGCCGCCAGCCGGTTCCAGGCCGAGACCGTCGCCGCCCTCGCCGTGGCCGACGAGAATGCTGTCGCGAGCCGTGCCGTGCGGGTGTAGACGAGGGCTCGCAGCTCGGGTCCCGAGGCGGGCGGAAAGGCGTCGATCATGTCCCTGACCTTCTCCTCCGAATCGTCGAGAAAGACGATCGCTCGGAAGTCGTGTCCGGTTCGGGCCAGCAGGTTCCGCAGCATGGCGCCCTTGTGCTGCCCCGCCGTAAGGTAGATCCCGTTGCGGTAGCTGACCGGCCGCGGGCTGCCGAGCCCGAAGCGGGCGGCCGCCTCGGCCGTCAGGCCGCTCGCGGCGAGGTTGCCCCGCTGGTACGGGAGGTAGGGGTCGTTGGCGACGAAGCCGGGCCGCGGCGCAATGGCATTGCGCCCCAGGTCGTAGCCGTTGCGCAGCAACTCCCGGCGGGTGGCATCGCGCAGGTCGTGACCGCGGGAGGTCAGGGCGATGAGTCGTACGCCGCGGTTCTGAAGATCCTCGACCATGGCCGGCAGATCCGGTTGCGTCGGGTGCATCCGGCTCAGGGTGTAGAACAGATCCTGGGCGGCGAGCAGTCCGCCGAAGTCCCTGGCGGCCAGGGCGTGACTGGCCGGGTCCCGGTGCAGCAGTTCCCGTTGCCAGGCGAACCACGCCTTGCTGCCGAGGTCCTGGTCCATCGTCAGCAGCGTGTCGTCGATGTCGACGACCACGAGCACGTCGTCCGCACCCTCGCGGTCCGCGAGCGCGAGAGCCTCCGCGTGGGCGACGCGCGCGTCGTCCGTGCAGCGCAGATCGACAGGACAGTGCGGTCTGGCCTGGAGCGCCGCCAGTGGCGACAGCACGACGACAAGCAGGATCAGTAATGCGTATCCGTGGTTTCGCACGGCGGGGTCCCTCGCAATTCGAGCCTGAATCGACCATTCTAAAGTACGCACATCACGACCGAGTCATGCCGCCATGCCCGCCGATGCCATTGCGCCGCGCCTGCAAAGCTACCTGGACGGGCTCGTCCCGGAGCGAGACCCGGAGCTCCTGGCGATGGAAGAGCATGCCCGCGAGCATGGCTTCCCCATCATCGGGCCAGCCTGCGGACACCTGTGCTACCAGGTCGCGCGCATGACCGGCGCGCGGCAGGTGTTCGAGCTCGGCTCCGGCTACGGCTATTCCACCGCCTGGTTCGCCCGTGCGGTGCGGGAAAACGGGGGCGGCGAGGTGCACCACACGGTTTGGGACCAGGGACTCTCCGACCAGGCGCGAGGACACCTCCAGGCGCTGGGGCTGGCGGACCTGGTGCGCTTTCACGTCCGCGAGGCGGTCGAGACCCTGCGGGAGCGCGAGGAGCGATTCGACCTGATCTTCAGCGACATCGACAAGGAGGGCTACCCGGCGTCGCTGGCGGTGATTGAGGAGAGGTTGCGTCCGGGCGGGACCCTGATCGTCGACAACCTGTTGTGGGGCAACCGCGTCCTGGATCCCGGCGAGCGGGAGGCCGCGACCGAGGGCGTGCGCGAGCTCACCCGGCTGGTCAGCGGCAGCAGGCGCTGGATCAGCTCCATTGTGCCGATCCGGGACGGCCTGCTGCTGGCCTTCAGGGTCGGCTGAGGTCGGCGTCGCGGAGTCATTTGACCCGGCGGCCGGTCTGGTGTAGACAAAAAGTCGCAAGGGCCGTCGTGCCCGAGGCGAGAAACGAAAGGCACTGGTGCGGGAGGCGCGGCATCGACCGCGGACTCCGGCCCCGAACGGGGCAGACGCCGGGCCGAGCCACTGAGGAATTGGAGGTGAGACATGGGTTCCGACCCTTTTGCGGCCGGGCGTCTGCCCGAGCTTCCGCCGCCGGACGAGCGTGCCGGCGTTCCGCCCGGCACTTCGGTGCTGATCGTCGACGACGAGCCGGGCATGCGCAGCTTCCTGCAGCGCGGGCTGGCCCGGCATTTCGCGCTGGTCGAGGTCGCCGCGGACACCGAAGCCGCCCACGACCTTCTACGCCGCTGTCACTTCGATCTGCTGATCTCGGACATCCGTCTGCCGGGTAAGAACGGCGTGGCCTGGGTTGAGGAGCTGCGCGATCAGGGCAGCAGTCTGGACGTCATCTTCATCACCGCTCACGCGGACCTGGAGACGGCCATCGCCGCCCTGCGCGCGGGGGCGTCGGATTTCATCCTCAAACCCTTCCGCATCGACCAGCTGCTCTCGGCGATGGAGCGCTGCACCGAGCGGCGCAGGCTGTCGCGGGAGAACTTCCTGCTGCACCGGGAGACCGACCGCCGTCACACCCTGGACGGCCTGGTGGGGGACTGCGAGCCGATGAAGGAGGTGTGCGCGATCATCAACCGGGTTGCCCCGATGCGCTCCACCGTCCTGGTCCAAGGCGAGTCGGGCACCGGCAAGGAGCTCGCCGCCCGCGCCATCCACGACCGCAGCGGCCGTCCCGGTAGCTTCGTGGCCATCAACTGCGGCGCGGTTTCGCCGGAGCTGTTGGAGAGCGAGCTCTTCGGGCATGTGAAGGGCTCCTTCACCGGAGCCCACCAGGCGCGCGAGGGGCTGTTCAGCTTCGCCCACGGCGGCAGCCTGTTCCTGGACGAGATCGGCGAGATGCCGCTGGGGATGCAGGCCAAGCTGCTGCGGGTGCTCGAGGAGAAGACCATCCGCCCGGTCGGGGGCAACCAGGAAACGCCGGTGGACGTGCGCATCATCGCCGCCACCAACCGCGATCTCTCCGCCGAGGTCGACGCCGGGCGCTTTCGCGACGACCTCTTCTACCGCCTCAACGTGGTGGCGGTGCGCCTGCCGCCCCTGCGCGAGCGGCCGGAGGACATCCCGGCCCTCGCCCGTTACTTTCTCTCCGCGCTGTCCGCCGAGCTCGGCCTTGCGGCGCCGGACCTCGGCGCCTGGGACCTGGATGTGCTGTCGCGTTACGACTGGCCCGGCAACGTGCGTGAGCTCCGCAACGTCATCGAACGCTGTCTCCTGCTGGGTCGCCGTCCGGGCCAGTGCATCTCCCCGCAGGGCGCGATGCCGGTGAGCGGGGGCCAGGATGCGGGCAACCCGGATCTCACGATCGAGGCGGTGGAAAAGGCGCACATACTGAGCGTGTTGAAGGCGAGCGAGGGCAACAAATCGGCCGCGGCCCGAAGGCTCGGCGTCTCGCGCAAGACCCTGGAGCGCAAGGTCAAGATCTGGGATCGTCAAGCCGCCGCTGGCGAATGATCCGGGCCAGCGAACAGGGGTGCGGGATACCTCGCTGCGAGGTCTCATCCCTTGCCGGTGCGGCGCGTAGGGGTTGTGGTCTCGGGAAGACGCCGGTTCAGGACGAGCTGGCGTCATGAGACCCCGGCGACGGGTCCGCGACGCCATCCGCCGCACCGTGCGCTACAAGCTGCTGGTGCTCGTGCTCCTTCCCATCGTGCTTGCGTTGCCGGTCGCGCTCGCGCTCGCCGCCTACTGGGGCGGGCGCTTCGGCTACGATCAGCTCTTCATCAAGGTCAGCACCGACCTTTCCGTCGCCCACGACGTATTCGAGCGCGCCCAGCGGGACTATCTCGACACCCTCGCCCGTCTCGCCGAGTCCTATCGCTTCCGGACCGACTTCGAGCGTGGCGATACCCTTGCCCTGCGACGGGAGCTCAAGCGGGTAGCCAGGCGTACCGGCTTTTCGTTCCTGCACCTGTCCGACCGCCAGGGGCGCTGGATGCTCCGCGGCGAGGGCGTCAGCAGCCGGGCCTCCGATCTGGTGGCCCGCGCCCTGCTCGACGAGCCCGCGGTCGGCATCGAGATCTTCTCCGCCGCCGACCTGGGGCGCGAGGATCCCGCCCTGGCCGAGCAGCTTCGGCTGCGCCTGCTCCCGACCAAGCGGGCGGTGCCCACCCAGCGCGCGGCGGAAGACCGCGCCATGGTCATCCGTGCGGTCTACCCGGTGCGGGACGCTAACGAGAATGTTCGCGCCGTGCTCGACGGCGGCGTGATCCTCAACGGGAACTTCCGGTTCGTCGACTCCATCCGGGATCTGGTCTACGGACCCGGCAGCCTGCCCGAGGGCAGCATCGGCTCCGTGACCGTGCTGCTCGACGACGTGCGTATCAGCACCAACGTGCCGCTGTCTCCCGGGGAGCGCGCGCTGGGGACGCGCGTGTCGAGGGAGGTCCGCGAGCAGGTGCTGGACCGGGGCGAGACCTGGATCGACCGCGCCTTTGTCGTCAACGACTGGTACATCTCCGCCTACGAGCCGATTCACGACGCGGACGGCGTCCGCCTGGGCATGCTTCACGCCGGCTTCCTCGAGTCTCCCTTCCGCCGGGAGCTGGTCAAGGCAATGGCGACCCTGGTCCTACTTTTTCTCGCCCTGGCGGCGGTCACGGCGATCCTTGCGGTGGCGGGGGCCAAGTCCATCTTCCGGCCGCTCGAGGCCATGAGCGCCGTGGTGCAGGCAACCCTCGCGGGGGAGCACCGGCGCATCGGGCCGGTGAAATCCCAGGATGAGATCGGCGAGCTGGCGCGCGGCTTCGACGCCATGCTCGACCTGCTCAGGGAGCGCAGCCGCCAGATCAGGGACGCGGCGGACTCCTTGGAGCGCAAGGTCGAGGAGCGAACCGCCGAGCTGCGGAGCCGCAACGCGGAGCTGGAGCGCACCGTTCGCCTTCTGCGCGCGACCCGGCGCCAGCTGGTGGCGGCGGAGAAGCTGGCCGCCCTGGGGGAGCTCACCGCCGGCATGGCCCACGAGATCAACAACCCGATGGCGGTGATTCTGGGCAACCTGGACGTGCTGGTGCAGGAGCTGGGCCAGGGCGCCGAGCCGGTGCGTCAGGAGATCGACCTCATCGTCGAGCAGGTCTATCGGGTCAAGGACATCATCGACGGACTGCTGCGCTACGCCCGCCCCAGCGATTACGCCGGCTGGGCCGACACCCTGGACATCAACGAGGTGCTTCGCGACACCGTCAAGCTGGTGAGCCATCTCACGCGCAAGACGGAGATCGAGGTGCGGTTTAGCCTCGCCGCCACGCGCCCGGTTCGCATCGGGCGCCAGGACCTGCAACAGGTGATGGTGAACCTGCTGGTCAACGCCGTCCACGCCCAGGAGCCGAGCGGAGGAACCATCGTGGTGAGCAGCCGTGACTGGGAGGACAAGGGGGTGATGGCGAGCGTCCGCGATACCGGGCAAGGCATTCCGCCGGAGCTGGCCGAGAAGGTCTTCAACCCCTTCTTCAGCACCAAGCCGGAAGGGGAGGGAACCGGACTCGGACTCTCGATCAGCTACGGGCTCGTGCGTCGCTACGGCGGCAACATCACGCTGGAGTCCTCGTCTGGTCAGGGCACCGAGATGCGGGTCTGGCTCCTGGCGGAACCGCAGATCGGCGACGACGATACGGCATTGGCGGAACAGCTCAGGCTCACTGGCGCCGGCGGGGGGCAATGACAGCAGGTGGGTCAATACGGCTCGCCGAATTGCCTTTGCTCTTGTCGGCTATGGTTCCGTCGATCAGGAAATCCACCTCCGCGAAACCGGATGTCCTTCGAGTTCTACGTCCTGCGCCTGCCAATCGTGCCAATGAGACCGATCGGAAACGCGAGATACAACGCCCGGAAATTGCGTATCCCAAGATCTGAGCTGAGCTGTGACCCCGAGCTTTTGGTTCGGAGGTTTTCCGTCTCAGAAAAAAGAAGGCCCCGCAGGGGGCCCTTAACTTCACTTAATCGGGTTGGCTTGGGCCAATCGTCGGAGATCTCTATTCCATCGTGACCTTGATACCGCTGGCCGATCCCACGTTCAACTGCAGGCCCTGGGTTCGCGACTCCAGGCGCATGATCACACCGTTCTCGTTCTTGAGATGCAAACCGCCGACACCGCCGCCCAGAGTGACGCTCGCTTCCAGCTTAGTGTAGGTGCCAGGGAATTTAGAGATCTCATCCAGATCGTAGACCTCACCGGCGGCGCTCATTTTCGAAACACCCACGTTGGCGCCCGCCGTCAGGCCGCCGACCTTGAAGGGATATTCCTTGCCCTTGAACGTCAACGTACCACCGCCGAGACTGCCGCCCACAATGAAAGCGATCTGCGTCTCGTCGATCGCGACCGTCCCGGACGGCTTTTTGGCATCAGCCGCCAGCGCCAGACCACCAATCAACAGAGTGGTCGCCAGCGCGATGTGGCCGGCCATTTTGCGAACATTCTTCATCATCTGGTTTTTTCCTTAACAATATCAATGTGCTACGGCAAACAGAAGCGTCGGAGTGATGTCCGTTGCACGGGGATGGGAGGGAGGCTCTCCGGTACCGAGACAGTCCGACATTCGACCGGACGGGCCTCGCGGAGAGTCTAACAGGCCATGCTCGAAAGTACATTGGGACGCGATAGACATACAGGATTGAATCGTCAGGGAAGCGCTGGTTTATTCAGCGCTTCCCGTCCGGGGCAGGAGCCCCGCCATTTTCAGGCGCGTAAGCGACTGAAAATGAAGGAACCGGGAAATCGCGTTCATGGATCTTCACATGGTGCCTGTTCCACGGACTCGGTTTTTGAGCCCGTGACGGCTCAATACTGGGAGGCGAGCAAAGGAGCGACCACGGATCCTCCCATGCAAGCACCCACAACGAGTTTCTATGGTTGGCAACAGCGGTTCGCCACCGAGCAAGCGTGCCTGGACGCGATTGCCGCGCAACGCTGGCCCGGGGGATTTCGCTGTCCCCATTGCGGGCATGATCATGGTTGGCTGTACGCGGCGCGGCATCGCTACGAATGTGCGCGTTGCTACCGACAGACATCGATCTCCTCGGTTACGGTGTTTAATGGCTCGGGCGCACCGCTGACCAAGTGGTTTTGGACGCTGTACTTCGTCAGCGCCGACAAGGGCGGCCTCTCCGCGCTGCGGCTATCGAAGATCATCGACTTCGCCCAACGCCGTCTGCAGCCCGATGCCTTCCCGTCGCCGTCAGGGTTGGCCGTGCAGGCCACCTACGTTCCCAGAATCACGCCGCCCGAGAAGGCCGACCAGTGGCCGTCGTGGGTCCACATCGTCATCGCCAACCTCATGCGCTTTCTGCTTGGCACCTTCCACGGCGCGGTGCGCCCGCATCGCTTGCAGGAATGCATCGACGAGTTTGTCTACCGCTTCAACCGTCGCTACTGGGAAGAACAGATCCCTAACCGCTTGCTGGCACTCTGCGTGGGAACCACGGGACCGGCGCTGTGTGGAACAGGCGCTAAGTACAGACCCGTGTTCAGTCTTTCTGTTGCCAGATCATTTTCGAGTTCTACGCCCTGTCGCATCCCGAAAAACAATCGGAAAGTCGAAGTGCAATGTCCCACAGAGCATGATTGCAAGACCCGGATTCGCTCTGCGTCTGCCAGTTATTTGGCGCCGTACCCGCAGGGGCCTATTGCGCGAACACCGGCGTGCCGCCTCGAATCGAACTTCCAGGCGATTGCAGCGTGCCGGGGTCTGCGCCGAATGGTTCGCGAGGCCGTTGCCTGGCATCGCGGGTACGTGGCTCGGTCTTGTCCCGCCGGGTACGCGGCGGATCCGACTCGCCCGGCACTGGGCGCTGCCCGCCGTATTGCACCACTCGTTTCGAGGGCCGCTTCTTCGGCTGTTGATCGCGCGGGTCGAATTCCGGCGGCACGACGGTTACCGGAGGTGGCTGCCGAATCCGCTTGTAACGGATATCCGGTTGCGGTGGTGGCGTGGGCCGCTGGTAACGCCGACGCGGATCGGGCGTCACTTCGGTCAATGGCGGACGTTGCGGTACTCGTCGGTAACGGGTGTCCGGATCCGCCGGTGGTAAGACGCGGCGGAAGTCCTTTCGCGACGGATGCTTGTAATGGACGTGGCGGTATCGGTGTCCCCGCTCGTCGTACCAGCGGTGGTAGTGCGGGCGATGGCGCTTGTAGTGGACGGTCAAGTCCCTGTATCGGCGGTAGGACCGCGGGACGTAAACGATGCGCTCGCCGCGATAGTAAAAGGGAACGCCTACCCGGTCGAAGTACACCGGATAGCCGTCATAGAACTGCGGCGTGTAGTAATCCACCCAGATGTCGTCCGAGGCATATCCCGGATAATAGGTGGCGCATCCGCTCAATACTGCGGCGAAGAAGACGGTGACCGTGAGCCGGACGATCGTCCGCCAGTTGTGGTTTTGCATCGCTTGGATTCCTTTTCGCATTGCTGCGTACGTATAGCCCTGGCTTTCCACAGTCTCCGATACATTACCTGTACGTTACCTGAACGAATGCGACTCCGCGGGGACATCAGGCAAGGGGACAGACCCGGGCCGATCGAAAAGTTCGGGGTCTACTCGCGCCAGTGTCCAGGGTGGTCCAGCGCCTTCGCGCATACGACCCTGCCCCGATAGGTTGTCCGAAGCCCTCCGTCGAGGGCGAGAACCATCCAGGCCTCCGCATGCTGTACCGGTATCGGATAAGGCGCCGAAAACCCCCGCTCGCCCGCCGGTGCGAATCCGAACCTCGGATAGTAGGCCGGATGCCCGAGCACAAAGACCAGATTCACCCCGGATCGCGCCTGAATCGCCAGCCCGCGCGGCACGAGCTCGCTGCCTATGCCGCGCCCCTGCCATGCCGGCGCTACGGCCAGCGGGGCGAGGATCGAGACTTGGTGCCCGATCTCGGGTACGAGGTGCGCGGCGGTGAAGAGGACGTGCCCCACCGGCTTGCCCGCGGATATCGCCAGCAGGGAGGTTATTGGCCGGGCGCTGGGGTCCGCCATGAGCGCGGCCGTGAGATCGGCCACGGATTCATCCGGAAAGGCGGCGCGGTGGATCGCGAGGATGCCTGGTAGGTCGGCGTCTGTGCTCGCGCGTATCTGGATCGGAACGGTTTTCTGGCTTTTGTTCATGAGAACCCCGACGCCAAACGGCGAGTGGAGGCCGCGGCCGCATGTCCGCACTAGGAGTGAGTGGCTTGCGACCGGCGTCTCAGTTGGTTTTCGCGGCCGGCGTCGCCGTCCCCGATGACCGCGGAAATGGCCATACCATCCGCCAGCGCGATGCAAGCCCAAAACAGCAATTCCAGCGCGATCAGGTGCAGCGGCTCGCCGAACATGTTGAAGGGCGTGAAGAATTCCCAAAACAGGAATGCCATGAGGAAAACCAGGGCGGAGAACCGCAAGCCCCGGCCCGCGATGCCGCGCGGCCACGCCGGTGAAATCCAGCGGAACAGGTATGCGTGGATCACGCCGAACAGCAAGATACCGGTGATGATGGGAATGGGAGTATTCACGACCAATGGGAGCGGTTCCAGCGTCGTCCATACCGCGACGAGTTTTGGACTCTGTGCGGGGGACTCGATCAGGATTCCGTCGCCATTCCATCCGAAGCCGAGCAGCCGGAAAGTCAGAAGCATCATCATATTCATGGTTATACCGCCAGCTAGACCAGCGAGGACGGTTCTTGTGTGAGCAGGTTTCATCTGTTCGAGTTCGCGTCACGTAGCGTGTGGTTCTCCTTGCGGGGCCTCATCGGGTGTCCTTACACGGAAGGCCGGGGTCAAGAGGTTTTGAAATCAAGCATTGTCGGATGCCGCAACAGGAGGAAACCCCCGGATCGGCAGGGGCGACCGCTGGAGAAGCACGCAACCGATCTCAGCGGGAAGGATGAGAACCCGCCAAAGAGACGTCAAGCTATAGCCCATTGCGCTCGGTAGTATTACGGGTCGGCGTTCGGTAACTTCGGATTGCGGGAAGTCGAGCCCGTGCCTACTTTTTTTGTAGGTGGAATATGGCAACCGCGGTCATGGGCGCGCAAGGAGGCGGCAGTCGATGGTCCATGCGGTAATGAGGATTCGTGGACGGATGTCCTCGCGAGTGCCGATCAGGTGCCGCTTACAGTATTAACCTGACTACCGTCGGGACGGCTTGCACGAGTGACCTGGTCCCGAGTTCGCAAGAAGAATAGCGTTTTAAGAACAATAGCGTTCAAGGCTTTGCTGCATCGGCGAGGGAAGACGCAGGGTTCGGGCTTTCCGCGGACGAACCCGTAGCTTCGTACGACAAGGAGATACGCCATGCACAAGTTCACCCGATCAAATTCCCTGCTGTTGGCGATTTGCCTTGGCGTCGGCCAGCACGCCTTCGGTGCTGCCGTCAACTGTGACCCCGACCCGGGTACGGACATGCTGATCGAGTACGGGGACTCGGTTGCCTGCGTGTTCGAAGCGGGGTCGGACATCGACGTCTTCCGTTTCGTGGGCAATGCGGGCGACCGGCCGTTTATCCAACTCAACACTGACGGCCTGACTTCCCAGATCAGTCTGTACGACCCATTGGGCGCATTCGTTGTGCAGACTAATTTTTTGGCGTCTGTAGACATCGATACGGTCGTTCTGGCGGAGGATGGTATCTACACCGTTGTCGCCGAGGCTCATCCCAATGCGAATAACACGAGCTACACGCTCGAGCTGCCTTGCGTGGCCGGCAAGTGCGCGGTGAATCCCGTGCCAGGGGTTTCGGGTTACACGGCGGTAGCCCCCTGTCGCATCGTCGACACACGGTACACCCTGGAAGGCGCCATCGCCGCCGGTCAGACGCGGCATTTCCACAGCTACGGCGATGTGGTCGATCAAAACCAGGCCGTCGGGAGCGCGCCGGCGGACTATCCCGCGGAATGTCCCTTCGCCCTCGGAGAGCATGCCGCGGCGCACCTGAATGTCACCGTGGTCCCGCTTGGCGCCGCCGGCGAGAAGGGCTTCGCCAGCCTGTGGCCGTGGGGGGAGGGCCAGCCCAACGCGAGTTGGATCAACTATGCCGCCGGCACCCAGAACATCGCCAATGCGGGCATCGTCAAGGCCACCATGAGCTCGGGCGCAGATCCCGATTTCTCGGTCTACGCGAGCCGGAACGTACACCTGATCATCGACGTCCTGGGTTATTTCTCCAATTGACGCAGGTGCTTGCCGTGGGGCTGGGATCGGGTGAAGGGATGAATCGCTTTCCGGGCGTTTTCTTCCGCGCGCCCAATCCCGGGCGCCGAACCGAATCGTCTTTCTCCGGGCGCAGCGGGGTGGCCCGCACTCGGGGACCCGAATCCTCGCACTGCCGTCGCATGCGTCCATTCTCGGGGGAGGTGGCAGTCATGAAGGCTTCACCTGCGCGCTTTGCGCTTGCCGTCGGTCTCCTGGCATCGACGCTTGGCACCCAGGTCGTCCATGCCGGCGGCTGCGAGACCATTCGGTTCCAGCGCGGCGAAAGCTCCGGTTCCGTGCACGGGGTTGCGCCGCCGGACGACGTGGTGTGCTACCAGATGACCACGGGCGCAGGCCAGACGGCGACCCTGGAGATACAGGGCAGGAATGTCATGTTCTCGATCGACGGCGTCGTCGATGGGCAGGACCGCTACAGCTTCACCACCGAGAAGAAGACCTACCGAGTCCACGTCGCTCAGCTGATGCGCGCCGTGCAAGGCGAGCCGCCCTTCACGCTCTCGGTGTCCATCGAGTAAGCGCTTCCCCGGGTCGTCCGCATCATTCGGCCAGGTAGGGTGCGAACGCGGCGCTGGCGACCTCGCGGAAGCCATCGTCCGTGCGGACAATGAACAGGGCCGCGATGCCTTCGGCCTCCGCCAGGGCGGGGCCGTCGGTCTCGCCCATCACCATCAGCGCCGTCGCCAGGCCGTCGGCGCGGGCGGCGGTTTCGCCGATCACGGTGACGGAGGCCAGCCGGTGCTCGATGGGACGGCCGGTGCGGGGGTCGATCTCGTGCGAGTAGCGTTTGCCGTCGCGCTCGAAATAGTTGCGGTAGTCGCCCGAGGTCGACAGTCCCTCGCCGCTGATATGGATGATCCGTTGCACGGCACGCCTGCCGGGCGTGGGTTCCTCGATCGCGATCGCCCACGGCGATCCCTTGGCGTTGCGCCCCTTGGCCCGGATCGCGCCCGCTACCGCGACCATAAAGTCCGAGATTCCGAGGGCGTCGAGGTAGTCCGCGACCCGGTCCGCCCCGTATCCCTCTCCCAGCGCGGACAGGTCGACGTAGAGATCCCCGCGCTTCTTCGCGATGGCCGGCGGATCCTTGCGCAGCTCCAGCAGCCCGTGGCCGACCCGGGCCATGGCATCCCGGATCTCCGGGTCCGAGGGCGTATCCTCGGGAACCGGGTCGGGGCCGAACCCCCAGAGATTGACCAGAGGACCCACGGTGACGTCGAAGGCGCCGTCGCTGAGCCCGCTGATGTCCAGTCCTTCCGCGATCACCCCCAGCAGCCCGGGCGAAACCGCGACCCAGTCGGTACCGGGGTGCTGATTGAACTGGGACAGCTCGGAGTCTGGATCGTAGGTCGAGATCAGGCGATTGACCTCCTCCAGGATGTTGTCGATCCCGGCTTGGAGGTGTTCACGCTGAATACCGGCGGGCAACGGTGTCACCACCTTGACGTCGTAGTAGGTCCCCATCGTGGGACCGGTGAGCTCGATGACGGGATCCTCCCCCCGGCCGCAGGCGGCAAGGGTGAAGGCCGCGGCGCCAGCTAGCGCGAGCCATCGGGGCGTGGCCCGCTGGAAGGGGATTGCCGCTTGGGCCGACCAGCCGCGCGCGCCCAATTCTCTCATCACCGGCTCAAGGGGCCAGGCGCTCGATGCGCCAGCCGCCGTCTGCCTCCAGGGTGTAGGCGAAGCGGTCGTGCAGCCGGTTCTCGCGGCCCTGCCAGAACTCGATGCGCCGCGGGACCACCCGGTAGCCGCCCCAGAAGTCCGGCAGGGGCAGCTCGCCCTGGGCGAACTTGCGCCTGATCTCGTCGAACTTGGCCTCGAGCAGGGAGCGGGAGGTGATTACCTGACTCTGCGGCGATGCCCAGGCGCCGATCTGGCTCCCGCGCGGGCGGGTAGCGAAGTATTTGATCGATTCCGCGGTCGGCACCTTCGAGGCACTGCCATTGATCTTCACCTGGCGCGCGAGGCCGACCCAGGGAAACAGAAGGGACACCCTGGGGTTGACGGCGATATGGCGGGCCTTTCGGCTCTCGTAGTTGGTGTAGAAGACGAACCCCTGCTGATCGTAGAGCTTGAGCAGCACCGTGCGCAGCCAGGGCTGGCCGCGCTCGTCCACGGTTGCCAAGCTGAAGCCGTTGGGCTCGGGGAGACCGGTCGCGATGGCGTCCTCGAACCACTGCTGGAACTGGCGGAAGGGGTCGGGGTCGAGCACGTCGCGGGAGAGGCCCTGCTCCATGGCGCGGGCGCGGAAGGCTTCTGGCGTGGTTGTCATCTGGGGAGGGGTCCGGCAGGCGTTGGATTACGGCGGCCGCCATTATCCACCAGGCGCGGCCGGGACACACCTTCGGCCGCTCGAGCGCGCGGGCGGGATCACGCCAGGCTCAGGGCAGATCGACGTCCTCGTACACCGCGTCCAGCGGACAGCGGAAGTCGACGGATGCGAGGTTCAGCTCCTCGTCTCCGGCTAAGGGGTGGAGCACCCAGTTGCCGTCCCCGTTGCGGCGGAAGACATCGATCGACCGGCCCTCGGGCTCGACGAGGACGTACTCCTGAAGTGCGTCGAGTTGCCGGTAGTGGGCGAACTTGGCGCCCCGATCGAATGCGGCGGTGGAGTCGGACAGGACCTCGATCACCAGGGTCGGGCTGCGCTTGAAAAGACTCTCGCGGCCATCGGCCGGGTCGCAGGTGACGAATACGTCCGGGTAGTAGAATGCATCGGCCTTCTCGACGCGTACCTTCATGTCCGAGATGTAGACCCGGCACGGGCCTCCCCGGACGTGGCCGCGCAGCAAGGTCGCCAGGTTGAGGGCGACGGTGACGTGTGCCTCGCCGGCGCCGGCCATGGCGAACACCTCGCCGGCGATGTACTCGTGCTTGAGCGGCGAGGATTCCTCGCCTGTCAGGTAGTCGGCGACGCTGATCTTGGGGCTTTCCGCGGCGCTGGTCATTCGGCTGCTCCGTTGACGCTGTAGGTCCAATTACAGCACAGGCCGCGGCCGTCGCCCAACGGCTCAGTCCTGGCCCCAGACCAGCTTTCCCGCTTCGCCCAGCTCGTAGCCCCCGAGCAGGCCCGCCCAGCGAGTCGTCTCGTGGGTGCTGAGGCGGGCGATCAGGTCCTGGAACAGCTTGCGGAAGTAAATGCCGCGCTCCAGGGCGAGGTCGAAGCTTTCCCACCCGGTGCTGACGAAGGCGAGGCCGTTCTCGGCCGCGGCGGCCCGGGCGCCGGGCGCGATGTCCGCCAGCCCGAGTGAGATGGCGACCGCGGCCTCGCGCTCGGAGAGGGCGGTGACGCAGGTATCGAGGGACTCCGCCCGGATCTGATGCTGGGTGAGGGTCTCGAGGAAGAAGCGCGTGGCGCCGGCGCCCTCCTGCCGCATGGCCCAGCGCAGGGGTTGGTGCAGCAGGTCCGCGACGCCGGTCTCCGGGCGGGCGATGTCCGGTCGAAACATCAGGCCCTGTTCGCGCTTGAAGGCGCGGATCAGCACCCAACGGCGGTGACCGCTGTACTGGCTGAGCAGTGCGGGGTGGCGGAGGTGGCTTTCGTTGCTCGGGCCCCAGTGCAGGCCGCAGGCGTCGGCGCGGTGGGCCTGGAGCAGATCGAGGCCCAGGCGGGTGCCAGTCGCCGTGTAGCTCACCAGCCCCTGGCCGCCGATATCCCGGGCGAGATTCGACCACCACCCGGTGGAGCAGGGGGTCATCGCTTCCGGCGAGCACCAGGCGGTCCGTGAGCAGGCCGCCGTGACTGGACTCCAGCATCCAGCGGTCGATGAGCTCCCTCGGGAACATCCACTTGCCGGTGACCTTGGTGCCGGGAATGCGGCCCTCGGAGACCAGGGCGTAGACCTTCTTCTCGTTGAGGTTCAGGTACTCTGCCGCCTGCCTGACGTCGAGGTAGCGGGGAAGCTCGTCGATCACCGCGGCCATGGGGATGCGCCGTCGACGGTCAGCGCGGCCGCTGCGCACGGAACGCCCGTGCCTCGGTGTCCCGACCGGGTCGCACGGTTCCCTTCTCCCGCGACGGCTTGGCGTCGAACACAACGCGCTCAGCGCCGTTGTAGACGAGGAAGTGCTGGCCCTTGGCGCGGGCGATCATGGTCACGCCGACCTTACGCGCGAATTCAAGACCCTTGTGGGTGACGCCGGAGCGCGAGAGCAGGACCGGAATGCCCATTTGTGCGACCTTGATCACCATCTCCGAGGTGAGCCGGCCCGTGGTGTAGAAGACCTTGTCCGCCCCTTCCAGCCCGTTGAGCCACATGTGGCCCGAGATGGCGTCGGCGGCGTTGTGGCGCCCCACGTCCTCGACGAACAGCTCGATCCCCTTGCTGGAGCACAGGGCGCAGCCGTGGACGGCGCCGGCGCGCCGGTAGACCTCGTTGTAGTCGTTGAGGGCGTTCAGCAGGGCGTAGACCCGGGACTGGCGGACGGTGACTGCCGGCAGGCGAAGACGGTCAAGGTAGTCGGTGATGCGCCCGAACACCGTGCCCTGTCCGCAGCCCGAGGTCACCGTCCGGTGCTTGAGCTTCTCCTCCAGGTCGCTCACGCCGTCGAAGGTGGTGACGGCCACCGCCTCCGTTTCCCAGTCCACCTGTATCGAATGCACCGACTCCAGGCAGGGCACCAGGCGCTGATTGCGCAGGTAGCCTAGCACCAGCAACTCGGGGTGGGTGCCCAGGGTCATCAGGGTCACGACCTCGCGCTTGTCGATGTAGAGCGTCAGCGGCTGCTCGCCGGCGATGTGGCCCTCCCGGGGTTCCCCGTACTCGTCCACCGCGATCACCGGGTGGGACGGTTTCAACCCGGCGTTGGACAGCATCGGCGCGTAGCGCTCGGTCGGCATGGGGGTTGCCACGTCAGCCTCCCGTGGTGTTCATATGGCGGAAGATGACCGGTTGGGCCTCGAGGTTGAAGTCGTGCCCCCGAGGTTTGATCGACATGGCCGCGACCATGGCGCGCTTGACCGCGTCGTTGTCCGTGGGGTTGGCCCGCAGCGCGCGCCTCAGGTCCGTCGAGAACTCCTGGCCCAGGCACAGCAGCAGACGTCCCTCGGCGGTGACCCGCACGCGATTGCAGTCGCCGCAGAAGTTGTGGCTGTGGGGGGAGATGAAGCCGACGCGGATGTCGTGGCCCGCCAGGCGGTAGTAGCGCGACGGCCCGCCGGTGGTCTCGGTCGTGGGGATCAGCTCGTAGTGCTCCGCCAGGTCCCGCCGGATGTCGTCGCTCGAGTAGTAGGCCTCGGCGCGGTCGTGATCGCCGATCACGCCCAGCGGCATCTCCTCGATGAAGCTGATGTCCATTCCGAGGCCGGCCGCGAAGGCCACCAGGTCCCGCACCTCGTCGTGGTTGCGGTTCTTGAGGACGACGCTGTTGAGCTTGACCCGCTGGAAGCCCGCCTCCACGGCGGCGTCGATCCCGGCCAGCGTCTTGCCGATCTCGCCCAGGCGCGTGATCGCGCGGAAGCGCTCGGGCTTGAGGGAGTCGAGACTGATGTTCACGCGCGTGACCCCGGCTGCCCGGAGGTCGCGGGCGTAGCGCGCGAGCTGGGTGCCGTTGGTGGTCAGGGTCAGATCGCGGATGCCGGGGAGCGCGCCCAATCGCTCGAACAGCCACATGATGTTGCGCCGAACCAGCGGCTCGCCGCCGGTGACGCGGAGCTTGGTCACCCCCAGCTCGGAGAAGCACTTGCCGAGCCGGGCGATCTCTTCCAGCGTCAGGACCTGGCTGCGCGGCAGGAAGGTCATGTCCTCCGCCATGCAATAGACGCAGCGCAGGTCGCAGCGGTCCGTGACCGAAAGGCGCACATAGGTTATGTGGCGTCCGAAGCGGTCTATTAGCCGCTCGGGTAGCTCTTTGCTCGTGGCTGGCAATTCCGTCTATCTCCAAGGTTTCGTTCCAGCGTGGCAGCAAGATTCATTCCCGCACACCCCGACGCGGTGAGTGAAGCAGGCGGCCCTCGCGCATGGCCGTCGCTCGATTGTTTCCGGGGGTGGCTTCGACGGTGATTAGAGACCGGATGCCCTCGTGTCCTGGGCCAAAAGACCCCAGCCAGACCGTCCGGTTGCGACAATCTGTCCCGTTTCCCTTCTTGTCGCTATTGGTTCGAATTTTCCGGGTTTCCGCATTTCTGCGTTCCGGGCCAGGGTTCCGAGCAACTGGTATGTAACTTGCCGTGCCTCTGGTTACCGCGCGCTGCCGAATTCGGCCCGCGCCGAGAAACTTTGGAGCTCCGCCAGCATGACAGATGCAGTCGAACCCGGTGGCCTCGCCACGCGCTTTCCCGTATCGGTGGTCATGGAGCGCCGCAGCGTCGAGGGCAACCGTTGGGTCTCGGAGAGCTGGAAGGCGGTCGGCGTCGCCGTCGGCGCCCGCACCGCCGCCGCGGGTGGCGAGAACCCGTTATGCCTGGTAAGCGGCACGGACGCGTCCCAGTACCTCTGGACGGGGCTTACGGTCGAGCTCTTTCCCGACGAGTCGGAGAGCTACTACCACAACCTGATGGTCGGCACACCGGGCTGCTACATCGTCGTACGTCCGCGCCCGGACGGCATGCCCGAGCCGGTGCTGGTGACCTTGAGCTTCGACGCCGGGCAGGCGTATCAGGAGGCGGACGAGACCGTCTACGCCGTCCCGCTGCCGCCGGAGCTCTACCGTGCCGCGGAGGCATTCGTGATCGCTCATTACGTACCGGAGAAGAAGCGTAAGCGCAAGCTGGAGAACTGGAAGGAGGACGCCCGTGAGCGACACTGAGCGGAGCGGCGGCACCTTCCTCTCCCGCTGGTCGGAGCGCAAGGTGCATGCCCGCCGAGGGCAAGAGCTCGCGGAGCCGGCGGATGCCCCCCAGGCTGGCGCGGATCAACCGGACCCGACCGCCGCGGCGGACGAGCCAAAACGCCTACTGACGGACGAGGACATGCCGCCGCTCGAGTCACTGGACGCCGATTCAGACTACTCGGGCTTCCTCTCCCGCGGCGTCTCCGAGGCGCTGCGCCGCAAGGCCCTGTCGAAGCTGTTCCGCGGCGCTCACTTCAACGTCACGGACGGGCTCGACGACTACGCTGAGGATTTCACCAAGTTCGCCCCCCTGGGTGACATCGTTACCGCGGACATGCGCTATCGCATGGAGCAGGCCGCGAGGCGTCTGCTCGCGGACGAGGACCCGGAGGCGCAGCTCGCGAGCAGCGCCGATGAGGTGGCCGCCGAGCAGCCGTCCGCACCCACGGACGAGCCTGCCGCCGATCCGGACGAAGACCCGACTGAGGGAGATGCCGTATGAATCCGCCGCTGGCCGCCGTTGTAGAAGACGCGGATGCCGCCAACCGGCGCGCCCGCGAGCGCGCCTTGTCCGCCGTCGCCGAGACGCCGGTCGAGGTGACCGGCCTAGTCAACTACAGCTCTGCCGGCCGGCTGCTGGTGGTTGGCGACGAGCGGGACGAGGTCGAGAAGGCCGTCCGCGCCGCCGCGCCCCTGTCCCCCGCGGCCCTGGTCATCGGTCACGGGCGGGACGTGCTGGCGGGCGTGACGACCTGGTGGTGCGAGCGCGATGCGGTTCGGCTCTCAGGTTGGCTGGGGGACTTTCGGCTGGGTATCGAGGGGCAGGGCGGGGGGGAGGAACGCTTCGACCTGGTGCTCGATTTGACAGGATCGCCCCTGATCCCGGTCGACATGCCGGCCCCGGGCTACCTCGTTCCCGGACCGGGCGAGGACGGCGTCGACGATGCGCTGCGTGAGCTGCGCGACCTCGTGGGCGAGTTCGAGAAGCCCCGCTATTTCAACTACGACCCGAACATCTGCGCCCACGGCATGAAGGGCGCGACCGCCTGCCGCCGCTGCATCGATGCCTGTCCCGCGGGTGCCATCTCCAGCCTGGTGGAGCGGGTCGCGGTGGAGCCCTTCCTGTGCCAGGGCGGCGGCGCCTGCGCCACGGCCTGCCCCACGGGGGCGATGACCTACGCCTACCCTCCGGTCGGAGATACCTTGACGCGGGTGCGGCGACTGCTCGCCGCCTACCTGGACGCGGGCGGCGCTACCCCGGTCCTGGTCATCCACGACGCCGCGTCGGGTGCGGAGCGGTTCGAGCGGCTGCTGGCGGAGCCATCCGCCGCGGCCGGTCATCTGCTGCCGCTGATGGTGGAGGAGTTGGCGAGTCTCGGTCTCGATGCCTGGCTCTCCGCGCTCGCTTACGGGGCGCGGGCCGTTCGGCTAATGGACACGTCCCAGGTGCCCGATCGTTCGCGGCGGGAGCTTGCGGAACAGATTGGTTTCGGTCGGGCCATCCTGTCCGGCCTCGGGTATCCCGAGCATGCGCTGGGCTGGCTTGAGGAGGACGCGGCTTCGTCGGCATCAAGGGTCATGCCCGAGATCCCGCCCGCCCGTCACGCCTCAGTCGGCGGAAAGCGCCAGATCCTGTTCGCGGCCGTCGATCACTTGTTCGCCTCGGCCGCTCGCGCGAAGCCCGTCGTGAGCCTGCCGACGGGGGCGCCTTTCGGCGCCGCCGCGGTCGACGAGAAGGCCTGCACCCTATGCATGGCCTGTGTGACAGTTTGTCCCGGCAAGGCCCTGCTGGACGGCCACGATGTCCCGCAGCTCCGATTTCTGGAGGCCAACTGCGTGCAATGCGGGCTATGCACCCGCTCCTGCCCCGAGGACGCGATCTGGATCACGCCGCGCATGCTGTTCCACGCCGAGGCCCGCGGCAAGGTGCGCACCCTGCGGGAGGACTCGCCCTTCCACTGCGTCAGCTGCGGCAAGGCCTTCGCCACCACGGCGGTGATCGGGCGCATGCAGCAGCGTCTGGCCGGGCATTCCATGTTCCAGGGGCCCAAGGCCCTGGGCCGCATACAGATGTGCGGCGACTGCCGCGTTGCCGACATGATGCGGGAGCAGGAGATTTGATCCCGTGGCGATCCGGGCTCGCGTCCCCGAAGGATGCGCCCGGAATGGTACCCAGGGCCGCCCGTCTTCCGCCGCCTTGGGCGGATCTCGGTCTTTTCCTCCCTGGTTTCATTTCCGGGCTGGCGCCCGCTTTGCAACCAACCTTGACGTGAGGATTGCATGAAGCCCGATTCAATGAGTGCAGTTGCCGCCGAGATACCCTCCACCCTGGATGCCGACGGCAGCGCGCGCGCCGGCGTATACGCCCTGCTGGGCGCGCTGCTACGCGACGTACCCTCGGCTAAGTTGCTGGAGCAGGTCCGACACCTGGACTCGGCCACCGGGCGCGACGACTTCGCGCTTGCCTGGGAGGGGCTGCGGCTCGGCGTACAGCAGGCGCGGCCGGCGGAGCTCGACGACGAGTTCCACCTGCTGTTCATCGGGCTGGGCAGGGGAGAGCTGGTGCCTTACGGCTCCTGGTATCAGACCGGCTTCCTGATGGAGCAGCCCTTGGGTGTGCTGAGGCGGGATCTGGCCCGTCTCGGTTTCGAGCGCCAGCCCGATGTCCGCGAGCCGGAGGACCACGTGGCGGCCCTGTGCGAGGTGATGGGACAGCTGGCGGTCGATCCGGCTATATCCATCGAGCAGCAGCGGGCGTTCTTCCGGGCGCATCTGGGTTCCTGGATCGACCGCTTCTGGTCGGATCTCGACGCGGCGGAGACCGCCGTTTTCTACAAGGCCGTGGCGCGGCTTGGCGCCGCCTTCACCGCCCTCGAGCGGCGTTACCTGGAGATGGAGACCTGAGGCGCGCCAGCGCGGGATCGACCGCTTACGCACCCAGCTACACCGATTGCGCGCGGTGACCAGCCGCGATCCTAGAGACACGAGAGGTTACTGAACATGAAAGAGCAGGACAGCCGTAGTTCCAGCAGGCGCGAATTTCTGAAAACCGGCGCCGCCGTTGGGGCGGGTGCTGCCGCATCGACCTTGCTTCCCGGCGTTGCGGCGGCCGCGGAGGTCGAGGCGCCAGCGCCGACCGAAGCCAAGAAGGGCTATCAGCTCACCCAGCACGTCCTCGACTACTACAGGACGGCAAAGCTGTAGCGGCGCGCCCGCGGTCGCTCGCCCGACCGCCTGCGCCAGACGGCCCGAAACCCGATTTCGATCTACGCGCGGTTTTCCGAACCGGAGAGAGCGATGAAACTCGTCAAAAAGTCTTCCACCCCGTCCCCCGAGGCCGGCCGCAAAGCCGCGGTCACCGGGCTCGCCGTCAACCGCCGCGACTTCCTGCGCAACAGCGGTCTGGTGGCGGGCGGCGCGGCACTCGCCGCCAGCCTGTCCCCGGGCATGATGCGCAAGGCCCGCGCCACGGCGGAGGTGCCGACCGCGCCCGGCGACACCAGGACCGCGCGCACCATCTGCACGCACTGCTCGGTGGGTTGCGGTATCTACGCGAAGGTCGAGAACGGGGTGTGGACCGGGCAGGAGCCGGCCTTCGATCATCCCTTCAACCTGGGCGCGCATTGCGCCAAAGGCGCGTCGGTGCGGGAGCACGGTCACGGTGACCGCCGGCTGAAATATCCTATGAAGCTGGTCGACGGAAAATGGAAGCGCATCTCCTGGGACGAGGCGGTCAACGAGGTCGGGGACCGGATGCTCCAGATCCGCGAGCAGTCCGGACCGGATTCGGTCTACTGGCTGGGGTCCGCCAAGCACAGCAACGAGCAGGCCTACCTGTTCCGCAAGTTCGCGGCCCTGTGGGGCACCAACAACGTGGATCACCAGGCCCGTATCTGCCACTCCACGACGGTCGCCGGCGTCGCCAACACCTGGGGTTACGGCGCCATGACCAACTCCTACAACGACATCCACAACTCCAAGGCGATCCTGATCATCGGCGGTAACCCGGCGGAGGCGCATCCCGTATCGCTCCAGCACGTGTTCCGCGGCAAGGAGCGTAACAACGCGCCCTTGATCGTGATCGACCCGCGCTTCACGCGCACCGCGGCCCATGCCGATCACTTCGTCCGCATCCGTCCCGGAACCGACGTGCCCTTGGTCTACGGCATGCTCTGGCACATCTTCCAGAACGGCTGGGAGGACAAGGAGTTCATCCGCCAGCGCGTGTACGGCATGGACGAGGTGAAGGCCGAGATCTCCAAGTGGACGCCCGACGAGGTGGAACGGGTCACGGGCGTGCCTGAGGAGTTGGTCTACCGGGCGGCTAAGCTGATGGCCGACAACCGCCCCGGCACCTTCATCTGGTGCATGGGCGGCACGCAGCACACGATCGGCAACAACAACACCCGCGCCTACTGCATCTTCCAACTCGCGCTTGGCAACATGGGCGTCTCCGGCGGCGGCACCAACATCTTCCGCGGCCATGACAACGTGCAGGGTGCCACGGACCTGGGCGTGCTTTCGCATACGCTGCCCGGCTACTACGGCCTGGCGGAGGGTTCATGGAAGCACTGGGCCAACGTGTGGGGCGTTGACTTTGAGTGGCTCAAGGCCCGCTTCGACCGCGAGCAGAGCCCCGGCGAGTACTTCAGCGAGGAGGGGTATGTCGCCGACAAGGTCGTCGACGCGATGAACGAGAACGGCATCCCGGTCTCGCGCTGGATCGATGGCGTGCTGGAGGACAAGGGCAACATCGCCCAGCGCGACAACGTGCGCGCCATGGTCTTCTGGGGTCATGCCCCGAACAGCCAGACCCGTGGCCCCGAGATGAAGAAGGCCATGGAAAAGCTGGACATGATGGTCATCATCGACCCCTACCCGACGGTATCGGCCGTCATGCACGACCGAACCGACGGCGTCTATCTCCTTCCGGCCTGCACCCAGTTCGAGACCATCGGTTCGGTGACGGCGTCCAACCGGTCGCTGCAGTGGCGCGACAAGGTGATCGATCCGCTGTTCGAGTCCCTGCCGGATCACACCATCATGTACAAGCTGGCCAACAAGCTCGGCTTCGCCGACGAGCTGTGCAAGAACATCGAGGTCAAGGGCGAGGAGCCCGTGGTCGAGGACATCACCCGCGAGTTCAACCGCGGCATGTGGACCATCGGCTATACGGGTCAGAGCCCGGAACGCCTGAAGCTGCACCAGCAGAACTGGCATACGTTCGACGTCACCAGCCTCGAGGCCATCGGCGGTGCCGCCGACGGCGACTATTACGGGATGCCCTGGCCGTGCTGGGGAACCGCCGAGATGAAACATCCGGGGTCGCCGAACCTCTACGATACCTCTAGGCCGGTGGCCAGGGGCGGGCTGCCCTTCCGCGCCCGCTTCGGCGTCGAGCGCGACGGGGTGAATCTGCTCGCCGAGGATTCTTACACCCAGGGGTCGGAGATCGAGAGCGGCTATCCCGAGTTCACCGCGGACCTGCTCAAGCAGCTCGGCTGGTGGGACGACCTGAGCGAAGAGGAGAAGCAGCTCGCCGAGGGCAAGAACTGGAAGACTGACCTTTCCGGCGGCCTTCAGCGCGTGGTCATCAATCACGGTTGCG
Organism: uncultured Gammaproteobacteria bacterium; assembly: GCA_963736235.1. Taxonomy (GTDB): domain Bacteria; phylum Pseudomonadota; class Gammaproteobacteria; order Chromatiales; family Chromatiaceae; genus CAVORB01. The sequence goes on from CAVTOR010000005.1 coordinate 338,932, forward strand.
CCCCCTACGGCAACGCCAAGGCCCGCTGCGTGGTCTGGACCTTCCCCGATCCGGTGCCCATTCACCGCGAGCCGCTCTACACCTCCCGCCGCGACCTGGTGGAGAAGTATCCGACCTACGAGGACCGGAAGAACTTCTACCGCCTGCCGACGCGCTACCAATCCATCCAGGCCACGGACTACTCACAGGACTTCCCGCTCATCTTCACCAGCGGGCGTCTGGTCGAGTACGAGGGCGGCGGTGACGAGACGCGTTCCAACGCCTGGCTGGCGGAGCTGCAGCAGGACATGTTCGCCGAGATCAACCCGCGCGATGCCAACAACGCGAACATTCGCGACGGCAAGGACGTCTGGATCGAGACGCCGGAAGGGGCGCGCATCAAGGTCAAGGCGCAGGTGACTAACCGAGTGGCCTCGGGCGTGGTGTTCACCCCCTTCCATTTCGGAGGCCACTTCCAGGGCAAGGACCTGCGTTCCAAGTACCCGGAGGGCGCCGACCCTTACGTGCTGGGGGAGGCCTGCAACACGGCGTTCACCTATGGCTACGACTCGGTGACCGCCATGCAGGAGACCAAATGTTCCCTGTGCAAGATCTATCCCGCTTGATGGGGTGAGACGACCAGGTTTCCGCGGCGGGCCGAGGCCCGTACTGCTACCGAATCGGAGAAACGAACATGGCACGAATGAAGTTTTTCTGCGACGCCGAGCGCTGCATCGAGTGCAACGGCTGCGTGACCGCCTGCAAGAACGTCAATGAGGTCCCGTGGGGCATCAACCGCCGCCGGGTGGTGACCATCAACGACGGCGAGCCGGGTGAGCGCTCCATGTCGGTGGCCTGCATGCACTGCTCAGACGCCCCGTGCATGGCGGTCTGCCCCGTCGACTGTTTCTACCAGACCGACGACGGCTTGGTGCTGCACGACAAGGACATCTGCATCGGCTGCGGCTATTGCTTTTACGCCTGCCCCTTCGGTGCGCCCCAGTTCCCGACCGAGGGCAGCTTCGGCTCCCGCGGCAAGATGGACAAGTGCACCTTCTGCGCCGGCGGTCCGCAGCCGGACAACAGCTCGGAGGAGTTCCGCGAGTACGGTGCCAACCGGTTGTCGCAAGGCAAGCTTCCGGCCTGTGCCGAGATGTGCGCGACCAAGGCCCTGCTGGCGGGCGATGCGGACGTGGTGGCTGACATTTACCGCGAGCGCGTCGCCTACCGCGGTGCGATAGGGTTGCAGCGGGGTTGGGGCGTCGCCTATGGCAAGCAGGGCGTGCGCGAGAAACGCGACCTCGAAGGCAAGGCGGTCGGTAGGGACTGACCCCGACGTATTCGCCCCGCGTACGGTGGGGCGGACGTCCTTTCCCGAGGGCCGTCGAAGGTGTGCACATCCCGTGGTGCGGCGGGCGTGTCCCTAAGTCCGCCAGCGATGACAGGTGATCCATGAGCGAGAACGCCAAGGAATCGAGATGCCGCCGCTACCGCCGAGGCTTGCGGGCGGTGCTCGCGGTGCTTGCCTTCGTCCTCGTCGTGCCGCTCGTTCCCTACGGGGTGGCGGCCACCGGCGTCGAGCTGAGCAACCCGGGAGCGGATCTGTGGCGGGCGGTCCGTCAGCGCGTCCAGGAGCCGATGACGACCAGCGTGGACGGCATCGACGGCGCCGTGTTGATCAACACCACGGGAGAGGATTGGAAGAACTTCCGCACCAACCTGCTGGTGCCGATCGGCGGTTGGATCCTACTCGGCATCGTCGGCCTGATCACGGTGTTCTTTCTGGTGCGGGGTCGCATCCGTATCGAAGGGGGCAGATCTGGTGAGCTGGTTCCGCGTTTCTCCGTCAACCAGCGGGTGGTCCACTGGTTTGCGGCGATCCTGTTCGTGCTTCTCGCGGTGACCGGGCTAGTTCTGCTCTATGGCCGTTACGTTCTCATTCCTTTGCTCGGGCCCGAGGGCTTCTCGGCGACGGCCGCCGCCTGCAAGGAGGTCCACAACCTGTTTGGCCCCGTCTTTCCCATCGCCGTCGTCGTGCTGATCTTCCTGTTCGGCCGCGGCAACGGCTTCAAATGGCTCGACATTAAGTGGTTCCTCAAGGCGGGCGGGTTGTTCGGCCACACCATGGCGGACTCCGGCTACTACAACGGTGGCCAGAAGACATGGTTCTGGATGACCGTCCTGTTCGGCCTCGCGATCTCGATATCGGGGCTCGTGCTCAACTTTCCGGTCTTCGGCCAGGGGCGCGAGGTGATGGCGCTTGCGCACGTGTCCCATGGGGTGATCGCGGTGCTGTTCATCGCCGCATCGATCGGCCACGTTTACATCGGCACCCTCGGGATGGAGGGCGCCGTCGAGTCCATGACCCAGGGTTACGTCGATGCCAACTGGGCGAAGGAGCACCACAATCTCTGGTATGCCGAGATGGAGCGGGCCGGAATGGTGGACGTGGAGCCCAACGCCCTGGAGGAGGTCAAGCGCCACGACGACATCGACTTCAAGGGCTTCGGCTCGCCGGGCGCCAAGACGGGAGAGGGCTAGCGCATGTTTCTGGAGTTTGTGGAAGGCCCTTTGTGGTACGCGGCGGTGGTGATCTTCCTCGCCGGGGTGACGGTTCGCCTGATCGAGGTGCTCGCCAGGGGCGTGAAGCCGGACCTCGCCACGCCGCGCGGCCCCGGTTTGCCAGGGGCACTGCGGACCATCGTCACCCGCTCCTGGACCGCCGAGGGATTTACCCGCGGCGCGACCTTTCACCTCGTGGCCGGCTACATGTTCCATATCGGCCTCTTCGTCCTGCTGTTCTGGGCCGCGCCTCACGTCGATTTCATCAAGGAGCGTATCCTGGGCTTCGGTTGGACGCCCGCTCCGCACTGGGTGTTCATACTCGCCGCCGACTTTGCCTTCGCGGGCCTCATCCTGCTGTGGCTGCGGCGCGCGATGCATCCGGTGATGCGCAAGATCTCCACCTTCGACGACCACGCCGGGGCCATCCTGACCTTCGTCGTCATGTTCACGGGGTGCATGGCCCTGTTGATGAGTCACGACAGCCTGCGCGCTATACACATGCTTACGGTGTGCCTGCTCATGATCTACTTCCCCTTCAGCCGTCTCATGCACGCCTTCACCTTCGGCATCAGCCGCGGCTACACCGGCGCGGCGATGGCGCGCAAGGGCATCAGGGCCTGAAGCAGGAGCCAGCATCATGCAAAAGGTCCAGACAGAGCACGATTACGAGCGTGGCGTCTCGGTGCTGCGCGACCAGATCGATGCCAAGATCGCGTCCTACTTCTCCAGCTGCGTGCATTGCGGCCTGTGCGCCGAGGCCTGCCTGTTCTACACCGAGACCGGCGACCCGCGCTACACGCCCATCTACAAGGTCGAGCCCATGCGCCGTCTCTGGCAGCGTGAGAAGACCTTCTTCGGCAAGCTCGGCAAGGCGCTGGGGATCGGCAGCGACCTCACCGCAGACGATTTCGCCGAATGGCAGGAGATGACCTACGACAGCTGCACCCTGTGCGGGCGCTGCTCCATGGTCTGCCCGGTCGGCAACGACATCGCCTACATGATCCGCAAGCAGCGCGAGGCCTTCGCCGCGTCCGGTTACAGCCCGGAGGGGCTGCAGGCGGCGACCGAGCGCGCGCTGGAGATCGGCAGCCCCATGGGTCTCACCTTCACGGCGCTGGCCGCGCAGATCAAGCACGTGGAGAAGGCCACCGGACTCGCGGTGCCGCTCGACAAGCAGGGCGCGGAATACATGGCCTTGCTGTCCTCCATGGAGGTGATCAACTTCCCTGAGTACATCGAGAGCCTGGTGCGCATCTTCGCCGCCGCCGGGGTGAGCTGGACCCTGTCCAGCAAGGCCTTCGAGGCGACCAACAGCGGCATCCAGATCGGAGATTCCGCGATCGCGCGCGAGCTCCTGAGCCGGGTCGTCAACGCTGCCGAGGAGCTGGGCGTCAAGTACGTCATCAGCCCGGAGTGCGGTCACGCCTACATGGCGATTCGCTGGGACGGGCCGAACCTGATCGGGCGCCGGTACAAGTTCGAGGTAGTGCATATCATGGAGCTCCTCGACCAGCTCCGCGCCGATGGCCGCTTGCACACCGAGGGCATCGAGGAGCAACGCCTGACCTACCACGACCCCTGCCAGATCGCTCGACGGGGAGGCGTGGTCGATCAGCCGCGCAACCTGCTGCACATGGTCGCCCCGGATTATCCGGAGATGAAGGAGCACGGCCGCATGAACTGGTGCTGCGGTGGCGGCGGAGGCGTGAGCGCGAACGAGGAGACCGAGGACCTGCGCATGGAGGTCTTCAAGCGCAAGAAGCGCCAGCTCGACGAGCTCAACGTGGATACCCTGGTGACGGGTTGCGCCAACTGCCGCATCGTCATCGAGGAAGGGCTGGAGCATTACGAGATGGACATCGCCGTCACCGGTCTCACGGAGCTCATTGCCGAGCACCTGAAGGACGAGGACAAATCGGCACCGGCGGGGTAGGGCGGCTCGACCTCCTCGCGGGACTTGCAGAACTCGTCAACCTTCTCGGCCCGCGTCGAACGGATTCTCGACGTGAGGCTGACTCCCAGTACCCTCCTGTCTATCGTCGAGCCTCGCACGCACCTTTGCCGGATCGGCTTGGTGCGTCTATGTTCGATAGGGCGGATTACCGAAAATTGGAATCGGGAATTCGGCTATTCAGAGTCGATCTGTTGCGGGGGCGAGCGTGCGGCGTTCCATTCTGGCAAGAAAGCGTTTGATGGCGGTCTTCCTCGTTGGCGTGATGTTGTTCTATTCGCCGTTGATTGCCCTGTTCGAGGGGTCCGCGACCCTGTTCGGTATCCCAGTGCTCTACTTCTACCTGTTCGGCGTCTGGGCGCTGGTGATTGCGTCCGCGGCAATGGTGGTCGGCGGGGTGAAGGAGTGAGCCGATTCTTGGCGCGGGCGGCGTAGGGCAGGGGCCGGCGACCGATGATCGGAGCCGCGCTGATCGTCGGAGTCTCCTTCGCCTACCTCGGGCTTCTGTTCGCGCTGGCCTACTGGGCGGACAGACGCGCGGACCAGGGCCGGTCCGTCATCGGTCGTCCGACCATCTACGCCCTGTCCCTGGCGGTCTACTGCACCGCCTGGACCTTCTACGGCAGCGTCGGTCGCGCGGCGGCGAGCGGGCTCGGATTCCTCCCCATCTATCTGGGGCCGACCCTCGTCGTCCTGCTGTGGGGGTCGGTTCTGCTCAAGATGGTGCGGGTCAGCAAGTCCCAGCGCATCACCTCGATCGCCGACTTCATCGCTTCTCGCTACGGCAAGAGCCACCTGCTCGGCGGGCTGGTGACGGTGATCGCCGTGGTGGGGGTCGTGCCCTATATCGCCCTGCAGCTGAAGGCCATCTCACGCAGCTTCATCATCCTCGCCGACTACCCCGAGGTGGCGATGCCGGACCCGGCGGCGGCGTTGCCCTTCTGGGAGGACACGGGCTTCGTGGTCGCGCTGCTCCTGGCCGCGTTCACCATTCTCTTCGGCACCCGGCACCTGGACGCCAGCGAGCGCCACGAGGGCATGGTGGCGGCGATCGCGCTAGAGTCCCTGGTCAAGCTCGCCGCGTTCCTGGCGGTAGGGCTGTTCGTCGTGTTCAAGGTCTACGACGGCTTCGCCGACGAACTCGCGGCGGCGCGCGACGTCGATGCCTTACTGCCGCTGCTGTCCCCGTCGGTCGGCGCCTACGGCGACTGGTTCGCCATCTCGGTGCTGGCGGCTCTGGCGGTCATGATGCTGCCGCGGCAGTTCCAGGTGGCGGTGGTCGAGAACGCCGACGAGCGCCATCTTGAGCGTGCCTTGTGGCTGTTTCCCCTCTACCTCTTCCTGATCAACATCTTCGTGGTACCGATCGCGCTGGCCGGCAAGATGACCTTCCCCGGTGGCTTGGTAGACGCGGACACCTTCGTGCTGACCATCCCCATGGCTCATGGGGAGCCCTGGCTCGCGCTCTTCGTCTTTATCGGCGGTCTGTCGGCCGCGACCGGAATGGTCATCGTAGAGACCATCGCGCTGTCGACCATGGTCAGCAACGATCTCCTGTTGCCGTCACTGCTCGCGCGCTGGCGCGGGCTGCCGCCGGGGGCGGACATTGGCCGCCTCCTGCTCCTGATCCGCCGCGGGGCGATCGTCGCCATCCTGCTGCTCGGGTATCTCTACTACCGCCTGGCGGGGGAGGCCTATGCCCTGGTTAGCATCGGTCTCATCAGCTTCGCGGCGGTGGCGCAGTTCGCCCCGGCCATGATCGGGGCCATCTACTGGCGGGGCGGGACTCGCGAGGGTGCCTTGGCGGGGCTCGCGGCGGGCTTTGCGGTGTGGGTCTACACGCTGCTGCTGCCGTCTTTCGCAAAGTCGGGATGGCTCCCCGATGGCTTTTTGCATCACGGACCCTTTGGGATCGAGCTACTCAGGCCCCAGGCGCTGCTGGGGGTCGAGGGCTGGAATGAGACCACCCACTGCCTGCTCTGGAGCCTGACGGCGAACATCGCGGCCTTCGTGCTGGTGTCCTGCCTGCGTGAGCCGAACGCGGAGGAGACCGCCCAGGCCAGTCTCTACGTCGATGCCCTCAAGCAGCAGCGGCCCGCCCACCTGGCGCTGTGGCGGGGCAGCGCGGAGGTCGCCGAGCTGGTGTCGCTTGCCGAGCGCTTCCTCGGCCAGAGCCGTGCCCGCGCCGCTTTTCGTGACTTCGCCAGCTCTCGCGGGGTCGCCGACCCGGACCTGCTGCCGGCCGATGGGGAGACGGTCTACTTCGCCGAGACCCTGCTCTCCGGGGCAATCGGCGGCGCCTCTGCCCGGGTGATGGTGTCCTCGGTCACCGAGGAGGAGACGCTGGGCCTCGACGAGGTGCTGGACATCCTGGACGAGGCCTCACAGATCCGCGCCTACAGTCACCAGCTGGAGCGCAAATCGCGCGAGCTGGAGGAGGCCACCGCGGAGCTGCGGGCGGCGAACCTGCGGCTGCAGGAGCTCGACCGGCTGAAGGATGACTTCATGTCCTCGGTCACCCATGAGCTGCGCACCCCGCTCGCCTCGATCCGCGCCTTCTCCGAGATCCTTTACGATGATCCCGAGATCGAGCTCGCGGAGCGCAAGCGCTTCCTTGGCATCCTGGTCAGCGAGACCGAGCGTCTGTCGCGGCTGGTCAACCAGGTACTGGATCTCGCCAAGCTCGAGTCGGGTCACGCCGACTGGCATGTCGAGGAGATCGACCTGCAGTCCGTGATCGGTCAGGCCGTCACCGCCACCGGCCAGTTGTTTCGCGAGAAGAAGGCGGAGGTGGTCTCTGCGTTGTCGCCGGACGCCGCCTTGGTCCAGGCGGACCGCGACCGCTTGGTGCAGGTCATGGTCAACCTGCTGTCCAATGCCGCCAAGTACGTGCCGGACCAGGGCGGGATGGTGGAGATCCGGCTGGAGCAGTTCGACGCTTCCTGGCGCGTGACGGTAACGGACAACGGTCCCGGCATCCCGCGCGAAGACCTGCCGATCGTCTTCGAGCGCTTCCGCCAAAGCGCGGGGGGTGGGGAGAAGCCAGTGGGCACCGGGCTGGGGCTGCCGATCAGCCGGGAGATCATCGAGCACCTCGGCGGGCGCATCTGGGCGGAGGAAGGTCCAGGGAAAGGTGCTACCCTCTGCTTCGAGCTTCCGAAAAAGCTTGCCGCAGGCGCCGAGTGACTCGAACCGCAGAGGCACGCGCAACGGTGCCAGCGGTCAAGCGATGTCTGCAGCGGTTTTTCGGCGTCGCAAACGGCGGCGTTCCCCGCGCGGCGCGGGGAGTTGCCAATCGGGCCGGCGCTGGGCGCCGTCCACCAAGAGTTTTTCAAGTTGATGGCGTGAACATGAGCAAACGCATCCTGATTGTCGACGACGAGCCGCATATCGTGATCCCGGTAGAGTTCCTGATGCGGCGCGAGGGCTACGAGGTAACAGTGGAGCGCGACGGCGAGGCTGGGTTGGCGGCCATTCGCGCTCAGCCGCCCGATCTCGTAATCCTCGACGTCATGATGCCCAAGCTGAACGGCTTCGAGGTGTGCGAGGCGGTGCGCGCCGACCCGGCGTTATCCGCCGTGCGCATCCTGATGTTGACCGCCAAGGGCCGCGAGGCGGAGAAGAAGAAGGGGCTCGAGCTCGGTGCCGACGCCTATGTCGCCAAGCCCTTCTCCACCCATGACCTGGTGGCGACCGTGCGCTCGCTGCTCGAGGTCGAATCCTGACGGGTTCGGGAGGCGCGAAATGAGCAAGACCGATCCTCCAGATTCGGCGTTCGCGGGCCTCGACCTCGCGGGCGCGGAATCCGGGATTGCATACGCCCCGCTGCGGAGCCTGGCGCGTCAGCTGCCGGTGCAGGTGTCGCCCTCCGCGAGTCTGCGGGAGACCCTGTTCCGCATGAACCAGTCGCGCGGCGACGCCGTCGTGGTGGCGGATGAGGCGACGGGCCTCCCGCTGGGCATCGTGACCCTGCGCGACATGCTGCATCTGATCACCTCCGAGGCCGGCTCCCTGGATGAGCCCGTCGTCGCGTTCATGACGGGCGCCCCGCTCACGGTCGCCGCGGATGCCCCGGCCCACCGCGCCAAGGTGCTGATGGCGAAGAAGGGCATTCACCACGTTCTGCTCGTGAATCCGGACGGGCGCCTGAGCGGCGTGGTCTCCCAGGCCGATCTGCTGGGCTTGCGCAGCGGCAGTGCCGATGCCCTGATCGAGTCCATCGCGGCGGCCCGGGATGTCGAGGCCATGGCACGCGCCGCGGATCAGGTGCGCCGGCGGGGTGCGGAGCTCTTCGCCTCGGGCATGGGGGTCGAGGGCCTGTGTCAGTGGATGTCCGGGCTCAACGACCTGATCACGATCCGGGTCATCGAGCTGATCGAGGACGAGTTCGATCTGCCGGGCGTCTCCTGGTGCTGGATGGTGTTCGGCTCGGAGGGGCGGCTGGAGCAGACCTTCGCCACCGATCAGGACAATGGCCTGATCTTCGTACCCAGCGATCCGGAGGACACCGAGCAGACCCGTTCCGCCTTCGTGCCCTTCGCCCAGGCCGTCAACAAGGCGCTGCACTACTGCGGCTTCGAACGTTGCCCGGGCGACATCATGGCGGGCAATCCCAAATGGTGCCTGAGCGACGAGGAGTGGTGGGGCAGGTTTGACGTCTTGGCTGCGGGTCCCGGAGCCCGAGGCCCTGCTCCACAGCGCCGTGTTCTTCGACTTCCGGCCCCTCTACGGCAACTACGATCTGGTTGACCGGTTGCGCAACCAGCTGTTGGCCGAGGCCCCGGGGCACAACCGGTTCTTTCGCGCCCTGGCGCAGGACGCGCTTGCCTGCACCCCGCCGCTCGGCTGGGCCGGGCAGTTCGTCTATGACAAGGACCGGGACCATCCTCACACCATCGACCTCAAGCTGCACGGTGCCCGGCCCTTCGTGGACGCCGCCCGCATCTGGAGCCTGCTCCACCGGGTATGGGCGACCAACACCGCCGATCGCATCCGCGCGTCAGGCGCCGCCATGAATCGGGCCAAGGAGGATGTCGCCGCCGAGGTCGAGGCCTTCCACTTGGTGCAGCGCTTCCGCATCCAGCAGCAGCTGTCGACCAGGGACCGGGAACGGGTCAATCGCGTAAACCCGTCGGACCTCAACGAGCTGCAGCGCCTGATGCTCAAGGAGGCGTTCAGGCAAGCCAAGAAGGTGCAGTTGCGCTTGCGGCAGGAGTACGGGCTCTAGCGCCGTCAAGGCCGGGCGGACGCCGGGCCGCAAGTCGGTTAAGCTCGGCTCTCGGATAACAACGAGGAGGCAGGGGGAGATGATCGAGATCAAGCAGAAGGAGACCGGCGAGATCCTATTCGAGACCGACGGCGACACCCTCGAAGGTGCCGATCTCAATCACATGGAGCTTGAGCGCGCCGACCTGCGCGGCCTCGACCTGCGTGGGGCGAACTTCCAGGGCGCGAATCTCGTCGGGGCGGACCTGCGCGGGACGGACGTGGAGGGAGCCAACTTCCGGGCCGCCAATCTCAGCGGCGCTGATCTCACCGGAGCCGACCTCAACGGCGCCACCTTCGGGGACGGTGTGCAGAGCAACGCCGCGGTCCTGTCGCAGGCCTCGCTGCGCGACGCGCGCATCACCTCCTGCGACCTGCCGTACGTGGACCTGCGTGACGCGGACCTCTCCGGTGCCAGCCTCGCGCGCTCGGACCTGCACGCCGCCCGCATGGTCAACGCCAAGCTGGTGAAGACAGTGGTGGGCGCGGCGCTGATGCTGGAGGCCGACCTGCGCGGGGCCGATCTGACCGAGGCCTATCTCTGCAACGTGCGCCTCAATGGGGCCAACCTGTCGGGGGCGAGGCTGGACCGGGCCATTCTCGGCGGCGAGGACTGCATCCCCGCGACCATGAGCCGGGTGGTGATGATCAAGACCAGCCTGGTGGGCGCCAAGCTTTGCGGCGTCTCGCTCCTGCGGGCCGACCTCTCGGGCGCCAATCTCACGGACGCGGACCTCAGCGAGTCCGACGTCAGCGGCTCCATCATGCGACGCGCCATTCTCACCAACACCAACTTCCAGGACGTCGACCTCACCACCGCGACCATGACCCTGGCCACCCTGTCCAAGGCGAAGAACGTCAAGCTCAAGTACCCGAAGCGCGATGCGCGCTGAACGGCGCGGGCTCGGTTCACAGGCCGGGTAGCGCCGCCAGGGGGCGAGGCATGCTGATCACCATCATCGTGGCGCTGGTATTCGCCGCATCCATCATCGTCTGTCATACGCTCGCGAAACGAAGCGGTCGAGACCCCGTGTTCTGGGCTCTGATGGGCGCGCTGTTCGGCCCCTTGGCGATTCCCTTCATCTATTTTCGCAGGGGCTGAGGCGCCTTCGGCCGGGTGCTGTTCCCGCATCGCCGTCGATGCGGACGGCTCCATCGCGACGCAAGTTCTTATCCCCATTATCAGTGACCGGTTTGCCGCGCCAACCGACGGCACGATCCTGCCCGAATACCCTTCGGCGAGAATACGAGCCTAGCTCGGCGGCGTCGCCGCGTTTCAGGCGCCGCGCAAGATGCCACACCGCTCTAGACCGCGTGGGCGCTAGTAACGTAAGAAATCTGTGGACCCCATCACAAAATTCGATTGAGAAATCGCAATTTTCCCTCCCCCCTTAAGGTTGTCTTAAGGTTTGCCCGGCTACTCTCCGCCCCGGGAAGTTTCACGCTGAACCCCGCAGACCTCGTAGTACCTGAAACTTGCGGAGGTTCCCGCTCCAGATCACGGGAAAGGGCCAAGCGAATCTGGAAGACCCCAGGGAACTCGCAACTTGGATGCGAAGCGTCGGACCCGCTGATGCCGCGGGCCGGGAAATTACATAGATAGAGGTTCAGGAGTGGAATCATGAGAATAACAAGCACTCGGCGGCGACGGCTGCGAAGCGCCGCCGTCGCGATGTCCGGACTGATGGCGATTTCCTGGGGTGGCCAGGCACTCGCCGATGTGACGATCGACAGGGCCGACTGGGATGGCCGCAGGCTGACTGTTAGCGGCAGCGGTGAAAATCGCGATACCGTGACCCTTACCAATGCCAATGACCCCAGCCAGGTTCTGGGCAGGCGCGACATCGGCCGCAAAGGGTCGTGGAGGATCCGCGACTGGCGACCGAATCCGGTCCCCTGCGCGGTGGCCGCGTCGGCCCAGGACCAAACGCCCGTGGTCCGGAACGTGAAGAATGCCCCCGCGGACTGCGCCCCGAAGGCTCCGGGTGGAGGCTATACACCGCCTACCGCCAATGCCAACGGCCCCTACTCAGGTACCGTCGGTGTGGCGGTGCAACTCAGCAGCGCCGGCTCGACCGACCCCGACGGCACTATCGATGCCTACAACTGGAACTTCGGTGACGGCAGCAGCAGCAGCGCCGCCAACCCGAGCCATACTTATGCGGCGGCGGGCAACTACACTGTGACCCTGACCGTAACAGACGATGACGGGGCCACCGGCACCGACTCTACCTCCGCGAACATCGCGGATGTACCGCCGCCCGGCAACGTGCCGCCCACCGCGAATGCCAACGGCCCGTACACGGGTACCACCGCCGTGGCAGTGCAATTCAGCAGCGCCGGCTCCACCGACCCGGACGGCAGTATCGAAACCTACGAATGGGACTTCGGCGACGGCAACACCAGCACCGCTGCCGACCCGAGCCACACCTACGGCTCGGCAGACACCTACACGGTTTCCCTCACGGTCACCGACAACGAAGGGGCGACCGATACCGCCACCACCGCGGCCACGATCAGCGACCCGGTGGCCTGCACATCGCCAATTCAGGAGCATTGTCAGATTACGGCTTACACCGGGCCCGAGGTGTGCGTCGAGTGCCACGAAGGCGAGGCGCGCGACATGCACGGCTCGGTGCACTACCAGCAGGGCGGGGCCTTCCCGAACGTGACCAACATCCCGACCGACTTTGCGGCGGCAGGTGAGCGGCCCGCAAAGGCCGCCGGCGATCTGGTCGCCACCGGCATCAACACCTACTGCGGTACCCACGAGAACTCCCCGCGCTTCACCTGCGCCGGCTGCCACGTCGGCAACGGCCGCTTCCCGATGGCGCAGTCGGAGTTCGAAGCACTGGATCCGGCATCCGTCGAGGCGCATACACAGTTGGCGAACATCGACTGCCTGATGTGCCACCAGGAGGCCTACAAGCGCTTCCCCGATTGGACCGCCAACGGCGAAGGGTTCGAGGACTTCAACCTGCTGAACCTGGTCGAGCTTCCCGACGGAAGCCTGGAGCAGGACGACGGGGCCGTATTGCCGCGCACCGGTTACTCCGGGATCCCGACGGTCAACCCGGACACCCTGGACTTCCAGTTCCTTCCCGCCGGGAGCGACACCCTGCCGGCCAGCGTGCCCATGGCGCCGATGGCGCTCACCACGCTGGAGGCGGCACAGAACGTCCACGCCACCACGCGCAAGTCCTGCCTCACCTGCCACGCCGGCGCGGCCGGCGGCGACGGCACCAAGCGCGGCGACCTGTCGAAGGAAAACGCCGACCCGAGCCTGGCGATCGATATGCACATGAGCTCGGCGGGTCAGAACCTGACCTGCTCGGACTGCCACAACGAGACCCTGGCCGACGGTACCGGCCACCGCCTGCGCGGGCGTGGCCTGGACCTGCGGCCGAACGACGCGCCCGGAGCGTTTCACCTGCGAGAACAGCGGTTGCCATCGGACCGGCCACACGGCGACTACAGCAACACGAACCGGCTCCAGCAGGGACAAGCATGCCAGAAGGTGGCCTGCCAGACCTGCCACATCCCGAGCTACGCCAAGGCGGCGGTGGGCACCGAGGTGGCGCGCGACTGGCAGGATCCGCATCCCTCGGCGGCGGCCTGCAACGGGCGCGGCGGCTGGCTGCCGCGGGAGGACAAGGGCGGGCTCGGCAGCGCCAGCCTGATCCCCAGCTACGCCTGGTTCGACGGCACCAGCGAGATCTACTACCTGGGTGAGTCGCTCGACGGCGTTCCGACCGTCCCGCTGGACGCCAGCGTGGCCGCGAGCTTTGTCGGCGACTTCAATGCCGGCGACCCGGCCTACGTGATCGGCATGCCCAACGGCGACGTGACCAGCACCAGCCTGGGCACCAAGCTCTATCCCATGAAGGAGCACTGGGGCAAGCTGGCGCGCAACGACGCGGACAACACCCTGGTCGGCCACTCCACGTTCGAGTTCTTCCGCACCGGCAGCTTCTGCCGCGCGGTGGCGGTCGGCCTGGGGCTGGACGAGGTCAACGCGCCGGTGAGCAACGTGTGTGACGGTATCCCGGGCGACACCGCGGAGATGCCGCCGAACACCACGGTTGTCCCGGTGCACACCTACCAGACCATCAACCATGGTGTGGAGACGAAGGACAACGCGCTGGGCTGCAATGACTGCCACGGCAGCACCGCGCGGATGGACCTCCAGGGAGAGCTCGGCTACGAGCTGAAGGGTCCCGAGTCCCAGGTGTGCACCCAGTGCCACGGTTGGGAGGGCTCCATGAGCTTCACCGAGGTCCACAAGAAGCATGTGGACGACAAGGGCAAGGACTGCTCGGTCTGCCACACCTTCTCGCGGCCGGAGCGAGGCCTGAGTAGCGTGCTCAGCGACTGAGTGCTATGGGTAAGGACAGGGACGTCCTTCCCAGCATGGCTGGTCTGGAGTGAGTGCCGCGACAACAAGCTTTCACGCCTACGACGATCGCTCCCGCCTGGGAGCGATCGTTTCCTCCGCATCCTGGAGGTTGACAGGCGCAACCCGCCAACTGTCCTGCTGGCGGTAGGACCTCCCGGTATCGAATCCGGCCCGCCAGCAACAATCGATCTTACTTGCATACTTGGGCCCATCCCCTCGCCCTCCCCCGGATGGGCTTTTTTCTGCCTCGGTTTCGGGCCCCGAAATATTCGGGCGAGCTGCCCAACTCTAGACCCTTTGAAAAAGCCGCATCCGAATCAATGCGAGCTCGCAGTTCGGACAGAGCCCCGGGTACCCTGGGCCAACGAGCCGGGCTACGGTTCCCGTCATACCGGCACGGTGACCGACAAACCGCCCGGGAATGCCAACAGAATCGTCAACACCCGGGACTCATCTGCGTCGTGCCGGCTCTCGCCTGTGTGACTCGGCTCGACATCAGGGCGGACCTGGAAGGCGGTCGTTTTTCGTCGCGAAAGGGGATGGCGAAACAGCCGGTACTGGTCGTCAAGCGGGTCTCGACCGACTTCGCCAATTGCAACGACAAAGAGAGTTCGATCGTGCTGCCCACCTAGTCCGGTGCCAGGGAGAGGACGAGAGTTGCGAGGCACTGGCGGATTCTGACCCTGTGATGGAAATGAGAGCCATCTGGGAACGGGGCGTCTCCGATACGCTTGCCAACTCGTCTGTCCCGAGGCTGAAGATGCCGGCGAACAGCGGCGCGGGGGCGCCCGCAGGCGCAGTAGGGAGCCCAGGCCACCGGGCGTTTCACCGCGGCCGAGCCTATCGGGAGACATATCCGCATGCGCGGCTGGCGGTTGGGATGCCGCCAAATCCACCAATCTGGCTTTGCCTGGACTGGCCACCTGTTCCAGTGCTCGATGGAGCCTTACTGAGATCCCCGCGATTTCCTCCAACGGATTCTGCGCCGGTCGACAAGCCTTCGGCCGGGTCCGGTGCCTCGATCCAGGCCGAACCCGAGGCCTGGAGCAGCTGAGATCCAAAAAATTCTTTTCGGGTCTTAAGGATTTCTTAAGCTTCCCTCGTTTAACCTCCTACCGGCGGATAGCTGCCCGGAATCTCCGGGAATAATCGGGCGGATCTGGGGCATCGCAGGCCGTTCAAATCTCGGGCGCGACGCATCGGGGCCCTCGTCTTGCCGGCTCCGAAGATCAAATAATCAGAACGTTCGGGAGTGAAATCATGAGAACACGCAGCTGTAGACGGCGATCGATAGCGGTTGCCGCCGCAAATGCTGGGCTGTTGGCGATTTTCTGGGGTGGGCCGGCGGTCGCCGACGTGACAATCGACAGTGCCTCGTGGGATGGCCGCGTGCTGACCGTTAGGGGCAGCGGTGAAAATCGCGACACCGTGACCCTTATCAACGCAAACGATCCCAACCAGGTGCTTGGCACCCGCAGCATCGGCCGCAAAGGTTTGTGGAGGATCCGCGATTGGCGACCCAATCCCGTTCCCTGCGCAGTCGCCGCATCGGCTCAGGGCCAAGAGCCCGTGATCCGGGAGGTGCAGAACGCCCCGGGTAACTGCGCCCAGCAAGTGCTTGAGGCGGGCGGCTGCAGCATCGCGGTCGATCCGATCTCGCGCGACTTCGGCGACGTGAACCTTGGTAGCAGCGAGACGCGCAGCACGACGGTGACGAACACGGGCACCGCCGCCTGCGCGCTGAGCGTGGCCCGCACCGGCACGACCGAGTTCGCCCTCGTGACCTCCGCCAATGTCGATGTACCCGTTGGCGGCACCGCTACCGTCAGGGCACGTTACACGCCCGTTGACGTCGGTCGAGATGACGGTAACCTGATCATCAGCGGCAGTGGTAGCAATGGTGCCATCACCGCCCACTATGTGTTTTTGGCCGGCACTGGCGTGCAGCAGCAAGTGCAGTGCGAGCCGGCGAACCTGAACCGGTCGATCAACTCCACCGCCGAGTCCGGATGCCCGGACGCCACGATTGCGCAGCAGCCGATCGTTGCGAACAACAGCTACAGCGTGCTGGCGATCAACGATCTCGGCATGCACTGCGGCGACCTGGACACCCGCGTCTCCAGCATCCTGCCGCCGTTCCAGGTGCTCCTGGCGCAGGTCATCCAGAAGGGTGCCGAGCCGACGTTGAATCCCGCCGGCGTGGACGTCTACTACTCCGCGGCCGCCAACCCCAACGACCCGATCCTGGCCAGCGGCGTGTTCGATGGCGTCATGGCCAACGGTGACACCTTCAAGACCAACTTCTGGGACTTCCCGGTTCCCGCCGGCACCTATGACGCCTTCTATCCGGCCTTCAACCCGTTCAACCCGGCCCAGACCCTGACGCCGCTTGCCGGCCCTCCGTTCAACGTCTCGCCCGACGTCGGTCTGCCCGTGCCCAACGTCGAGGACCTGTACATCGGCCACGACGGCCAGGTGAACAGCGGGGATGAGAGCCTCACCGCCGTGCTGCATGCCATGCCCGGCATCGCTGGTCCGTACACGGTCAACGATCCCAAGCTGGCCCAGGAGCACTACGTAGACAAGCCGTTCTTCGTCAACTTCCCGTTCGGCTATGTGGCCGAAGACGTCAACTGGTACGAGGGCGCGGGCGTGCCGTTCGCCGCCTTCGACGACAACGGCCGCGAGAACGCCTACCCGCTGGTGCGGGTGCAGGCCAAGCAAGGCAACATCACCCTGGCGACGGTCGACACCGTGCTGCCGATCTCCGGCGAGGCGAGCTGCGCCAACTGTCACGCCGATCCGGCCGACGTGCAGAACAGCCGGACCAGTGATCCGACCGAAGCGCTAGCCGCTGCCGGCCTGCCGGTGGCCATGAGCATGGACGATCCGGACCCCAGCCTGCCCAACCGGGTCAGCGTGGAGTACGCGGCGGACATCAACGTGCTGCGCCTGCACGACCTCAAGCACGGTGCGAATTACGTAAGCACCGCCTGCGACGCACCGGGCCAAGACTGCACGGTCACCGCCCCGGCACCCTGCGATATCAACGCCAACGGCGGCAACGGCGACGCCAACTGCCTGACCAACCAGGCACTGGTGCAGGACAAGCCGGTGGTCTGTCAGGTGTGTCACTACACCCCGGCGCTGGATCTGGCGCAGCTCGGTCCGCTGGCCGGTCCCGAAGGCACCATTGCCAACGGCCGTAACCAGCTGGCGCAGTCGAGCAACTCCAACGTGATGCACAGCCACCACGGCGGCCTCGGCAACCTGTTCCCGCCGATGCCGGCGCCGAACCAGCTGGCCAACGGCACCATCACCAACCAGGATGAGCGTCTGGCGGTGCTGGAGGAGACCTGCTACCAGTGCCACCCGGGCACCAACGTGCAGTGTCTGCGCGGCGCCATGTTCAACGGCGGCATGCTGTGCAACGACTGCCACGGCGACATGGAGCAGGTGGGCAATGACTTCTCGGCGGGCGTCTCGCCGACGAATCCCGGGGCCTTCGTGCTGGATCAGGGCAACTTCTACGACCACACCAGCGCTCAGCCCCGGGTGCCCTGGGCCAACGAGCCGGGTTGCGGCTCCTGCCACACCGGCACGGCGACCGACAACCTGGCCGGGCAGGTCAACAGCATCGTCAACACGCGGGATATCGACGGCAACGTGGACGGCATCCGTCTGCGCCAGGCCTACCGCACCGGCGATGCCAAGGCCACGCCCATCGTGCCGACCAACAAGCGGTTCGCCGAGCCGGCGGTGCCCGCCAGCTTCAACGGCTTCGACAACCCGGGTGCGGGCAATCCGCAGCTCTATCGGGTCAGCACCGGCCACGGCGGGGTGATGTGCGAGGGCTGTCACGGGGCGACCCATGCGGAGTGGCCCAACGGCAACCCGAACGCCAACGACAACATCGCGGCGGGTCAGCTGCAGGGCCATGTCGGCGCCATCATCGAGTGCGGCACCTGCCACACCAACGTCAACAGCCTGAGCCCCGACGGTTCGAGCAGCAGCCTGCGGGGACCGCACGGACTGCACGCGGTGGGCGATACCAACTTCGCCCGTGGCCGTCACAAGGAGGAACCGCAACTCGAACGAGTGTCGGGCGTGCCACGGTCAGAACGGCCAGGGCACGGTGCTCTCGCGCATGGCCACCGACCGGGTACTGGAGTGCAAGGAGGACACCGCGTTCTGCCCGAACGGCAACAGCGTGCTGTTCCCCAAGGGACACGCGGTCGGCTGCGTCGAGTGTCACGATAACGAGCTGTAACGGCAGGGCGACCCGGGGCGGCAGGGAAGCCGCCCATCCAACACTTCGGCCCCGCCGGGCGACCGCGAGAGGCTTTTTCTCGCTTGTTCCCCCCTTCCTTTTCCAGGTATGGTTCTTACCCCCAACGCGAGCGGGGAGATCGTCGCGCGGTCGCCACCAGGCGTCGTGCATACCCAGGGTTCGGCGCGCGATAACAGGTGCGAGCGCGCCAGACCGGATCTCACCGCAGTCGTCAGGGCCTGATCGGGTCGCGTTCGTTGGCGCCGATCCAAGTGACTCAGCACCGGGAGAGTGTTCCGCGGACATGCGCGTACTGATCGTCGAGGATGACCCCCAGCTGGGGCCCGGCCTCAAGACCGGGCTCGCTCAGGACGGTTACGCCGCCGACTGGGTTCAGAGTGCCGAGGCGGCCGAACATGCACTGAACGTCGAGCATTTCGACCTGATGGTCCTCGACATCGGGCTTCCCGGGCGCAACGGGCTCTTGCTGCTGCGCGATCTTCGCCGCGACGGCATTGCCTTGCCGGTGTTGATCCTCACCGCCCGGGACACGGTCGCGGACCGGGTTCTAGGCCTGGACGTGGGCGCGGACGACTACCTCGTCAAGCCCTTCGATCTCGATGAGCTCAGCGCCCGCATCCGCGCCCTCGTGCGCCGCACCCAGGGTAGCTCGCTGGCCTTCCTGAAGGCCGGAGACCTCGAGCTGGATGCGGCCCGGCGCCGGGTGACTCTTGGGGGCGAGCCGCTGGTCGTCTCGCCCAAGGAGTACGCGCTGCTAGAGGCCCTGATGCGCAGTCCCGACGGCGTCGTGGAGCGCGCCAAGCTGCAGTCCACCGCTTACGCCTGGGAGGAGGACGTCGAAAGTAACGCGCTGGAGGTCCACATCCACAACCTGCGCCGCAAGCTGGGCAAGGATCGCATCGTCACCGTGCGCGGGGTAGGCTACCAGCTGGTCTCGGCTCCCGGCGAATGAGCTCGATCCGCAACCGCCTGCTGATCCTGCTCCTCGGGTTGTGGACGACCGTTTGGTTCGCCGTCGCCCTGATCACCCTCGACCGCTCCGGTCACGAGGTCGTCGGAGCTGTTGGATGCGCAGCTCGTTCAGACGGCGCAGGTGCTGCTGCAGATCACTCTGGCCGGCAACCTGCCGGATCTGACCAGCGTTCCCCAGGTGCTGTCGCCGGTCGGGCACACGTACGAATCCAAGATCAGCTTCCAGCTGTGGCGCGACGGTCAGCTGATCAGCGCCTTCGGCGGTGCGCCAGAGGCCGCACTGGCCCAATTGCCGGGATTTTCCGATCAGGAGATCACGGAGACCCAATGGCGGGTGTTCGGGCTCCCGACCGGGCAGCTCAACGAGATCCTGTTCGTCGGCCAGAGCTACGACATCCGGCATGAGCTGATCCGGTTTCTGACCATCCACGCCCTTGCAGCCCATCCTCTGGTCCCTGCCGCTGACGGTACTGCTGATCTGGCTTGCCGTGTCCGACGGCATGCGCCCCCTGCAGCGTCTGGCCCGGGACATCGGCCGCCGGTCCGCAGAACGCCTGTCGCCGGTGGACGAGGGCACCGTGCCCGCCGAGGTGCGGCCGCTCACCAATGCCCTCAATGGCCTGCTGGAGAAGCTCAAGCAGGCGCTGGCGACAGAGCGGCGCTTCGCCGCGGATGCCTCCCATGAGCTGCGCACGCCCCTGGCGGTGATTCGCACCCACGCCCAGATCGCGCAGCGAAGCAAGGACACGGAGGAGCGCGCGCAGGCCCTGTCCCAGCTCATCCAGGGCGTCGACCGCGCGACCTACCTGGTCAGTCAGCTGTTGACGCTCGCGCGTCTGGAGCCTGACGCAGCGGAAGTCGAGCGCGGGAACTGGTCGCTCCTGGAAACCGTGTCGCAGGTGGTGGAGGACAAGCAGCCGGCGGCGCTCGCGAAGTCCATCAGGCTCGACCTGGTGCGGCTCGACAATGATCCCTGCGTCGTGTCCGTGCATCCGTCGATGCTGAGCATGGTGGTGCGTAACCTGGTCGACAATGCGATCAAGTACACCCCCGAGGGCGGCACGGTGAGGGTCGAGGTCGGGGCCGGCCGGGATCAGGTCATCATGAGCGTGGCCGACTCCGGCCCCGGGATTCCCGACGAGGAGAAGGAGCGGATCTTCGAGCGCTTCTACCGCCTCGTCGGGCCGAACCAACCGGGGTCGGGTCTGGGTCTCTCCATCGTGCAGCGCATCTGCGAGCTGCACGCCGCTACGATTCGGCTGGTTGACGGCGAGGGAGGGCGCGGCCTGACCGCGGTTGTGATGTTCCCGGCGCCGGCGGCCGAGGGCAGGTGAGTTCTCCTCGCCCCGCTCGGGGAGCGCGGTTTCCCTACTGAGACGCTGTTTATTGGCCATCCTGGCCAAAATCAGCATGCCACCCTAGAAGCGTGGTTCTTGGGTGGCTTCATGTTCAAACGCTTACGCGCTTGAACATGGCGTCACATCCCTGTGCCGCGGGGGACGCTGATTGCTGTTCGTTCTGACCAGAATCAGCTTCACATCCATGAGCCACGGGAAGCGCTGGATTCGTCGGCTTCCGAACGACTACAGGCTTGCCCTTTTTCAGAGAGGAGACTCGATGCATGGCCAATCAGCAAGCTGACCGCGGCCAGACCGCGGATTCGGGTGGAACCTGCCTCTGGGCAGCTCTGGCGTTGGTTTTCCTATCGGTTGGCGCAGGGATCGCCGCGGCCCAGAGCGGCGTGCATCAGCCCCCCGATCTCGGCGGCTTCCTGCTGATCGGCGAGGAGGACGCGGATGGCGACGGCGACGGCGTGAACGAGACCCATGTCATACGCTACCGCAACCCCGCCGGCGACAGCATCTTCAGCATGACGACCAACGGCCGCCTGTGGGCGTGGAGCCTGGAGTCCGGCACCGAAGGGGACACGGACCCGGTCCGCAACTACGTGCTGCGCGACAGCGACTGCGATGGCTCCTTCGACGAGCTCTACGGTCTGAGCGACGAGTTTCACTTGCCCGACTGCCTGAAGTAGCCAAGCCGCCTTCGCGGGCCGGGCCGGCACGATCCACCGTTCTGGAGGAGAAGATGAACAGAATCCTTGACCACCGTTTCCGCCATGCTCATTTCTTCCGCCGCCGCCGCGGACGAGTACCTCTACCTCTACGTCAGCGCCAAGGACGCGGATGGGAGCTCCGTCAGGCACAGGCTCGAGTGCACGGACGCCAAGTGCAAGGCGGAGCTCGCGGGCGAGGCGCGTACCCTCGAGCTATCGGACGAGCAACGGGGAGAGCTCATCGGCGCCCTGCAGGCCGAGACTAGGCAATTCGTCCTCGGAGACGATGCCGCCGCGGACGAGGATCTGGTGAAGCTCAAAATGAGGTACGAGACACGACGGCAGAGACTGGCCATCGAGCGGCGCATTCCGGCGGGCAACCCGGACGCGGTGACTCCGCAGATGCGCGACGTCCTCAAGGCTTACCTCGAGCTGGATCTGGCGGACTTCGTGTCCGCGGAGCCGGAAGCAGGCGCCGACCAGGGCGCTGGCTCGACGCCAAAGGATCAGGGCAAGCTCTGATTTACCGGCGGTCACCCCGGGCGCACGGAGGTGCCGTTCCCCAATTCGTTCGGGACGGGGACGATCCGCCTGTTACGGACGTCGCGTTCATGAAGTAGACGCTGATCGTTGGCGTCCTGGCCAGACTCAGCACACATCCATGCACCACGGGCGGCCCCGAGGCGATCGGGGTTCTCACGAGCCCGCGCCCGTTTTCCGCGGCTGCCGAGCGCCTGCGTCCGCTTGCGCGGAGAGAGATTGACGCAAGGCTCGCCCGCGTATCGAGGCTCCTGGAGGAATCTCCTTTTCTGCTCGTTTTATTGACATAGATCAATAAACGTCGTCGATCTGTCCCCTTCCTTAGGGCCTCTTAAGGCAGATGTCATTGACTTCTTCTAGGTTTCCCCTCCAGGAAGACCCCAGGCCTGAGGTTCCGTCGATGTTCGACGCCTCAATCTGGCCGGGCAGCTGGCAGGAAGCCGCCGTGCCCCGCATGCGGGGCAACATAAGAAATCTAAGCAGACGCCTTCTACAAGGGGGCGGAGGAAGGTTCCATGACTGACCATTGGATCGTTGGGCATCCGGCCCGTACGTCCTTGACAGCCGCCGTCGGGCTCGCACTCGCGCTTGGCTTGCCCGGGCGCGGTGTCGGCCGCCGACAGCACCAATACCCGAAGAACACCTTCAACATCATGATGAACTACGAGCTCGGCATGCACTGCACCGGGTTCGAGTTCGCCTACTGTTGTGTCCTCCCGCCCTACAACTCGATCCTGGCGCAGGTGGTCAAGACCCAGCAGAGCAGCAAGGGGCAGGGCGCCTTCGCCAAGCTGCTGGAGGGCGATCCCGTCGAGGGGCTGGACGCCCTCGGCCGCCAGACGGTGCTGCGCGACGCGGACCTCGACCGCAGCGGCGAATTCCAGAAGTACGTGCTGGAGTACTGGCACGACGCCCAGCCGCGCGAGCCGGGTCCCCGCGTGATCACCCAGGAATCCACGCTGATCAGCGCGACGGAGGGCAACTCGCTGCTGATGTGGAACACCCTGGCCGACTCCGCCGCCGTCAACGCGGACGGGTCGCTCAAGCTCTCCGGCCAGGACGGCAATCCCGAGTGGAACGGCGTGACCGGCGCCATGCTCGGCGACGGCGACTTCAACGATCCCACCGACAACTACTGGAACGCGGTGTGGAACCACCTCTACATCTACGACGGGCTCGAGGGCCACAACCCGGGTAATTCGACTGCCGAGGATGACAAGATCCGCCTGGGCGTGGCGGGTCACGTGGAGTATCCGGCCGATTGCGGCGCCGGCTTGCATCCAATGGGGCCGGTGAGCCACCCGGACGGTCTGCCCACGAATCCCGCTGTGCCCAACGACTGCGGCGGCGCCTCCAACGGCAATGTCCTGACCTTCTCCGGCGAGGAGGGCACGGTGGTCTACACCCAGATGAAGGTTCTGGAGAACCTGCCCATCACCCTGACCTCGCCGCGGATCTGGGAGGCCCTTGGTCTGCCGCTGACCCCGTTCGAGGACTCCATCAACTTCTTCGCCGACCCCGGCGCCATGTTCGAGGAGTCCGTGCGGCCGTTCGTCGCCATGCGGGCCAGAATGCGCCACTACGACCCCAGCGCTCCCGGCGGCATGGGCGACCCGGTGCTGCAGAACGGGCATCCGGTGGAGGGCTTCGGCACCGCGCCCATCGATATCCCCAACTGCGAGCGCTGCCACTCGAACGAGGCGGGAACCAATTCACCGCATACCGAGAGCCCCGAAGTGTGGGCCAAGGTCAAGCAGGAGTACGACTTCTGGATGGCCTATTACGGGATCGATCCCACGACCGGTTCGGACTGGTATCCGCGGCTGAAGAGCGCGGCCATCAGCATCCTCGGCCTGCACGACCAGAACCATGGAACCGAGTTCTTGGCGAACTACCCGGCCTGCACCACGCCCGATGAGTGCGACGCGCTGGCGGCGGAGCTGTCGGACGAGAACGGTCGCCCGATATTCGCCCAGAGCACGCGCATCGGCAACACCACGGTGCTCTGTCAGCGCTGCCACGCGGACAACGTCATCGCCCAGGTGAAGTCGTCCAGCAAGGACGGCAAGGTGATCAAGCCCATGTCCGAGGCCATCCACCAGGCCCACCGCGGCGAGGCCGAGGGCGGACCCATCGCCTTCAGCGACAGTCTGGGACGCTTCGGCGGCTGCCAGGGCTGCCACCCGGCGCACCGCTCCAACGGCGACATGGCCGGCTACCCCATCACCGAGTCCGGCGACAACTTCTACGGCGACACCGACAACCGCCTGGGCCAGGGCGGCTGCTTCGTGGGCCGCGACGTGCACTCCAATCCCTTCAAGGACATCGACGGCGCCGAGACCCCGGAGCACCTGAACGCCATCGGCGAATGGCTGGTCGAGAACGTCTCCCGCAACCAAGCGGGGCTGCCCGGCGGCGATCGGGACAACCGCGGCATCTGGTGCACCAACTGCCACAACCAGCTGAGCCAGGAGATCTGGAAGCAGGAGAACATGGAGGACCTGGTCCACGACATTCCCGGCCCCGGCGCCGAGAACATCCGCGCCCTGCCGTCCCTGGATCTCATCGCCGAAGCCGTGGGCGTCGACGAGCAGCAGGCCATCGAATGGCTCGACCCGCGGGCGCCCGGCGACCTATGCGGACGGGCACACCCGCTCGGCGGAGCACACCATGGCCATCTGGCGTGAGGACCCCGGCCTGTGCGCCTACCTCGGCGGCAGCACCGACCCGGCGCTGGACGCCAACGTCGCCACCATCGAGGTGGCCGGCAGCGCGGGCAACTGCACCACCGGGGCCGCGGCACCTGGCCCGGACTGCGACGGCAAGGCGGCCCGGACTTCCAGATCTGCGGCACCTTCGACGGCGACGGGGACTTCAGCGTCAACATCCTCGACTTCTGCACCACGCCGGACTGCGTCGCGGACGCCCAGGCCGGGCTGTCTTCGTCAAACGCCGCGCCGGTGCCCTTCTCCGCGGCCACCGACGGACGCGACCACTGGCTGGCGGCGGGCGAGCCCCACTGCGCGGACTGCCACGAGGCGCCGTACGTGGAGCAGAGCGGCAACATCAACGACTTCGCGCCGTTCAACTACCCGCGCAAGGCCGGTCTGATGCGCTACTCCCGCGGTCACCGCGACATCACCTGCCAGGGCTGCCACGAGTCCATCCACGGGCTCTATCCGGTGGCGCCTAGTCTGGAAGAGGGTCCCGGAACCGGCGGCGTCGACACCACCAGCTACGCCCAGGCGGCAAGCATGAACAGCGACGGCTCACACGGCCCGCTGAAGTGCGGCGCCTGCCACCAGGTGAACAGCAACCAGGTGCACAGCCGGATGGACGACCTGGAGTACGACGGCCAGCGCGTGCGCAGCAACTTCGACGCCGCGGTCGGTTGGGCCCATACCTTCACGGATGAGCACAGCCCGGTGGACGACATGTGCCAGAACTGCCATGGCGACGAGGCAGACGGGGTCCGGGTCCAGGACGACGAGTGGCAGCAGCACGCGATGAAGGGCCGCGCCTCGCGCAAGATGATGGACCAGGTGGAGATGGAGCTTCTCGGGCGCATCGCCGGCACCAACCCCGACGGCAGCCTGAATGTCCGTGAAGCCCGCGATCAGCTCTGCGAGTCCTGCCACGGGGACGAGTGGCGCGAGGTGAGCTGCAGCGGCGGCGACGGCCGCGAGTGGAAGGAGCACCTTTCCGAGGGTCGCGTGTCGCCGGTGGTCTGGGAGCAGGTCACCAAGCTCCGCACCAACGGCAGCACCTGCGGCTGGTAAGGATCGGGAAACCTGCCCGCCGCCCGACGGGCAGGTTGGGCTCCCGTACTTGGAGGAGGGAAGCAATTTCCCTCCTTTTTTCTTCTCCAGGGACGCCTGCTGAAAATTGCTGTCCTCGCGGCCAATGCGGCCGGGAGAAGCGCCGGGATACCGGCTCTGCTGACGGAGATGCTATGAAACGCCTTCTTATTTTCGCTTTCTCTTCCTTGTTGCTGACGCCGGCATGGGCCGAGTCCCCCCAGGTCCCCGAGGGGGCGCCGGCGGACGCGGTCGCCAGGGTCGGCGATCAGACCATCACCTATTCCCAGCTCAACACCCAGCTCAACAGCTCGGCGGTGGTCGGGGTGTCCGTGCCGGTGCTCGGCTCGCCGGAGCGCGGCACCGTGATGCTGACCCTGCTGGACAAGGTCATCAGCGCGAACCTGCTGTATCTCGACGCGATCAGGCAGGGCGTCGACCAGGACCCCGCGTATCGCGAGGAGATCGAGACCTTCTCCGACGCGGTCCTCGGTGAGCTGTATCGGCGCAAGCACCTGGTTGGCGAGATCGCGGTCACGGCCGATGAGGTGGATGCCTTTATCCAGGAGAACTACACCGCCGACACGGAGGTGACCGACCGGCTGCGCGAGGGCGTGGAGGCGACCATACGCAGCAACCGGGTTGCCGAGCGCGCCGCCGCCGACCGCGCACGCCTGCGCGAGGGTGTGGAGGTCTCGATCCACGCCGGGAACCTGGAGCCCGCGGACGATGGCGATCGTGGCGATGACGTCTTGGTCGCCGAGATCGGCGGCGAGGGGATCACCTGGGGTGAAACCAAGCGTCGCCTGTCGACGCTGAACAACGCCGTCGACGTGCGAAAACGCGTCGCGTCGCTCGACAGCCTCATCGACCAGCGCCTGATGGCGCGCAAGGGCCGCGAGGCAGGGCTCGATCAGGAAGCGGCTTACCAGAGCCGAATGGCCGAGTTCCGCAAGACCCGGCTGTTGAACCTGCACCGGGAGAACCTGTCCCGAGGCATGGAGCCCAGCGGACGAGGAGCTCCGCGCCTACTACGAGGACAACCGCGATCAGATCCTGATCAAGGAGCGGCGCAAGATCCAGATGGTCGTGCTGCCGAGCAAGGAACAGGCGGATGAGATCAAGGCCAGGATCGAGGCCGGGGAGATCACCATCTACCAGGCCGCCCTGGAGCACTCGATCGACCCCAACGCCAAGCGCACCCTGGGCGACTTCGGCTGGGTAGCCAAGGGGACCGGGTTCTCGGGGCTGGACGAGGTCACCTTCGCCCTCGAACCGGACACGCTCGGTGGGCCGGTCGAGTCGCCGGCGGGTTGGCACCTGGTCAAGGTAACGGACATCCGCGACGCCCATTTCACCGCGTTCGAGGACGAGGACACCCGCACCGTGACCCGCCGGCGCCTGCTCAAGGAGAAAATGGAGCAGTACGTGGTCGACCTGCGCAAGCAGGACTTTCCGGTCACGGTCTACGAGGACAACATGAACCGCCTGTTCACGGAGGAGGCGCAGTGGATCGCGGCCAAGACCAAGGACATGGAGGCGCATCCGGAGCGCGCGAAGCAGATACTCGATGAGATGCGCGAGGTCGTGGAGTAACGGCGCGGCCGGGGCGGGTGCCGTGTCCCGTCCCGGTCGACGCCATCCGGGAAGGCTGCCGATGCGAAGCTTCGGACGCGTGCTGCTGGTCGCGTTGCTGTCGGCAGCCTCACTCGCGCAGGCGGCGGGACTGCGCTCGCCTGGCGTCGATCCGCAGGCGCTGAACGATCGACTGGGTGCCGCCGATCCCCCGCTGGTGATCGACGTCAGAACCCCCGACGAGTTCTCTTCGGGGCACGTACCCGGCGCGGTCAACATGCCGGTGCCGACCGTCACCAGGCACCTTGACGAGATCCGGCAGTCCCCGGACCTGGTGCTCTACTGCAACGATACGCAGTTCACCAAGATGGCGGAGCAGCTGCTGCTGAAGTCGAAGGTGAAGGGATTCTCGCACCTGGAGGGCGGGCTCACCGCCTGGCGGGAGCAGGGCCTGCCGGTGGAGACCGAGCTCCCGGAGTGAGCCGACGACCGGGCGCGGTCTGCGCCGCGCCTATTTCTTCTCTTCCGCCGCCTGCAGCTCCTGCTGCAGCTCGCCGATGTTTTCCTGAATCCGCCGCGCCGCGAGCCGGTTGCGTTCCTCGACCAGCTCCGGAACCCGGGTCAGGACCTTCTGTCCCACCGGCGTGACGTAGAAGGCGTTGATCTGCTTCAGCTCATCTTCCGTGAAGGCCGCGAGGTACATGTCGACCAGCTCGGGCCGCAGGGCCTCCCAGCCGATCATGCGCTCGAGGAACCCCCGTACGATGGGCCGATGCGGGTCGAGTTGGGGGCTCTGTCGCATCTGTAGTGCGAGCAGGTTGTCCACGCTCTCATTGACCTTTCTTTCCATCTGGGTCAGCCGGAACAGGGTCTCGACCTCCTGCAGATGGCTGGCCTCGTCGGCGCGGGCGTCCGTTGCGGCAAGGAGGGGGAGGGCGACGAGCGCGACCCGGAGCATGCGGCGCTGATTCATGGTTGGCATCCCTTGGGGTTTGGCGGGGCTTCAGCATAGCACTCCGCATCGGCCGAGGTCGTCGCGGCTGGCAACGGCGCTTCGGCGATCAGGGCCTCGATCGCCGTCACCGCCTCGTCGCCCTCCCAGTCGAGAGGTCCGACCGCCTCGAGGCGAATGCGCCCCGTCTTGTCGATCAGGTAAGAGGTGGGAAACACCGACGCGCCCCATCGGTCGTAGGCCTCGCTGCGCGTGTCCAGCAGTACCGTCTGTTCGAAGGCGGTCATCGTGAGGGCCCGCCGCGCGCGATGCTTGTTCTCCCCGACGTTGACCGCCAGCAGGGCGAAGTCGTCCTTCCCGATGCGTTCTGCCAGACGCTGCAGCCCGGGCAGCTCGATGACGCAGGGAGGGCACCAGCTTGCCCAGAAGTTCACCAGCACGACGCGGCCGCGGTAATCGGTCAGCGTGTGGGTCTGGTCGCGCATGTCGGGGAGAGACAGCGAGGGAGCGTCGACCGGCTGCGCCAGCATCCGCAGCTCACCCGCGTAGAGGGCGCTGACGGTGAGCGACAGCGGAACGGCGAAGGCTATTGCGCCTAAAAGCGAGGACCGCATGATCCGGTTACCTCCGGCTCAGCTGGCGAGATGCCGAGAAGGCCAGAGTATACACGGCCGCATTCGCTGGATCGGTGGCTTCGCAAGCCGAGCCGTCGCCGGGAAAGTCGGACGCCGTAAGCACTGCAACCGAAAAATGAGATGGCGCGCACGGTTTGTGGACGCGATATGACTTAAGGTCCGTCCACCCCCAGAGCTTATCCCCGATCAAGAAGGGACGGCTGGGCGGTGAAATTCAACAGTCAGCGGTGCGCTTGCGAGGGGAGCCGCTGGCTCGGCACGGGATCGGTTCTACCCCATTCAACGTATTGCGGTCGGCGCGGAAACCCGAGTGATTTCGGCACGCGTGACCCGTCGCCCAGCAGTTCATAGGTGACAGGCTCTGTGAGATCGCCGATGCCTCGCACCCGGATCTCGTGCGTATCCGCGGGAGCAGACGGCCGCCGATCTTTCAAGGTTACAGGAGTAGTAGACCCCGACAGGGGTGCGGGACGAGCGGACGGATTCGCGCCGTAGGGAAATAAGAAGCAGACCCTGGCCTCTGCGGTTCGGGTCGAGATTTCATCTCAATAGCGAGGGCTGGATCGATGAAGAATCCTCACCCCGGGACCGGGCGTCATTGGCGCGTTCCCGTTGGGCTCATCATGCTGACGAGCTCCGTCTTACTATGGCCCGGAACGGGCATGGCGAGTCCGAGTTGCGAGATTTATCCCGAGAACCCGACCGTCGATTCCGGCGGGAGCCTTGTCTTCTACGCCAAGACGGACGACATGCGCCGCTGGGGCAAGAAGTACGACTGGACCTTCGAAGAGGGCAGCCCTGGCTCCAGCTCCTGGTGGTGGCCCTGGGTGAGTTTCGACAAGGCGGGCGGGCCGTGGAAGGTCGTTTTGAAGGTGTCGGATCGGCGCAACGAGGCCGAGTGCACGACCATGGTTACCGTTTCCGGGGAAGAGGTTGAGGAGAACGCTAGCCCGAGTGCCAACGCTAACGGTCCCTACAGCGGCACCGCGGGTTCAGCGGTGAGCTTCAGCAGTGCCGGCTCGAACGATTCGGACGGCAGCATCGTATCGCGTTCCTGGGATTTCGGCGACGGCAGCAAGAGCAGCCAGGCGAATCCGTCCCATGCTTACGCGGTGGCCGGCAACTACTCCGTGACCCTCACGGTAACGGATGATGACGGCGCCAGCGACTCCGACACGGCCGCTGCGAACATCGTTGCGGCGCCGGTGCCGAACGTGGCACCGACCGCCAACGCTGGGCGGGACCAGACGGTGACCATCGCCGCCGGCCAGACCAGCATCGCCGTGACCCTGAACGGCAGCGGTTCCAGCGACTCCGACGGCAGCATCGCCAGCTACACTTGGACCGGCTCGCCCGATCCGGCGGACGTGGTCAGCCCCACCGTCAACCTTTCGGCGGGCAGCCACACCTTCAATCTGGTCGTCACCGACGACGACGGCGCAAACCAGCGCGGCGGACTCGGTGACCATCACCGTCAACCCCGCACCGCCCGTGAACAAGGCGCCGACGGCCAACGCCGGACCGGACCAAACGGTGACCATCGCCGCCGGCCAGACCAGCATCGCCGTGACCCTGAACGGCAGCGGTTCCAGCGACTCCGACGGCAGCATCGCCAGCTACACTTGGACCGGCTCGCCCGAATCCGGCGGACGTGGTCAGCCCCACCGTCAACCTTTCGGCGGGCAGCCACACCTTCAATCTGGTCGTCACCGACGACGACGGCGCCAACAGCGCGGCGGACTCGGTGACCATCACCGTCAACCCCGCGCCGCCCGTGAACAAGGCGCCGACGGCCAACGCCGGACCTGACCAAACGGTGACCATCGCCGCCGGTCAGAGCAACATCGCCGTGACCCTGAACGGCAGCGGCTCGTCCGACTCCGACGGCAGCATCGCCAGCTACACTTGGACCGGCTCGCCGAATCCGGCAGACGTGGTCAGCCCCACCGTCAACCTCACCGCGGGCAGTCACACCTTCACGCTCGTGGTCACCGACGACGACGGCGAAACCAGCGCGGCGGATACCGTGACCATCACCGTCAACCCCGCGCCGCCCGTGAACAAGGCGCCGACGGCCAACGCCGGTCCTGACCAGACGGTGACCATCGCCTCCGGTCAGAGCAACATCGCCGTGACCCTGAACGGCAGCGGCTCGTCCGACGCCGACGGCAGCATCGCCAGCTACACTTGGACTGGCTCGCCGAATCCGGCAGACGTGGTCAGCCCCACCGTCAACCTCACCGCGGGCAGTCACATGTTCACGCTCGTGGTCACCGACGACGACGGCGAAACCAGCGCGGCGGATACCGTGACCATCACCGTCAACCCCGCGCCGCCCGTGAACAAGGCGCCGACGGCCAACGCCGGTCCTGACCAGACGGTGACCATCGCCTCCGGTCAGAGCAACATCGCCGTGACCCTGAACGGCAGCGGCTCGTCCGACGCCGACGGCAGCATCGCCAGCTACACTTGGACTGGCTCGCCGAATCCGGCAGACGTGGTCAGCCCCACCGTCAACCTCACCGCGGGCAGTCACACGTTCACGCTCGTGGTTACCGACGACGACGGCGAAACCAGTGCGGCGGATACCGTGACCATCACCGTCAACCCCGCACCGCCCGTGAACCAGGCGCCGACTGCCGACGTCAATGGTCCCTACAGCGGCACGACCGGTGTGGCGGTGAGCTTCAGCAGCGCCGGCTCAAGTGACTCCGATGGGACCATCGCCACCTACGACTGGAACTTCGGTGACGGCGCGACCGCCGCCGGGACCAGCCCGAGCCACACCTATGCGGCGGCGGATACCTACACGGTTACCCTCACAGTGACGGACGACGACGGCGAGACGGCCTCCGCATCGACGACGGCCGCGATCACGGATCCGGTGGCCTGCACCTCGGACATCCCGGAGCACTGCAGCATCACCGCGTACACCGGGCCCGAGGTGTGCGTCGAGTGTCACCAGGACGAGGCGCGCGACATGCACGGCTCCGTGCACTACCAGCAGGGCGGGGCCTTCCCGAACGTGACCAACATCCCGACCGACTTCGCGTCGGCGGGTGAGCGTCCGGCCAAGGCCGCGGGTGACCTGATCGCCACCGGCATCAACACCTATTGCGGCGCCCACGAGAACTCGCCGCGCTTCACCTGCGCCGGCTGCCACGTGGGCAACGGGCGCTTCCCCATGGCCCAGTCGGAATTCGAGCTGCTGAATCCCGATTCCGCGGAGGCCAAGAAGCAGCTGGCCAACATCGACTGCCTGATGTGCCACCAGGACGCCTACAAGCGCTTCCCCGACTGGACGTCGAATGGCTATGGCTTCACCGACCTGATCCTCCTGAACATGGCCGACGACGGCAGCGGCGGGCTGATCGAGGCGGACGGCGCAGAGTTGGTGCGCACCGGTTTCGCCGGCATCCCCGACGTCGATCCGGTCACCCAGGACTTCCAGTTCCTGCCCGCCGGCAGCGACACCCTGCCCGCGGATGTGCCGATGCCGCCGATGACGCTCACCACCCTCGAGGCGGCGCAGACGGTCCATCGCACCACTCGCAAGTCCTGCCTCAACTGTCACGCGGGGGCTGCCGGTGCCAACGGCGCCAAGCGGGGCGACCTCTCCAAGGAGAACGAGGCCCCGAGCGTCGCCATCGACATGCACATGAGCCCGTCGGGCGCGGATCTGACCTGCGCCGACTGTCACGGCGAGAACCTGCCGGACGGTACCGGCCACCGAGTGCGGGGGCGCGGCCTCGACCTGCGGCCCAACGACACCCCGGACCGCTTCAGCTGCGAGAACAGCGGCTGCCATTCGGACCGTCCGCACGGCGACTACAGCTCAACCTCGGGATCGAGCAAGGACAAGCACGCCCAGAAGATAGCCTGCCAGACTTGCCACATCCCGAGCTATGCCAAGGCGGACGTGGGCACCGAGGTGGCGCGCGACTGGCAGGACCCGCACCCGTCGGCCTCGGCCTGCAACGGGCGCGGCGGATGGCTGCCGCGGGAGGACAAGGGCGGCCTCGGCAGCGCCAGTCTGATCCCGAGCTACGCATGGTTCGATGGCACCAGCGAGATCTACTACCTCGGCGAGTCCCTCAACGGTGTCCCGACCGTGCCGCTGGACGCCAGCGTGGCGGCGAGCTTCGTCGGCGATTACCAGGCCGGCGATCCCGCCTACGTGATCGGCATGCCCAACGGCGACGTCGACAGCACCAGCCTCGGCACCAAGCTGTACCCGATGAAGGAGCACTGGGGCAAGCTTGCGCGCAACGACGCGGACAACACCCTGGTCGGCCACTCCACCTTCGAGTTCTTCCGCACCGGCAGTTTCTGCCGCGCGGTGGCGGTGGGCCTGGGGATCGACGAGGTCAACGCGGCCGAAAGTAAAGTGTGCGATGGCCTCCCGGGCGACATGGAGATGCCGTCTAGCACCAGCGCCGTCCCGGTGCACACCTACCAGACCATCAACCACGGTGTGGAGACATCGGACAACGCGCTCGGCTGCAACGACTGCCACGGCAACTCCGCGCGCATGGACCTGATGGGCGATCTCGGTTACCAGCTGAAGGGGGATGAGCGCACCGTGTGTACCGAGTGTCACGGGTGGGAAGGCACGATGAGCTTCACCAAGGTCCACGACAAGCATGTCAAGGACAAGCGCAGGGACTGCTCGGCGTGCCATACCTTCTCCCGTCCGGAGCGCGGGTTGAGAAAATAGCTTGGTGACGAGATAAGGAAGAGGAGCGGCGGGACCGCCGCCAGGCCCGGACAGGACGTCCGGGCCTTTTTTTTGGTCAGGGTAACTGACGCCCGATGACCCTCAGCCCAGGCCGAACTTTCGCAGCTTGCGGTAGACGGTGCGCTCGCTTACCCCGAGCGCGGTTGCCACCGCGCGCCGGTTGCCGTCGTGACGGCGCAGAACCATCTCGAGATGCTCGGCCTCCCACTGGGCGCGCGGCGGCGGATCGGGGCTCTCTGCCCACGGAGTCGCGGCCTCGACCGCGACTGATCTCTCCTCTTGCCAGGTCCTCGCCGTCGGCGGTGGCGCAGGTGTCTTCTCGCACCCATTCACCCGCTCGGGCAAGGCCGCGGCGATCAGGCTGCCCGAAATCAGGCCGTTGGGCGAGTTCACGGCGGCTACCCAGAGGATGTTGCGCAGCTCGCGGACGTTGCCGGGGTAATCGTAGGACTGGAGGATGTAGAGCGCCTCATCGTCGAGCGTGAATCGTTTGTCCGACGAGTGCCCGATGCGCTGCAATAGCTCCTGCGCCAGCGCCGGGATGTCGGATCGGCGTTTGGCGAGTTGCGGCAGGTTGACGGTGACGCAGGCGATGCGGAAATAGAGGTCGCTGCGGAACCAGTCGGAGTTCCAAAGCCTGCGGTTGGTGGCGCTGATGATGCGGACGTCGGCGCTGAGCATCTTGGTGCCGCCGACGCGCCGGAACTGGCCGGACTCGAGCACGCGCAGCAGCTTCGCCTGTTGCGGCAGAGACAGCTCGCCAATCTCGTCGAGGAAGAGCGTGCCCCGGTGCGCGAGCTCGAACAGCCCGGGCTTCGCGCCGGTACTGCCGGTGAAGGAGCCGCGTTCGTGGCCGAAGACCTCGCTCTCGAACAGATCCTCGGTCAGGGCGCTGCAGTCCAGGGTATGGAACGGCCGGTTGCGGCGGGCGGAGTGGCGGTGGATGTAGGCCGCCGCCAGCTCCTTGCCGGTGCCGGTCTCGCCCTGGAGCAGGACCGGCGCCTCGGAGCTGGCCGCGAGTACCAGTTGGCCGAGGGTCTGGCGAAAGGCGGGGGCGTCCCCGATCAGGCGCGCCTCCGGGCACTGGTCCTTGCCCATTTCGGGGTGATGGCGCAGCGCGTCCTCCTGGATGAGCTCGCCCAGGTAAATCTCGCCGCTCGTGGTGCGCACCGGATAGCCCTGGACGCGGACCACGTGCTCCCTGCCCTCGGCGTCGCGATAGGTGTGGGCGGACGCCTGGGAGACCCCGCGCCGGAACACGTCGCTGAAGGGACAGTTCGCGCCCTCGGGCCCGCAAGGACAGGGCCGGTTGTGGCAGGCGACCAGGGAAAAGCAGGCGCGGCCGGCGGCGTCGTCGCGGCTGACGCCGTAGCGCTCCTCGAACGCCTTGTTGATGACGACGACCCGATGATCGGGATTGATGATTACGAAGGGCTGATCGTAGATATCGACCAGCGACTGCAACTCAACGGGTACCTGCACGACTCCATTCCTCCCGACATTGTTCTTGCTTTGCCGGAGTCCCTATCTCGCAGTCAATCTCATTTTTTGTGCGTGATATGGCGCAGAGTATATGTCAAAAATGTCATGTGACAACATGACATTTTCATGACTGGCATGCTGCCCGGGCGGATTCCGGAAACGGTAACGAGTCTTGGCGTGGCGCACCCCACGCCGTTCGCGCAGGCCTTTCCCGACATCCCCGTTCCCCATCATCTCCAGCTTGCGTGCCTTGCGCCGTCTGGCCCGAGCCGCCGATTCGGCATCGTCTCGGAGGTGCGGAACTGGCTTTCTCTGCCCGCGTTTCCCCACTCCCAGCGCCCTCTCGAGGAGGATGCACCTCCCCCTGGTCCGTTACTTGCGTAAGCAATTACCAGCGAGGTGCTCTTCCTCTGGCCAGGTCAGCCAGCTTGACTTCGGATACCACGATAAAGCGGCCGGTCGGATACCAACGATCAGGAAGATTCCGAGGAGTGTACAAATTGAAACCCATCAAAATCCAGATCCTTCTGCAGGGGGGCGTTGCTTCTGACGCCTCTTTCTCTGGCGGTGTCCGGCGCGCTGGCCGACCCGGTGCCCGGGGGTACGCTGGACCCGCTGACCATCCCCAAGTACGTCACGCCGCTGGTCATCCCGCCGGTGCTGTACGACGACGGCGGTGCGCCATGAGCGCTCAAGTGGCGCTGCGGCAGATCACCCAGCAGGTCCTGCCGGCCGGTTTCCCGGCCACGCCGCTGTGGGCCTACGGAAACCCGGCTAACCCGGCGACCTTCAACAACCCGGCTTCACCATCGAGGTGACCAAGGACGTCGCACCACGGTCACCTGGATCAACGAGCTGGTCGACGCTAACGGCAACTACCTGCCGCACATCATTCAGGACGCGAACGGCAACCCGCTGGTCGACCAGACCCTGCACTGGGCGGCGCCGAACCAGGACTGCCTGGATGGCTGAGCCCGCGTACCGACTGCGCGGGTGCCTCCGCCGAACCCTACACCGGCCCGATCCCGATGGTCACGCACGTCCACGGCGCCCACGTCGGCCCGGGCAGCGACGGCTACCCCGAGGCCTGGTGGCTGCCGACGCCGAACAACATCGACTGCACCAACGTCATCGGGGTATCCGCCACACCGGACGACCGACGGACGACTTCGACTGCAACGGCACCTTCTTCGAGAGCGCGGAGGGGCGGACACACCGCTGCGCTCGGGCAGGGCCGTTCGATCGAGATGTACACCAACGACCAGCCCACCACGACGCTGTGGTACCACGACCACTCGCTGGGCATGACCCGGCTGAACGTGTATGCCGCCGGCGCCGGCTTCTGGCTGATCCGTGACGCCAACGACGGCGAGACCGGCGCTGCTCTCGGGCGTGCTGCCCGGACCGGCACCCAAGGCCGGCGACTCGGCCGCAACGCTCAACACCCCGGGCGATCCGGTGCGCAACGCGGTGCGCGAGATCCCGATCGCCATCCAGCCGAAGTCGTTCAACGCCGACGGCACCCAGTACTACCCGGCCGACCGCGCCTTCTTCGAGGGCCTGGGCACCGGTGGCAGTCTTCGCCGACAACACCGACGTGAACATCCCGTTCCTGCCGCAGGCGACATCGGACATCGCGCCGGTGTGGAACCCGGAAGCCTTCTTCAACACCATGGTGGTCAACGGCAACACCTGGCCGTGCTGGAGGTGGCGCCGGAGCGTTACCGCCTGCGCTTCGTCAACGCCAGCGACTCGCGTTTCATGAACCTGTCGCTGTGCGCTGGTCAACGGCCAACGGCAGCTCAGAGCTGCGTGAAATTCCGTTCTACCAGATCGGCTCCGAGCAGGGCCTGCTGCCCGCGGTGGTGCGCATCGAGACCGGCTTTGCGACCACCGCTGCCGGGTAATGGCACGCGACGTCGACTGCCGAACGTCGCTCGACTGCATGCAGCCAGAACGGCAAGCCGAGTGAAGAACTGCGTACCTGCAGTGCCCGGCACCTTCGCCGAGCAGGCCCTGCTGATGGGCCCGGCCGAGCGCCCCGACGTGATCGTCGATTTCAGCGGTCTGCCTGACGGTACCAGTCGATGCGCATGATCAACACCGCGCCCGATGCGCCCTTCGGCGGCTTCCCGGACGTGCCGGCTGATCCGGCCACCACCGGCCAGGTGATGCAGTTCGTGGTCAACTCGGCGCTGGCGAACCCGGCCGGCGACCCCAGCACCCCGGCTGCGTCGCTGGTGCTGGATCCCAACCCCGGCGGTGTGCCGAAGCTCGGCGCCTCCGACCGTGACCCAGGACCTGGCCCTGCTGGAGGAGGAATCGGCGCTGCTGTGCGTGACCATCGATGCGGTCACCGGTGTGATCACTCTGGACCCGAGCTCCGTGCCGCCGACGTGTGATCCGGTGCTGGGTTCAGTGCCCGTTCGCGCCGAAGGCGGCGGTGCTCGGTGTCAATGGCTCCGGCGGCGGGACAGTCCAGCTGTGGGACGACCCGATCGCGACCAATCCGCAGCTGGGCGACATCGAGACCTGGGAGCTGTGGAACTGGTCGGCGGATGCCCACCCGATCCACCTGCACCTGGTCAAGTTCGAGGTGGTCAACCGCCAGGTCATCGGTGGTGCGCGTGCGTCCGCCCGAGCCCTGGGAAGCGGGCTGGAAGGACACCGTGATCATGTATCCGGGCGAGGTGACCCGCGTCAAGGCGCTGTTCGATATGCCCGGCCTGTACGTCTGGCACTGCCACATCCTGTCCCACGAGGACAACGAGATGATGGTGCCGTACTGTGTCGGTGACGCCGGGTGTCGACTGCCCGGCCGAGCTGTTCTAAGGCCTAGTCCGAGGTCGGCCGAACTGCAGACCGCGAGTCGGACTGATCGCTCATACAGGCCGCCCTCGGGCGGCCTTTTTTCGACCCTTGACCAGGAGAGCCGCGGCCGCCGGGTCCGCCGGATTTTGTTATGCTGACGCCCCGCCGGCAATCCGGCGGACGGGGCCCCGCGGAGGCAAGCCTGAGAAGACCATCGAGCCCCATTTTGGTTAATTCGAAAATCGAGGAGGAGATCTCCTTGTGAAGTACCTGATTTCCGCTGCAATCCTCGCCACGACGGGCGCTGTTGGAGCGGCGCTCGCCGCCGAGCCGCTGAACTTCGAGGACGAGACCACGCGCATCAACTACAGCCTCGGCTACCAGATCGGCGGCGACTTCAAGCGCCAGAGCGTGGAGATGAACGCGGAGGCCGTCGTGCAGGGCATCGAGGACGCCCTCTCGGACGCCGAGCCGAAGATGTCTCCGGAGGAGATCCGCGCCACCCTGACGCAGCTCAAGCGGAAGATCGTGGCCGAGCAGCGGAAGCGCGCTGTCGAGCGTGAGCTCGAGCTGGAGGCCGAGGGCAAGCAGTTCCTGGAGGAGAACGCCGGCAAGGAGGGCGTGGTCACCACCGAGAGCGGCCTGCAGTACAAGGTGATCGAGGAGGGGACCGGGCAAGAGCCCCGGCCCGGAGGACCAGGTGACCGTCCACTATCGCGGCACCCTGGTCGACGGC
Organism: uncultured Gammaproteobacteria bacterium; assembly: GCA_963736235.1. Taxonomy (GTDB): domain Bacteria; phylum Pseudomonadota; class Gammaproteobacteria; order Chromatiales; family Chromatiaceae; genus CAVORB01. The sequence continues at coordinate 377,673 of CAVTOR010000005.1, forward strand.
AAGGAGTTCGACAGCTCCCACAAGCGCGGCAAGCCCGCGACCTTCAAGCTCAACGGCGTCGTCAAGGGCTGGTCCGAGGGGCTGCAGCTGATGAAGGAGGGCGGCAAGGCGCAGCTCTTCATCCCCTCCAATCTGGCCTACGGCGACCGCGGCCCGCTCGGGCACCGGGCATTGATCTTCGACGTGGAGCTCATCTCCGTCGGTGAAGATCAGGCCGCCGCGCCCGCGGCAGCCGAGCCGGACGCCGGAACGGCGGGCGAGGCCAAGGGCGGCGAGTAAGGGATTCCCTCGCGCGGAGCGGGGCGGCCTGCTGTTGTCGGTATTGGGTCGCCGCGTTCCCCATTTCTATGGACCACATATACGGAGGAGCTTCAACGTGAACCATGTTGTACCCGCAGCGGTCCTCGCGGCCCTGACTGCCTTCGGCACCGCGTCGGCCGAGGAGGCGCTGAACCTCGAGGACGAGAGTACCCGCATCAACTACAGCCTCGGCTATCAGATCGGCGGCGACTTCAAGCGCCAGGAGCTGGAGCTGAACGGGTCGGCCGTGTTGCAGGGCATCGAGGACGCCCTGGGCGACGGCGAGCCGAAGATGACCGAGGCCGACATGCGCAAGACCCTGATGGATCTCAAGCGCAAGGTGATCGCCGAGCAGAAGCGGCGCAAGCAGGAGCAGGCGGAGGAACGCGCCGCCGCGAGCAAGCGTTTCCTGGAGGAGAACGCCAAGCAGGAGGGCGTGATCACCACCGAGAGCGGCCTGCAATACAAGATCCTGGAGGCGGGCTCCGGCAAGACGCCGGTCCCCACCGACATGGTGTCGGTGCACTATCGCGGCACCCTGGTTGACGGCAAGGAGTTCGACAGCTCCCACAAGCGGGGCACGCCGGCGACCTTTCAGCTCAACCGGGTCGTCAAGGGCTGGACCGAGGGCCTGCAACTCATGAAGGAGGGCGGCAAGGCCCAGCTCTTCGTCCCCCCCGAACTGGCTTACGGCGACCGCGGACCGCTGGCCAACCAGACCCTGATCTTCGAAGTCGAGCTGATCTCGGTCCTCGATGAGCAGGACAAGGTCCCCGCGCACGCCAACGAGGACTAGGAGCGAGGGCTGGTCCCCGAGAAGGATTAGGATGCTAACCCCGCAGAATCGGTGCTGATCGAGCCACGCCCTCCCCCTGGCAGGGGGAGGTTTCGGGTGGGGGTCGGAACAAGACGTCTGCGACAAACCGCCAAGGACCGCCGCATTTTTCGGACTCCACGGAAACCGATGCTGTCGCACCATTTTCTTTTCCGCCCGATCCGCGTACTGACGCGATCCCTCGGACTGTCCCTGATCCCGATTCTCTTGCTCTCGGGCTGTGAGCGGCCCGCGGACTCCGGCGAGGTTTCCGGGAACAAGTCGACCGCCGAGACCGCCCTGGAGCACGCGGCCAAGCACCTGGACTCCACCTACGTCTGTCCGATGCATCCGGATGTGGTGCGCGACGAGCCGGCGAGCTGCCCCATCTGCGGCATGGACCTGGTGGCGCGGGAAGCTCGACAAGGGCGGCGACGAGCGGCCGGCGGTCACGCTGGGCCCCGCCGTGATCCAGAACATGGGCGTGCGCACCGTCAAGGTCGAGAGGGGCACGCTGTGGAAGTACATCCGCACCCAGGGCAAGGTCGCCTACGACGACGACCGGATCATTCAGGTCCACCCGCGCACCCCGGGCTGGATCGAGAACCTCTACGTGCGCACGGACGGCGTGCGGGTCGAGCGCAAGGACGATCTCGCCGATTACGTGTCCCCCGACGTGCTCCTGGCCCAGCAGGATTACATCTCCGCGCTCGAGGAAGGGGAGCTGGATTCCTTCGGCGGTCATTCCGGCGGCAGCGGCCGGCGCGGGAGTTCCGGCGAGCGGACCGGAATCGACCTGCTGCGCCAGCTCAAGGTGCCGGGCATGGACATCATGGGTCTCGAGCGCAGCATGGAGCCGAAGTCGATCATCCCGATCACGCGCGCCCCAGGGCGGCGTCGTCATCGAGCACAACGTGCGCGAGGGGATGTTCGTCACGCCCCTGGACAACATGTTCACCATCGTCGACCTGAGCGAGGTGTGGGTGATGGTCGACGTCTTCGAGCACCAGCACGCCTGGGTGAAGCCGGGACTGAATGCGGAGATCACGACGCCCGCCTACCCCGGGCGGACCTGGGAGGGCAGCGTCGAGTTCGTGTATCCGGAGGTCCACCCCAAGGCCCGCACCCTGCGCGCGCGGCTGGAGTTCAGAAACCCCGAGGGGTTGCTGCTCCCCAACATGTTCGTCGAGGTCGTCATCTACGGCGGCCCGAAGCGGGACGTGCTGATCCTGCCGCGCGAGGCGCTGATCCTGAGCGGCGAGCGCGAGCTGGTGGTCAAGGCCCTCGGCGACGGGCGCTTCCAGCCGGTCGAGGTCAAGACCGGCATGTGGCGGGGAGAGGAGCTGGAGGTGCTCTCGGGGCTGGCGGAGGGCGACGAGGTGGTGGTGTCGGGCCAGTTCCTGATCGACTCGGAGTCCAATCTCCAGGCGAGCTTCCGCCGCATGGGCGACTAGATCCGCCGTGCCCGTCCGCCTGATCCGCTGGTCCATCGAGAACCGCCTGCTGGTGGTGATCGCGACGCTGATCCTGGCCGTCTGGGGCTGGATGTCGCTGAAGGAGATTCCGCTCGACGCGATCCCGGACCTGTCGGACGTGCAGATCATCGTCCGCACCAGCTACCCCGGTCAGTCGCCCCGGGTGGTGGAGGAGCAGGTCACCTACCCGATCACCACCACCATGCTGGCGGTGCCCGGCGCGCGGGCCGTCCGCGGCTATTCCTTCTTCGGCGACTCCTACGTCTACGTCATCTTCGAGGACGGCACCGACCTCTACTGGGCGCGGACGCGGGTGCTGGAGTACCTCAACCAGGCGGCGACCGCGCTCCCCGCCGGCGTCCAGCCGAGGCTGGGGCCGGACGCCACCGGCGTCGGCTGGATCTACAGCTACGCCCTGGTGGACCGGACGGGCGCCACGACTTGTCGCAGCTGCGCAGCCTGCAGGACTGGTTCCTCAAGTTCGAGCTGCAGACCGTGCCGGGGGTCGCCGAGGTCGCGACCGTCGGGGGCATGGTGCGCCAGTACCAGATCGTGGTGGACCCGGAGAAGCTGCGGGCGCTCGATATTCCCCTCGGGCTGGTCATCTCCGCCGTCCAGGCCGCCAACCGCGAGGTGGGCGGGTCGGTGATGGAGCTCGGCGAGGCGGAGTACATGATCCGCACCCGCGGCTACCTGCAGTCGCTGCAGGACATCGCGGACATCCCGCTGGGGGTCGCGGAAGACGACATCCCCATCTTCCTCGGCGACGTCGCCCACATCCAGATCGGGCCCGGAGATGCGCCGGGCGGTCGCCGACCTGGACGGCGAGGGCGAGGTGACGGGCGGCATCGTGGTCATGCGCCACGGCGAGAACGCGCTCAACACCATCGCCGCGGTCAAGGAGCGCATCGAGGCCCTGAAGGCCGGGCTGCCCGAGGGCGTCGAGGTGGTCGAGACCTACGACCGCTCGAGCCTGATCCAGCGGGCGGTCGACAATCTGAGCGACGCGGCTGGTGGAGGAGCTCGTCGTCGTCGCGCTGGTGTGCCTGCTGTTCCTGTTCCACCTGCGCTCGGCCTTCGTCGCCATCGTCACCCTGCCGCTCGGGCATCCTGGTCGCCTTCCTGGTGATGCGCTACCAGGGCATCAACGCCAACATCATGTCGCTGGGCGGCATCGCCATCGCCATCGGCGCCATGGTGGACGCCGCCATCGTCATGATCGAGAACGCCCACAAGCACCTGGAGCGGGCCGGACCTGCGATCTCGACGGAGGAGCGCTGGGTGATCGTGCGCCGGGCCTCCGAGGAGGTCGGCCCCGCGCTCTTCTATTCGCTGCTGATCATCACCCTGAGCTTCCTGCCGGTGTTCACCCTGCAGGCGCAGGAGGGCCGCCTGTTCTCGCCGCTGGCCTACACCAAGACCTATGCCATGGCCGCGGCGGCGGGCCTGTCCGTCACCCTGGTGCCGGTGCTGATGGGCTATTTCATCCGCGGCCGGATCCCGCCGCGAGACGAGCAATCCCCTGAACCGCTTCCTGATCTGGTCTACCGGCCGCTGCTGGGCGCGGTGCTGGCGTTTCCGAGGACGACCCTGGTCGTGGCCCTGCTCGCGATGGCGAGCCTGCTGCTCCCGGTCTACGGCGTCGGCGGTGCTGCTGGAGCCGCTGAAGTGGCCGCTGCGGCTGTTGCGGCCCGTCGCCCCGGAAGCCGTCGGCACGGCGGTCGCGCGGATCGAGGAATGGCAGGCCGGGATGTCCGCGGGCTGGACACGGGCATTCGGCGACGTGCCGGTGCTCGGGGCGCCTCGGGCGGGGGCTCGGCTCGGAGTTCATGCCGGAGCTGTTCGAGGGCGACCTGATGTACATGCCGACGACGCTGCCGGGCCTGTCCATCGGCAAGGCGCAGGAGCTGCTGCAGCAGACGGACCGGCTGATCCGCACCATTCCCGAGGTGACGCGGGTGTTCGGCAAGATCGGGCGCGCCGAGACGGCGACCGACCCGGCCCCGTTGACCATGATCGAGACCCTGATCCAGCTCAAGCCCCGCGAGCGAGTGGCGGCCGGGGATGACGGTCGAGGGCCTGATCGCGGAGCTCGAGGCGACGGTCAAGTTCCCCGGCCTGACCAACGCCTGGATCATGCCGATCAAGACCCGCATCGACATGCTCGCCACCGGCATCAAGACGCCGGTCGGGATCAAGGTGGCCGGTCCCGACCTGGAGGAGATCGAGCGCATCGGCCGCCGCATCGAGCGGGCGTTGGAGGACGTGCCCGGCACCCTGTCCGCCTATTCGGAGCGGGTCGCGGCGGGCCGCTACATCGAGATCGATCCCGAAGCGGCGCGAGGCCGCCCGGCTCGGTCTCAACGTGGACGACATCAACCAGCTGGTGAGCGCCGCGGTGGGCGGCATCAACATCACGCAGACCGTGGAGGGCCTGGAACGCTATCCGGTCAACGTGCGCTTTCCGCGCGAGCAGCGGGACGACCCGGCCAAGCTGCGCGAGCTGCCTCTGGTCACCCCCGCCGGGGCGCAGGTGCCCTTGTCTCAGGTGGCGGACATCCGCGTCGTCGACGGGGCCTCCGATGCTCAAGAGCGAGAATGCGCGCCTGAACGGCTGGACCTTCGTCGACATCCGCGGGCGTGGACCTGGGGACCTACGTCGAACAGGCCCGGCGCGCCGTCGACGAGGCGGTCGACCTGCCGCCGGGCTACTCCATCACCTGGTCCGGCCAGTACGAGTACATGCTGCGCGCCCAGGAGCGCCTGCAGCAGGTGATCCCCCTGACCCTCGCCGTCATCTTCGCGCTGCTCTACCTGATCTTCCGGCGGGTCGGCGAGGCGGCGCTGGTGATGCTCTCGCTGCCCTTCGCCCTGGTTGGCGGCTTCTGGCTCGTCTGGGCTCTGGGCTACGACCTGTCGGTGGCGGTGGCGGTGGGCTTCATCGCGCTGGCGGGCGTTGCGGCGGAGTTCGGGGTGGTGATGCTGATCTATCTCGACAACTCGCTGACGCGCTTTCGCGAGGAGGGCCGGCTGTCCTCGGCGTCGGATCTGCAGGCCGCGATCATCGAGGGCGCCGTGCTGCGGGTCCGGCCCAAGGCGATGACCGTGGCGGTGGTGATCGCCGGCCTGCTGCCGATCATGCTCGGCACCGGCACGGGATCCGAGGTCATGCAGCGCATCGCCGCCCCGATGGTCGGGGGCATGATCACGGCGCCCCTGCTGTCCCTGTTCGTCGTGCCGGTGATCTACCTGTTGTGGAAGCGGCGGGCGCTGAAGCTGCGCTGAAGGTCGCCGAGTCCCCTCAATCGCCCTTTTCCGGCTTCCCTGGCGCGGGTGTTGCCGCTGGCTTCGGCGCGGGATCCGGCTTGGCCTCCGTGAAGCCTTCGGGCACGCGGAGGTGACCGGACGGCAGCGGCTTGGTCGATATGGACGTCAGGGTCAGGTTCTTGTCCCGCTTCGGGTCCCGGCTCCGTATCGAGACGAACTCCTCGTCCTGGGTGGCGGTCCCGAGCCAGTCAAACCCACGCTCCCTCGCCATGGCGAACAGGCGCGCCAGGGTCCGGGTCTCACGTTCGGTGGTGCCGAGAGCCGCCTTGTTCGCCATGCAATGCTCGATCGCCGGTTCGCCCTCGATCAGCTCGACGACGATGCGGCAGCGGATCCCGGCGACTTCGTCCATGTTCTTGGTCGCCTTGAAGTGCTGGGGCGTCGGCGGCGCGGGAGGTTGCGTCGGCTCCTGCTGCTCATGCGCGAGTTCAGGCTGCTCGACTGCATCCCCGGCCTCCGCGGCAGCGATAGCTTCGCCCGTCTCGGGTTCTTGCCCGACGGCGGGTGCCTCGATGTCATGGTCTTCCGGAGAGGCCTCGGCCGCTGTCTCGCCCTCTGCCGACGCCTCGTGGGTCTCGCCTGCGCCCGGGGTCGATCGAGGTGCGGGGGCCTGAGTCCGCGTCTCCGGGCCGAGGTTCGCCTGGACGGGTGGCGTAAGCCGGGTGTACGTGCCCGCCTTCTCGTTCACAGCGTAGAGGGGGAAGAACTTTCCGGCCTGGAAGAGCAGGTATCTTCCGCTCTCGTCGGCGGAATCGACCCGCGCGAAGAAGCGCGCGATGGAAAGCGTCTTCTCCGCGGGCTCGGTGCCCGTCTGCTGAAGGGAATAGACCAATGTCGCATCGGCATGGGAGATCGAAGAGCCCACGCTGCACGCGGCCAGCGCCAAGGTGGCGATTTTTTTCATACTTTCCTCCTTTCTGGTACTCGGTGGCGTCGAGATCCGCGCCTATGTTACTGAAATAACCATGTTCGCGGAGGGTGGACTTGTCCTGCGTGTGCGGTGTGGAATCAACTCGCCCGGGCAAGGAGGAATGTCCGGGAGCTTCTGGTCCGGATATCCGCACTCATGGCTGAACGCCCGCCCGCCAAACGCCCGTGTGTCGTAGGTGCGAGGCAGGGGCCGGCCGATCGGCCCCTTGTTTGGCCGCCTCTCCCCGCCGTTCCCGCGTTTCCCTGCCCATTTGCCTTGGCGAATCGGAGCGGCCATGCGTTAAGCTCAACCTTGAGCCGATTCATCGTTCGTCGAGGGCGATTGTCATCTTCGCCTTTCTTCAGCAGAGGAGCATTTCGATATGGCAAACGAAGGCTATCACGAGCCGATCAACGAGCTTTCCGATGACACGCGGGACATGCACCGGGCGATCGTTTCGCTGATGGAGGAACTGGAGGCGGTGGACTGGTACAACCAGCGCGTCGACGCCTGCAAGGACAAGGAGCTCAGGGCGATCCTGGCGCACAACCGGGACGAGGAGAAGGAGCACGCGGCCATGGTGCTGGAATGGATCCGCCGCAAGGACCCCGCCTTTGATCACGAGCTGAAGGACTACCTGTTCACGGACAAGGAGATCGCGCACGACTAGGGCGAGGAGCGCCGGCGCTGCAAGTGGTTCGCCGGCGGCACCCGTCGCCGTGCGAGCGGTCATAAATGAAAGGGGAATAACGGTAACGCGGCGCAGCCAGGTGGAGCCATGCCGAACCGAGTCTCCGATGTCCCAACGCCAGGTCCGGGCGACGCACTTGTCCTGGTGGACGTGCAGAACGACTTCCTCCCCGGGGGCAGTCTTGGCGGTGCCGGACGGAGATGCCGTGATACCGGTGCTCAATCGGTGGATCGCCCGTTTTCGCGCCAAAGGGTTGCCGATCTTCGCCAGTCGCGACTGGCACCCGGCCAATCACTGCTCCTTCGTGGAGCAGGGCGGACCTTGGCCCCCTCATTGCGTCATGGGCACGCCCGGCGCGGAGTTCACCCGGGACCTCGATCTGCCTCCCGAGGTGCCGATCATCTCCAAAGCGATGCGGCCGGAGAAGGAGGCCTTTTCGGACTTCGAGGACACGGGCTTTGAGCACAAGTTGCGCGAGCTCGGCGTCAACAGGGTTTTCGTCGGCGGTCTTGCCACGGATTATTGCGTGCGTGCCACCGTGCTCGACGCCTTGCGGGAGGGATTCTCCGTGCTGCTGATCGAGGATGGCGTGCGTGCGGTGGATGTGAACCCGGGAGATGGGGGGCGGGCCTTGGAAGAAATGCGGTCCGCGGGTGCCCGGCCAGTCCGCAACGGAAGATGAGGGCGAAGGAGATGGACCCGACCCGATCGATTCTGCTGACCGACCTCTACCATCTCACCATGCTCCAGGGTTACTACGAGCAGGAGATGGACGAGACCGCGGTATTCGAGATCTTCGTCCGCAAGCTCCCGCCCGGTCGGGGGTTCCTGGTTGCGGCTGGGCTCGAGCAGCTGGTGGATTTCCTCGAGCAGGCGAGGTTCTCTGACGAGGACCTGGCATGGCTCCGGGCGAGCGGCAGGTTCAGCGCCGACTTCGTGGATTCCCTGGCGGGATGGCGCTTCACTGGCGATCTGGACGCCATGGCGGAGGGCACGGTCTTCTTCCCCGACGAGCCTCTGGCGCGTATCACCGCGCCCATGCGCGAGGCCCAGCTGGTGGAGAGCCGGCTGATCAATCTCCTGCACTTGCAGACCCTGATCGCCTCGAAGGCCGTGCGCTCGGTGTTGGCGGCGCCCGGCAAGCTCTTGGTGGACTTCGGCATGCGCCGCGCCCACGGGGCGGAGGCTGGGCTTCTCGCCGCCCGGGCGAGCTACATCGCCGGTTTCGCCGGAAGCGCGACCGTCCTGGCTGACCGGCTGTGGGGCGTGCCGTCCTTCGGCACCATGGCGCACTCCTTCATCGAGGCCCACGCGCGCGAGATCGACGCCTTCGAGCACTTCGCGCACGCCCAGCCGGACAACGTCGTCCTGCTCATCGACACCTACGATACGGAGGAGGGCGCGGAACGGGTCGCCGAGCTCGCCCCGCGCCTGTCGGAGCACGGCATCCAGGTCAACGCGGTGCGCCTGGACAGCGGGGACCTCAGTGCCCATGCCCATCATGTGCGGGCGATCCTCGACCGGGCCGGGCTCAGGTCCACGCACATCTTCGCCAGCGGCGGACTCGACGAGGACGACCTGGTGCATCTGCTGACGCAGGGGGCACCCATCGACGGCTTCGGCATCGGGACCAGGCTCGACACCTCCGCCGATGCCCCCTACCTGGATTGCGCTTACAAGCTGCAGGAATACGCCGGTCAGGCCAGGCGCAAGCGCTCCGAGGGCAAGGTCTCCTGGCCCGGGCGCAAGCAGGTCTACCGGCGCATTGGGTCGGACGGCTTCTACGCCGACGACCTCCTCGCCCTGGCGTCCGAGACAGCCGAGGGCGAAGCCCTGATCCAGCCGGTGATGCGCGACGGCAGGCGCCTGGGGCCGGCGGAGGACCTCGCAGCTATCCGCGCGCGGCTGACCGCGCAGCTCAAGCTCCTCGCGCCCGGGGTCAAGCTGCTCAGGGACCCCTCGCCCTATCGGGTCCGGGTGTCGGAGGGCCTGCGGGTGCTGGCCGACGAAGTCGACAGCAGGCCCCATTGATCCATGACCGGGCTGCCGGCGCCATTCGACGAGGCCGTCAGTCGCGGCAAGGCGCGCTGGGAGAGCCATCGCGGCGCGCGCTACCTGCGCCTGAGCGACGACTTTCGCGGCAGTCCCAAGGGCACGGTCTCCTGGGGCGGGCGACTAGTGCCGGGCTATCCCCACATCGGCCGCATCTTTCGCCTCGAGCAGGGGCTCGCTCAGCAGTTCGCCAATCCCTTCTGGGTCGAGGAGAAGATCGACGGCTTCAACGTCCGTATCTTCCGCTCCGGCGACGAGCTCGTGGCCCTGACCCGGGGCGGCTATGTCTGCCCCTTCGCCTCCGACCGGGCGCGGGACTTCATCGATCCCGCCATCTTTGAGACCGAGCCGAACCTGATTCTGTGCGCCGAGCTCGCGGGTCCCGACAACCCCTATACCCAGGGCGGGCCGTCCTTCGTGAAGGAGGACGTGGCGCTGTTCGTCTTCGACCTGATGCGCATGGACCGGCCGGTGTTTATGGGCCAGGAGGAGAAGCAGGCGCTTTGCGAGCGCTTCCGCCTGCCCACGGCGCGGGTCTACGGTCGCTTCGAGCGGGGACAGTGGGAGCAGGTGCGCGACATCGTCGAGGCGCTGGACGCCGATGGGCGGGAGGGGATTGTGATCAAGGAAGATTCCGCGGGGGGCCGCCGCACCAAGTACGTCACCGCCTGGTCCGGCGTCTACGACATCGAGGTGCGGGCGGCGGACACGGTGGAGCTGCCGGGGGACTTCTTCACCGGCCGCATCCTGCGCATGGCCCTGTACCTGGACGAGGTCGGTCGCGCGGTGGACGCGGATCTGGAGCGCGACCTGGGGCGGGCCTTTCTGCAGGGACTGGTCTCGTCGGTCCGGCGTTTCAAGCAGGAGGGGCGTGTCTTCCATGACTTCCGCTGCCGCTTTCGCAGGCGCGACAACGCGGAGCTCTTCATGGGTCATCTGCGTTCCATTCTCGGCCACACCCACGTGGTCCAGACCCGCCTCGAGCAGCAGGGGGGCTACTGGGTGCTGGAGTTCGAGAAGGAGGTACCCAAGCTCACGGGCCTGCTACACCAGCTCTTTCGCGGCGTGGCCATCGTCGACTGAGGCGCTGGCGCGCTCCGCGATTCGGTGCCGGGGGACATGCCTTGAAGATTCATTGTCTGCTGCACAGCACCCTCGGCGGCGAAACTCACCTGCCTGCGTGGGCCGCGAGCCGGGGTCACGCGTGGGTGGAGACCGTCGTGCCGCTGGCGTCCAACCTGCCTGGGCCGGCGGAGGCCGACTGCCTGGTCGTTCTCGGTGGCCCCATGAGCGTCTGGGAGGAGGGGAAGCACCCCTGGCTGAAAGGTGAAAAACGCGCGATCGAGTCCTTCATCGAGGCGGGAAGGGCGGTGCTCGGCGTCTGTCTGGGGGCACAGCTGCTGGCGGACGTCCTGGGCGCCGCGACCTACGCCGGGCCCCTGCCCGAGGTGGGCTGGCACCGAGTGCGGGTGGCGGCCGAGTCACGCTCGCATCCGGTGGCGTCGGTGCTCCCAGATGAGCTGGAGACCTTTCTCTGGCACGGGGATACGTTCGATATCCCGGACGGCGCGGTGCGCATCGCCGGCAGTAAGGCATTTGAGAATCAGGGCTTCGTGTGGGAGCGGGTGCTGGCGCTTCAGTTCCATCTCGAGGTTCGGCGCGACTGGGTGCGCAGGCTGGCCGAGCGCGACGCGGCTCGCTTGGTGGCGGGCGGGCATGTGCAGTCCCGGGAAGCCGTGCTTGGACGGGGGGAGCAGGTGTATCGGGCCAATAACGCCCTCATGGACCGTCTGCTCGATCGTTGGCTGGCGCACTGCACGCGGACTGGGCCGTGAAGCCCGGAAGGCGCCGCGCGTAGGACCCTCTTACCCGTCGGGAGTGCTTGGAGTCGTTCCGAGCTTCTCCAGGATGCGCGGAAAGTTCAGCGGGTGGACGATCTCGATTCCCACCTTGTCCGCCCACTTGCGCAGCCCCTCGTCGGCGGATACCAGGGCCGCCTCCAGCTCGAAGGAAAGCAGCAGCACGTCCGCGTCCTCCTTGCTGTCGAGGATGCCTTGGCGCAGGGCCTCCCGGTAACGGCCGCGCAGTTTGTTGATCAGCCGGCCGGGGTCCTCGGTTGACTGGGCGGCCTCCTTGGCCGCGTCCTCGGCGATGCGCAGACCGCGGTCGATGCGGTAACGGACCTCCTCAATCAGCTCATAAAGCAGGGCGCCGGGGATGGTGATCTCGTGCTTGCGGGGCGAACGGATGCGAACCACGGACTCGAATTCCGCCCCCACCGTGGAGAGGTCCTTGATCTTGCACAGCTCCTCGTACACCGAGCCGGGCATGTAGAACTCCGCGCCCGTGGCCCGGGCCAGACCGGAGAAACGGCGGATCGCTTCCTGGGCGTCGGCTCCGAAGCCGCGGAAAACGTCCGGGTTGGTGAAGATGCTGGTGTCGAGGACGAAGCGCTGCATGGTGGACTGGCACTCGATCGCGTTACCCCATTGTGCGCGCGAGACGGCTCTGGCGGCAATGCGCGCAGCAGGATTTCCCTGCCAGTGGTCGGAGTATCATTCCAGAGCCGGAAGGAGGGTGCGCCATGGCCGACAGCCATCAAAAACCTCTGATCAGGACCCTGCATGCTCTGTATGAGACCTTCGGCCGGGGAGCCCAACTGGCGAACCCGGGGCGCCGGCTCCAGCCCCACGCTCAGCACGAGAGCATCAGCTTGCTGTTGCCATCTCTGAACCGTGAGATAGAGAGTGCGGGAGTCCTGGATCGACGGGCCACGAGTTCAGTCCCTGATGGCAGAGATGGCGGATCGCGAGATCCCGACCGGCTTCTCCTCGGACCTCGCCCGCGGGCTGCACCGAATGGCGGCGAACATCGCCAAGTTCTGCCTCACTTCCATGCGCTCCGATGGCGTGCCCTTGGACGATTCCTTCGTGGACATGCTGTGCTGCACCCCTACCACCAGCGCGCCTTCGTTCTCTTCGAGGAGGAGACCGCCGCCAGTCACTCCTGGGGTTTCTGCGGGATGCCTGGGTGCAGTGCAAGGGCCCTGAGAGGCCAAGCTGATTCGGTCCTGGAAACCGGGGCGCGTGTGTGTTCCCGGAGATCGACGACCAGCCTGCTGGAGGTGGTAGAGCAGGATAATGCGATAGGTTGATGGTAACGGAGGCTGTGAGGGTGCGATTCGCTAGAAAAAATATTGTCGCCGGCTATACTCCTAACCTGAAGGCAATTCCTAAATCGAGGGGTTGCCGGGAGGTGACGACAAGCAACACGGCACCTAGCGATTCAGCCCCCAAGGGGGCAGACGCGAGAGTTCCCGAAAGGCGTTCATCCGACGCCTGTGAGACGCGGCCCGAGGGCCGCGTCTCCGTTTCTGAGCGGTGCCGGGGCGCTTGATTCCATAAATTCCCAGCTCAACTCTTTGCCTGGAGGGCGTTTGCAAAAGCCCCGCAACTTGCTGACCAATACATCTTTCGGCCGCTAGCCTGCCGCAGCCATTACGCGGTGAGATTCGAATTGAAATGGTGCGCAGGGCGGGACTCGAACCCGCACGTCTTTCGACACTGGAACCTAAATCCAGCGCGTCTACCAGTTCCGCCACCCGCGCATTGCGTCCCGAATTCTAAACGGCTTTTGGGGAGGCGCCAAAAAAAAGAGGCGCCGTTCGGCGCCTCTTGCTAGCGAAGGTTGGGACCTCGCGTCAGGGCTTGGCGGTGGTCAGACCGACGCTGACCCAGTCCTGCATGCCACCCCGATACCACTTGAGCTTGTCGGCCGGATAACCCAACTTGATGAGCGTCGCTATGTTGGTGGACGACTGTGGGCACCAGATGCCATTGCAGAACAGGACCAGGGTTTTGGCCCCGGAGAAGTCCCACCCCGCGTCCGTCTTCGTGGCGCCGAACTGCTCTTGGAGGATTCCGTCCAGGGGCGATTGGCCGGAGTCGCCGAACATACCGGACATGCTGTCCTGCGAGACGGTATTCCAGGGAACATTTACGGACCCGGGGATGGTGCCGCGCATGACCCAGTCCGGCGTACGGCTATCGACGACGAGGATCGACTCGTCGCCCTTGGCGGCCTTGCCCAGATAGTCGATCAACTCCAACTCCGCGATGGTGTCGACCCCTTCGGCGGCGACGATCGGCTGTACACAGAACGGCGGGCAGCCGCGATCCGTCTTCAGGAATTCGGCGGGCAGGGTCGCGTCCTTGTCGTGGTGCCGCATGATGACGATCTTTTCGCCATTGTGCATGACCTCGACCGATTCGAGGTCCGGCGCGATCATGTTTTCGGCCGACGCGACCGCGGTTTCCTTCGCCTTGACCCCGGTCTTGAAGTAGTCGGACATGCCGGCGTCTTTCTGGTCCATGGCCTGCTGGTACCCTAGCTCGCCCTGCTTCTTGGCCTTTTTCGCCAGGCCGATCGCCTTGGTGTACTCGCGGGTGTCGAGCAGGCTGGTGGCCTCCTTGATCATCTTGCCCGTATCGCGCCACTCGCCGCCGACGGATGCCGCCTGCTTGCGCGCCGCGTCGGCGGCCGCGATTGCCTCTTCAGCCTCGGCCTTGGTCGCGGACCAGGCGTTGGTGAGGGGGAGGGCTACCATCAGGGATGCGGCGACGAACCCCGCGTAAAAACTGCGAATCTTCATAATCTTGAGCTCCTGTCGTGCTCCAGAAAGACCGCGCGGAAGCGCGGTCTGTCGGTTTTTTGTTACTTGCGGGCGCCGGGTCCGTTCAGCGGGAGCCCGTTGCTCATGGAGGTCAGGAAGAACTCCAGATTCCGGTATTCCTCGCCTTGGGCCTCAAAGTCCTTGGCTCGAACCTGCTTGTTGCAACCCGAGAAACGGCGATGCAGCGTACCCATCTCGCCCCACTTCGAGCGGTAGACAGGCCAGTGGGTGGTGTGGCCAAACGCAGGACTCAGGGTCTCGGTGCGCAGCAGGGCTCCCGGGTTTTGGGCGTGACAGTTGGCGCAGGATAGGTTCAGCTGGCCGCGCTTGGCGAACCAGAAGTGCTTGCCCTGCTCGTAGGCCGCCATCGCCTTCGGATCGTCATCGGGCACGACCACGTCGGTGATCTGGTCGCGGGACTCGAACGCAATGTAACCGAGCAGGTCGGCGATGGGTCCCTTCTTGTATTTCAGCGGCTTCTCGCCGTTGGCTTCCCGGCACTCGTTGAGCGCCAGCGGCAGGGTCACGACCATGCCGCGGTCCTTGTCCCAGTGGGGGTAGTTGCCGGCGATCGCGGGACCGTCGGCGAAGCAGTCCTTGTAGGTCTTGCCGTTGGCGAAGGGGGCATTCCACATCTCTTCGCCGTTGGAGATCGCCGCTTCGTAGGGCGGAAACTCCTCGATGGCCTCCCAGTTCTCGCGGCCGACCGGGTCAATCGAGTAGACGCCGTTTGCGAAGTCTTCCTTCGGGACGTCGGGGAAACGCTCGAAGTAGAAGCTCTGGAAGATCTCCTGGTCCTCCTGGGGCGAAGCCAGCGCGCCTGCGGTGACCCCAAAGGTCAGCCCCAGGGCGGTAACCATTGCTATGGTCTTGTTCATAGTGTTTTTGTACCTCCGATGGGATTCGTAACGATGGCAGCGACTACAGGGTCAGCACGAATACGACCACCTGGTCGATTTCTTCGTCCGACAGGACCGCGTGCTTGCCGAAAGGCGGCATGATGGAAACGGGGTTAGCGGCGGTCGAGTCCCAGATCTGAGCCCGAAGCACCTCGGGGTCGGGGTAGCGCGCCTGCATGGCGATCAGGGGCGGACCGATGTTGCCCGGACCTTCGCCGCCCTCGATCTGGTGGCATGCGATGCAATTACCCTTGGCGCGGTCGAGGGCGATGGCCTTGCCTGCCTCGACGTCGCTCTTAGGCTCGTCTGCGGCAACGGCCGGCGTCAGCGCCAGCAGTCCGAGCGCAATCGCGGCGGCCGACGCGATGTTTCTTGTTTGAGAGATCATGTTGTTGCCTCCTTCTGGGGTCTTTACAGTTATTGCACGGGGTTCCGGCTTGGCCGGTCCCCTGGATACGAAAATGCTCCGACTCCCTGTCAGGTCGCGGTATGCGGGGAGGCGTTGCGCCGCCCGGTACCGTCTTATCGCGCGAATCCTAGCATGGGTTGGACGGCAAAGCAGAGCAAAATGCGCGGTTTTGGAGCGCCACCCGTCAATCCGTCCAGCGGGCGGTGCGCTTACAGCGGATGCCGGCGCAGGACCCGGGCTTGGCAGCCAGTCGGTTGGACCGGCTCGGGCGTCGCGAGTTCATGGTCCCGCGACGCAAAGCCTGGTTTTGCGAAGCCGTAAAGGTCCACCGGCCGGGTGATCGTTCAGTAGCCTGCCGCCATCCCTGCCTGAACAGCCATCCGGCCGGCAACCCTGACAGCACCCAGGCATCGGCAGTCGCCGATTAGCCTGTGTGCCTAGCATTCTGCTCGGAGGGGAGGCGTGCGTAAATCCTGAGATGTGATGACGATGATTGGGGTTTTCCCCGACGCCGCAGCTTTGAGACGTGCAGCTTGTCGGCGATCCGCGGTCGGCCATCGCGGTCAGGGGTGCGTTTTCCGGGTGTCCAGCAGAAGCATCATGCGCATGAGGTCCGATAGCGAACGCGCCTCCAGCTTCTCCATCACCTTCGCCCTGTGGGCCTCCACCGTTGATTGGGTGATGCCGAGATCGGCCGCGATCACCTTGTTACGCTTCCCGACCACTACCTGCTCGAGGATCTCGCGCTCGCGTGGCGTCAGGCGCTGCAGCCGCTCCTGAATGTCCGCCAGGCGGGACGCCTGACCGCGGCGCTGCGCGTCCTGCTCGAACGCCCGGTGCACCGCGTCGAGCAGCACCTGGTCGTTGAACGGCTTCTCGATGAAGTCCACCGCGCCGCGCTTGACCGCCCGCACCGCCATCGGCACGTCCCCGTGCCCGGTGATGACGACGATCGGTGGGTGGATCGACTCGCTGCTCAGGCGCTCCTGCAGGTCCAGGCCGCTCATGCCCTTCATGCGCACGTCCAGCACCAGGCAGCCCGGGCGGGAGGCATCGAAGGCGTCCAGGTAGTCCTGGGCCGAGGCATATGGCTCGGCGGCCAGCCCGACCGAGTCCATGAGCAGCCCGATCGCTTCCCGCACCTCCTGGTCGTCGTCGACGATGAAGACGGTGGGCTCGCTGCTCATGGTCGGGGTTCCTCTGCCGGAAGGAGGTTGAAGCGGAAGGTCGCGCCCTCGCCGGACCGGCTTTCCGCGGACAGGTGGCCGCCGTGGGCCTCGATGATGCCGCTGCTGATGGAGAGCCCGAGTCCGAGTCCCTGGGGCTTGGTGGTGACGAAGGGTTCGAAGATGCTGTCCTTGACCTCTCGGCTCAGGCCCGGGCCCGTGTCGGCAACCTCGACCTCCATCCGGTCTCCGCGGCGGCGGGCGCGCAGGGTGAGATGACGTCGCGCGGGCGGAGTCTCCGACATGGCCTCGATGGCGTTTCGCGCGAGGTTGAGCACGACCTGCTCGATCTGGATCTCCTGGGCGAGCACCCAGTCGGCGTCGTCGGTCGAGGTCCCGCGCCAGGACCACGCCGGCGCGCAGGGCATCCGGTCGCAGCAGTCCGATGACCGTCTCCACCATGGCGCTGAGGCGGGCGGGCTTGAGCTCGGGTTCCTCCTTGCGCACGAAATGGCGGATATGGCGGATCACCTCTCCGGCGCGCTCCGCCTGGGCCGCGATCCTATCCATGACGTCGCTGCAGGCCTCTCGCGTCGCGCGCTCGGATTCCAGCATGCGAACACAGGCGCGGGCGTTGGTGGCGATGGCCGTGAGGGGCTGGTTGAGCTCGTGGGCGATGCCGGATGCCATCTCGCCGAGGGTGCTAAGCCGCGCCACGTGGGCCAGCTCCAGCTGGTGGTGGCGGATCTTCTCGGCCACCTGCTTGCGCTCGGTGACGTCACGGAACACCACCACGCTGCCCACGGTCTGACCGCGTTCGCCCCTAATGGGCGTGCAGCTGTACTCGACCGGGAAGCTGGTGCCGTCCTTGCGCCAGAATACATCGTCTTCCACGAAGCGCCGGCGGTTGTCGCGGAAGGTGGCGTAGACGGGACACTCCTCTTCCGGGTGGGGGCTGCCGTCCGGGTGGGTGTGGTGGAGAATCCGGTGCTGATTGCGGCCGATGAGCTCCTCCGCGCGCCAGCCGGTGATGTCCGCCATCGAGCTGTTGACGAAGGTGGTTCGGCCTTCCATGTCCACGCCGTAGATGCCCTCGGCGACCGAATTCAGGATGAGCGTGTGCTGCTGCTCCAGCCTGGCCTTCGCCCGCGTCAGGCGCTTGTTCAGGCGAATCACCCAGGTGGTGAGGAGGATCATGACCAACAGGGCGATCAGCCCCAGCAGGAAGCCGAGCCAGTACCGCTGCACCGCATCCGCCAGGGTGAAGCGGCCGACGTGATCGTAGGGCGGCAGGCGCAGGGCCTCCAGCAGCCTGTGCACCGGCTGGTAGTCGAGCGGGATGGTCCAGCCCCCGTACCCGCCCGCCCGGACCGCGGGGTGGTCGGGCGGCATCTGGAGCAGGGCTACGGCAACTTTCTGTGCGAGCTCGTTGGGGGTGTGGCGGACCTTGCTGAAGGGCCACTCGGGAAACAGCGCCGTGCTGTGCAGCAAGGGGAAGTCCGGGTCCTTGCGCGGGTTGAGGATGCGAAAGTCCGACAGATCAACGACCCTGGCCGCGGCCATGCGCTCCAGGATGTCGGTGCGCACGGTGCCGGCGTCCACCTCTCCGCGCGCGACCGCCAGTACGACGGCGTCGTGGGTGTCTTCGAAACGGAGATGCGAGAAATCCCGGTGTGGATTGATGCCGACACGCGCCAGCTCCTCCCAGGCCATCTGGAAACCGCCGAAGGAGATGGGGTCCACCGCCGCGTAGGAGCGCCTGCGCAGGTCCGGGAGGGTGCGGATATTCGGGTGATCGGCCCGCGTGAAGATGACGCCGCCGAAAAGGTTGAGCTGCACGTCGCCCAGGCGGTTGCTCAGGGTGGCGATGCGGGAGACCCGGTGGCGCACCTCCAGGTTGACGTAGATCCCCGAGTTTACCAGCACGAAGTCTACCTTGCCTTGCGCCACCGCAGCGTCGACCTCGCCGAAATCGAGGGGATGAATGCGGAAAAGGTAGTCGGGAAGCGCCTCGGAGAGGTATTGGGCCGTGGGGCCCCACATCCGAGTGGTTACGGCGTCGCCGCGGTGGCTCAGAACCCCGATCCGAATCTCCCTCGGTGCGTCCGCGCTGGCCGCAAAGGCCAGTAGGACCAGGATGAGGAGATACCTGCCGTGACCCGCGGTGGTCATCGCCGAAGGCTAAGCAATTTCCCCAATTGCCGCAACATCCGCAGCCGCCCCCAGGGAAAACCCCGATAATCGGGACCGTTTCCTGGAATGGCCGGACGGCGCGGTTGCAGGCATACTAGCCCGCCGATTAGTTCACTAAAGGCGCGGCCGCGCGACGGCTGCGCCGCTGACCCCCGACCGGAGGAGACCTAGCGCAATGACCATTTCACGTCGTGAGTTCATCAAGCTGATGGGTATGGCTGGTGCCGCCGGCATGCTGCCGTCGTCGATCTTTGCTGCCATGCGGCAGCCGTCGGATCTCTACGAGGTGCCAAAGTTCGGCAATGTGACCCTGCTGCACATCACTGATACCCACGCGCAACTCAACCCGATCTACTTCCGCGAGCCGAACGTGAACCTGGGTATCGGTCAGGCGTTGGGCAAGGCCCCGCACATCGTCGGTGATGCCTTCCTCAAGCACTTCGGGATCGAGCCGGGCGGCATCGAGGCGCACGCCTTCACCTTCCTGAATTTCGACGAGGCCGCCCAACAGTTCGGAAGGGTTGGGGGCTTCGCCCATCTCAAGACCCTGGTCGACCGGATTCGCGCCGAGCGCGGCGACGGCAACAGCCTGCTGCTCGACGGCGGGGACACCTGGCAGGGCTCGGGCACCGCCTACTGGACCCGGGGGATGGACATGGTCGGCGCCTGCAACCTGCTGGGCGTGGACGTGATGACCGGCCACTGGGAGTTCACCTACCTCGACGAGGAGGTGATCAAGAACGTAGGCGCCTTCAAGGGTGAGTTCGTGGCGCAGAACGTGAAGGTCCGCGAGGAGGCACTGTTCGATTACCGGTTCGCGGACTTCGGCGGTTTCGACGAGGACATGGGCCTGGCCTTCAAGCCTTACACCATCAAGGAGGTCGGCGGGGTCAAGGTCGCCATCATCGGCCAGGCGTTTCCCTACACGCCGATCGCCAATCCGCAGCGGTTCATCCCGGACTGGACCTTCGGCATCCAGGATGAGCGCATGCAGGAGATGGTCGACAAGGTGCGGGAGGACGAGAGCCCGGACGTTGTCGTCGTCATCTCCCACAACGGCATGGACGTGGACCTCAAGATGGCCTCCCGGGTCACGGGCATCGACGTCATCTTCGGCGGACATACCCACGACGGCATGCCGGCGCCCACGGTGGTCGAGAACGCGGGGGGCAAGACCCTGGTCACCAACGCGGGCTCCAACGGCAAGTTCCTCGGCGTCATGGACCTGGACGTGAAGGACGGCAAGGTAAGCGACTTCCGCTACCGCCTGCTGCCGGTGTTCTCGAACCTGCTCGAACCCAACGCCGAGATGGTCAAGTACATCGAGGAGGTGCGCGCCCCCTACAAGGACAAACTCGAGGAGAAGCTGGCCACTGCGGAAGAGGTCCTCTTCCGGCGCGGTAACTTCAACGGCACCTTCGATCAGGTCATCTGCGACGCCCTGCGCAAGGTCAACGACGCCCAGGTCAGCCTCTCGCCCGGCTTCCGCTGGGGAACCACGGTGCTGCCGGGCCAGGCCATCACCATGGACAATGTGATGGACCAGACCTGCATCACCTATCCCGGAGACCTACCGCCGCGAGATGAAGGGAGCCGAGATCAAGGCCATTCTGGAGGACGTCTGCGACAACCTGTTCAACCCCGATCCCTACGTACAGCAGGGCGGCGACATGGTGCGCGTGGGCGGGCTCGACTACGTCTGCGATCCCAACGAGTCGATCGGCAAGCGTATCACCGACATGGCCCTGGACGACGGCACCAAGATCGAGGCGGACAAGAGCTACGTGGTCGCCGGCTGGGCAACGGTCGGCTCCCAGTCTCCGGGGGAGCCCATCTGGGAGACGGTCGCCAAGTATCTGCGCGACGTCAAGACGGTCAAGATCGAGAAGCTCAACACCCCGGTGCTGAAGAACGTGGCCGGCAATCCCGGTATCGCCGACTATCCGAGGATGGGTTGATGTCTCGCGGCTATTAGGCGCTGAGTGTTGGCCATCCTGGCCAAAATCAGCACGCCATCCAAGAATCGCGGTTCTTGGATGGCTACATTTTCAATCGCTTACGCGCTTGAAAAAGGCGTCACATCCCTGTGTCGCGGGAAGCGCTGAATTGATCAGCGCTTCCTCAGGCAGAAGGGGTTCGGGTGGGGCTGATGGCTTCACTCGATTCTCTTTTTCCCTGGCGGGCGGAGCGGTGCGAACAGCGCAGACCCGATGACCGCCCGATTCTCCTCGGGCGCCGACGAACATCGCGGTCCTGGACCGACCGCATTCTCTAGGTCTCGCCCATGACGCACGCAAATCACCTGACGCCCGTCGCCGGAATCCATAGCGTGCGCGCCGCGCTCAAGCACGGTGGGGGAGTGAGTGAGGTCTGGCTGGAGCGCCGGCGGCGGGACAAACGCCTAGGGGAAATCGCCGTTCTCGCGCGAGAGGCCGACGTCCCGGTACGACAGGTGGACCGCGACCAGCTGGAGCGCGAGGCCCACGGCGTCAATCATCAGGGCGCCCTGGCCTGGGTGCGCACCCCCGCCAGCCGCTCGGAGCAGGACCTGCCCGCGATCATCGAGCAAGCGGGCGGCGCGCCTTTCCTGCTGCTCCTGGACGAGGTGCAGGACCCGCACAATCTAGGGGCCTGTCTGCGCACCGCGGATGCGGCAGGGGTGCACGCGGTCATCGCGCCGAAGGACAACGCGGTCGGTCTCACCCCCACCGTCTGCAAGGTGGCCAGCGGTGCCGCCGAGGCCGTGCCCTACGTGCAGGTGACCAACCTTGCCCGGGTCATGGACGGGCTGAAGCAGCAAGGCGTCTGGATGATCGGGACCGCCGGTGAGGCCGAGTCCGACCTGTTCCAAACCGACCTCGCAGGGCCCTTGGGGCTGGTCATGGGCGGCGAGGGGAAGGGCCTGCGGCGGCTGACCCGTGAGCGCTGCGATCTTCTGGTGCGCCTGCCGATGTTCGGGACCGTAGAGAGCCTGAACGTCTCGGTCGCGACCGGCATCTGTCTCTACGAGGCGGTGCGGCAGCGCCTCCCGTCCGGAAGACCATGACCAGGGGACTGAACCGCCGTGCTCGATCTCTCAACCATGGCCGATCAGCTCGTCGATATGGGTGCTCACGCAGCGACCGAGGGCATTGAGGTCGTAGCCGCCTTCGAGGCAGGAGACCACCCGCTCATGGGAGTGCTTCACCGCTAGGTCATGGAGCTCGCGTGTAATCCAGGCGTAATCCGCCTCCCGTAGATTGAAGTGGGCCATGTCGTCCTCGGCGTGGCCGTCGAACCCGGCGGAGATCATGATGAGCTGCGGCGCGAAGGCGTCGATGCGCGGCAGCCAGCCCTGCTCCACGGCCGCCTTGAACTCGGGGCCGCCGGTGAGCTTGGGGAGCGGGATGTTGACGATGTTGGGAGCGTCCGTGTGGGCGCCGGTGCCCGGATAGAAGGGGTGTTGGAAGCTCGAGCAGAAGAGCACCCGCTCGTCGCCCTTGAAGATGTCCTCGGTGCCGTTGCCGTGGTGGACGTCGAAGTCCACGATGGCAACGCGCTCGAGCCCGTACTCGGCCATGGCGTGGGCGGCGCCCACCGCCACGTTGTTGAAGAAACAGAAGCCCATCGCCCGGCTGCGCTCGGCATGGTGACCGGGCGGGCGCACGCAGCAAAATGCGGCGTGGTGCTTGTCGCTCATCACCAGGTCGACGCCGAGTGTCGCGGCCCCCGCCGAGCGCAGCGCCGCGGGCAGGGTGCCCTTGTTCATCGCGGTGTCCCCGTCCAGCCAGGTGAGGACATCGCCGCCCTGGGCGCATTGTCGAACACCATGCGCACGTACTCTGGCGTATGCACCCGCGCCAATTGTTCGACGGTCGCCTCGGGGGCGTCATAATGGGTTACCAGCATCTCCATGCCGGAGGCGATCATGCGGTCCTGAATCGCGTGCAGCCGTTCGGGCTGCTCCGGATGATGGGCGCCCATGCGGTGGTCGTGACACAGGTGATGGCTGATAAAGGCGAGGTTCATACTCTGCTCTCAACTGTGGTCTTGAAAACACAAGTCGGGCACGCCGTGCGTGCATGCGCTACCGGCTTGTACCTACTCGAGTCCCGCCCGCCTTTGCGAAGACCGAACAATCGCTCGACAATTCCCATGATCGGGACGAGCGAGGGTTGGGAAGCGGGATCGCGGCAGTCCGGACTCGTCACGCTCCGCGGCGCGTCGCCGCATTGGGTGCGGTCGGGCCACATCCGGTGGCAAGCTTAATACCTTTTGCGCCCTTGGGGGGCGACTAGTCATGCGATTGTCCGACATCGACCAGCTCTTCACTCCCGGTTCCATCGCGGTGTTCGGCGCCTGCGATCGGGATGGGTCGATGGGCGGGATGATCTACCGCAACCTCCTTGCCGCCGGTTTCAAGGGCCCCTGCTACGCGATCAATCCGAAGTACGAAAAGGTGGGCGGCAAGTCCTGCTACAAGAGCCTGCGCGAGGTGGGCAAGCAGGTAGACCTGGCGCTGATTGCCACCCCGGCGGAGAAGGCGCCGGAGATCCTCGACCAGTGCGGTGAGTTCGGCGTCAAGGCCGCCGTGGTCTACTCGGGCGGGTTCGCCGAGCAGGGAGACGGCGGGGCGGCGCTGCAGGATCGGCTGGTGGAGGCGGCGCGGCGCAACCGTATCCGGGTGCTGGGTCCCAACACGCTGGGCGTGATCCGGCCGCAGAACGGGCTCGATGCGACCCTGGGTGGGGAGCCACCGCTGCGGGGCAACGTCGCGCTGGTCTCCCAATCCGGGGCCGTGTGCCGCGCCATTCTGGATTGGTCCGGGCCGCGCCAGTTGGGATTTTCCGCCGTGGTGTCCATGGGCGCGGCGGCGGACGTGGACTTCGGGGACGTTCTCGACTACCTGGCGCTCGACATGCACACCCAGAGCATCCTGTTGTACGTGGAGGGTATTCGCGACGCTCGCCGGTTCGTGAGCGGTCTGCGGGCGGCGGCGCGGCTGAAGCCGGTGATCGTCATCAAGTCCGGACGTTATCCCGCGGGCTCCCGCGCCGCCAAATCCCACACCGGGGCATGGGTGGGATCCACCGAGGTCTTCCGCGCCGTGATGGAGCGCGCCGGCGTGGTCCAGGTGGAGGCGCTCGATCAGCTGTTCGCCGCGGCGCAGGTGTTCGGGATCGGCAAGCGCCTGGCCGGGGACAGGGTGGCCATCGTCACCAACGGCGGTGGCCCCGGCGTGCTGGCCGCCGACCGGGCGGTCGAGCTGGGTCTGACCCTGGCCCAGCTCACCGAGGAAACCCGGGCCAAACTGGAGGAAGCGCTGCCCGACCAGTGGTCCCACGGCAATCCGGTGGACGTGATCGGGGACACCACCCCGGAGCGGTACGCCGCCGCGGTGCGGGCCTGCCTCGAGGATCCGGAGGTCAACGGTGTCCTCGCGATCCTCGCGCCGCTCACGCTGAGCGATCCGACCAGCACCGCCGAGGCGGTGATCGCGGTCGCCGCGAAGAGCCGCAAACCGGTGCTCGCCTGCTGGATGGGGGCCTCGCGCGTGGCCGAGGCGCAGAAGCTCTTCGCCGAGAACCGGGTGCCCCATTTCGACTCCCCGGAGGTGCTGGTGGAGGCCATGTCCTTCCTCGCCACCCACCATCGCAACCAGAAGCTGCTGATGCAGTCCCCCGGGCCTCTATCGGAGCGCAAGAACCCCGACGTGGAGGGCGCCCGCCTCATCATCGAGGGGGTGATGGCGGAAGGGCGCAAAACCCTTGGCACCATCGAGGCCAAGGCCATCCTCTCCGCCTTTCGAATCCCCACCATGCAAGCCGTGCTGGCCCGCACCCCGAACGAGGCCCTGATGGCGGCCCAGGCCCTGGGGTTCCCGGTGGTGATGAAAATCAACTCGCCGGATATCGGGCACAAGTCGGACGTGGATGGTGTGCGTCTCAACATCACCGACGCTCAATCCGTGCGCCGTACCTACACCGAGATCGTCGAGCGGGCCAGGAAGCTGAGGCCCGAGGCCGAGATTTCCGGAGTGAGCGTCGAGCACATGGTTCCCACCCGCGCCGCCCGCGAGCTCATGATCGGGGTGGTGCGGGACGCGGTGTTCGGGCCCGTGATCAGCTTCGGTGCCGGCGGTACCGAGCTGGAGGTGCTCGAGGACCGGGCGCTGGGGCTGCCTCCCCTCAACGATTTCATCATCGAGACCATGATCGACCACACGCGGGTGGCCCGTATTCTGGGGGCGTTCCGGCACATGCCGCCGATGAACCGGCGGGCGTTGGCCAAGATCCTGCAGCGGGTCTCCGAGATGGTGTGCGAGCTGCCGGAGATCGTGGAGATGGACATCAATCCCCTGATCGGCAACGACAAGGACGTGATCGCCGTCGATGCGCGCATCCGGGTCCGCTATCGCCCGCCACAGATGCCGACCTACGGCCACATGGCCATCCACCCCTATCCGGCCCAGCTCACCGAGCGCGTACAGCTACCCGATGGGACCGATCTGGTGATCCGTCCCATCCGGCCCGAGGACGCGGAGATGGAACAACATTTCGTGCGCGGGCTCTCGGAGCAGACCAAGTACTTCCGATTCATGCAGGCGATCAAGGAGCTCACGCCAGAGATGCTGGTGCGCTTTACCCAGATCGACTACGACCGGGAGATGGCCCTGATCGGCGTGGTCGAGCAGGAGGAAGGGGAGGTGGAAGTGGGCGTGGCGCGCTACATGGCGCGCCCGGGCGGCGAGGCTTGCGAGTTCGCCATCGTCGTCTCTGATCATTGGCGTGACCGGGGCATCGGGGCGCGGCTCATGCGTTCCCTGATGCAGAACGCTCGCACCCGCGGCTTCCGAGTGATGGAGGGCGAGGTACTGACCGCTAACACCCGCATGCTGGCGCTGGTCCAGTCCCTAGGCTTTCGGGTGGAGCGCGACCAGCTCGACCCCGGCGTCAAGCTGGTGCACAAGGTGCTGTGAATGTTGGAGGCTGGCCGCTATCGGCGCGCTATTCGATCCGCACCTCGTGGTTCGTGGCGCGGCGGACGAGGTACAAAGCGATGACGCGTATCTGTCTCTTGTGTCTGGCGTTCGTCTTGCTCGCCGCGCCAACGGCCGGAGCCTTTGCCGCGCCTCCGTCACGGGAGGCCGTGGTGGACGCGCACCTGCACTACAAGTGGAACCAGGCGGAGGTGACCTCTCCTAAGGAGGCCGTCGCCGCCCTGCGTGAGAACGCGGTGGAGCTGGCCGTGGTCACCGGCACCCCGCCCGAGCTGGCCCTGAAGCTTCATGCCCTGGCACCGGATCTGATCGTGCCCATCTTCGGCCCCTATCGGACCAGCGGGGAATGGTACCGCTGGCAGGCGCGCGCCGACCTGGTGGACGAGGCGCGCGAGGCCCTTGACGGGGGCGTGTACCGGGGCATCGGCGAGCTGCACCTGATCGGCGGTTTCGCCATGCGCTGGCAGACCAGCGAGGTGCTCAAGGGGCTCCTAGCCCTCGGCGCGGCCTACCAGGTGCCGGTGCTGGTGCACATGGAGTTCTCGCGCGCGGATCCGACCCTGTCGCTGTGCCGCGGCAACCCGGGCAACCGCCTGATTCTGGCCCATGCGGGCGGCGTGCTGCCGTCGGCTGAGGTGGCGCGCATCCTCTCGGAGTGCCCGAAGGTGTGGGTGGACCTCGCTGCCCGCGACCCGTGGCGCTACGTGCGCAACCCCATCACGGACGGGGAGGGGCGCTTGCTTCCGGAGTGGGAGGCCCTGGTGCTCAGCCACCCTGACCGCTTCCTGATCGGTTCAGACGCGGTATGGCCGGTCGATCAGCTCGACGCCTGGGATCAGGCGGACACCGGGTGGGAGCGAATCGGCGAGTTCCTCGACTTCCATCGCCGCTGGGTCTCCTTCCTGCCGCCGGGGGTTGCGGCGAAGGTTCTGCGTGAGAATGCCCGTGACCTGTTCCTGGGACAGTAGACGGCGCTTCGCCGCCTATGATGGGCGAATGGCCCGCCGTGCCGTCTTGCCGTTTACTGGCCGAGCCAGCGCTGCAGGCGTTCCGCCTCGACCTCCACTGTCCCGACCCCGGATAGGATGCGCGGGGTATCCCCGGCCTTGACGGCTCGCTCCAGATCCTGCAACGCGGAATCCAGGGCCGGTACCGCGCAGTAGCTGGTGCCGCCCCGCATGCGGTGTGCGATCTCCTTCAGCGTACCCCAGTCTTCCGCCTTCGCGGAGGCGGCCAGGCGCTCCAGGTCGGCGGGCAATCCTCGCAGCAAGGCGGCAAGCAGCTCCTGGGCGAGCTCCGCGTCGCCCCCCGTGGCTGCCAGCGCCGCCGCCTCGTCCCGCGGTGGCGGGAACCCGGTGTCGGCTGGAAATGGGTTTTCCCGATGGTCTTGCATCTCGTTTTCTCGACTGCGAGTTGTTTTTTCTTGAAACCTACGGCACCAGGGCTGGTACGTCCAGGGTCGGAGGACGAAAACTCACCGCTTGCGCGCGCTTCGGCCCATGCGGTCGGATTCCGCCCTGGTATTCGTCTTGCCAGATGTGACCGCTGTGACGATCGCGGTCTCCGCGCGTATGATTACGGCGTCCCATTACAACCGATTATCCTCGTTTCCGGCCCGCGCGAACGCGCTGAGCGGTGCCGGCGGGCGAATAGGCCGAACCACATGGCTTACCCCACGATTGAAGACTTTGTCGGCAACACGCCGCTGGTGCGGCTGCAGCGGCTGCCCGGGGACACCGACAACCGGGTCCTGGTCAAGCTGGAGGGGAGCAATCCCGCGGGATCGGTCAAGGACCGCCCGGCACTCAGCATGATCCGGCGCGCCGAGGAGCGCGGGGAAATCAAACCGGGCGACACCCTGATCGAGGCCACCAGCGGCAACACGGGCATCGCGCTCGCCATGGCGGCCGCCATCAAGGGTTACCGCATGATCCTGATCATGCCCGAGCACATGAGCGTCGAGCGGCGGGCGGTGATGAAGACCTATGGCGCCGAGATCCTGCTCACCTCGAAGGAGGGCAGCATGGAGGCGGCCATCGACCTTGCCCGGGAGATGGAATCGCGAGGGCAGGGCAGGATCCTGGATCAGTTCTCCAATCCGGACAACCCGCGCGCCCACTACGAGGGCACGGGCCCGGAGATCTGGCGGGACACGCGCGGAGAGGTCACCCACTTCGTGAGCTCCATGGGCACGACCGGCACCATCATGGGTACCGGGCGGTTCCTCAAGGAGCGCAACCCCACCGTACAGATCGTCGGGGTGCAACCGACCGAGGGCTCCAGCATCCCCGGCATTCGCCGCTGGCCCGAGGCCTACTTGCCGAAGATCTACGACCCCGCCGGCGTAGACCGCATCATCGACGTGTCCCAGGAGCAGGCGGAACGCACCGCCCGGGACCTGGCCGCGAGGGAGGGGATCTTCGGCGGCATCTCCTCCGGCGGCGCCGTGGCGGCGGCGCTCGATCTTTCCCGAGAGCTCTCGGGGGCGGTGATCGTGGCCATCGTCTGCGACCGGGGTGACCGCTATCTCTCCACTGGCGTCTTTCCTGCCTGAGCCGAGACGACTTGTCCAAGCGCAAACGCAAGCCGCTGCCGCCCGATCCCGTCGAGTCGCAGATCGAGTCCATGACCCACGATGGCCGCGGGTTGACCCATGTGGACGGCAAGCCGGTGTTCGTCCACGGCGCGCTGCCGGGCGAGCGGGTTCTGTTCCGCTACACCCGCCTCCAGCGGCGCTACGACGAGGGTGGGGTGACGGAGGTGCTCTCGCCGTCGAGACAGCGTGTCGCGGCGCGCTGTCCACATTTCGGCGTGTGCGGTGGCTGCAGCCTGCAGCACATGGATCCGGTCGCTCAGATCGAGGGGAAGCAGGAGATCCTCGCCGAGGTGCTTCTGCGCATAGGCAAGGTCCAGCCCGCCGAGTGGTTGCCGCCGCTGTCGGCGGGGCACTGGGGCTATCGTCGCAAGGCCCGGCTCGGGGTGCGCTACGTGCCGAAGAAGGGGCGGGCGCTGGTGGGTTTCCGCGAGCGGGGCAACTCCTTCGTTACCGATCTCACGCGCTGCGAAGTCCTCCATCCCCAGGTGGGAGAAAAGGTCACGGCCATTGCCGATCTGGTCAACGCGCTTTCGATCCGCGAGCGACTGCCGCAGATCGAGGTAGCCATGGGGGACGGCCCCTGCGTGCTGGTCTTCCGGGTCCTGGATACACCGAGCGATCCTGATCTGGAGCGGCTGCGCGCGTTCGGCGAGGCGGAGGGCTTCCGCATCTACCTCCAGACGGGCGGGGTGGAGACCGTCCGGCCCCTGCCGGGTCATGAGATCGATCTCCACTACTCCCTTCCCGGCCACGAGGTGCGGATCCATTTCGAGCCCTCGGACTTCACCCAGGTGAACCTGGACCTGAACCGGTCCATGGTCGACCGCGCTTTGGCGCTGCTCGATCCCCAACCGGACGAGCGGGTGCTGGACCTCTTCTGCGGGCTCGGAAATTTCACGCTCCCCCTGGCGCGAAGGGCGGCGGAGGTGGTGGGTGTCGAGGGCGACGAGGGACTCATCGCGCGCGCTCGCTCCAACGCCGCGCGCAACGGGCTGCGCAATGTGCGCTTCGAGCGGGCCGATCTCTACGGGGAGCTGGATATCGCCCCCTGGCTGCGTGAGCATTTCGACAAGGCCCTGCTAGACCCCCCGCGCAGCGGCGCCCTGCAGGTCCTCGACCTGCTGCCGGCCGCCGGTATCCGCCGCCTGGTCTATGTGTCCTGTTATCCTTCGACCCTCGCGCGCGACGCGGATCGTCTGGTCAACGGGCTCGGTTATCGGCTGCTGGCGGCGGGCGCCATGGACATGTTTCCGCATACCGCACACCTCGAGTCTATGGCCCTGTTCGAGAAGGCCGAATGAAGGTCGCGCGGGGAGATGCGGGCGAGCGCCAGTGAGACGCTGTTTATTGGCCATCCTGGCGAAAATCAGCACGCTACCCAAGAAGAAGCTACTCCCGTAACCACGTAAAGAGACGGCATCACGAGCATGGCAATCGAAGTCGAACGCAAGTTTCTGGTCAAGAACGACGCTTGGCGCGACCAGGTGGAGTCCGAGGTCCACATCATGCAGGGTTATCTCGCCAACAACGCGGGCCTGACCGTGCGCGTGCGGGTGAAGGGCGATGAGGCGTTTCTGACCGTCAAGGGCGCCACCGAGGGCATCAGCCGTGCGGAGTTCGAGTACCCGATCCCGGTCGAGGACGCGGAGTCGATGCTGGCGGAGCTGGCCATCTCGCCGCCTGTCGACAAGGTGCGCTACAAAATTCCAGTCGGCGATCACGTCTGGGAGCTCGATGTCTTCGCCGGCGAGAACGCGGGGTTGGTGATGGCGGAGGTGGAGCTCGCCGCCGAGGACGAGGCCTTCGCGATGCCCGCGTGGGCGGGGGAAGAGGTCTCCGCGGATCCCCGCTATTACAACGTCAACCTGGCGCGAAACCCCTACAAGCGTTGGTGATCTCGCGTCGCGCGCGATGGGCGGCGGCGCTGGCCTGTTGCCTGCTTCTGGCCTGTGGCGCGCAGGAGTCGGATGAGGTCGTGCGGATGGGGCTGGCGAGCCCGCCGCGCAACCTGGACCCGAGGACCGCCACCGACGCGACCTCCGAGCGCATCAACCGTCTGCTCTACCGTCGACTGATCGAGTTCAGCGAAGAGAGCCTGCCGGTGCCCTCGCTGGCGCGCTGGGAGCGGCTGACGCCTACCCACTACCGATTCGTGCTCGGCAAGGAAGGACGCAACTTCAGCGACGGCACCCGGCTGGACAGCGCGGACGTCAAGGCTACCTTCGAATCCATCCTCGACCCCGCCAGTGCCTCGCCGCACCGCGTCCTGCTGTCGATGATCCGGGAGATTCGCACCCCGGATACGGACCGCGTGGATTTCCTGCTCGCCGAGCCCGATCCGCTCTTCCCCGCCTACCTCGGCATCGGCATCCTGCCGGCCCGGCTCATTCAGGCGGGGCACGGGTTTCGGGACGCGCCGGTCGGCAGCGGACCCTTTCGGTTCCTGGACTGGCACGAGACCGGGCGTCTGCGCCTGGAGCGCCGGCGCGACGGCCGCGGCTTCGAGCTCCTGACCGTCAAGGACCCGAACGTCCGGGTCATGAAGCTGCTGCGCGGCGAGATCGACCTGCTGCAGAACGACCTCTCCCCCGAACTGGTGGGCTTTCTGGGCGCCCGCCCCGAGGTCGCGGTGACCAAGGCCCCAGGCGTGAACTTTTCCTATCTTGGGTTCAATCTGGAGGATCCCGCCACCGCCCGTTCCGAGGTGCGCGCGGCGATTGCACACGCCATCGACCGGGAGACGATCCTGCGCTTTCTTTTCCAGGGCGGGGGCCGCATTGCGGAGGGACTGTTCCCGCCGGAGCATTGGGCAGGGGGCGGAGAGGTCGCGGGCTACGGCTACGATCCCGGAACGGGCGCGGGCCTTGCTCGCCGCCGCTGGTTTCACCAGTGAGCGGCCGTTGGAGCTCAGCTACAAGACCTCGAGCGATCCCTTCCGCGTCCGGTTGGCGACCGTCGTCCAGGCCCAGCTCGGGCAGGTCGGCGTCCGGGTGCGCGTTCAGAGCTACGATTGGGGCACCTTCTTCGGCGACGTCAAGGCCGGGCGCTTCCAGCTCTACGGCCTGACCTGGGTTGGCATCCGCACCCCGGACATCTTTCGGTACGCCTTCCACAGCGCCTCCGTACCGCCTGACGGGGCCAATCGGGGCCGCTACCGCGACCCGGAGGCTGATCGCCTGATCGAGGCCGCCCGCGCCGAGCCGGATCTCGCACGTCAGGCCGCACTGTACCGGGCGCTGCAGGCGCTGCTGCATCAGGATCTGCCCTACATCCCGTTGTGGTACGAGGACCAGGTGTTCGCCGCCCGGCACCGGCTCGTCGGCTACCGCCTGGCGCCGGACGGGAACTACGATGGCCTCGCCGACGTCGAGCTGCGGTCCCGGCCCAGTGCCCGCTTTGCCGCCTCGCGCTGACGCCGCCGGATCCGGGTGCGCGTTGGCAAAGTCGCCCCGGGTGTCGTACAAGAGAATCCGTTGAGCACGGCGGGCGACCTGCCCGCATCCGGCAACCTCTCCGGAGGGGATCAGGTGGAGGCAATGTCTCCTGAAACCAGGCATGTCGTCGTCGACCTCGCCTCCCAGGCCCTTGAGCTTCGGGAAGGGGATCGCCTGCTGCGGCATTATCCCGTCTCCACCGCGCGCAACGGCGCCGGAGAGCGGATGGACAGCGGCTGCACGCCCCGCGGCCTGCTCCGGGTCCGCGTCGCCATCGGCGCCGGTTGCCCGGTAGGGACCGTGTTCGTCGGCCGGCGGCCCACGGGGGAGGTCTACGGGCCCGAGCTCGCGGCGCGCTTTCCCGAGCGGGACTGGATCCTCACCCGGATTCTGTGGCTGACGGGGTTGGAGTCCGGTCACAACCGGGGGGGATGCGTGGACACCCTGAGGCGCTTTATCTACATCCACGGCTGCCCGGACACGGCCCCCATGGGGGAGCCTTGCTCCCACGGCTGCATCCGTATGCGCAACGCCGACCTGATCGCGCTCTTCGATCAGGTAATGGCCGGGACCCTGGTGGAGGTTCGTTGAGCGTCGTGATCGAGAATCTCTCCTCACGCATCGGCTCGGCGATTCTGGTGGTTTTCGGGGTTTGCACCCTGGTGTTCCTGCTCATTCACCTGGTCCCGGGCGATCCGGTCGAGGCGATGCTGGGAGAGAGCGCCCGTCCGGCGGACCGTGCCGCCCTGCGCGCCGACCTGGGGCTCGACCGGCCCCTGGTTGAGCAGTACCTGACCTATCTGGCGCGGCTCGCGCGGCTGGATCTGGGGGTCTCGTTCCAGGATCGGCGGCCGGTGCGAGACCTGCTCGCGGAACGGATCCCTCCGACCCTGGAGCTGGCCGCCGCCGCGCTGCTCCTGGCGCTGGCGCTGGCGCTGCCGCTTGGCGTGCTGGCGGCGCGCCACCGCGGCGGTGCCCTGGACTCGGGCGCCATGGGCTTCTCGCTGCTCGGCATCTCGATCCCGAACTTCTGGCTCGGCCCCATGCTGATCCTGGTGTTCTCTCTGTGGCTCGGCTGGACCCCGGTGAGTGGCCGCGATGGCCCGGCGAGCCTGCTCCTCCCGGCGGTTACGCTCGGCACGGGCCTAGCGGCGGTCCTGGCGCGCATGGTGCGCAGCAGCGTTCTGGAGGTGCTGGAGGAGGACTATGTGCGCACCGCCCGAGCCAAGGGGTTGCCGGAGACCGTCGTCATGTGGCGCCATGCCCTGCGCAACGCGTGGCTGCCGGTGCTGACTCTGCTCGGCCTGCAGCTCGGCGGACTCCTGGGCGGGGCGGTCATCACCGAGACCGTATTCGCCTGGCCCGGGGTTGGCAGCCTGCTGGTGGAGGCCATCCAGGGCAGGGACTATCCGGTGGTGCAGGCCTGCGTGCTCTTGATCAGCCTGGCCTATGTGCTGGTCAACACCCTCACCGATCTGGTTTACGCGTGGGTGGATCCGCGCATCCGACTCGCGTGATCCGAATGCCCAGGCACCGCTCGTCAGGCGTCGTCCGACGCCGCGTCCCGGACAAGGCCAGGCGGGCGATATGAAACCGGGGTTGGCAACCTGGGGGGCGGTGGCGATGCTCGGGCTCTGGGCGCTTGCGGCCCTGGTCGCGCCCTGGCTCCCGGTCGCCCCCAACGAGGTCGATCTGCCCGGAATTCTGGCCGGACCCGGCGCCCAGTCCGTGCTCGGCAACGACGATCTGGGACGGCCGGTGCTCGATCGCCTGCTGGTAGGCGCGCGCACCTCGTTTCTGGTCGGGCTCGGGGTGGTTGTCCTTTCCGCCTTGATCGGGGTGCTGGCCGGCGGTGCCGGAGCGCTCGCGGGAGGCTGGCCGGACCTGCTCTTGGTGCGGATCATCGACGTATTCCTCGCATTCCCCGGCATCCTGCTGGCGATTGCCCTTGCGGGCATACTGGGGCCTGGAATCGACAACGTGATCGTCGCGCTGGCCACCGTCGGCTGGGTCGGATACGCGCGGCTGGCCCGCGCCCAGATCCTCTCCCTCAAGCACCGAGACCACGTGACCGCGGCCCGCGCACTGGGGGCCGGCCCGACGCGAATTCTGATCCGGCATCTGCTCCCGCTGGCGATGGCGCCGTTGCTGGTCGAGGCGACCTTCGGCGTCGCCGGGGCGGTGATCGCCGAGGCCGGGCTGTCCTTTCTGGGACTGGGGGTGCAGCCGCCGGATGCCTCCTGGGGCAGCATGATCCGCGATGGCGTGGGCTACATGCTGGTGGCCCCCCATCTGGTGCTCGCACCCGGGCTGGCCATTCTGTTGGTGGTGCTGTCGGTCAACCTGCTGGGTGACGGGCTGCGGGACCGGTTGGACACCCGCGTGCAGGCGGGGTTCGCCGACAGGAAGCGATCGAGGCGGAAAGACAAGAGCGCCGATGCTGTGTTACAAACGCCCGCCACGCCAGAACACCGGAGCTCCGTACGAATGCGCCTCGACGAACGCCAGATGCCCGGCCGAATGCGCCGCGGGGAGGATTGACCCTTGTCTCTGGGACCAGTGATGCTCGACCTGGAGGGCACCACCCTCAGCGCGGAGGATCGCGAGCTCTTGCGTCATCCGGCGGTCGGCGGGGTGATCCTGTTCTCGCGGAATTTCGAGCATCCGGATCAGGTCGCCGCCCTCTCCGCCTCGATTCACGAGCTGCGCGACCCCCATCTGCTGGTGGCGGTGGACCAGGAGGGGGGCAGGGTGCAGCGCTTTCGCGAGGGCTTCACCCGACTGCCCGCGGCGGCGAGGCTTGGCGAGCTTGGCCGGTTCCATCCCGCGCGGGCGCAGCGCGCGGCGGAGCTTATCGGGTGGCTGATGGCGGCGGAGCTGCGGGCGGTGGGGGTGGACTTCAGCTTCGCACCAGTGCTCGACCTCGATCGTGGCGTCAGCGGCGTGATCGGTGACCGTGCCTTCGCCGCCGGGGTCAACGACATCTCCGAGTTGGCGTCGGCCTGGTGCGAGGGCGTCCGTGGGGCGGGCATGGCAGCCGTAGGCAAGCACTTTCCCGGCCATGGTGGCGTGGCGGCTGATTCGCATGAGGAGCTACCCGCGGACGAGCGCACCTTCGACGCCATCGAGATGGAGGACCTGGTGCCCTTCGAACGCCTGATCAGGCGTGGCCTCGAGGCGGTCATGCCGGCGCACGTGGTGTACCCGCGGGTCGATCCCCACCCAGCGGGTTTTTCGCCCTTCTGGCTGAGGAATGTGCTGCGGGAACGCATCGGGTTCCAGGGGGTGATCTTCAGCGACGACCTGAACATGGCCGCCGCTGCAACTGGCGGAAGCTACCCAGAACGCGCGCGTGCGGCCCTCGCGGCGGGATGTGACATGCTGCTGGTTTGCAACAATCGCCCAGAGGCAGCGCGGGTGGTGGACGACCTCCGCGATTACGATGAACCCGCGGTTCACCTGCGCTGCCTGCGGATGCACGGTCGGGGTGGGGTGGAGCGCGAGAGACTGCATCTGGATCCGCGCTGGCAGCAGGCCGTGCGTGCCGTGGGAGAGTTGGAAGTTGCCGTTTCCCTCGATCTTGAGCTCTAGCCCGGTGCGCTGCGCTCAAGGCTGCTCCCCCTTGGGCAGCTTCGCGATCTGGGCTCCCACCACATGACGATGACACGGGAAGAGTACGAGGCCGTCGCCTCTCGCGCGACGCTGGTGATTCCGGGTGAGGAGATGGAAAAGGCGCTGGACGCTATGGCAGCCCGGATCACCGCCGCCCTGGCAGGCAAGGACCCCCTGATCCTATGCGTCATGACCGGCGCCGTCGTGGTGGTCGGTCGCCTGTTGCCGCGATTGCGATTTCAGCTGCGACTGGACTACCTGCACGCCACGCGCTATCGGGGCGCCACCAGCGGCGGGGAGTTGACCTGGTTGCGCCGCCCCGCCGCCGCGGTGCGCGGGCAGCACGTGCTCGTCGTCGACGACATCCTGGACGAGGGGTTCACCCTTGCGGCTGCGGTGCGGGCCTGCCATGAGGACGGGGCGGCAAGCGTACGCAGCGCGGTGCTGGTGGAGAAGGATCGGGCTCGCGCTCGCGGTGTCAGCGCGGACTTCGTGGGCGTGCGGCTGCCAGATCGATACCTGTACG
Source organism: uncultured Gammaproteobacteria bacterium (assembly GCA_963736235.1). Lineage (GTDB taxonomy): Bacteria > Pseudomonadota > Gammaproteobacteria > Chromatiales > Chromatiaceae > CAVORB01. The sequence goes on from CAVTOR010000005.1 coordinate 413,728, forward strand.
GCTATGGCCTGGACTACAAGGGCTATTTCCGGAATGCGGACGGCATTTTCGCCGTCGATCCCCGGGACTCTTGATCAGTGTGGCCCTGCACGCTCGGAAAATTGAGAAAGCCAATATAATTAATCGCTTGTTGACGGGGTGCTTGTTTTGAGCTAAACCCATGACACGCGGTTGCGGATTTTCCGATGCCGGTTCAGGCCGTTCCTGGCATTCCCGTCGGTACCTCCGTTTTGTTGGCGCGCGAGCACTCGCGCTGGCGCCGACGCCGCCTTCTAAAGCAATATTCAGGAGGATGGTTTCATGCAAACGCTCGCCAGCTACCGCGGTCGCCACGCGGAACTGTTGCAGATGATCGAGGATCTGCAGTCGATTCTGAAGCCGGAGCTTCTCAAAATCAGGCCCAACGCGAAGACGGCGTATGAGCTCCTCTGCGATCTCTCCGACAAGATGAAGGACCATCTGGCTCGCGAGGACAGGGGGCTCTATCCCAGTCTGCTGATCCACGAGGATCCCAAGGTCAAGTCGATCGCGTGGGGTTTTATCAGCGGCGAGAAGCCACTGCGCAAGACCTTCGACGATTATTACAAAAAGTGGTTGAAGAACTGCGACTTCAACTTTACCGAGGAATTCCTGCAGGAGACGAACGAGGTCTTCGATATGCTGCTGTACCGCATCGAGCGGGAGGAACAGGTGCTGTTCCCGAAGCTGCAGGAGATTGGTATGTTCGAGGAGGCGCGCGTCTGACGCCCTCCCCATAGGCGATTCCCCTCGATGAGCCGGCGGCTGTTTTCCAGCGCCGGCTTTTTTGGTTTTGGCCCTTGGCTCCGATAAACTTGCGGCCTCAGCGGCTGCAGGCAGGCGGAAAGCTCATGGGCGGATTCGCGATCATCGGCGGTTCCGGCTTCGATGTCATGAGCGGGATCGAGGATCTCGGGCGCGAGTTGCCCGAGACACCCTATGGCATGCCTTCCGCATCCGTGATCCGTGGTCGCCTTCATGGGCGGGAGCTACTATTCCTGCCCCGCCACGGCGCCGGGCACAAGCTTCCTCCCCACCGGATTAACTACCGCGCCAACATCTGGGCGTTGCAGCATTTGGGAGCGGAGCGGGTTCTCGCTTTGGCCGCGGTCGGGGGCATCGGTCGAGCCTTCGGCCCAGGGGTCCTGGCGATTCCAGACCAGATCATCGACTATTCTTGGGGGCGTGCTCACAGCTTCTACGACCGGGATGCGCAAGAGGTGGTCCATGTGGACTTCACCAGCCCCTATTGCGAGCAGTTTCGACAAGCCCTGCTGACCGCCGGTCCCCGCGCCAATGTGGATCTGGTGGCGCGCGGGACCTACGGGGTTACCCAGGGCCCGCGTCTGGAAACGGCGGCTGAGATCGCCCGGCTGGAGCGCGACGGTTGCGATCTCGTCGGCATGACCGGCATGCCGGAAGCGGCGCTCGCTCGGGAGTTGGGCATGTGCTACGCCTGCTGCGCCTTCGTTGTAAACTGGGCGGCGGGCAAGGGTGAAGGCGAGATCCTCATGTCCGAGATCGAGACCAACATTCGGGCCTCGCGTGTGCGAGTGAAGCGGCTGCTGGGCGCCCTGGTCGCCGCCGGCTAGGCCGTTCTCGCCCGATCTTTTCAGACCTATCACGGAGGTCGCTTGCCGCGAAGCGGCGCTTCTCGACGCCGCGAGGTAAGAGCGGCTACCCATCCGGGCGCGCGGGTTGCGCGAATTCGGAACGCACGGTCCCGCGGGGCTCAGGCAAAGATGTATCGGGTCCAAACTAACGTGGTGAGGTAAACACGAGATGTCAGGATCGGTATCCAGCAAGAAATTCAGTCTTTGGCCAAAGCTTCTGCTCGGGGGAGCGCTTGTTTTGGCGGGTTTGCTTTACCTAGGCTATGTCGACAGGGGCGTGACTGTAGGCAAGAACCACGAGACGGCGGATCAAGCCAACGAGCCAGACGCCGCTCCGGTAGCAGATGCGGTCCCCGCGGACGACAAGGGTGCGGCGGGTGAGCCTATGATCCCGGATGTGGTGGAGCAGGCGTCCCCAGAGCAGCCGACCGTAGAGGAGTCCCCGCCGGTCGTTGCCGGGACTCAGGAGGCCTCATCGCCAGAGGTTCCGGTGACGGGTGAGCCCGAACTGCAGGATGCGTCGGCTCTGGAATCGGCGACAAGCATCGCCGAGACCCCGTCCGCGGAGACGGCGGAGGTTACGCCGGAGGAGGCGAAGGCTTTTGCCGAAGCCGTGATCAGCGAGGGTGAGACACAACAGGAGTCATCGGGTAGCGATGCCAGTGCCCCAGCCGTCCTTGATACCGCTTCGGCCGTGCCTGAGACGACGGCGGTTCCGGCTGCGTCGGTTGATGCCCCGGCAGAATCCGGTGTCGCTGGGCTCGCCGCTCCCCCGGCCCTGTCCCCACCGCCGGGATGGCCGCCCGCGGCGGCTCCCCCCCGGCGACCTGCCCGAGAGACTCTTGAGGAGAGACGATCGCGGCTCATCGCCGATTACGAGGCCATGCGCAAGCAGGCGGAGGAGGAAATGCGCAAGCGTTGGGGGCAGGGCGGTATGCCGGGGCCCTATGGCTATCCCCGCTACGCGCCAGGCTACTACCCTCGACCGTAGTCATCGGCGGGAGGTCAACCTCTAGGTCGAAGGGCCAGGCGGTCCGCCCCAGGTTCCGCCGAAATCCGGGAACGGCGTCGGGACCCTCGGATCTCGACGCGTCGCCTTCCTCTGTTTGCCAGGCTCTCGGTTTCAAGCTCGCGCGAAAGCGGCCCGGCATGGGCCGATTCTGCAGTGGGTTCTGGGCGATGCATCAAGCCCGGCTGGACGGCTTAGCGATGAGGACGCCGATTCGAAAGGGCATGGATTCGGGTCCATCCCGGGCCAGATTCGGGACAACATCTCTGGATTGCGCCGTGAACTGATCGATGCGGGCGGGGGAGAAATCTGGTTCGCCCGGGACTGTCCGCCCGGTTGCGCTCCCAGGTGTCCTTTCACGCCAGGCTCGGGAGTGTATGTCATCCTGTCATAGACAGGCCGATTCGTGCTCTGTTACTTCTTTCCCCGCCATAACACCAAAACCTTAGGAGGAAACAATGGCGCATACGATGATTTCCAAGGCTGTGAAGACTGTTCTGTTCGTGGGCTGTGTTGCGGTTGCGGGCTCCGCGGCTGCGCAGGGCATGAGCGGCATGTCCGGAATGCAGGGCATGCACGGGATGGGCGGCATGTCCGGGATGGGCGGCATGGGTGGAATGAGCGGCATGTCCGGGATGGGCGGCATGGGTGGAATGAGTGGCATGTCCGGGATGGGCGGCATGGGTGGAATGAGCGGCATGTCCGGGATGGGCGGCATGGGTGGAATGAGCGGCATGTCCGGGATGGGCGGCATGGGTGGAATGAGCGGCATGTCCGGGATGGGCGGCATGGGTGGAATGAGCGGCATGTCCGGGATGGGCGGCATGGGTGGAATGAGCGGCATGTCCGGGATGGGCGGCATGGGCGGAATGAGCGGCATGTCCGGGATGGGCGGCATGGGTGGAATGAGCGGCATGTCCGGGATGGGCGGCATGGGTGGAATGAGCGGCATGTCCGGGATGGGCGGCATGGGTGGAATGAGCGGCATGTCCGGGATGGGCGGCATGGGTGGAATGAGCGGCATGTCCGGGATGGGCGGCATGGGTGGAATGAGCGGCATGTCCGGGATGGGCGGCATGGGTGGAATGAGCGGCATGTCCGGGATGGGCGGCATGGGTGGAATGAGCGGTATGTCCGGGATGGGCGGCATGGGTGGAATGAGCGGCATGTCCGGGATGGGCGGCATGGGTGGAATGAGCGGCATGTCCGGGATGGGCGGCATGGGTGGAATGAGCGGCATGTCCGGGATGGGCGGCATGGGTGGAATGAGCGGTATGTCCGGGATGGGCGGCATGGGTGGAATGAGCGGCATGTCCGGGATGGGCGGCATGGGTGGAATGAGCGGCATGCGTTAAAGCCGCCGAGAAGATTCGCCGGAACTGCTTCGGCGGAGACGTGAGAGGGGCGCGCTTGTCGCGCCCTTCTCTTTGGTGCGCTCAGCCTACTTAAGCATCCGTATGGACCCGGTGATCTAGGGTCCGCCGATTGCTTGCCTACGGGGCATCAATGGGCGCGAAGTGCGCCTCTCGGCCCGGCGGCGTTATTGGGGCTCGTCCTCTGGAACCTCGGTGACGGACTCGAGCGGACGTCCGCAGCTGCGACAAAGGTAAATCTGCCCGTCCAGGACTCGGTTGTGACGGATGCTGGTGAGTTGGTGCGAGCGGCAGCCGCAACGGTAGCGGAACCGCCTCACCCGGCGAGCCTGCAGCCCTTCTACGTCGTAGTCGTGGCACCGCATTGGCTCAGCGCCGAACAGGCGCATGACTGTCCGCCATTCCGGCCCGTGTGGTTTGGCGCCTGTCCCGAACAGGCGCAAGGTCACAAGATGCGCGGTTTCGTGCGGCACGGTTGCGCGGACGAAATCTTCGGGATATCTGTGCAGCAAGCCGAGGTTGTAACGAACCAGGCAGACCTTGCCGTCCCGGATGCGCACTTGGCCGGCGGTCTTGCCTCGGAGATCGAAACGGATGTTCGGTTCAGCTATGTCGATGCCGAAATAGGTTCGCGCGAGTTGCAGAAGTCGATGGGTGCGCTCGAGGGCGCGGCGTTTCAGCGCCTCGGCTTCGTTCGTGTCGATGCCGGAATAGGATGAAACCACTTTGCTGTTCCTTTCGGGATGAATCGCGCCGGTCGCCAAGGTCTGTCAAGATGCCATTTTCTAACCGGGTGCGGGTGGCGGTGGCGCCGTGTGCAACGGGATACAGAGTGGCATATCAGGGTTGGCGCCGCAGGTCGAAACATCGGGCGGTCTGGCGCTTGAGGTCAAGAGCGAGGGCGGGTGATGGCGTTCGAGAGCGGTCGGTTGTGAGGTAACCAATGGCCTCCCGTCCTTGCTTGAAGGAGATACGCCAGTTACACTTATAAGGATCAGGAGACTGTGGGTTAAGTACATGGATCTTAATCGCCACTAAGACCCCGGGTTCGGGGTTTTTTTTGGTTTCGCGTCGCCAGATTGCGCGCTGGCGCCGGGACCTGTCGACAGTGGGCCTTGTGCCCATTTTTTTTGAGTAACAGCAAATGCAGCGCGGCAGAAGGAAAACTGACAGACCTCGCGAGGTCCGTGGTCGAGCCCATGGGCTACGAGCTCGTGGGCGTGGAGTATTTGCAGCGCGGCAAGGCTGGGGCGATGCTGAGGATCTATATTGATCGCGAACAGGGGATCACCCTGGACGATTGCAGCGCGGTCAGCCATCAGTTGAGCGGCGTGCTCGATGTGGAGGATCCGATTTCCGGGCACTATGATCTGGAGGTCTCGTCGCCGGGTCTCGACCGGCCGCTGTTCACCGCCGCGCATTACGAGCGGTTCCGTGGGCTGCAAGGCGCGCCTCAAGCTGGCCGAGAAGCTCGAGGGCAGACGCAACTTCGAAGGGCGGATCGCGGGCGCCAGCGGCAGCCAAGTGTTCTTGGAGATCGACGGCGAGACGCGTGCGTTTGCCCTTGGTGCTGATTGAGTCCGCACGGTTGGTACCTGAATTCTGATTCGGGAAAGTGGAATGAGCAAAGAAATCCTGTTGGTGGTCGAGGCCGTATCGAACGAGAAGGATGTTCCCGAAGAGGTCATCTTCGAGGCCATGGAGGCGGCGCTTGCGTCGGCTACCCGAAAAAAGCACGGCGGCGACATTGACGCCAGGGTGTCTATCGACCGCAAGACGGGCGACTACAGCACCTTTCGCCGCTGGGAGGTGGTCGAAGATCCGGGTGAAGAGGGTCTGGAGCACCCGGAGAGCCAGGTCACTCTGGAAGATGCCAAGGCGCGCGATCCATCACTGGAAATCGGCGACTTTGTCGAGGAGCCGATCGAGTCTGAGCTATTCGGACGCATCGCGGCGCAGACCGCCAAGCAGGTCATCGTTCAGAAGGTGCGCGAGGCTGAGCGCGCCAAGGTGGTCGAGGCTTACATAGATCGCATCGGCGATCTGGTCACCGGCGTGGTGAAGAAGGCCGAGCGCGGCACCATCGTTCTCGATTTGGGCGGCAACGCGGAGGCCCTGATTCCGCGCGATCACGTGATACCGCGCGAATCCGTGCGGCCCGGCGACCGGCTCCGCGGCTACCTGTTCGAGGTTCGGTCCGAGCCCAAGGGTCCGCAGCTGTTCGTCAGTCGAACCGCGCCGGAGCTGCTGATCGAGCTGTTCAAGCTGGAGGTGCCCGAGGTCGGCGAGGGGATGATCCAGATCCTCGCCGCCGCGCGCGACCCCGGTTCCCGCGCCAAGATCGCGGTGCGCACCAGGGATCCGCGAATCGACCCGGTCGGGGCTTGCGTCGGCATGCGCGGATCCCGCGTGCAGGCGGTATCCAACGAGCTCAACGGCGAGCGTGTCGACATCATTCTGTGGGACGAGAACCCGGCCCAGTTCGTCATCAACGCCATGTCGCCGGCGGATGTGGTCTCCATCGTCATCGACGAGGACGCCCGCAGCATGGACGTGGCGGTCAAGGAGGAGAATCTCTCCCAGGCCATCGGACGCGGCGGACAGAACGTCCGTCTCGCGAGCCAGCTCACGGGATGGGAGCTGAACGTCATGAACGAGGAGGATGCCGCGGCCAAGAGCGAGCAGGAGGCCCATCGTCTGGTCGCCTCTTTCATGGAGCAGCTCAACGTCGGAGAGGACGTGGCCGCGGTGCTGGTGGAGGAGGGTTTCTCCAGCGTCGACGAGGTTGCCTACGTGCCGCTCGCGGAAATGCTGGCAATTCGTGAATTCGACGAAGAAATCGTCAACGCGCTGCGCGAGCGTGCCAAGGACGTTCTGCTCACGCGCGCGATCGCGAGCGAAGAGAGCCTCGATCAAGAGCCGGCAGAGGACTTGCTTTCTATGGAAGGCATGGACGAGGCGCTGGCCTTCACATTGGCCCGTAGCGGTGTCGTCACCATGGATGACCTGGCCGAGCAGTCGGTGGACGAGCTGACGGAGATGACGGATCTGGACGCGGAGAAGGCCGCCAGTCTGATTATGAAGGCGCGCGAACCCTGGTTCGCCGATGCGGAGACCGAATAGGCGTGGAGGCCACGGCGATGAGTGAAGTCACAGTCAAACAGCTCGCCAGCACGGTGGGAATTCCGGTTGAGCGCCTCCTGGCACAGTTGCATGAGGCGGGGATCGAAGCAGCCGATGGCGACGCTAAGCTCAGCGAGCAGGAGAAGCTCCAGCTGCTGGGCTATCTGCGCCGCAGCCACGGGAAGAAAGAGCCGGAGGCCGCCGCAACCGCGCCGAGCCGGGTTACCCTGAAGCGCAAGTCGGTGAGCGAGCTGCGCCAGCCCGTCGCCAGCCCGCGAACCAGCGGCGGCGTACGGGCCGCCGCGGCTCCCCGCTCCAAGACGGTCAGCGTCGAGGTGAGGCGAAAGCGCACCTACGTCAAGCGCGGTGCCGGTGCTGGGGAACCCACTCACGAAGCGGCGGGTGAAGATGTTTCCGCAGTTGCAGCGGAAAGCGCCGCGCAGATCCCGGCTATTGGCGAGGCGCGTCATGGTCGCACGCCGCTGGACGACGCGCGCCGCCGCGGGGAGCTCGAAGCGCGTCGTGCCGAGGAAGACGCCCGGCGTTTGGCGGAGCGGGAAGAGCAGGAACGTGTGGCGAGGGAAGAGGAAGCCCGTCAACGGGCCGAGGAGGAGTCCCGGCGCAAGGCCAAGGAGGAGGCGCGGCTGGAGGCTGAGGAAATGGCCCGGCTGAAGGGCGAGGAAGCGGTTGTGGTCGCGGACGAGGCTCCAGAGGGCGAGTCGGTTCTCGAAAAGAAGGCGAAGGCGCGCAAAGCGGCCAAACGCAGCGAGGAAACGGAGAAGGAGAAGTCGATCCGAAAGGCTGCGCGCAAGGACTCCTTGCGGGCGAGGGAGCTCACGCCGGAGGTCGAGTACGAGGAAGAGACGGAGACCGAGCCGCCAGTGGAGCGACGCCTGCGGCGCAAGAAAAAGGCTGCCAAGCCCCAGCTGCAGGATAAGCACGGATTCCAGCGGCCGACCGCACCCGTCGTGCGCGAGGTGGAAATTCCGGAATCGATCTCGGTCTCCGAACTGGCGAACCGCATGTCCGTCAAGGCCGGGGATGTGATCAAGGCGCTCTTCAAGCAGGGGATGCCTGTCACCATCAATCAGGTCCTGGACCGGGATACCGCCATGATCGTGGTTGAAGAAATGGGCCACAAGGCCGTAATGGCCAAGGCCCAAGACGCGGAGAACGTGCTTATGGAGGAAGTTGACGCGCAGTCGGAAAGCCTGGCGCAGAACCCGCGTCCGCCGGTTGTCACCATCATGGGACACGTGGACCACGGCAAGACGTCGCTTCTGGATCATATTCGACGCACCCGCGTCGCGGCGGGCGAGGCGGGCGGCATCACCCAGCATATCGGCGCCTATCACGTGCGCACCGAGCGCGGGATGATCTCGTTCCTGGATACCCCGGGCCACGCCGCCTTCTCGGCGATGCGCGCGCGCGGTGCGCGAGGTCACGGATATTGTCATCCTCGTGGTCGCGGCCGATGACGGCGTCATGCCCCAGACCGTCGAGGCTATACAGCATGCCCGTGCCTCGGGGGTGCCCGTCGTGGTGGCGGTCAACAAGATGGACAAGCCGGACGCCAACCCGGACCGGGTGATGCAGGAGCTGACGCAGCACGAAGTTGGTGCCGGAAGAGTGGGGCGGCGACACCATGGTGGTCAAGGTCTCCGCGAAGACGGGCGAGGGCATCGACGACTTGCTCGACGCCGTGCTGTTGCAGGCGGAGGTGCTGGAGCTCAAGGCAGCCGAAGAGGGTCCGGCGCGCGGCACCATCGTCGAGTCCAGTCTTGATAAGGGCCGGGGCCCGGTGGCGACGGTGCTCGTTCAGTCAGGAACCCTGCGTCGCGGCGACATGATCGTCAGCGGCACCGAGTATCGGACGGGTGCGAGCCATGTTCGACGAAAGCGGCCGTAGCGTGAACGAGGCAGGGCCGTCCATCCCGGTGCAGGTGCTGGGTCTGTCGAGCACGCCGAACGCCGGAGACGACGTGCTGGCGGTGAGCGACGAGCGGCGCGCGCGCGAGGTGGCAGAACTGCGCGGTGTCCGCGAGCGCCAGTCCAAACTCGATGAGCAGCGCGGCGGACAAGCCTCGATCAGCTGTTCTCGCAGCTCAAGGAGGGCGAGGCGAAGACCGTCAACCTCATCATCAAGGCGGACGTGCAGGGCAGCCTCGAGGCCCTCAAGGACAGCCTGCTCAAGCTTTCCACCGACGAGGTCAAGGTGATCATCGTCGCGGGCGGGGTCGGCGGGATCACCGAATCCGACGCCAACCTGGCGGTGACCTCCGATGCCATTCTGCTCGGCTTCAATGTCCGCGCCGACGCCTCGGCTCGACGCATAGTCGAGGAAAAGGGCCTGGATCTGCGCTACTACAGCGTCATCTACGAGCTCATCGATGACGTGAAGAAGGCCCTGTCCGGCCTGCTGAGCCCGGAGGTGATCGAAGAGATCATCGGTTTGGCGGAGGTGCGCGACGTCTTCCGGTCGTCCAAGTTCGGCGCGGTCGCCGGTTGTATGGTGGTCGAGGGGGTTATCAAGCGTAACAATCCGATCCGCGTGCTGCGTCAGAATGTGGTGGTCTACGAGGGAGCGCTGGAGTCGCTTCGCCGTTTCAAGGATGACGTGAGCGAGGTCAAGGCGGGCATGGAGTGCGGCATCGGCGTGAAGAACTACAACGACGTCCAAGTCGGGCGATCATATCGAGGTGTTCGAGCGCATCGTGCGCAAGCGTGAGCTCTAAGGCCGAGGCACTCATCGCTGCGCCGGGCTTGTTGCGGCGGGCAAGCGCACTGGCATCGGGGCCTTGGGTGCATTGCCGAAAGCTTCGGGATGATGTACCGGTTTCCCGCGATTCATTCCGAGCGCGAGGGCCCGCATCCGAGCCGATCATGGCCTTGTGCCGCCCACCTCCCGCGAGCATCGGATAGATGAAGGAATTCGAAAGGACGGAACGTATCGGTGCCGAGCTCCGGCGCGCGCTCGCGGAGGTTCTGCGTGACGAGGTCAGGGATCCCCGGCTGAGGCACATTACGCTGCAGGAGGTGCGCGTCAGCCGCGACCTAGCGCACGCAAAGGTCTTCTTCACTTGTTTCTCGAAGGACAATGAGGTGAAGGACCAGGTGCAGTTGCTCAACGGGCGCCTGGCCGGATTCCTGCGGCACGAGCTCGGTCGTCGCACGCGTCTGCGCACCGTCCCCCTCCTCGTGTTCGTCCACGACGAGTCCATCTCCCGTGGCGAGTACCTGTCCCATCTGATCGAGACGGCAGTCGCGTCGGAGCGGGATGAATCGGACGATGACGGACAGCGAGAGCCAGAAATTAACTGAGCTCGAGACCTGCGTGGCAGCCGTCGAGAGCATAGCAACCCTTGGACCCTGCGGCTGAACGTCGAGCTGGATGCCGTCAAGAAGCGGCCTTTGCGTAGACGCGGAGCCCGTTTGCGTTTTCCCTATCAGTCAGGCTTGTGAGCGAGGGAGGAGGACATCGTCATGGGGCGTCGGCGTGCGCACGGGCGCAACATCAGCGGCATTCTCTTGCTGGACAAGCCCCAGGGCTTGACCTCCAACGAGGCATTGCAGCGGGTCAAGCGGCTTTATCAGGCGGCCAAGGCCGGTCACACGGGTAGCCTGGATCCGCTCGCCACCGGGCTGCTCCCGATTTGTCTGGGGGGTGCGACCAAGTTTTCCACCTTCCTGTTGGACGCGGATAAGCGTTATCGCGTCCGCGTGCACCTGGGGGTTACGACGACAACCGCCGATGCCGAGGGGGAGGTGGTGAGCACTGCGCCCGTGGATGGTATCGGCGAGGCTCATCTGCGCGCGGCGCTCGATCGTTTTCTTGGCGCTATCGAGCAGCTCCCGCCCATGTACTCGGCCGTAAAGCACCAGGGCCAGCGGCTCTACAAGCTGGCTCGCCAGGGTATCGAGGTGGAGCGCACGCCACGCGTGGTTAATGTCTTTGGGCTTGATCTGCTCACGGTCGAGATGCCGGATTTCGAGCTGGACGTGCACTGCTCCAAGGGTACGTACGTGCGCACCTTGGCCGAGGACATCGGAAACGCCCTTGGTTGCGGCGGCCACGTCACCGCCTTGCGCCGCACCGGGGTGGGGCCCTACGTGGAGTCGGAGACACGCTTCGTGACCCTGGAAGAGCTGGAGCAGCTCGCCGATGCGGAGGCAGGCCTGGCTGCGGCCGATGAGCTGCTGTTGCCGCTCGAGAGCGCGCTCGGTCATTGCCCGCCGGTGAGATTGTCGGAGGATGCCGCCTTCTACCTGCGTCAGGGACAGGCGGTTCTGGTCCCTCAGGCGCCCACCGAGGGCTTGGTGCGGCTGTACGACCCATCACGGAAGTTCATCGGCGTGGGTTACATCCTTGAGGACGGAAAGGTGCAGCCGAAAAGGCTCCTGTGAGGGCGTTTTCTACGGATTCCTTCGTTTTCGGCCGCGAACCGTCGGAGAAAAGCGCTTGTGGCGTCGGGAAGCACGGGGCATCCGGCCACATCGAGGCCCCTGTAACGCCTCAGGCGTTTCCATCGGACTGGCAAACACTTACAATCTCGCACTTGTTTCTGGTTGGCCCGACCCCCTGAGCTCATTGTTGGGGTGGTCAGCACCGCGGACGCGGTGAAAGGGCCTCTTTCATCAATCTCCCAACCCACAAGGAGACGGGAAAATGACAATGAGCGCAGCAGAAAAGCAGACGATCATCGACGACTACAAGCGCGGGTCCGGCGACACCGGCTCGCCCGAGGTTCAGGTCGCACTCCTGACGGCCCGCATCCAGCAGCTCACCGGGCATTTCGCCGAGCACAAGCACGATCACCATTCCCGTCGGGGTCTGGTGCGGATGGTCAACTCGCGGCGCAAGCTGCTCGACTACCTCAAGCGCAAGGACCTCGATCGCTACCGTACCCTGATTTCCCGTCTCGGCCTGCGCCGGTAACAGGCGGCGGCGAGAAGGCCCTGGGCGGGCCTTCTCCCTTCAGGAACCGTGACGGACAATTTCACCCCCCTGTTCACAGCCCCGCGACGATTCGATCGATCAACATTGGCCGAAATCATGCGTTGTCGGGCCCAGGCCGCCGAATAACGGAGCGTTTCAGCGGCCTCCCATAGCTCTGAGGAACAATTCAGTGACCCCTATCCGCAAGACCTTCCAATTCGGCGACCAGAAAGTCGTCATGGAGACGGGCGAGATCGCTCGCCAGGCAGACGGCGCGGTATTGATCAATGTCGACGATACGGTCGTGCTGGTCACCGTGGTCGTCGACAAGCGCCCGGCAGTTGAACGGGACTTCTTCCCTATGACCGTGGACTACCAGGAGAAGACGTACGCCGCCGGGCGCATCCCGGGCGGCTTCTTCCGCCGCGAGGGCCGGCCGTCGGAGAACGAGATCCTCACCGCCCGCCTCATGGATCGGCCAATCCGTCCCCTGTTTCCCAAGGGTTATACGAAAGAGGTCCAGATCATCGCGACGGTGAAGTCCCTCAACCCCGCGGTGAACCCTGAGGTGCCCGCCATGCTGGGTGCGTCCGCGGCTCTGGCCATCTCGGGAGCCCCCTTCAACGGTCCCATCGGGGCCGCGCGGGTCGGCTACAAGGACGGCGAGTACCTGCTCAATCCGCCGATGACGGGGCTCAACGTCGACTCCGACCTGGATCTGGTGGTGGCGGGTACCGAGCACGCGGTCTTGATGGTCGAATCCGAGGCCCGGGGCCTGTCCGAGGAGGTGATGCTGGGCGCCGTGCTGTTCGGCCACGAGCAGATGCAGGTCGCCATCCAGGCCATCCGCGAGTTGGCGGCCGAGGTCAACAAGCCGCCGATGCCCTGGAGTCCGCCGGAACCCGACGTCGCGCTGGCCGACGCGGTTGCGGCTGCCTGTGGGGACCGCCTTGGGGATGCCTACCGCATCGCCGACAAGATGGAGCGCTACGGCGCCCTGGACGCGATGCGCGCCGCAGTGGTGGCTGAGTTGGTCGCCGGCGAAGAGCCCAAGTGGAACGAGCGACAGGTCATCGGCGCGATCGAGAAGCTGGAGAAAAAGACCGTGCGCGGGCGCATCCTGGCGGGCGAGCGGCGTATCGACGGTCGCGACACCAGCACCGTGCGCCCCATCCATATCCGCACCGGCGTGCTGCCGCGCACTCACGGCTCGGCGCTGTTCACACGCGGCGAGACCCAGGCGATGGTCGTCACCACGCTGGGTACCGCACGTGACTCCCAGATCATCGACGCCCTGGAGGGCGAGCGCCGGGAGCCCTTCATGCTCCATTACAACTTTCCTCCCTTCTGCGTCGGAGAGACCGGTCGTGTCGGCAGCCCCAAGCGGCGGGAGATCGGCCACGGGCGGCTCGCCAAGCGCGGTGTGCTGGCGGTCATGCCCAACATTGACGAGTTCCCGTACTCGGTGCGTGTGGTTTCCGAGATCACCGAGTCCAACGGCTCCAGCTCGATGGCGAGCGTGTGCGGAACCAGCCTGTCGCTGATGGATGCCGGCGTGCCCATCAAGGGTGCCGTCGCAGGCGTAGCCATGGGCCTGATCAAGGAGGATGCCCAGTTCGCGGTCCTGACCGACATCATGGGCGACGAGGATCACCTCGGCGACATGGACTTCAAGGTGGCCGGAACGGAAAAGGGCATCAACGCCCTGCAGATGGACATCAAGATCGAGGGCATCACCAAGGAGATCATGGAGGTAGCGCTCACCCAGGCGAAAGAAGGCCGCTTGCATATCCTGGGCGAGATGAACAAGGTCATCGACGTGCACCGTGCCGAGATGTCCGAGCACGCCCCGCGCATCATCGAGTTCAAGATTCATCCGGAAAAGATCCGCGACGTCATCGGCAAGGGCGGCTCGACCATCCGTGCCATCACGGAGGAGACCGGCGCCACCATCGACATCACCGACGACGGCATGGTCAAGATCTTCTCCGTGGACAAGAGCGCCGGCGAGGAGGCCAAGAAGCGCATCGAGCTCATCACGGCCGACGTGGAGGTTGGCACCATCTACGAGGGCCGGGTGGCGCGCCTGATGGACTTCGGCGCATTCGTCACCATTCTTCCCGGCCGGGACGGCTTGGTCCACATCTCCCAGATCAGTGAGGAGCGGGTGGAGAAGGTGAGCGACAAGCTCTCCGAGGGCGATGTGGTCAGGGTCAAGGTCCTGGAAGTGGACAAGCAGGGCCGCATCCGCCTCAGCATGAAGGCGGTGGATGCGGATTGATCATGTCCGCCGAGGCATGACGAAAGGGGCCGCGACGGCCCCTTTTTCATGTCGGAACCCGTGGCGCCGCTGTGCCGGCCCTGCGGCGAGTAGGTTCGCACCGATGCGCACGCTCGCCGCTCGAGGGTCATGACGGCCCGTTCCGCAACGGGTTGGAATCGCATGCGGTTTTCCCGATATCCTCTGCAGTGCCTTGTTCCAGTTGCAGACATCCCATGAGCCGCGAGCGCAAAGACATCCAGAAGAACGCCAGCACCGGGGAGGTCGATGCCTTTCTGCGCCAGGTGGCCGCTACGCCGGTGCGGTCCTCCGCCGAGGGGCGCGGCCGCCTGATTTTCGCCATGGACGCGACCGCGAGCCGCGAGCCCACGTGGGAGCGGGCCAGCCATATTCAGGCGGCCATGTTCAGCGAGACGGCGGACCTCGGGGGGCTTTCGGTGCAGCTCTGCTTCTACCGGGGTTTTCTCGAGTTCGAGGCCTCCCCCTGGTGCGACGAAGCGGCGGCGCTGCTGGGTCGCATGACCCGGGTCCACTGCGCCGCCGGCCTTACCCAGATCGGCCGCGTGTTGCGGCACGCGCTTGAGGAGAACGGGCGCGGCCGCGTCAATGCCCTGGTCTTCGTCGGCGACTGCATGGAAGAGAACGCGGACGAGCTCGCGGGGCTCGCCGGCAAGCTCGGGCTCTCCGGTGTGCCGGTCTTCATGTTCCAGGAGGGGCGGGACCCGGAGGCCGAGCGCAGCTTCCGTGCGATCACGCGCCTGAGCGGCGGTGCTTACTGCCCGTTCGATGCTGCCAGTCCCCAGACTCTGCGCGATCTGCTGAGCGCGGTCGCGGTGTTCGCCGCCGGCGGGCGCAAGGCGCTGGAGCGCTTCGCGCGTGGGCGCGGAGGGGAGATCCTGCGGCTCACCCATCAGGTCGGTCGAGGCTGAATGTTGGGCAGACTGATCATCCTGGCCGCGGTCGTTCTCGGCCTGCTCTGGCTTCTGCATTGGTTTCGCCGCGCGCCACCGCAGCAGGCGGCCAAGACGCTGCGCCGGGCGGCGCTCTACGGGTCGATCGGTCTGATCGTTCTGCTGGCGGCCACCGGCAGGCTCAATCCGGCGTTCGCTGCCGTCGCCGCTGCCGTGCCGGTGGTCATGCGAGGCGTCAATCTGTTGCGCATGCTGCCCGCGATCCAGCAGGTGCTGCGCATGCTCGGCATCCAAGGCATCCCTGGGGTGGCCGCGGGCGGGACCACCGGAGCGGCGGGCCGCACCTCCTCCATCCGCACCCGGTTCCTCGAGATGACCCTAGATCACGACAGCGGTGCCATGGATGGCATGATCCTCGAGGGTGAGTACGAGGGCCGGCGGCTGTCCGAGCTCGGCCTGGATCAGCTTCTGCGGCTGCTGGCGGATTGCCGGGCCGGCGACCCGCGGTCCGCCTCCGTGCTGGAGGCCTACCTGGACAGGGTCCACGGCGACGTTTGGCGCGACAGGGCGGGGGCGGCCGAAGAAGGAGCGCGTCCGGCGGAGAGTCCGATGACGCGGGAGGAGGCGCTTGCGATACTCGGGTTAGAACAAGGAGCGGGTCCTGATGAGGTCCGCGATGCCCACCGGCGGCTGATGCAGAAGCTACATCCCGACCGGGGGGGCTCCGACTACCTCGCGGCCAAGATCAACCAGGCCAAGAGTCTGCTGCTCGGAGACAAGGGGGAGTGATCACCCCGGGATTGTGCTGGTCAGTCTCGTCGGGCCGACGCTCCTCTTTCCGGTACTCGACTGAGCTTGCCTGACCCCATCCGCGCATGTTCAAGGCACAAGCCACCACGCTGGTCCGCCGTCACGTCGACGACTGTTTCCGCTTCGTGGCCGACGATTTCTTCCACAACTACCCCCGCTGGTCGCCCGAGGTGGTGGAGCTCACGCCACTGTCCCGGGGACCTGTGCGCGTCGGGAGCCTGGCTCGTCAGGTGCGGGTGGACTTCGGGCGCCGCAGCGCCGACACCTTTCGGGTGATCGCCCTGGAGCGGGGACGGCGGCTGACGTTCGAGGGCATCTCGAGCCCCTTCCTGATCGACTTCCGATTCGCGACGCTGGACCGGCAGACGCGGCTGGTCTTCACCTTTTCGCTGAGCAGGCTCGACCTCTGGATGCGGCCCTTCGAGCGCGGGATCCGCCGCGCCGCGCAGGAGGGTGCTGAGCGGGTCGTGGACAATCTCAAGGGACTGATCGAGACCGATTGCGCCGGAGGGACAGGCTGAGGGCCTCGGGACCGTGCGGCGATCCGCGGACGGGCTAGGAAGATCCCTTGTCCTCTCGGCGACGACGCAGCGGTTTGGCGCGGCGGAAGGAAGCGGGTTCGTCTACGGGCGCGGGCTCGAAATGGCGCATGTGCTCCCACACCCGCTGCCGTTCCCAAGGCAGCGGTTTCGGGCTGAAGAAGGTCTGTTCCAGCATCAGTATCTGTCCGCGCAGGGGCTCCGGGGATCGCTGCGCAAGCCGCGCGAGGTTACTGGGAGGAGACTCGGGCAAGACCAGGGCGCCCCATTCGAGCAGGGCATCGCGCGCCCCCGGCGCATCAGCGGCATCGTAGGCGGAGCGCACCCTTGCCAGCGCCTCCGTCAGTGGATCGCGCGGCTCGGGTTCTGGCTCGGCCTCCGCAGGCGGTCGCGCGGGTGCCCGGGGCGAGCTCGGTCGCCGGTTGCGCCACCAGGCGGCGGCGGTGACGATCCAGGCAATGGCGAATAGGCCGGTAAGCCAGAACCCTGAGCTCCCCTCTCCCGACCCGGTGTCCCGCGTTGCCGGGCGCGCATCCCCTGCCTCCCGCGGCCGCTGAAATGCCTGTTCGTCCGGCGCTTCGGTCTGGACTGTCCCAACTGGCGGCGACCACGGGGCGACGGGCGCCGCGAGCCCGCCGGGGGTGGCTGTCGATTCGGAAAACGCGGCCGGGGTCACCACCAGCTCCCTTGCCGGGAGCATGGCGATCTCCCAGCGTTCCGTCACGGTGTTCCACCAGGCCATCCGCAACGGGGGTAGACGATAGCTGCCCGGTTCCTGGGCAGTCAGTAGAAGGATCTCCTGACGGGTGCCGATCACTCCTTGCGGTCGCCGCTCGTCCCACAGGCGCGGTTCTCGGCGGGACTCGGTGATCTGGTAGGGCACGTCGATATCGATGGCCGGTAGGGACCGGGACATCAGGCCGTCCGCCCGCAGCGTGATGCGGCGCTCCAGGGGCTGTCCGGTGCGGACCCGATAGGTAGCCGGGCCGCTCTCCACCAGGGCGACGCTGCGCGCCGGCAGCCAGTCGGCCGCCTCCTGACCGGGCGCGGGGGGCAGCACCACGACACTGAGGGCCTCTGAGGCGGTGCGCACGGGAGTCTCCAGAGGCGGAAAACCGGTTCCTCCAGAGGTTCCGCCCCGAGCCCAGCCCTCGAACACCAGGGGCTCAATCTCAACCCGGCCCGTCGCCAGTGGAAAAAGCGCGTACCGGCGTTCGTAGACATTTCGGCGCTCGCCCTCCCGCGGCGTTTCATAACGGTCTTCGCCGAGGGGAAGGACGACCGCGTTCTCGACCTGCGGATCTCGCAGCTGGGAACGCACAACGGAGTTGTCCGTGTAGACCCGTGCGGTCAGCACCACCTGTGCCCCTGCCCGCGCGCGGTCCGGCTCGACCGATATCTCCACCGCCCCGGAGGCGGATTCGGTTGCCGAGTCGCTGGCGTCGCTCTGCGGCGCGACCTTGGGAATTACCACCGGCTCAACCGCAGGGGCCGGCTGCTCCGCAACGGGCTGGTACGCTTCCTGCGGCGGCGCGCCCGTCACCGATAGCCGCATGGGCGGGGTGGCGGTGCCGCCGAAAGAAATGGGCGGGACCTCGAGCTCGCCGGCGCGCCTAGGGATCAGCGTCAGGGTCAGCTGTTGGCGCGCGGAACGGCGGCCGTTGATGACGGAGGAACTGCGTTGGGAGCGGCGATCGACGATGTCGAAGTCTCGGTCCAGAACCGAGAGATCAGGAGCGGCGGGTTGATCCCCTTCGATCTCCAGCACCAGAATCGCGGGGGCGCCGTACTGGACGGATGTCTGCTCTAGGCGGGCGCTGACCTCCTGGGCGGAGACGCCGGGCGCAAAGGGCACCAATACCGCAACAATCAGGTGGAACAGAAAGCGGGCGAAGATCGCGGAAAAGAAGCTGGTGTGGGAACTTCTCATACCTTCATTCTATGGTAAGGCGCTAAATTAGCATTCACTGATACATGAGCGCGCGTCTTTCGCGTTCCTGTCGAGCCGCACGGCGCACGCGCGGGCCGCCCGTGTCATGGCCCGAGCATGTTAAGCTCTCTGGACCCGGATCAGCCCGAAAGCTGGAAAAACGATTCCCATCGGCACTTACCTTCCCGTCGCGTCCACCGTCATTCGCCGTCAGCAGTCGATGGCGCAGGACGGTCTTCCGAGCGGGCTTCATCCCTTGCTGCGCCGCCTCTATCGGGCGCGCGGCGTGACCTCCGAAGACGGCTGCAGTTTACCCTTGGCCGCTTTGCACACGTACGACACCTTCACGGACATCGAGCCGGCGGCGGTCCTGCTGGCGGGACTCATCCGCGACGGCGGCTCCGTTCTCGTCGTGGGAGACTACGACGCCGATGGTGCAACCGGCAGCGCCTTGGCGGTGCTGGGCCTGAGGGCGCTTGGTGCCGCCCGGGTATCCTACCTGGTCCCGAGCCGGTTCGCCTTCGGTTACGGGCTCAGTCCCCCAGTGGTCGATGCCGCGGCGGCCTGGCGCCCCGACCTGATCCTGACGGTCGACAATGGGATCGCGAGCGTCGCCGGGGTGGGCCGTGCCGGCGAACTCGGCATTCCGGTGCTGATCACCGATCACCATCTGCCAGGGGATGCACTCCCGCGGGCTGCGGCCATCGTCAATCCGAACCGCAACGGCGACCGCTTCCCGAGCAAGCACCTGGCGGGCGTGGGGGTCATGTTCTACCTGCTCGCCGCCGTGCGCGCCTGCTTGCGGGGGTTGGGCTGGTTCCGGCGTGGGCGTCCCGATCCGAATCTCGCCGAGCTGCTTGACCTCGTCGCCCTGGGCACCATCGCTGACGTGGTGAGCCTCGACCAGAACAACCGTATCCTGGTGGAGCAAGGCCTGCGCCGGATCCGCGCCGGTCGCTGTCGCCCGGGTCTGGCGGCGCTGTTGGAGGCGGCCGGGCGTGATCCTGGCCAGGTCACGGCGCGGGATCTCGCTTTTGCCGTGGGTCCGCGTCTGAACGCGGCCGGGCGCCTCACCGAGATGTCCCTCGGCGTGGAGTGCCTGCTGACCGATGATCCGGGGCGTGCCGCGGCCATGGCACGCGATCTCGACGCCCTGAACCGACGCCGGCGCGAGATCGAGGGCGAGATGAGGCAGCAGGCTGAAGAAGCCCTGGCGGCCATGCAGCTCGACGAGGCCGGCCTGCCGCCAGCCCTGTGCCTGTTCGAACCCGGCTGGCACCAGGGCGTGACCGGCATCCTGGCGGCTCGCGTGCGCGAGCGTTACCATCGGCCGGTGATCGCCTTCGCCGAGGCCGACGACGGCCTGGTGCGGGGTTCCGCCCGCTCCATCGAGGAGCTGCACATGCGCGACCTGATCGACGCGGTGGACAAGCGTAACCCTGGTTTGATCGAACGCTTCGGGGGGCATGCCATGGCCGCGGGGCTCACCCTGCCCGCCTCCGCCCTGGAGCGGTTCAACCAGGCCTTCGTCGCCGAGGTACGCCGGCAGATCGGAGATACCCCGCCGGCGTTCGAGATCCTCTCGGATGGCGAGTTGCCGCACCACGCCCTGGATCTGGAGACGGCCCGTGTCCTGCGGGACGGCGGGCCCTGGGGAAAGGGCTTTCCGGAACCCCTCTTTGACGGTCGTTTCCAGGTCCTGGAGAGGCGGATCGTGGGCGACGAGCACCTCAAGCTGAGGTTGCAACCCGAGGACGGGGGTGTCCCCATCGAGGCCATCGGCTTCCGTTTGGGCGCGCTGGTCGACGGACCCGGCGATCGAGCGCACCTAGCCTACCGGCTCGATGTCAACGAGTATCGGGGCGCGGTATCTCCGCAACTGATCGTGGAGCATCTGCAGTGGGCGAGCTAGAGGAATTCGATGACCTGGCCCCGGATGGCCCGAGCAAGAGTCAGATCAAACGCGAGTTGCACGCCTTGCAGGAGCTGGCCGAGCGGCTGGTCTCGCTGCCGCGGGCGGAGCTGCAGCGTTTGAACCTGAGCGCGGCGACCTGGGCCGCCGTCGACGAAACTGGCCGAATCAAGGACCTGCGTGCCCTGCGCCGTCACTACAAGCGTATAGGCAAGCTGCTGGCGCAGGAAGACACGGAGACGGTGTATGCGCTGATGCACGAAAAGGATGCGCTGGCGCGCCAGGAGACGGCTCGGCACCATCGCCTGGAACGTTGGCGGGAGCGCCTGATCGATGAGGGTGATGCCGCCTTCAGCGCTTTCCTGGCTGAGTACCCGGCGGTGGATCGTCAGCGGTTGCGCACCCTGATCCGGACCGTTCAGCGGGATCGGGAGCAGGGAAAGGCCGAGTCGGCGCGCAAGCTCTTTCGTCTCCTGCGTTCTGAGATCGAGCGGGCGGAGGGCGGGGCGTGACGAGTCGGTCGAACAGCACGAGGGGGTATGGCCGATGAGTCCGGAACGCGATGAGCCGGCGGAGCTGCAGCGCCTGCGCTGGCAATGCCGCCGCGGCATGCTGGAGCTGGATGTGCTGCTCGACCGGTTTCTGGAGGTCGGCTATGGACAGCTGAGCGACGGGGAACGGGCCGTGTTCTCCCGTTTGCTCGATTGTCAGGACCAGCTGATCCACGATTGGGTCATGGGCAAGTTGGAACCGGCGGAGGATGACCTGAAGCGAGTGGTGGCCAAGCTCCGGCAAACCCGCTGGTGACTGGGGCGTGCCAACGCCGGCTGCCCATCTCCCAACCTCAGTCCGCGCCAGTCGCCGTCCTAGCAGCCTGTCGGACTTTCCCGCTGCTGAGAAGCGAAGCTTCCCGGTAGAATTAGGCGCAGCCATCTTGGGGGTCTGAACCGATGAGCCACTTCCGTCCAATCGACCGCGACATTGACTTCCTGTTGCCGCCCTCGGTGCAGGACTGGCTGCCGGAGGGACACCTGGCGCGCTATGTGGTCGAGGTGGTCGAAGGGCTCGACTTGCGGGAGTTGGAGCAAGCCTATGCCGGTCGGGGCAGCGCCCCCTACCACCCGGCGACGTTGCTGTCGCTGCTGATCTACGGCTACGCCACCGGCTGCTTCTCCAGCCGCAAGATCGAGCGGGCAACCTACGATTCACTGGCGTTTCGCTACATCGCCTGCAATCGCCATCCTGACCACGACACCCTGTCGAGTTTCCGGCGGCGTTTCCGCAAGGAGTTCGAGGCGGTCTTCGTCGAGGTGCTGGAAGTGGCGCGCGAGAACCAGCTCAGCCGCTTCGGCACGGTGAGTCTCGACGGCACCAAGATCCACGCCAACGCCAGCCGCCACAGTGCCCTCTCCTATGGGCACGCCGAGGCGATCGAAGCCCAGCTCAAGGCCGAGGTCCAAGAGCTGCTGGCGCTGGCCGAGGAGGCCGACGGCGCGAACGTGCCCGACGGCATGAGCCTGCCCGCGGAGCTCGAGCGCCGTGAGGACCGCCTGGCCGCCATCGCCGCGGCCAAGGCCAAGATCGAGGCAAGGGCCGCCGAGCGGTATGCGCGCGAGCAGGCCGACTACGAAACCAAGCTAGCCGCCCGCGCGGCCAAGGCCGCCGCCACGGGCAGAAAGCCCGGCGGCAAACCACCCCAGCCACCAACACCCGGCCCACGTGCCGATGAGCAGATCAACCTCACCGATGAGGAGTCGCGCATCATGCCGGTTGCCGGGGGCGGCTTCGAGCAGTGCTACAACGCCCAGGCCATCGTCGATACCGACACCATGCTGGTGGTGGTGCCGCAGGTCGTACAGGCGGCCAACGACAAGCAACAGGTGGCACCGATGCTCGAGAAGCTGCAAGCCCTGCCCGCGGGCCTCAACCAGCCTGAGCAGTGCCTGGCCGACGCGGGTTACTTCAGCGAAGCCAACGTCGACACCTGCGAAGCGGCCGGAATCGAGCCGCTGATCGCGCTGCAGCGCGATGAACACCATCCCCATTGGTCCGAGCGCTTCGGCGAGCCGAGCGCGCCACAGGCCGGGGCGACACCCGTCGAGCGCATGGCCAACCGGCTCAAGACCCGCACTGGCCGGGCTGCCTACGCGCTGCGCAAACAGACCGTCGAGCCGGTCTTCGGCATCATCAAATCCGTGATGGGCTTCCGCCAGTTCCTCACCCGCGGATTGGACAACGTCCAAGGCGAATGGACCTTGGTGTGCCTGGCGTGGAACCTCAAACGCATGGCGGTACTACGCCCGCAGTAAGGAAAAAGGGGACAAAAAGCTCGCTTTTGGCGGCAAAAGGCATCTTTTCCGCAACAAACGGCCTTTTGCGGCTCCGATACTGGCAGCCGCGAGGGTTAAGTCCGACAGGCTGCTAGTGGGTCGCATCACGCCCGCCAGGCGCACCAGCTGCCGGTCGTGCAGGCGAGCCAGCAGCAGCAGGGCGGCGATGGCGCCAACGAGCGCGTAGGCCATGTCCGACTGCGTGTCCCAGCTGTAGCCCTGCAACGCGAGGAAGGCCTCGGCGGAAGCTCCGCTCGCCTCGGCGACCCACCACTCGATGAGCTCGTAGAAGGCGCTGAGGGCCAAGGCAAAGCAGACGACGAGAAAGAAGAGCCAGCGCTCTCCATTGACCACCCGCTGACGGATCAGGATCTCCCGGGCCAGGATGGCGGGCACGAAACCCTGCGCGAAATGACCGACCTTGTCGTAGTTGTTGCGCTGCCAGTCGAAGGCGTCGCGCAGCCAATCGAACAGCGGCACCTCGGCATAGGTGTAGTGCCCGCCGACCATTAGGATGATGCAATGTATGAGAATCAGTACGTAACTCAAAGGAGTCAAAGGAAAACGCCGATATGTAAGTGCCAGGATGAGGAACCCGATGACGGCGGGGAGCACCTCGAGTATCCAGGTGAAACGGTCCTTTGGTTCGATCGCCGACCAGGTGAGCATGGCCAGAAAAATGGCAACCCAGAGCAGCACTGCTCGCGAACGAGAGATATCCTCTTCTTTAGTCATAATAAACAGTATCTTAACAATAATTATTTGTGTTGATTATAAATAACGCGCTGTTGGGCACATGACCAAGCATGGGGAAAGGCCCCCTCTGCACCTGAGGCCGGGCGGGTCCAAGGGGCTCGCCGCCTTTCTGCTCCTGACGCACGGTGCGGCCACCGTCGCCGTCTTGCTCCTTCCGTTGCCATGGTTCGGGCGAGCGGCACTGGCGGCGGCGGTCGCCGTGGGACTCGTCTACGCGATCTGGGCGCACCTCCTGCGCGCGCTGCCCTGGTCTGTGCGCGAGGCGTTGTGGGATCCGGACGGCACCTGGACCCTGACGTTGGGTTCGGGCCGGCGTCTCGAGGCCAGGCTGTCGCCGTCTACCTTCGTTTCACCCTTCCTCGTGGTGCTCAACTTTCGCCGGGGTCGCTGGCGCCGCTGCGCGCTACTGCTGCCGGCGGACGCCCTGGATCTCGATCTGCTGCGGCGGCTGCGCGTGCGCTTGCGCCTGTCCGGCGAGTCTGGGCCGGGACTCTCTGAACCCGCAACTCGATTTCGTTAGACTACGGAAACCGAAGAGACGCTGACTCCGGGGCCTCCTGAAACATATTCTCGCGGAGCTTCCTGTCCCGCGGAGCGCGCGCCGTCGCCAGCGTCTTGCCCACTCATCGTTCTACATCTATCAGGAATTTGTCATGCGGATATTGGTAACAGGTGGCGCGGGTTACATCGGTAGTCACACCTGCGTGGAGCTGCTGGAGGCCGGCCATGAGGTACTGGTGGTCGACAACCTCTGCAACAGCAAGGAGGAGTCGCTGCGCCGGGTTGCCGAGATCGCTGGCCGCAAGCCCGGCTTCGTGAAAGCGGATCTCCGCGACCGCGCCGGCTTGACCTCGATCTTCAACGGTCAGGACTTCGATGC
The DNA here is from genome assembly GCA_963736235.1 of uncultured Gammaproteobacteria bacterium. Taxonomy (GTDB): domain Bacteria; phylum Pseudomonadota; class Gammaproteobacteria; order Chromatiales; family Chromatiaceae; genus CAVORB01. Next base: position 438,149 of record CAVTOR010000005.1, read on the forward strand.
AGTAATCCATTTCGCCGGCCTAAAGGCCGTGGGCGAGTCGACGCAGATTCCGCTGGCGTACTACGAGAACAACGTCGGTGGAACGCTGACCCTGTGCCAGGTGATGGCCGAGGCCGGGGTCAAGAACATCGTGTTCAGCTCGTCCGCCACCGTCTACGGCGATCCGGCATCGGTCCCCATCCGGGAGCATTTCCCCACCTCCGCCACGAATCCGTATGGCCGGTCTAAGCTTTACATCGAGGAGATCCTGCGCGATGTCCACTTGTCCGACGGCGCATGGAACGTCGCCCTGCTGCGGTACTTCAACCCGGTCGGCGCCCACGACAGCGGGCGCATCGGCGAGGATCCCAACGGGATTCCCAACAATCTGATGCCCTTCATCTCCCAGGTGGCAGTCGGCAAGCTGCCCAAGCTGCGGGTTTTTGGGGCCGACTATCCGACGCCGGACGGCACCGGCGTGCGCGACTACATCCACGTGGTCGACCTCGCCCAGGGTCACTTGAAGGCCCTGGAGAGGCTGACCTCAAGTCCTGGCGTGGTGACCTACAACCTCGGCACCGGCCGCGGCTACAGCGTGCTGGAGATGGTGAGCGCCTTCGAGCGGGCCAGCGGCCGGCCCGTGCCCCATGAGATCGTGGACCGCCGCCCCGGGGACATCGCCATGTGCTACGCGGACCCCTCTCTCGCGCGGGAGGAGCTGGGCTGGTCCGCGGAGCGCGGGATTGATGACATGGTGCGGGATACCTGGCGTTGGCAGTCGCAGAATCCGAACGGATACGATTGACTTGCGGCCCGCTGTGGCCGGGCGCCGGGAACAGATGGTGCGGATAGGATTTGCCGCCGGCATGGTCGCGCCCGCTGCGGGATTCAGCCGCCGATCTGATCGAGGACGGCCCCGACCTGTTGCACCCGCTTACCCGGATCGGCCATGTCCCGGAAGAACCTGAGCCTGTCCCCGCCGTCGAGCTTGAACTCCTTGGGTCTGGTCTGAATGAGCTTGACCAGGTGCATGGGGTCAACCTTGGGCTCCTCGCTGAACAGGATGCGCCCGCTCACGGGTCCCGCCTCGATCTTCCGGATCCCCAGCGGCCGCGCCTTGAGCTTCAGCGCGGTGACGGCGAACAGGCTCTTGGCCGGCTCCGGCAGCAGGCCGAAGCGGTCGATCATCTCCACCTGCAGCTCCTTGAGCTCGTCACGCGTGTGCGCGCTGGCGATGCGCTTGTACATCACCAGGCGGGTATGGACGTCCGGAAGGTAGGCCTCCGGAAGCAGCGCGGGGATGGCCAGATCGATCTCCGCGCCGTGGTCGAGTGGGCGATCGAGCTCAGGCGTGCGTCCCGCCTTGAGCGCGTCCACGGCGCGCTCCAGCAGGTCCATGTAGAGCGTGAAGCCGATTTCCTGAATCTGGCCGCTCTGCTCCTCTCCCAGCAGCTCGCCGGCGCCACGGATCTCCAAATCGTGCGTGGAAAGGGTGAATCCAGCGCCCAAATCCTCCAGAGATTCAATTGCTTCGAGGCGCTTTTTCGCGTCCTCTGTCATCGTCTTCGGGGGCGGGGTGATGAGGTAGGCGTAGGCGCGGTGATGTGAACGCCCGACCCGTCCGCGCAGTTGATGGAGCTGGGCCAGTCCGAGCTTGTCGGCCCGGTTGATGACGATGGTATTGGCGCTGGGGACGTCGATGCCGCTCTCGATGATGGTGGTGCATACCAGCAGGTTGAAGCGCTGATGGTAGAAGTCGCGCATCGTGCGCTCGAGATCGCGCTCGCGCATCTGGCCGTGGGCGACCTGGACGCGGGCGCCTGGCAAAAGGCCTTCGAGCTTGCGCGCCATGTTGTCGATGGTCTCTACCTCGTTGTGCAGGAAATAGACCTGGCCGCCGCGCTTGAGCTCGCGCAGGCAGGCCTCGATCACCAGGGCGTCGTTCCACTGGCTGACGAAGGTCTTGATCGGGTGGCGGGCCACCGGCGGCGTGGCGATGATCGAGAGGTCCCGCAGCCCCGACATGGCCATGTTCAGGGTGCGGGGGATGGGCGTCGCGGTCAGGGTCAGGATGTCGACCTCGCTGCGCAGGGCCTTCAGCTTCTCCTTGTGGCGCACGCCGAAGCGGTGCTCCTCGTCGACGATGGCCAGCCCCAGGTTCTTGAAGCGGATGTTGGGCTGCAGAAGCTTGTGGGTGCCAACCACGATGTCGATGGACCCGTCCTCCATGCCTTGGAGCACATGCCTCTGCTCGCTGGCCGTGCGGAAGCGCGACAGGCTTTCGACCTTCACCGGCCAGTCGGCGAAACGGTCGGAGAAGTTCTGGAAGTGCTGCTGTGCGAGCAGCGTCGTCGGTACCAGTACCGCGACCTGCTTGCCCCCGTGAACGGCCATGAAGGCGGCGCGCATGGCTACCTCGGTCTTGCCGAAGCCCACGTCTCCGCACACCACGCGGTCCATCGGCTTGGGATCCGCCATGTCGGCGATCACGGCGTCGATGGCCTGCTGCTGGTCCGGCGTCTCCTCGAACTCGAAGGCGGCGGCAAAGGCGGCGTATTCATCGCCATCGGCGGGGAAGGCGAAGCCCCGGCGGGCCGCGCGCCGCGCGTAGATGTCCAGCAGCTCCGCGGCGACGTCGCGCACCCGCTCCGCCGCCCTGCGCTTGAGCCTCTCCCACTGCTCGCCGCCGAGGCGGTGCAGCGGGGCGGTCTCCTCGGATGCGCCCGTGTAGCGGGAGATCAGGTGCAGGGAGGAAACAGGAACATAGAGCTTGTCGCCCTTGGCATACTCCAGCGTCAGGAACTCAGTCTGCATCCCGCCGTGCGTAAGGGTCTGCAGCCCGAGGTAACGGCCGACGCCGTGATCCTCATGGACCACCGGCGCGCCGATGTGGAGCTCCGTGAGGTTGCGGACCACCGCCTCGCCGTCACGAGCGGCGGCTCGGCGCCGGCGGTCTTGCCGTACCCGTTCGCCATAGAGCTGGGTCTCGGTGACAACCGCAAGGTGCTCGGTCTCGAGATACAGACCCTGCTCCAGCGGGGCGACGGTGAGACCGACGCGTTCGCCGGAGTCGACGAACGCTTTCCAGCCGCCGACAAGTCGGGGGTGGATATCGAAGCCGCGCAGGTTCTCGAGCAGCAGCTCCCGGCGCCCGGTGCTCTCGGCGACGAAGAGGAGGCGCCGCTCGGGGGCGCCGACGAAGTCCTGCAGCGCCCCGGCCGGGCGCGCCGCGCGCGCTTGTATTCCCAACGCGGGCAGGGTGCGGGTGGCGAAGTTCGCGACTTCGCTGAATCCCCTGCGGCGCTGCGGCACCTCGGCCGTTTGGGCAAGGATGCCGGCCATGGCGTTAAGACGCGCGCTCAGCTCATCGGCCGACAGGTAGAGCCGGTTGGGCGCAAGCAAGGGGCGCTCGATGTCGTGGCGGCGCTGCTCGTAACGCGTGTGCACGTCCTGCAGGAAGCTGGCGGCTGCCTCGCGGGCGCGCTCCTCCTCGATGACAAGGGTCCGCTCTGGGAGGTAATCGGCGAGGGTCGCGGTTTCCTCGAAGAACAGCGGCAGGTAGTACTCGAGTCCCCCGGGGACGTGTCCCGCGGAGACCTCGCGGTAGATGATGCTGGCCTGGGGATCGCCCTCGAAGGTGCCGCGATACCGTTGGCGAAAGGCGGCGATTGCGTCCTCGTCCAACGGATACTCCCGTGCCGGGAGTAGGCGGATACGCTCCATCTTTTCCCGCGAGCGCTGGCTGTCCGGGTCAAAGGTGCGGATGCTCTCCACCTCGTCGTCGAACAGATCGATGCGGTAGGGTTCCTGGCTGCCCATCGGAAACAGGTCCAGCAGGGCGCCGCGCACCGCGTACTCGCCGTGGGCGATCACCTGCGAGACGCACTGGTATCCCGCCCGCTCCAGGCGGCGGCGGGTATCGTCCAGATTCAAACGGTCGCCGATTCCGAGCACCAGGGAGTGGCCGTCCACGTAGTCCCGCGGCGGCAGGCGCTGGAGCAGGGTGCCGGCCGGCACGACCAGCACGCCGCGGTCGAGGGACGGCAGTCGGTGCAGAGTCAGCAGGCGCTCGGAGACCAGCTCGGGCAGCGGCGGGAAGACGTCGTAGGGCAGGGTTTCCCAATCCGGGAAACCGATCACCGGTATCGCCGGGTCGTCGAGAAAGAAGCCGAGCTCCGCCTGCAGACGGGCCGCGCCGAGCACGTCCTCCACCACGGCCAGGACCAGGCAATGTGCCTGGCGTGCCGCTTGCGCGATGGCGAGCGCGCGGCTCGATCCGTAGAGGCGACCCCACTGCAGGCGCTCGCCGGGAGAGGTCGGAACCGGGGGATCGAGGGGAGAGCTCAGGCGGGAAGCGGCATCGACGGCAGCGGCTTCAGCGGACATGGTTGGATAGGGGACTGAACGCAGGCGGATGGGCTCGATTTTCGCACAGGCGGGCTACCGCCTGCACCGGCGTTTCAGTCGCCGCGCGAAGGCGTCGTCGTGGGATCTGCGCGGTAGCCGTCTCCGGCAGTGTCCCGGCCACGGCTGCGTTCTACCATTTCTCTGTCCCCATTGTTATCAATAGGTCGAGATCAGCTTGTTGAGCTGTGCCCCGAGACGCTTGTGGTACTGCACCGCGTCGTCGTAGGCGACCTTGAGCTCTGTGCGCAGCTTGTGCTCGGCGGTGGCGTTCGCGCTGTCGGCCCCCTGCCAACGGTCGCAGAAGGCTCTCAGTCTGACGTTCGATTCGTTGAGCGCGTCGATATAGGCGATGAGGGCGCCTTGAATCTCCCTGCCCCGCCGTATGGCAAGATCGGCTTGGCCGAGCTGATCCAGTTCCTTCCGCGCCATGGCGAGTTGCGACGAGAGTTGGTCCAACTCCTCGGTGCGCGCCGCCGTGCCCTCGGGAGTCGGCGGGTGCATGCTCTGCAAGAGTCTGCGCGCCGAGAATCCGAACATCGCCTCGTGCACCCTGTTATAGCGGCAGCGAATCTCGGCCACGTCGTAGAGGGTCTTCAAGAGTTTCGACATCACCCATTCACCGCGCCAGACGCACCGAGAGGGATCGACGCCCCGTACGAGCCGCGCCGCCAGTGCGTGATTCGTGCTCTCTCATGACGACAGTGTAACGAATGAGCGAGACTCGGTCGTACTCAAGCGCCCGATCCCCGCGGACCGGCTTGTGCTGAACCAGCTCTCCGGTCACGCTTTGACGACTACGCCCGTGAAGCAGGGTTGTTGCGGAGACGCTGAGCATTGGCCATCCTGGCCCAGATCAGCACGCCATCCAAAAAGCGCGGATCTTGGATGGCTTTATTTTCAAGCGCTCAGTTGATCTGGGTCTACCTAGAACACGCCCCTTGAGTTGAGGTACTTTCCCAGATCACGGTCGCGCTCGAGCAGATGCCTGGCCACCCAGTCGTCATTGATGTCGCCGCCCGGATCGAAACCGACGGAAACCTTGTCGCGGACGGTGGTCAGTAGCGCCTGTAAGCCGGCCAGCAACTCCTTGTGCGCGGTGCGATGTTCCGCGTAACCGGGAAAGTCGTACTTGAGCATCAACTCTTCTTCGGTCGCGAAATGTAATCGCGTGAATCCCACCAACTCGTTGAGGGCGATGAAGAGATCCTCGCCCGCTGAGTCCGATTCGGCGGTCTCGTGGAGTCGTCCGACCAGTTCTGCCAATCTGCGATGCTGCTTATCCATGACCGATACATTGACGAGGTATTCGTCTTTCCAAATCAGTGCCGCCATTGATCCACCTCCTCTCGTTTTTTCTTGGCGCCGCGTCTGGCGCGGGCTCCTCCATCCTGACCGTCCCGCCCAGCGCGCTCTTGCGTGATGGGCCGGCCCGCGGTCGGCGAGTGGCCGCATGCTCAGGTTGCACCGGTTCCGTGGCTCCGCCTTGACACACCCTGCTTCAGCGGGTGGCCGGGTAAGGCGTCGAATCCAATGGTAATATAACCGTAACAAGCAGAAAAACCCGGCAACTGGACTTTCACCGCTCCTAAAAGGTGATAAGTTGTGGTCGAGATCCGGGTCCGTCGGTAAGTCCGGATCGCTGGCGCCACCCGAACCCAACTTGCAAACGACATTTCCCCTCGACCCATGACTGCGAAGACGATCATGTCTACCGACCCCGTGACGGTGACGACCGACGTCACCGTTGCCGATGCCTTACTTAAGATGAGCAAGCACCGGGTCCACAACATTCCCGTCGTGGATGCTGACGGCTCCTTCGTCGGGCTGGTGAGCCTGCGCTGGCTGACCCATGAGCTGCTGCCCACCGCCGCACGCGTGGACGAGGAAAGCTTCCACATGGATATCGGCTTCCTGGGCGACGGCTCGGACGAGTATCTGCAGCGCTTGCGCGAGATCGGACGGCGGCCGGTCACTGCCCTGCTCGAGAAGAAGAAAAAGCTTCGCCTCTGCACCCCGGACACCCCAATCCCCAAATTGCTGCAGCTTCTCTCCGAGAACCCGACCAGCCTTCCGGTGCTGGTGGTCGAGGGTAAGCGCAAGCGGGTCGTCGGCATGGTCTCCAACTGGGATGTGCTGACCAAGCTGGCGGTGACCCTGTTGACCGCGGAGGCCGATCATGCCACCGGGCCGGACGCTGGCGAACAAGACGCGGGCGAGGGGGCATGAGATGACCACAGAGCACGCCACGGCGGACATCCTCGGTATGAGCCCGGTGTTGGTCGCATCGGTGCTGTTCGTCGGAACCTACGCCGTCATCGTCTCGGAGAAGATCAACCGCGCCATCGTCGCCCTGATCGGCGCCGGCTTGATGATCGTCCTGGGGGTCCTCAACCAAGAGGCGGCGATCCGCGGCATCGATTTCAATACCCTGGGCCTGCTGGCTGGGATGATGGTCATCGTTGCCGTGTCCAGGCGTAGCGGTGTCTTCCAGTACGTGGCCGTGTGGTCCGCAAAGCGGGTGCAGGCGAGGCCCTGGGGCATCCTGGTCATGCTCTCCATTGTCACTGCGGTGTTCTCGGCCCTGTTGGACAACGTCACCACCGTGCTCCTGATCGCACCCGTGACGCTCCTGATCACCGAGGAGCTGCAGGATGAACCCCTACCCTTACCTGTTCGCCGAGATCTTCGCCTCCAACATCGGTGGCACCGCGACCCTGATCGGCGATCCGCCGAATATCATGATCGGGTCGGCGGTCAAGCTGAGCTTCAATGACTTCCTGTTCAACCTGGCGCCTATCACCCCGGTGATCATGGTGGTCACCCTGGGGGTCATCTACCTGGTCTGGGGCCGCGGCATGCACGCGAGCGACGCGGCGCGGGAGCGGGTCATGAGCTTCAACGAGCGCGAGGCGATCACCGATCCGTCCTGCTCAAGCAGTCGCTGTTCGTCATCTCCCTGGTCGTGCTGGGCTTCGTCTTCGCCCATGGCCTCGCACCTGGAGCCCGCGACCATCGCCATGGCCGGCGCGGCGCTGCTGCTGTTGTTGACCAGCCTGGGGAATGACCCCGAGGAGCAGTCAGAGCACGTGCACAAGAGCTTCGGCGAGGTGGAGTGGGTGACCATCTTCTTCTTCGTCGGCCTGTTCATCCTGGTCCACGGGCTGGAGCGCGTTGGCATCCTGGAGATGCTGGCACACCAGGTGGTGGACCTGACGGGGGGCGACCTGACCCTGACCGCCCTGGCCGTGATCTGGGTGTCGGCGATTTTCTCCGCCATCGTGGACAACATCCCGTTCGTCGCCACCATGATCCCGATGATCAAGTCCATGGCGCCGACTTTCGGCGGCGCGGAGAATCTGATGCCGCTCTGGTGGTCCCTGGCCCTGGGGGCATGTCTCGGCGGTAACGGCTCCCTGGTTGGGGCGAGCGCGAACCTGATCGTGGCGGGCTACGCGGAACGGGCGGGGCATCGCATCGAGTTTCTCAAGTTCATGGCGCTTGCGTTTCCGCTGATGCTGGTGAGTATCGTCATTGCGAGCATCTACGTGTATGTCCGATATCTCTGGAGCGCATGGACGCCAGCAACGGAGGCCACGACGTGAACGTCGAGTCGGTGATGATCGAGACCGGGGTTGCGCACCCTGGGATGCTGGTGCGGGAGTTTTTCGAGGTCTGCGGCCGCGCGCAGGTGCAGGCCCTGCCTTTCGTCGACGAGGACGGGGCGGATCAGCGGCCGGGTGACGCTGAAGAACGTTCTGCGCATGTCCTGCCTGCCGGAGCACGTGGTCGAGCTGGCGCCCCTGCTCAATCCCAAGATGTCCTGTGTCGAGCATGCCGAGGACAAGGCGCGCGAGATCCTGTGCTGCTCCGATAGAGCCCTTTGTCCAGGGACTGCACAAGACCATCGCCTCGGACGCCCCCCTGATCAAGGCGTGGCGCTCATGGAGAGGAACGACACCAGCTACATCTTCGTGGTGGACGACGGCGTCTACCGCGGCACCATCACCATCCAGGGCATCGCGGCGACGATGTCGGAGCTGGCGGTGTGTATCCGCAAGGGTCAATGAGCAGACGGAAGTCCCGATCCCGTGAGCGCTCGGGCGCCTGTAAGGATATTCACGCGCTGTGTGCAGCGGGAGGACCTGAGCCGTTGGCGGCGCAAGCTGTTTGTCGTCGAATCAGGGACCGGGCAAAAGATCCCCTTTCTGCGCGGCATCCTGGTGCAGTCGCTGGTGGCGGCGGGTCTCTCCTTCGCTGACGCCTACGAGGTCGCGCAACGCGTGCGCGGAGCGGCTGGACAAGCAGGCCGAGCCCGTGGACACGGCTGGTCTCCGCCGCCTGGTCGGCGAGGAGCTGGAGCAACGCCTCGGCAAGGAGCCCGGTTGGCCTATGACGCCGGTGATCAGCGGGAACGGCCGATCCTGATCCGCAAAGCCGTGCGCGAAGAAATATTCTCCGTCGGCGTCCTCACCCGTCACCTGGAAGGCTGCGGTATCCGCCACGACCAGGCAGCGCGGGGCGCGCGACTGGTGCAGGCCTCCCTGCGGGAGCGCGAGGACGCGGTGGTGGATCATCGGGAGCTGCGCCGCATCATCTTCGAGACCCTGAGAAACGAGTGCTGCGTCGGAGGCCGGCGGACCGCTTTCTCTCCCGCTGCCGCTTCAACGACAGCGGCGAGTCCCTGATCATCCTCATCGGCGGCGCCACCGGTGCCGGGAAGAGCACCGATCGCCGCCCGTCTGGCCTATCTGCTCGACATCGTCCGCACCCAGTCCACCGACATGATGCGGGAGATCATTCGCTGCTATCTGGTCCCGCACGTTTCCCCCACCCTGGGATATTCCAGCTTCGATGCCTGGAGGGGGCTGCCGCAGTGGAGCCGCTGCTCGGGGCCGCGGCGGCCGACAATCCCGTGGTTACCGGCTTTCTGGCCCAATTCGGGACGGTCCGCGTGGCGCTCGAGGCCACCATCCTGCGCGCCGTCAAGGAGCGCCACGATCTGATCGTGGATGGCGTGCACGTTCTGCCCTCCCACCTGGACTTGGCGGGTATCGCGGATAAGGCGGTGGTGGTGCCGCTGGTGCTTGCGGTCACCACCCTTGCCAAGCTGGACGACCATCTGGTGCGGCGCAGCCGGGAGCAGCCGGATCGGGACTCGGAGCTCCACCGCAGCACGCTCGACGGCATCTGGCAGCTGCAGACCTTCATGGTGGATCAGGCCGAGAGGGCGGGCATTCCGGTCATCGTAAACTGGAACGTCGAGCAGACGGTGCAGCTGGTCATGGACGAGGTGATGGGCCGCATCGGCGCCCGGTACCCGCCTGACCCCTCGTCGCTCGCCTGGATGAGCCCATGACCCGGGTGACCTCGGGCTGGAGGACGAAGGGCGGCGACGTCGAAGTCGCCGGCCAGGACGCGGACGGTTCGGCACGCGAGGAGAAGGAGCGGGCGGGGTCAGCGCTCGCGGAGCACAACGGCCGATGGACCTATGCGCCCATCATCCTGGTGGCGGTCATCGGCGTCACGGTCACCTGGCTGGTGTTCGCCCAGATCACCGACCTGGAGCAGCAGCGGCGCCTCAGCGCATTCTCCGAGGCCGCCCGCGACCGCCTGCTGGTGGTGCAACGGGAATTGGCTTATGCCCTGGGCATGGTTCAGGACATCGGCGGTTTTTTCGAGGCGTCGCGGCGCGTGACCCGGCGGCAGTTTCGCGAGTTCGTGGGGCCGGCCCTGCGGCGGAACTCCTGGATACAGGCCCTTGCTTGGGTGCCGCGGGTCGAGGCGGAGGAGCGCGAGGATTTTCTCGCGCGTGCGCGCAGGTCCTTTCCACCGTTTCGAATGCTAGAGACGGGAGCGGGCGGGGAACTCATGGAGGCGGCGGAGCGGCCGGTGCACTATCCGGTCCTGTACGTGCAGCCCTATACCGAGAACAAGGACCTGCTCGGCCTTGACCTGGCGTCGAACCCGCAGGTGCTCGGGGGCCCGGCGGATGCTGCGGCAAGCAGGGCCATCCGTGTGTCGGACCCGAGGCCTCTCGCTGCACCGGACGACAATCGGTACGGCCTTACGGTATCCGTGCCGGTGTTCGAGCGGGGCGACGCAGTAGACGGGGATCTGGCCGCCGATGACTTGGGAACCGCGGTGCCCGAGCAAGAGCGGGCGCAACAGGGGTTCGCGCTCGGCCTTTTCCGGGTGGGTGAGCTCGTGGAGCAGGCGCTGTCGAATTTGGGAGCCGCCGGCGTCGATATGCGCTTTTACGCCGCCGAGCCCACGGTAGACTCGACGCCCTTCTATGTTCACTCCTCGCGCGCCCGGTTCGAGGACACGTTCGGCGCCGATGATGACGGGGAACTGGTGGGCCATCCCGCCTACATCGGAGAGATCCCGGTCGGAGACCGGATGTGGAGCGTCGTGTGCAATCCGGTACCCGGTTACTTCGAGCCGGATTACTGGAGCAGCCGTCTCATTCTCGGCGGTGGCCTGGCGTTCACGGTGCTGGCTTGCGTCTACCTGTTCACCATGATCGGCAGGGCGCAGGAGGTGCGGCGGTTGGTGGCGCAACGGACCCTGGAGCTGGAGCGTACCAACTCGGCGCTGAACAACGAGATCACGGAACGACGGCGTGCGGAGCGGGCCTTGCAGATGCTCAACATCACCCTGGAGCATCGGGTGGCGCGGCGCACCGCAGAGGCCGAACGCCGAGCCCGGGACCTCGAGCAGTTCGCCTATGTCGCCTCGCACGATCTCAAGGCCCCCTTGCGCGGTATCTCCAATCTGGCCGGCTGGCTTAAGGAAGACCTGAAAGACAAGCTGACGCCCGAGACCGCCGAGCAGCTCGGTCTCCTGCGCGACCGCGTTGCGCGCATGCACGCCCTGGTCGAGGGCGTGCTGGCCTATTCGCGCATTGGTCGCGCCGAGGGGTCGGTGGAGGATGTCGATACCGCGAAGCTGGTCGCCGATACCGTCGACTCGATCGCCCCGCCTCCTGGCTTTCGGGTCGAGGTCGCACCTGGGATGCCGCGACTTTCTACCGACCGCTTGCATTTGGGGCAGGTGTTCGCAAACCTCATCGGCAATGCCATCCATCACCATGATCGGGACCACGGCGTGGTGCGGGTCTCCGGGCGAGACTTGGGAGACCGTTGTGAGTTTCAGGTCGCTGATGACGGACCGGGTATACTCCCGGAGTATCAGGACAAGGTCTTTCTCATGTTTCAAACTCTCACGGTCAAGGACTCCGGCGGCAATACCGGCATCGGTCTGGCCTTGGTGAAGAAGCTCGTGGAGGAGCACGGCGGGACCATCACCCTGAGCTCAGGGCGAGGAAGAGGCACGCGATTCGAGTTCGCCTGGCTCAAGCAGGAAAAGGAGCAGGGTTCCTACGAGGAAGCAAACGCAGCGTTCGGGGAAAAGCGATGATCGACGAGACGGCCGGCATCCTGCTGGTGGAGGATGATCGTGTGGATGTGATGACGGTGCAGCGGGCATTGAAAAAACACGCCATCGGCAACCCCCTGCACGTCACGCGCACCGCGACCGACGCGCTGGCGATGTTGCGCGGCGAGGGTCAGGCCAAGATCTCTCCTTTGCCGGCATTGATCCTGCTGGATCTCAACCTTCCGCGCATGAGCGGGATCGAGTTCCTGCGCGAACTGCGCGAGGATCCCGATCTGCGCCATCTCGCGGTCATTGTCCTCACTTCTTCTAACGAGCCTAACGATCGCGCCGCGGCGTTCCGTTACGATGTGGAGGACTACATCGTCAAGCCGCATTCTTTCGACGAGTTCGCCACGGCGATCCGCACCGTCATCACGGATGCCCTGACTGGAGAATGAGTCGCCGGGATCAGTCGCCCTTCGCCGCGCCACCGCCGTTGTCGGAGAGGCCTTTTTCCACCAGGGATGCTTGGCCTCGACGAACTCGTCCCAATAGAGGTCGAATCGGTTCAGCATGTGGCAGAAGTCGCAGGTTCTCCAGCCGATTAGGCCGCCCGCATAGACGAGCAGCTCGTAGTCCGTTTCACCCGCCAGCAACTCTTCGAGCAGATCCTGGGTGACGGCGACGTCGTTCATGGTCCCGAGCAGATCCTGTAAGCCCTTCATGTGCGAGATGAAGATGTCCATGCCCGCGAACAGGGGACGGAAGAACTCCGCCGCGTAGCGTAGCTTCTTGCATTCGATACGCAGTTGGTGCATCGCCGCCGCGTCGTCCCGGTCCACGTGACTGCCGGCGGCGAGCACTCGCCGCTCCTGCTTGTCCAGCAGCTTGCGCGAGTAGGGAAGGATGTTCATCGACAGGCGCTTCGCCTCCTTCTTGCGTAGCTCGGCGCGTTCCCAGGCCTTGTCGTTGAGCCAGTTGCCGAAGTCTTGCTTGAACCGTCCGTAGCGCTCGCTGTCCAGCATCGACTGGACCTGCTCCGTGTAGGCACGGGCCCTGCGCTGCTCGGCGAGCAGCCGCAGCTTTTCGGCCCCGGTCAGGGGCAGCTTCGACGCAACCGCGGCCAGCCCCTCGGAAATGAATACGTCGAGGTCGCGGGCCAGTCCCAGCTCGCCTGCGATCCAGCGCATTTCCTCTCCGATGGGTTCGGTGACTGGCTTTGGAATCGCGTTCTGGAACAGGGTGAGCGCGGAGCGCATGCGTCGAATCGTGACGCGGAACTGATGCACGCCCTCGATATCGTCCCAAGTCCTCGCTGCCTCCTCCCACTCGGTCAGGTATGCGAAGTTGTGCGCCATGATGGTGGCGAAGGCCTCGCTGGCGGTCTGGTCCAGGCTTACTGGCGCGGGTGCTTTGGATTTGGTTGGCATAGTCTCTCTTTCGGAACCAGGTCAGTAGTGCTCGTTATCGTGTCGGATACGGCCGCCGTGTTGCGCGTCAGGCTCGGAGTTTAACTGAAAAAGAGGCTTTTCCCCCATCCCGGGCGGGCTTTATTGTCCCCGGTTCAAGGCTGCCTAGCCGTACAGATAGCGCACCCGCTCGGGCGCGAGGCCGATCCAGACGGCCGTGTTCGGCTCCAAGTGCTCCCGGCCTACGTGGTGCCCGTCGTCCGCCACCAGCCGATGCTGACCGACCGCCACCGTGTAGCGCACCAGATTGCCGAGGAACTCGCTGTCGCTCACCAGGCCGGAGAGCCACAGGCGTGCGTCCTGCGGTGGAGGATCATCGGCGGCGGGTCGGATCTCCAGGTCCTGGGGACGGAACATCGCGGACAGGGGCCCACTGTCCGTGCCGGCTGGGGCGGCGGGTAGGCGCAGGCCGTCGGTGCTCTGGAACACCGTACCGCCGGGCTCACGGACGAGCTCGCCCTCTACCAGGTTTGCGCTCCCGAGGAAGTGGGCGACGAAGCGGTTGGCCGGACGGTCGTAGAGGTCCATCGGCGAGCCCACCTGCTGCAGCAGGCCGTCGTTGAGCACGGCCATGCGGTCAGCCATGGTGTTGGCCTCTTCCTGGTCGTGGGTGACGAAAATCGTCGTGATGCCCAAACGGCGCTGCAGGTCGCGCAGCTCGCGGCGCACCCGTACCCGCAGGTTGGCATCCAGGTTCGACAGGGGTTCGTCGAGCAGCAGCACCCGCGGCTCCACCACCAGGGTCCGGGCCAGGGCGACCCGCTGCTGCTGCCCGCCCGAGAGCTGGGACGGCCGGCGGTCCGCAAGCTCCGCCAGTCCGACCAGATCGAGCGCGGACGCCACGCGCCGGCGCATCTCCTGACGTGGTACGCGTCGCTCCTCCAGACCGAAGGCGACGTTGCGGCCCACGCTCATGTGCGGCCACAGGGCATAGTTCTGGAACACCATGCCGATATTGCGCTTCCAGGGCGGAAGCGAGGCGACGTCCTCGCCGTCGACCAACACCCGGCCGCCCGGTCGCGGGCCGAATCCGGCGATGACGCGCAACAGGGTCGACTTGCCCGAGCCCGAGGGCCCGAGGAAGGCGAACAGCTCTCCCGGCTCGATCTCGAGGTTGATGTCCTCGAGCACGCGATGGCGCCCGAACGCCAGGCTGACGTTCTGCAGAATCACGCTGACACCGCGCTGCTCGCCCATCCCCATCCCCCTAGGTTGGCATTGTCTCGGCGACCACCCGGTCGCTCCCGCGCGCCCGCCGCCCGCGCTCGATGATGCGGTGGGACACATAGGTGCCCAGGCCCACGATCACGACGGCGATCACGCCCAGGGCCGCTCCGGGTCCACGCCCGGCCGCCGACTGCATGTAGACGTAGATGCCGTAGGACAGCGGTGCGTCGGACTGCTGGGCCACCAGCATCAGGGTGGCGGAGAGCTCGACGGATGCCGTGGCAAAGCTGGTCACGAAGCCGGCCAGTATCCGCCCGGACATCAGGGGGACGACGATCCGCCAGACCGTGCGTCGTTTGGTGGCCCCGAGGTTCTCGGCCGCCTCCTCCAGGGTCTCGCTCACCTGCTGCAGCGCCGCCACGCAGGCGCGCAGGGCGTAGGGCAGGCGGCGGATGGCGAGCGCGATCACCAGCATCGGCCACCAGGTGGCGAGGGGCTGGCCGCTGACCGGAAGCTGGAGGTCGAAGAAGGTGCGCAGGAAGCCGATGCCCAGGACGACCCCGGGGACCGCGAGTGCCGCCGTCGCCGCGTAGTCCAGCCACTTGCGGCCCGGCAGCTTGGTGCGCCATACGATATAGGCGATCGCCGTGCCGATCACGACGTCGATGCTCGCGGCCAGTCCGGCGTAGAGCAGGGTATTGGTGATGTACTGGGACGAGGACTCGAAGACCCGCGCGTAGTGCTCGAGGGTGAAGGCGTCCGGCAGCGGCGCGTAGGACCAGATGGTGCCGAACGACAGCAGCAGCAGCCCGATGTGGGGCGCCAGCACCAGGGCCAGAATGAGCAGGATCACGGCATAGGCGCCCGCCTTCTCCCAGGGGCGCAGGTCGCGTTTGAGCAGCCCGCCGCCGCCCTTCTGAACCGACGAGTAGTCGCGGCCGCGGAAGGCGAGGAAGGAGACCCACAGCGAGAACACGGAGAATAGAACCAGAATCACCGAGATCACATAGCCCATGGGGTCCGTAATGCCCACCGAGGTGATGCGCAGATAGGCCTGCGGGGCGAGCATGTTGTTGACGTTGAGCAGCAGGGGCGTGCCCAGGTCGTCGAAGACCTTGAGGAACACCAGGGCCGCCCCGGCGACATAGCCCGGCATGGCCAATGGGAAGACGATGCGGCGGAACAGCCGCAGGCCGCTCGCCCCGAGGTTCTGGGCCGACTCCTCGAGCGAGCGGTCGATATTGATCAGGCTCGCCGAGAGGTTGGTCAGGATGAAGGGAAAGTAGTGGATGCTCTCCACCAGGATGACCCCGTTCAGCCCTTCCATGAAGGGGATGGTGAAGCCGAGGTGCTCGTCGAGCAGCAGGTTCACACTGCCGTTGCTGCCGAACAGCATCTGCATGGCCACGGCGCCGACGAAGGGCGGCATGATCAGCGGGAATCACGCCCAGGGTCTGGATGAGCACCGCGCCGCCGAAGTTGAAGCGGCTGGTGAAGTACGCCAGGGGCACGGCGATGAGCGTCGCGATCACCACCGACACGCTGGCCACGTAGAGGGAGTTCCAGAAGGACTCCCGGAACAGGGAGGTGCGGAAGAAGTCCTGGAAGTTGACCAGGGTGAAGCCCCCGGTATGGGGGTCGAGGAAGGCGACGAAGACGACCTTGAGGACCGGAACGACCAGGAAGACCAACAGGAACAGGGCCAGCGCCAAGGCGACGCCGGCGGTCCCCAATGTTCGCTCGCAGGGTGCTCAATCCCGGCGGCGCCGATCAGCGGGCGCGCTATCGGGTGGGGCGCGCGCCGGTCTCGCGGCCAGCGCGGCCCGATTCCCGCCGCATCAATCCGCCATCCCCTCCGCGCGGCGCGCCAGCTCTCTCGCCTTGGCGTAGTTCTCCCGGGCGAAGCGGTCCCACTGCTCCTCCACCTCCGCCTGGCGTTGGGGCACCTCGTCGGTGGCCTTATCGCGCTTCTTCTCGAAGATGGCGGCGAACGCCTTGTCGTTGGCCTGCTCCTCGGTGATCGGAACGGCGGCGATCAGGGCGCGCGCCTCGTCCACCAGCTTCTGCGCCTCCGGGTTCGGCTTCTTTGCCAGCGCGGCCTCCGCCGCGTAGATGGCCTTGGTGGCCTCTCGCAGGTCTTCGAGGCGGAAGGTGACCAGCTGGTCGTACAGGGAATTCACCAGGTTGTAGCGGCCCTCGGAGAGGTCGGAGTCGAAGTTGACCGCCGCCCCGATGGAGCTGTCCTCGAACGGGTTGGGCAGGCCCGGGGGCGCCTTGGCGTAGATCTCCGGCTTGACCGGGAGCCGGCTGATCTTGGGGTCGAACAGCAGCTTCTGTCCCTCGTCGGAGAGCAGGAACTCGATGAAGGCGGCCGCCGCCTGCGGGTGCGGCGCGTTCTTGACCATGCCCACGTTGGCCGGGACCAAGGCGGTGACCGTTGGGTACACGAACTCCACCGGGAAGCCGCTCGCCTTGGAGGAGAAGCCGAAGAAGTCGATCACGATGCCGATGCCGAACTCGCCGCTGTTGACGCCGTCGGGGACGCCGAAGCTGCGCTCGGTGACCGTCTTGAAGTTTCCGGACAGCTCCTTGAGGGTCGCCCAGCCCTTGTCCCATCCCTCGCCCTGCAGAATGGCCTCCACCGTGAGGTGGGTGGTGCCGGAGCGGGAGGGCGCGGACATGCCTACGTGCTCGAAATAGATGGGGTCCTTGAGGTCGTCCCACTCCTTCGGCTCCGGCAGCTTCTTGGCCTTGAGGTAGCGGGTGTTGTACATGAGGCCATAGCCGGAGGCCGCGAAGCCGAAGAAGTATCCGTCGGGGTCGTTGATCGGGAAGCTGCCGATCTTGTCCGGGATGCCGCTGGCCGTCGGCTGGTGCTGCTGCAGCAGTCCCGCGCTCTTGAGCACCGCGAAGGCGTCCGGGGCCGATACCCAGAAAAGGTCCGTGGTGTTGTTGCCGGCGGTCTCCTGCAGGTATTTCACGCCGGCGGACGTCTTCTTGTTGAGCACCTCGACCTTGGTCCCGGGGTGCCTCTGCTCGAAGGCGCTTTGAAAGACGCCGGTGAGATCCTCGGGAAAGGAGGTGACGATCACGAGCTTGTCTTCCAGGGCCGAAGCGGTCTGGCTCAGGCCGAACAGCATGCCGACACAGGCGAGCGACATGCGGCGAAGCAGATTCTCCAGTGCGAGGTGCATTGCGTATCCTCCGAGTAGTCCCCGTTTAGGGCGTTGTTATCCTGATCCGGCCAGCTCCGGGCGCGCGTGGCGCACGCCTGAATCGGCCCGAGTATAAGCGAGTTCCCGGCCGCCTGCGCGCGGGGCGAAGCTCAGTTTGATGCGGTCCGGAAAACGTATTTTTTTGCTTGGCTATTGCGGTAACAATTCGGTAACAATAAGGCTCCGAATCCTGGCGCTGCGCACGGGTCCAGCGTCCTTCCCTGCCCCTGCGGACCTTGCGGGAGCAACCATTTGATGAGGCGGTGACGCGGGCCAGGGTGGCCTCGGGTCAGCGCCTCGGCGACTTTGAGGTGCGGAATGGACTACTTCGACTTCGTCGACGGCGTATTCAACGATCAGCCGTCGATCCTCACGCTCCGATTCTCCCTCATGGCCCTCGGGAAGGCCGGGACCGAGGAATCGAACACCCTTTGGTTCGTGCGCGACGACGACTCGGCCGTCTGCGCCGCCGGCTCTCTCGCGACGGGCTTTTCCTCACGCCTGCAGCTCTTGGTTCGCGAGATGACCGACGAGCACGCGGTGTCCGGCCTGAAGCTTCTCGGTCAAACGAGCACGGCATCGGAGACTGTTCGCGTGCCGAGCTGCGAGGTGACGCGCGCAACGCGGTTGCGGGCATGCTTCGTCCCCGACGGGCCTTACCTGGTGGCGACCGACCTGGAGGATTGTCCGGCAGTCGATCAGGGGAGTGGCGAGAAGAGTGAGACCGTGTCCGCGATCAGGGTCGTCATGGCCGGTTTGCCCATGGGCAGCACGTTCGAGAAATCGGTATGGCTCGCCGCCTGCTGTCGCGACGCGCCGGACTCGGTCGGCGAGGATGTGCTCTTTCGCTATCTCGCCTACTTTTATCCGATTCGGTTTCATCACACCCCTTTCCACCGCTGGAACCGTGAGTTCGGCGACCGATACTGGTCGGGTCTTCCCTGGTTGCACAAGCGTTTCCTGGGCGCCTTGGCTCCCGATGCCCCTTCCACGGGAGATCCGTCGCGTAATCTGTTCTGGAGCAAGAATCGCAACAGCCTTCTGCCCGCCTGGAAAGGGGTCTGCAGAAACGGCATCGGTAGCCTGCTCGACGATATCCGGCACAGATTGACGGATCTCGACGAACGCAGCGGGAATCGAATCGGCACGGAATGCCTGATGCGGTGGATCGAGGACAAGGGCAGGGGCAGCGTCGAGTCTGAGCTCGACTGTGCGCTCGTGCTCTGCGCTTGCGGCACCCTGGCCGCGATGGACCGTCTCTGGCTGCCCCTGTTGTGTCTTCTTTGGCGCCGGGAGGGCATGGAAAAGGCGGCGGATTTCGATTCCGCGCTGGCTCATGTGTTGGGGCAGGGGGCGGATGAATCCTGGCGTAGGTACGCCGAGGTCGGGCACGCGGGCTATGCGATGCAGGGGATTATCGAGCTGCGCGCCGCACTTGCCGGGATCAGCGGTGGACTGGTTTCCGAGTCGATCCAGTACCGGCCTGCCGAGAGCACGATCACCGAAACGATTGAGGTCGCAGGCATCGATCAACCGGTCGCCCAAACCCTGGTCGGCGACATCCTCGGCATAGACACGAAGGACGGCGGTGCGCCGGACGACCTTCTCCGGTCGCGCGGTTCCCGTTCGCCACTCTCCTCCGACCTGGGGTACGCCCTCCACAACCTGAAAGACCGAAAACGCGGCGGTGTCGCGGATATCACGGCGGAATACGTTCCCGTTCGAGCGGTGCTGCGGATTCGGATCGGTTTTCCCGTGGGCTTGGTGCGATAGCAGAGGGGAATCGCGGCGGCGAAATCGGCCCTCGTCCCGAGGGGTGGAAGTGCTGCCCGGAGGATGACGTCCGGGCAGCCGCCGCTTTGCGGGCAAAGGCGCCGGCCATTGGCGGCCGGCGGAACAACCGTTGTCAGGCGATCTGAACGACGATGTCGTGCAGCACGCCAGCTGCGTGCTCGAGGCGGTCGGCGCCGTTGGAGAGGTGGCGGTACACCTCCCGGCGCTTGAAGGTCTCGATGACGTACAACATGGCGTCGGCCTCGGCGTTCTCGGTTTTCTGCCTCAGGGCCTCGACCAGATGATCGGCGCTGAAGAGGTCGGCCAATGCGGCCCGGTAGACCTTCTCCGTGTTGCGCTCCGCCTTGCGCGCCGCCGCGGCGTTCTCCTCCGCTTCCATGGGCTTGTCTGAGAGCTTCTTATAGCCGTCGCGCAGTTCCATGCTGCCATCGCGCATCAGGCGGGCCATCTCAGCCATGTGCTCGTCGGGCTTGATGTCGAGGGCCTCGATCTCGCGCACCGTGGTCTTGGCGTAGTTCAGGATCTCGTCGATGGTGACGATGGCCCGGTAGATGTCCTCCCGGTCCATCGGGGTCGCGAAGGCATGGTTCAGAATCTCCATGTGTTTGGCCTTCAGCTCATCGCCTTCCTTTTCCTTGGCCCGCACCTCGTTGCCGATCTCCATGTCCCCGCTCTCCATGAACTTGACGAATACGTCCAGGGACTGGCAGACCTGCTCGGCCTGGGCGCCGATCAGGCCATAGAAGTCCGGCATGATGGGGAACACGCGATCGACCAGCTTGGTGACAATCGAATTGGAGCTGCCGCTCATAGGGGTAATCCTCTGTTATTCAGCATAAAAAGACGCTAGAAGGCGGTGAAATTCAGTTCACGCCGACAATGGCGTTGACGACCAGATAGGTCAGGACCGACACGGAGCCCGCACCCGGGATGGTGATGACCCAGGTGCTGATGATGTCTCGCGCTTTTGCCCACCGAACGGCCTTGGGACGTTCTGAGGCGCCGATGCCCATCAGCGCGGAGCTGACGACGTGGGTGGTGGAGACCGGTGCGCCGATCACCGAGGCGGTGAAGATTACGGATGCGGAGGTCAGCTGGGCGTCGAAGGCATGGATGGGGCGGACCTTGAAGATGCCGAAACCGACCGTGCGCACGATGCGCCAGCCGCCGGACAGGATGCCCAGGGTGATGGCCGTGGCGCAGGCTAGGATGACCCAGAAGGGGACCACGAACTCCGTGAGGATGCCGCCGTTGATGAGCACCAGGGTGATGATGCCCATGCTCTTCTGGGCGTCGTTGGCCCCGTGGGCGAAGGCCAGGCCGGCACAGGAGAAGATCTGGATGCGCTTGAAGAACTTGTTGACGCCGGGCTTGGCCCCGCGCATGAGGAAGAAGACCAGCCGATGGATGAAGAATCCGGCCCAGAAGCCGATGACGGGGGAGATCACCAGCGCCAGCAGCACCTTGGTCACACCCGTGAAGTGTCCCTGGGCGAGTTGGGAGAAGCCCCAGATCACGTGATCGGAGCCTACGGCGATGAGCACCGCGCCGGCCAGACCGCCGACGAGGGCGTGGGACGACGAGGAGGGGATGCCGAACCACCAGGTGATGAGGTTCCAGAAGATGGCCCCGGACAGCCCGCACAGGATGACGGTCACGGAGAGAATGGCCGCGATATCGTCCAGATTGACGAACTTGCCGATGGTGTTCGCCACCGCCGTGCCGCCAAGCAGGGGGCCGAGAAACTCGAAGGTGGCGACGATCACCACCGCCTGGACAGGCGTCAAGGCCCGCGAGGCGATGGGGGTGGCGATGATGTTCGATGCGTCGTGAAAGCCGTTGGTGTAGTCGAAGATCAGGACTACGGCCACGGCGACGACGACGAGCACGGATAGGATGTCCAAGGACGGTTAAACTCCACGGATGCAGTGGCGTTCGCGCTCGCAGACGGCTGTCCGCGCGAACAGAATAAAGCTGGCCCTTGGACCAGCCCCCAATAAATCGAGAAAATCAAATGCTTGTGGCAGCGCTGACTCGGTGTTCTGCAGCCGATCAGGGTTGCATTCCACGCCACCCGGTGTCCTTACTCGTTCCGTGGGAAGCGCTGGCGCTGTCCTTCGAAAGCCTCGCGGCATTTTCAGGTTCGCCAATTTATCATTCTTCGGTAACAATACCGTAACATTCACAGTACTGCCAATGCGGAGGCTGAACAACGTCTTCCTGCCGCGGTGCCTGCCGGAAAATCGAAACAAATAGGTGGAGGAAAAGATGACGACAACGACGCGAACCCGTAAGCCCTCACGCCGTGGGACGGCGAGGCTCGAGACCCCGACCAGCGACGACGGGCTATTGGACCAGGAGGAGCTGGACATGGACACCGACGACCACGATGAGACCCCGGAGCCGAAGGCGGCCAGGTCCAAGGGCGGCGGTGGAAATGGCCAGGCGCCGGTTGACCAGCCTCCCGGCGCCGAGGGTGAGGGCGCGGCCGGCATAGCTGCCGAGGCACCGACCATAAAGCCCAGCGGCAAGGATGCCGAGGAGTTCAAGCTCAAGCAGGCCAAGAAGACGAGCAACCGCAAAGGACCGCCGGACGACCTGGCCGAGCCTTTAACCAAGCTCAGCGCCGCCGATTACCTCGATCTGATCATGCCCCTGCACGTGGAACTGCTGAAGATGCAGAACTGGGCTAAGGACGAGGGGCTGAGGCTGCTGGTGCTCAACGAGGGCCGCGATGCCGGGGGCAAAGGAGGCACCATCAAGCGCTTCGTCGAGCACATGAATCCCCGCGGCGCGCGGGTAGTGGCCCTCGACAAGCCGAGCGACCGCGAGCGCACCCAGTGGTACTTCCAGCGCTACTTGGCGCACCTGCCGTCGTCGGGGGAGATCACCTTCTTTGACCGCAGCTGGTACAACCGGGCGATGGTGGAGCGGGTCATGGGCTTCTGCAGCGGGGCGGAGGTCAAGGAGTTCCTACGCTCCGTGCCCGAGCTCGAGCGCATGCTGATCCGTTCGGGCATTACGCTGGTCAAGTTCTATTACTCGGTCAGCAAGAAAGAGCAGGCGCGGCGATTCAACAAGCGCACCCACGATCCGCTAAAGCAGTGGAAGCTGAGCCCGGTCGACCAGGAGTCTCAGGGCAAATGGGACGACTACACCAAGGCGAAGGAGGACATGTTCTTCTTCACCTCCACCGCCGACAGCCCTTGGATCATCGTCAAGTCCGATGATAAGAAGCGCGCCCGCATCAACGCCATTCGCTACCTCCTCGGCCAGATCGATTACCCTGGACGGCGGGACGAGCTGCTAACCATCGACAAGCGGATCGTCAAGACGGTGCAGGAGGAGATGGGCGTCGAGGACTGAGGGATCTCAGGCAGCCGGCTCCAGCCGCCGAGGAGGGCCGGTAGTCGAGGCGAACGCCGCCTGGTGCCCGAATGCGGAGAATTCGGTGCACCGGCGGCGCACTCTTTTCATAATTGGCGGCGACCGCAACCAAGACATCACCCGCGGAGGTATTTGAGATCCCATGTCGAGTTCAGACAAGTCGCTGAAGGGCGCGTCATCGCTGATCAAGGAGCTGCTTGAGACGGCCAGGGCCCAGATCGAGGTTGCGCAGGCGCAGGAGCGGGTCGCGACGGCCCAGGCCGCGGCGCAGGCGGAAACTACCAAGGCCAAGGCGCAGGCCGCCAAGGCCGAGGCGCTCGCGGCGCAGTTGCAGGCCGAGGCCCAGGCGAAGGCCGCGCAGGCTCAGGCGGAGATCGCGGAGGCGCGCAAGCAGGGGGCGGAAGCGAAGGAGCGCGCGGACAAGGCGATGGAAGAGGCCCGCGCCGAGGTCGATCGGGTGAGGGCGGAGACCCAGGCGGAGATTGCCAAGATCAAGCAAGCCGCCGCGAAGGAGATCGAGCGTTCGCGTCGGGAGGCCCTGTCCGAAGCAGAACGAATCATCTCGGACGCCAAGGCGGAACTCGGAATAGAGGCGCAGGCCCAAGCCGAGACCGCGGCTGCCCAGGCGGAGACCGCGCGGGCGCAGGCGAAGACGGCGGAGGCCCAGGCGAGAACGGCGCAGGCCCTCGCGCAGGCGAGCGCCAAGGAGCAAGGCGAGGCGGCCGCGGCGTTGGAGAAGGCGAAGGAGGCGCAGGCCAGGCTGGACGCGGCGGAGCGCAACGCCAAGGCGGCATTGGACAGGGTCAAGGATTACTCGGCTGCTGCCACCTCCCAGCCCGATGCGGATGCTCCGGGCGCCCCCGCCGATGAGAAACGTGGCGCCGCCAGCGCGGGGCCCGGTGTTGCCAAGAAGACGGCAACCAAGAAGGGCGTCGCCCCGCGTACCGTTTCCAAGAAGCGGCCCGTGTCCGGCGGGTAGCCGATCAGGTTCGAGTCCGGGTTCTCGGTGCCTGGCAATGGGGGCCGGCGTCCCCGGTCGGCCCATTTCAATCCAGGTATTCCTCGCATGATCCAAGACGAGAGTCTCAAGGTGCAGCCGCGTGGGGCGTTCGCGGACCCGATCCGGCGCGTCGCGATCCATCTCTCTGCGCTCTCCGCGGGCGTGGCCCTTCTGGTGGTCGCGCTGATCGCCGCCGCTGCCGAACAACCAACCGAGCAGGTGTCCCCGGATTGGCTGCAACTCGGTTTGGGGTTGTTCGGCGGCCTTGCGCTTTTCCTCGGCGGCCTGCAGCTGTTGTCGGAGGGCATGAAGAAGGCGGCAGGCCAGACCATGAAGCGGGTGCTGGCGCAGCTGACCACCAATCGTTTCATGGGGGCGCTCACCGGTGCCTTCGTGACCGGCGTTCTCAACTCCTCGACGGTTACCACCCTGCTGGTGGTCAGCTTCATCAGCGGCGGCATGATGACCCTGGCGCAGTCGGTCGGGGTCATCATGGGTGCGAACATCGGCAGCACGGTCACCGCACAGCTGCTGGCCTTCAATCTGTCGGCGTACTCGCTGGGTCCGGTCGCGATCGGTTTCTTCATGCTTTACAGCGCCAAGCGTGAGCGGGTGAAGCACTACGGCATGATGATCATGGGCATCGGGCTGGTGTTCTACGGCATGGGCCTGATGAGCTCCGCCATGACGCCGCTGCGCAGCTATCAGCCATTCCTGGACATGCTGACCGCGATGGAGCGGCCGATGGCGGGAATCCTGGCTGGCGCGGTCTTCACCGCCATTGTCCAGTCATCGGCGGCCACGGTCGGGATCGCGATCGCCATGGCGAGCGAGGGGCTGCTGTCGTTGCCCGCGGGCATCGCGCTGGCACTGGGAGCAAACATCGGCACCGCGGTCACGACGGCGTTCATGGGCATCCTGAGCAGCAAGTCCGTCGATGCCACACGGGCGTCGGTCGTTCATGTCGCCTTTAATGTCCTAGGCGTTTTGTTGTGGTTGCCGCTGATCTGGCTGCTCGTGGACATCGCGGTCTGGTTGTCGCCGTCCAGTCCGGGGCTGGAGGGCTCCGCGCGAGCCGCCGCGGAGGTGCCGCGTCAGATCGCCAACGCCAATACCTTCTTCAACGTGATCAACACGCTGCTCTTCATCGCGTTTACCGGCTGGTTCGCACGGCTCGCGGAATGGCTGGTTCGCGAGCGTCGACCCGACGAGGGGGTGATCGCGCGGCCCGAGTTCCTCGATCAAGCAGCGCTCGCGGCGCCGACGGTGGCGCTGCAGCAGGTGCGCCTGGAATTGGGGCGGGTCGGCGAAATCGTCGTCGGCATGTTGAAAGACATAGGTCCCGCGTTCCGGGATCGCGACCTGGGGCGTCTGGACGACATCGTTCGTCGCGATGATCAGGTCGAC
The DNA here is from genome assembly GCA_963736235.1 of uncultured Gammaproteobacteria bacterium. GTDB lineage: Bacteria > Pseudomonadota > Gammaproteobacteria > Chromatiales > Chromatiaceae > CAVORB01. The sequence continues at coordinate 463,351 of CAVTOR010000005.1, forward strand.
GTCCTGGAAGAGGAGATACTCAGGTTCCTGGGGTTGGTCCGCAAGGGCATGCTCACGGACCAGGAAAGCGCGGAGTTTCAGGGCCTGATGATGGCGACCGACAATCTGGAGAACCTCGCGGATGTGATCGAGACGGACCTGGCGGCGCTCGCGCGCAAGGCTTGCGATGTGGACTCCGCGGCAGGCGACGAGTCCCGAGCCATGTTGGAGGAGCTGTACGCCACCGTGATCAAGGCGGTGGAGCTGACGGTGAAGGCGTTGCGCGACAACGACCAGCGCGCCGCCGAATCCGTGTTGATGATGAAGAATCAGGTGCGCGACCATTCGGAGCGCCTCCTGTCGAGAAAGGCCGAACGGCTTGCCACCGATGATCCGGACTACCTGACGCTGATTCGGCTGCAGATGTCGTTCGTCGATCAGATGCGCCGTATCTACACCCTGGCCAAGCGCATCACCAAGGACATCCTTCCGCCCGCGATCTCGCGGTCGGAATAGGCTAAGGAGACGCCGATTATTGGCCATCCTGGCCAAAATCAGTACGCCACCCAAGAAGCGTGGTTCTTGGGTGGCTTCATTTTCAGACGCTTACGCGCTCGAAAATGGCGCCACATCCATGTGCCGCGGGAAGTGCTGATCAAGCGCTTCCCTAACGAGCCCGGCCCCCGAGAGGCTGGGGGCGACCATTGAATAGACGGCGCCACGGACGCCTCCCAGGTTAGGCCTTGGGATCTGACTGGTCGTGACCGCGGCCGACCCATGCGTGAATCATCACTGGCAATCGCTTCTCATCTACATTAAATTTCCTAAGATTCATGCCATGAGTGATCAGTCATGAGATTTATACTCGTTCGCCACTACAAGACCGTCAACAATGAGCAGCGGCGGATTATGGGCTGGGGGGATGCCCCGCGGGCGGACGATTGGGAAGCCGATCTCGCGCATATCGACGAGCTGATCCGTAATCGGGACATCCGCTTCGACGCCTTTTACTCCAGCGCCCTGGCGCGGTCGCGCGAGACATCGCGTTACTTCGCCGAGAAGCGGGGATGCGATGTGGTACACGCCGCGTATGAGCTCAACGAGGTCAATTACGGGGAGCTTTTCGAGCAGTCAAAGGATTGGGTCGAGGCAAATTTCCCTCAGTACAAGAAAGACCCGGACTTTGTCTTTCCCGAGGGGGAGAGCTTCCACCAGATGCAGCGCAGGAGCGTCGACTTCGTCCTGTCCCTGCAGCGGATGCATGCCAACGGCACCCTCCTGCTGGTAGCACACGCCGGGGTCATCCGCGGCCTGATCAGCCACTTTCTCGGACTGGATTTCGCATCCAATCTCAAGCGCAAGGTATCGCACCGTTACGTTGGGGAGTTTGTGGTCGAGAAAGGCGTCTGCGTTTACTACGACGAGCTCGGCAAGCCCTCGGGCTTCGTCAAGGACGGCGTAGTGGAGGTCCCCTACCGGCGCCAAACCGGCGGGGGCATGGGCGGGAGTTACGTCACCGGCCCGGAGCGCGGTTTCAAGGAAGGAGGCGAGTCCGCGGAGGGCGCCGCGGTTGGCGCACCCAGTTTTTAGACGGCTCCCCTGAACCCGGGCGGTCCGAGCCGTTGGGTCAGCGCCGTTTGTCGCAGTCGCGGGCGCAACGCCCGCAGCCCTGCTCTAGCTCCCTTCCGTCAGGATCCACCCGCTTCAGCCATCGCTGGAAAAGCACCCAAGCCGCGCACAGAGCCGCCAAGGCGAGAACCGACCAGAGGTGGCTCCACATGGCTCAGGTCTGACTGAACAGGCCGGCGAAGCCCATGAAGGCCATGGACAGGATGCCGGCGATGATGAGGTTCATGGCGGTGCCGCGGATCAGCCGGGGTACCGGAGCGAGTTCCGCTTCCTCGCGCATCCCGGCCATCAGCACCAGCGCCAGGGTGAAGCCGAGCCCGGCGCCAAGGGCGTAGATCAGACCCTCCGCCAGCCCGTAGCCCTTGTTGGTGGAGAAGATGGCCAGCCCCAGGATGGCGCAGTTGGTGGTGATCAGCGGCAGGAATATCCCAAGCGCCCGGAACAGGCCCGGGCTCAGCTTCTTGATGACCATCTCGATGAACTGCACCGTGCTCGCGATCACCACGATGAAGCTGATCAGGCGCAGGTACGGGGCGTGGATCAGCACGTAGGTGTTGAGCAGCCAGGCGCACAGGGCGGTGACCAGCATCACGAACACGGTCGCCAGCCCGAGCCGGAATGAGGTCTCCAGGCGCCCGGAGACACCGAGGAAGGGGCAGAGTCCGAGAAAATAGGCGAGCACGAAGTTGTTGATCAGGAGCGCGCTGACGAAGATCCAGACCAGCTCGTTCATCGCGTCTCGGCCTCCGCCGCGGCCAGCCGTTCGGCGAGCCTTTCCTTGCGCTCCTTCACCCAGCTGAAGAACAGAAGCAGCAGCCCCAGGGTGAGGAACCCCCCCGGCGGCAGGATCATGATGACCCAGGGCTCGAAGTCCGGTCCGAACAGGTCGATGCCGAAGAACCTCCCCTCGCCGAGGACCTCGCGGACGCTCCCGAGCGCGAACAGGGCGAACAAGAATCCAGTCGCCATCCCCAGCGCGTCCATCACCGCGAGGCGCACCCCGTGCCGGGAGGCGAAGGCCTCCTGACGGCCGAGGATCATGCAGTTGGCGACGATCAACGGAATGAAGGCACCGAGCTCCTTGTGGATTCCCGGGACCAGGGCCGCCAGGGTGAAATCGGTGACGGTGACGAAGGTGGCGATGATGATGATGTAGGTGGAGATCCGCACCTGCTTCGGGATCCATCGCTTGAGGGAGGACACCAGGAAGCTCGAGGCGACCAGCACGAAGAAGGTGGCGCCGCCCATGGCCAGCGCATTCACCGCCGAGTTGGTCACCGCCAGCATGGGGCACATGCCGAGCACCTGGACGAACACCGGGTTGTCCCGCCACAGGCCCTTGATGAACTCCTGGTAGGCGTCAGCTTGTTCCTTCGGCATTGTTCACTCCGCGCTCACGGATTTGTGCCCTCGGAAGCCGGACCGGACAGCGGCTCCAGGCGTGCGCCCCACACCCGATTCGCCTCATTGATGATCCGGACCACGGCCTTCGACGAGATGGTCGCGCCGGTGATGGCGTCGATCTGGTTGGGCGCGGTCCTCTTACCCTTCTTCACCGCCAGGATCTCAGGGTCGACGGCCAGTCCGACGAAGCCCGCGACGAAATCCGCGTCCTTGTAGATCTTGTCCCCCAGCCCGGGGGTCTCCCGGCTCTCCAGGATCTCCATGCCGCTCACCTCGCGCCGCGCCGGCAGATAGCCGTAGAGGAGCCGGATCACGTCCTGGAAGCCAGGGCCCGCGCCGGGAACGGCGTATCCGACCAGCCGGCCCTGGCCGTCGTAGCCGGCGAAGATCGCCTCCTCGCCATTGGCCTCCGACTCCTTCGGAAGCAGCTGGCCGTCCTGGTAGACCAGCCGCTGCATGTTGGCGACACCGGGAAGCACCTCGAACACCGCCTCGCGCAGAACCTTAGCCTTGTATGCCTCGATGCGCGGGAGACTGGCCTCGTACACCGACACGATGATCAGGCCTGAGAGCAGCCCGGCGAGTCCGAGGGTCGCCACCAGCCGGGTGGAGGAGGGCCCCGTGTCCCGTGCGATTGTGCCCGGTTTGCCGTTCACTTGGACCTGATTCCCTTGCCGAAGACCCTGGGCTGGGTGTAGCGGTCGATCAGGGGCGTGGCGGCGTTCATCAGCAGGATCGCGTACATGACGCCCTCGGGGAAGCCGCCGAACACCCGGATCAGGATCACGAGCAGCCCGACGCCGACGCCGAATATCCAGGCCCCGCGAGGGGTGATGGGCGAGGTGACGGGGTCGGTCGCCATGTAGATGGCCCCCAGCAGCAGGCCGCCGGAGAAGACCGAGAAAAGCGGGCCGGGATACTTGCCGGGGTCGATCAGGAACAGCAGGCCGGAGAAGGCGGCGACGCTGGCCAGGATTCCGGCCGGGATGCGCCAGTCCAGGTCCCGGCGCAGCAGCAGGTAGACGCCGCCGAGGATCAGCAGCAGCCCGCTGGTCTCCCCGATGCAGCCGGAGGTCTTGCCTAGCATCAGATCCCACAGGGCCGTGGGCTGGGACTCGAACTTCATCAGGCCCAGGGGGGTGGCCGCGGTCACGGCGTCGTATCCAGCCTGCATGAAGGGCAGGGCAAGGTTGGAGGGCTGCACATCGAACAGGCCCGCGGGGCCGGACTGCGGGCTCCAGGTGGTCATGGCCACCGGGAACGCGGCGAGCAGGAAGGCCCGCCCCACCAGCGCGGGATTGAACAGGTTGTGACCCAGCCCGCCCCAGATCAGCTTGCCCAGCCCAATGCTGACCACCCCGCCGAGGAAGGCCATCCAGAGCGCGAGCCCCGGGGGCAGGCTCAGGCCGAGCAGGAGGCCCGTGATCAGGCCGCTGCCGTCGCGCATCCGCTCGTGACGTTCGGCCGCCGGGGCGAAGGCCCATTCCGTGAGCACCGCGCCGGCGATGCAGGCCGTCAGGACCAGCAGCGCGCCAAGGCCGAAGTACCAGATCCCGGCCAAAGTGGCCGGCAGCAGGGCGATGAGGACGTCGCGCATCGCCTGACCCGTGGTCATGCGCTGCTTGAGCAGCGGCGACGGCTGCACCAGCAGCCTGGGGTCCTTGCTCTTCACCCGGTCTTGCCCTTCCTGGTCCAGAGGTCGTTTTTGGCGCCGCGGATGAGCTGCACGATTGGGATCCCCGATGGACACGAGTAGGTGCAGGAGCCGCACTCGACGCACTCCATCACCTGGGCGCGCTTCATCTCGTCGTACATGCGGCCCTTGGCCAGCCGCGCGAGACGCGATGGATTAAGGAAGTAGGGGCAGGCCTCAACGCAGCGCCCGCAGCGGATGCACGGATATTCCCGGGGCCGCGCGGTCTCGCGCTCGGTGAAGGCAAGCACACCGGAGCTGGTCTTGATGATGGGGGCATCCAGGCTGGCGATCGGAGTCCCCATCATGGGGCCGCCCATGATCACCTCACGGGTGTCGTCGCTCAGGCCGCCGCAGAAGCGCAGCACCTCGCGCACCGGCGTGCCCAAGGGCACGATCAGATTGGCCGGGTAAGGGATGCCTGGGCCGGAGACCGTCACCATGCGGTCGATATAGGGCATGCCGGTGGCAAAGTAGTCGGCGATGGCCGCCACCGTGCTGACGTTGTTCATGATGATCCCCAGGTCCGCCGCGTGCAGCCCGGCGGGGACCTCGATGCCGAGAATCGACTTGATCATCATCTTCGAGTCACCCTGGGGGTATTTGACCCGCAAGGGAGTCACCCGGAAGCGACCATCCCCGCCGATACACTCGCGAAGGATCTCGATGGCGTCCGGCTTGTTCTGCTCGACACCGATGATGGTCTCCTGGACACCGAGCAAGGTATGCAGGATCTCCAGGCCCTGCAGCAGGGCCTCGGGCCGCTCCACCATCACCCGATGATCGTTGGTGAGATAGGGCTCGCACTCGGCGCCGTTGGCGATCAGGTACTTGATTTTCAGGCCTTCGCGCAGGGAGTACTTGACGTGTGCCGGCAGGGCAGCCCCACCGAGGCCGACGATGCCCGAGCGCTGGATGACGGGGACCAGGTCCTCGAGCGACAGGCCGCGCCAGTCCGGCGGGCGCTCTTCCGCCAGACGCTGGGTCGCATAGGGGTCCGCCTCGATCTCGATCGCCTGCTCGTAGCGCCCGTCCGGGAAGCGTCGGCGCCCGATGGCGCGCACCCACCCGGTGACCGGCGCGTGCAATGCGGTGGAAACGAAGGCCCCGGGATCAGCGATCAGCTCGCCGCGCCTCACCCGCCGGCCGACCTCCACCACCGACTTGGATGGCGCCCCCAGGTGCTGCTTCAATGGCAGCACGTAGCGCTCGACGAAGGGCATGCGCTGCGTGTGCAGCCCCTTGGTGCGCTCCTTCAGCTCCTGCGGGTGGATACCATGGGCGAAGCCCCGACTGAGCAGGGAGGACAGCGCCTTCACTCGGCTGCCCCCTGTTCAGCGCCTTGCGATGCGCCGCCGTACCCCGCGAGCACCATCAGCCGCTCCCGGATGTCGTGCCGGATCTCCTCCTGGTACCGCGCGCGCAACGCCTGCAGACGATGCTGATAGTCTGCCTCCAAGGCATCCAGCTCCGCCTGGTGCTCTGCGGCCACCCGTTCCTCTGCCTCTCTCTGTATCCGCGCGGTGAAGGGGGTGACCAGCCCCGCCAGTTCCTGCAGCACGCGCCAGGCCTGTTGCCGTTCCGCGCAGACCCGGACCAGGCGCCCATCGACCAGGAGGCGGCGGGCCTCGCCGGCGCCGGTGTCCCGCTCGACGAAGGGGGTGCGCCCGCGGCGCTGCTGGACGTTCAGGGCGAGGTAGTCGGCCAGGGTGGTCGGTTGCGGGGCGTCCTCGGCCAGGGGAGAGAGCAGGTGCGCGAAGCGCTGCTCGCCAAGCGCCCAGTGCGCGGGTGTGGCGAGCACCCCCTGGGCACTGTCCGCCCATGGCTCGAGGGAGTCCGGGTTCCCGCCCAGGTCCAGGCGGGAGCCGAATAAGCCCTCGGCGTTCGGGTCGTAGCGGAACAGGGGAAAGACCCGTGCAATCACCGCGCCCCGCGCCCGCGCGAGGGTCAGGTCGGGGGCGAACCCGTGCCGCGCCGGGCTGGGGGCGTGCAGATGCAGCAGGGCGGGACCCCGGTGGCCGAATGCGCCCTCAAGGCAGGCGGCCAGGTGACCCGGGACCGCGACGCAACTCTGGGCGATATAGGCGCCGCGTTGCGAAAGCGTGAGCAGGGCGAGGTCGATGGCGGCGTCCTGCGCCGGCGCGGGGGGCAGGTCGAGCCCTGCCCGGCCACCCAGACCCAGGTCGAGGTCCGCCAGGATCAAAACCCGTATCGGCATGTCGCTGCCCAGTAGCCGGGCGAGCTGGCCCATGCCGCGTCCTCCCAGGCTCGCGCTGTCCCCGGCGAGCAACAGGGAAGGGCAAAGCGCCCGCTCACGTCCGTCGAGTTCCTGCCAGGTGAGGCCGTCCAGGTCGGACCAGAGCCGGGCGGCGTCCGCCGGGCGTTCCAGCTCGAGTCGCGCCATACGCATTTGCGCGAACCCTCTGGTTGCCTGCCTCAGCTGGCCCTCCAGCAGGCCGGCCGCGACCTGGGCTCCGTCCCCGGTCCAGTCGAGGACGATGGGCTGGGGGAATGGGTTGTCGGGGAAGGCGCCGGCCCAGCCAACGGCTGAGTCCGGGGAAAGCACCAGCCCCAGCCGGGCGCGCCCGAGGCCGTGGGATCCCTTCTCCAGGCGCCACGCGAGGTCTCCCAGGTCCCGCGCCAACCCCACCAGCCGGCGCAGCCGGGCCGCGTCAACCGCGCCGTCGATGGTACCCCCGCTTTCGCCGAGGACAGCGCCGAGCTCGGCTTGCCGCGAGTCGACGGTCTCCAGTCGTCGGGCAAGCGCGTCGAGGTCGTCGGCGGGCAGGGCATCCGCCAGGATGTCTCGGATCAGTGCCGTGATCCGCCCCCGCGTCTCCCCGACCTTCTCCGCGAACGCGGCAAGCAGAGGCGCTTGCCGCGCCTCCAGGACCGCTAGGACAAGGCGCAGCGCGAGCCTCGCACCAGAACCAGGCTCCACCCCGTCTCCGCCCGTCATGGCCGACGCGGCGCCGGGCCGGAGAAGCGACGCCGCCAGTGGTCCCACCAGCGCGCGGTCATGAACGGCCTGGACGGTGGCGGCGTCCGTCTCCGGCAGATCCTGCCAAACCGCGCGCACCTGGCGTGCCCGGGCCAGCGACCGGGAGCCTTGGTGGGCGTTGCGCAGTGCCCCCGGGTCGCAGGTCTCGACGCAGATCCCGCAGCCCTTGCACGCCTCGGGGCTGAGGCTCAGGGCGAGCAAGGCGCCGTTGCCCTCGGCGTCGGCCCCCAGGTCGGCGAAGAAGGGCGCGGTGGTCGCCAACGGCAGGCTACCGATGCTGGCGACGAGCGCCTGCAGGGCCTCGCCAATGGCGGCCTTGCGCTCCGCCGGGAAGGGCAGTCTGGCCTCGAGATCCTGGTAGGCGAGCTGGATGAGATCTCCCGCGGTGGGTCCGGCCGCTTGCGGATCCTGGCAGAGACGAGCGACCCCCGCGGCCAGCTTGGAGGCCAGGGGTCGCAGCGCATCCGCGCGGGCGCGGCGGATGCCGAAGTCGATCAGGCGGGCGGGGGTCAGGGCGACGGCGCCGACGGCACCCTCTGGGCAGGCGCTCCAGCAGGCGCCGCAGCCGGTGCAGAGTGCGGGATCGAAGCTCGGGAACCGGTCGCGCCGTGGGCTCAGGTCCCGGAAGCCGGAGGACAGGGGCGGTATTGCCGTGAGCGCCAGATGGGGGTCCGGCGCCAGCTCGGAGGTGTCCCCCGTCCCGTACAGGACGCCGACATGGTCCCAGAATCGGGGCAGGCTGTCGTAGGCGTCCCCAGCCCGGCCCATCCGGCGCACCAGCGCGGGAGCCTCATCATCGGCCCTCGCGGGCTTCTGCGTCAGCGTCTGGGGGAGCCCCGCGGTCGCGACCTCGCGCGGGGCGTCCAGTCCGGTCTCGAACAGGCGCAACCGCTGCTCGACGTCCGCCGGGCTCAGGCGGAGCATCTCCTCGCGCACGCCAAGCAGCCGGCGGCGGGTGAGGTCGATGAGCCCGCGCTGCCGGAGTAGGCCGCAGACGGCGCCTAGTAGGTAGTCGCCAGTGCCCGCGGTTGGCCCCTCGGCCGGCGCCATCCGGTAGAGGCTGGCCGCGCCGTCTTTCAACCGGGTACGGGTGGGGAGGGGCAGGCGTGCCCACAGCCCCTCGTCGGGCAGCGCGCTCTGCACCAGCAGGTTGCCGCCAGGCGCCAAGCCGGCCTCGGGCGCGGATCCCGGCAGCCCCGGGTCGGTCAGGATCAGGGCCAGCTCCACCGGCGGCTCGTCACCCGGTTCCCGCAGCTTCTGGGGCCCGCTCGTGATGTGGTCGATGCATGCCTCTCCCCAGGGTCGTGTGAACAGGGCCGGCCTGGCGCGCAGGCGCTGGCCGCCCATGCGATGCACGAGGGCCGCGGTCTCCGCGGCCAACCCCTCGCCCGCACCTCCGGTGTGGCGGTGAATCGCGATGGTCAGTGCGCCGGCGGGCCTGAGGTCCGGCGAGCGGTCCCGTTCGCGCAGTCCAAGCTCCGCGATCTCGGGATAGCCCCGGCGCAATCGATCGATCAGCACCTGTCGTTTGGGGAAGGCGCTCGCCGCGGGTGCGAAATCGATCCCCAAATAGACCCGAGGCTGTGCCAGGGTTTCCGCTTCCCGGCACAGGCGCGTCAGGTCCGCCGCCCGCAGGGGTGCGCCGGCGAGGCCGTAGATCGCCGACAGGAAGCGCGGGCGTTGTTTCTCGCCCAGGACGGGGTAGTCGCTATGGGTGTTGGCCCCGAAGCGGGCGTTCTCCGCGCCTCGTTCGACCGCGGCGCGCAGCAAGCGCAGCAGCGGCGGGTCGTCGGACAAGGGGGTGTCGGTGCATTCCAGGACACACACCCGTACGCCGCGATCCAGCTTCCGCGCCAGCTCGGCGCCGGGAAAGGGGCTGAGGCAGCGTATTCCTAGCACCCCTACCTTCTGGCGGTGCGCGGCGCGCATGTGATCCGCTGCCGCCTCCGCGGTCTCCACCGCGGATCCCATGGCGACCAGGATCAGGCGGGCGTCGTCCAGCCGGTGGGTCGACAGGGCGGCGTGGGTCCGTCCGGTAAGCGCGGCGAAGCGGGCGAATGCGTCGTCCAGCGCCTCTCCCAGGTATCGGTCCAGGAACACGCGGGCCGCGGCACGCCCCGGTCCGCCAGCCTCGCCTGGTACCAGGGCGCCCAGCATGACCGGGTGGTCCGGATCGTGCCAGCGTGGGACGCGCCTGCGAGCGTCGCCGAAGAGCAGCCGCTGTGCCTCGATCGGGCAGGGTATCCGGTCGTTGGGCTCGCCCAGCAGGTCTGCGCTCAACCCCGCGGACGGCAACCGCACGTCCTGCAGAGCGAGGGCCGTTTGCGCCCCGTCCATGGCGACAATGCCCGGCAGCAGCACGCGTTCCGCGGTGTGACGGGCGATCAGGGCGAAGTCTGCCGCCTCCTGCACATTGGTCGCCGCAAGCAGGCAACACCCGGTCCCGGCGCAGGAGTGGAAGGCCTCGTGACCGTTGCCCAGGGACGATCCCGGTCCACCGGGGGTGCGGCCGGCGAGATGGAGCACCAGGGGAAGCCGCCTGCCGGCGGCGGTTGCGAGCAGGTCCAGACAAGCGGCGAGGTCCGTGCCCGAGAAAAAGCCGGTGGCGCGGACGCCGGACATGGAGAGCCCGATCGCCGCTGCCAGAGCGCCTCGCGCGCCCCCTCCGGCCTGGCTGGACAGGGGTGTGCCTGCGGCGTTCACGCGCAAGCGGCCCTGCTCCGTGCGCCAGGCGAGATCCGCGCCATCGGCGGGGAAGGAACCGCCGAGCCCCGCCGCCTCGCAGATCGCGGCCTCTGTCTCCGCAACGGCGGTATTGCCGTCGAGCACGACCGAGCTGCCCGAGTGAGGTCCCGTCCCGTGAGCGGGAGAGCCGAGAATGCGTCTCAGCAGGCGCAGGGCTGAATTAGTAAAGCTAGGCATGCGGGACCCCGCTACGGGCACTGGTGGCCCGCTCCCCGGAGAATTGTGCCCCCACCACCCACTGGATGGCGCCGGTCGGGCAGCGGAAGGTTGCCTCCGGCAGCGCCGGCCCGCCGGCGCCGTAGTCGACGATGGGGAGGTTGTCCTCCATCCGGATCAGTCCCGCGGCGGCGTCCGCCGCGCAGCGCCCGCAGGCGTCGCAGGCCGTGGTGCAGAGCGAGGTGGCCGTGTCGCCGGCGAGCGGCGCCCGGCACTGGACCACGAGGTGATGACTCTCGGGGAGGAGCTCGAACAGGTCGCGCGGGCAGGCGGCGACGCAGTCGCCGCAAGCGGTGCATTTGTCCACCGAGACCCGGGGCAGACCGTTGGCGTTCATCTCGATGGCATCGAAATCACAGGCGTCCCGGCAGTCCGCGAGTCCGAGGCAGCCCCAGGGGCAGCCCTTGCCGCCCTCGGACACCACGGACGCCGCCCGGCAGCTCTCGAAGCCCCGGTATTCCGCGATCTGATAGGCCTGGCCCCTGCCGCCGCCGCAGTGCAGCCTGGCGACGCGCCTCTCCTGCTGGCCCGGATCCACGTCCAGGAGCTCGGCGATGGCCTCCACCGCGTCCGGCGCGGCTACGGTGCAGCGACTCGGCGCCAGCTCGCCCTGGACCAGCTTCTCGGCGAAGGCGTGACAGCCAGGTTGGCCGCAGGCGCCGCAATTGGAGCCAGGCAACAGGTCTTCGGTATCCTCCACCCGCGGGTCCTCCTGCACCCGCAGAAAGCGGTAGGCGACCGCGAGGATGGTGGCGAAGAACAGGCCGAGTCCCGCCATGATGCCAGGTGCCACGATGAAGCTGCTCATCTTCGGGCTGGCCTAGCGGTTGAAAGGCGCCGCACGTTCGATCAGGGTCTGCAGCCCGGGCTCGTCGGGGTTCCACGGCTTGCCGGGGTGGATGCATCGGGCAGGGCAGAGCTCGGCCGCCTCCACCAACTGGGAATAGCTGGCCGTGGCGAGGTCGCCCAGCAAGGCTTGTTTCTCCTCGTTGTAGACGAACAGCAGCGGATTGATTTTGAGGCAGTCGTTGCAGCTGGTGCAGAGCGGGGTGTCTATCCAGGGCTCGTCGAAGGAGACCTCAGCCGCCGGCGTGGGCTCCTGGGGTTGCTCGATCTCGTCCGCCGCGGGGGCTTCCGGCGCAGCCTCTTTGGCGCTCCGGTCCCAGACGGGCGGGCGGGCGGCGACGGGCAGGCCCGACGGCAGGTCCATGCCCAGCAGGACGTCGGTCAGCCGCTGCATCGCCTCGCTTGCGGCCTGGCTACGGACCTGCTCGATCTCCGCGGCGTGCTCGGCGAGCAGCTGCTCTCGCTCTCCGGCGGCGCGGCCGCGTTCCTCGGCCCGGGTCCGTTCCACCGCCAGGTCTACGTGGCGGTTGCGGACCCCGGCCATGGCCTGGAGGGTACGCCAGAAGTTGAGCCGGTCGAGACAGGCTAGGGCCAGCTCCCGGGAGACGACCAGCCGGTGCAGGATGGCGTTGCCGTCCACCGCCCATACGAAGGGAACCTTGCGGTAGGCCTGGTTTGGGGCCATCGCCAGATAGTCCTGCATGGGAATCAGGGCCTCGGAGTCGCATCCGGGTGGGATCGGGCGGAAGTGATCGCGCAGGCGCTCGATCAGCAGGCAGTAGTCGGCAAAGGTGAATGCCAGCTCTTGCGTGACCTGGATGCCGTTCTCGTCCAGGTACTCGAAGGCGTGTATCGGCCAATCGGCTCCGGGCTCGGGGTTTCCGTCGATGTCCACCGGGGCAGGCTCGCAGTCGTCGGGCTTGGGGTCGGCGCGGAAGAAGGGGTGGGCGCGGCCCTCGATGGCGGCGCCGGCTACCAGCCAGGCATTCAGGGGCACCAGGTCATGGGGCGCGCGCAGTCCGGTGTTGATCAGGTGCAGGCTGGTGCGGGTGGCATCCAGGGCGGATAGGAAGCACTCCATCAGGTGCCGATGGCGGGCGGAGGAGGATTGGGCGACCGCTGCCTGACGATGGCTCAGGCCAAGATAGCCCAGCTCGGTACGGTAGTGCTGAAAGGGGTTCTCATCGGTTTCCGTCCCCGGGTTGTTGCTGGGCTGGACCCGGACCAGCACCTGCACCGGACGCCCCGAGCTCAGCAGGCGGGAGAAGGAGCGCATGTCCTCTCCGGCCAGGCGATCCGCGGACTCCAACGCGATCACGCTCGGGACGAGCAGCAGCTCTTCGGGGGTGAAGCCCTCCCAGTCGAAGTTGGCGAACCAAGGGTCATGCAGGGCTGGGTCGTAGATGCCGTCCATCTCCAGGCGGGCGATACGCATGGCGCTGAAGACCTCGCTCAGACGCTCGGCCTCGCGGTCGAACAGGGCCGTTGCCCGCGCGCAGGGATCGGGATCGCTGACATCCTCCAGGTCCCGGCTTTCGGCGAGCCATTCGCCCTCGACCGTTCCGAGGTGCACGAACCGCACCAGAACCGGGTCCGGGCGATAGGCGCGGAGCACCTCGAGCGCGCGTTCGATGCGCTCGCGTCGCTGCGGGCTCATGGCACGGGTGCCGCGGGAGTGATCCATGACCGTGGACAGCGCCAAGGGGTCGAAGCGGGCACCTTCGGCGCCCACGCTGTCGCGCGCTTGGCGCGGCTCGATGGATTCGTCGGACTTTCCCCACTCGACGGCAAGCAGGGATTCGAGGCGGCGGACGCAGTCGTCGATCTCGGTCTGGAAACCAATGTGGCGGGGGATGACACGGCTGCGCACCGCGTGGATCAGCAGGTGCAGGGATGGGAAACGCCCGTAGCCGAGAATCTCGCCGTGTCCCGCTTCGTCCTGCAGCAGGCCTAGATCCGCGTCGAGCCGGTCCCGGTCGGCGGCGCGCAGGTCGAGTTGCTGCTGCAGGGCGAGACCAGCCGCGCCGAGCAGGGGGGATGCCAGGATGGGCCCCTCACGCTCCCGCAGCACCTTGCGCAGGTGGTGCTCGATCCAGGGAAGATGATCCTTGAGGACCCGCGCCGCGTCGTCCGTCGGCGCGAAGCGTCCGACCGCGCTCTGGAGCCAGTCCGCCAGGCGGCAAACGAGCGCATCCGCCTGCTGCGCTCCATCGCCCTCCTCGGGAGGGAACAGGAACAGCGGGTAGTCGTAGCGCAGCCTGGAGGTGTCGCGGAAGGGGTCGAGCAGGGCGGGCAGGCAGTCGTTCCCTGTCGCCTCCAGCATCTCCGCCGCTCGCGGGTCTCCGAGATGGAAGTGACGCAGGGTGAACATCAGCTCCCGGGTCGCCCTGGCATCCTTGACGGCCGTCGGCAGGGTCGGCAGGCCCGCGGGGCGTACCCCCGGGATCTGGCTGTTCCCCAACTCTGCCGTTGCTGGTGTGGTGGTCATCTGCAAGCAGTTCCCCTTACGCAAGAAGTACGCGACCTTCCCGGAGGCCGTGCCGAGGCGTGTCCACCTCAGATGGTGATCCGGTCCAGCACCTGGTTTAGCCCGGTCAGCTTCTGCTCCGGCGTCATGCTCGCTCCTTGGCTCGAGAGGTCCTCGTAGCAGGGGGCGGCGGGGTCGTGGTAGAGCAGTCCCAGCGGTATCCGCGCGCCGTCCGCCGCGAGTTGGAACGCGTGCTGGAGGTCAGACGGGTCGTGCCCGGCGCGCTCGGGGAACTGCCGCAGCACGGCCGGATCGAGCGGGATGCCATTGGGATGCTCCAGGAGCAGGAAGCGGGAGGGGTCGCCTTGCAGCGCCTTGGAGACCGAGTCCGCGTACACCGGGCAGCGCTGGATGATGCGCACGAATCCGGTCCCCCGATGGCGGTAGGCGGCCTTCAGGGTCTCGTAGAGCATGGGTGGGTTCCAGTCCACCACCTGGGCCACGAAGGACACGTTGGTGATGCCGAGCGTCACCGTCAGGGGATTGTGGGCGTCGATGATGGCGCCGAAGGGATGGGTGTTGGTCTTGAAGCCGAGGGGGCTGGTGGGGGAGGTCTGGGCCTTGGTCAGCCCGTAGATGGCGTTGTCGAACACCATCACCGTCATGTCCATGTTGTAGCGAAGGGCGTGGATCCAGTGGGCGGTTCCGATCGAGAAGCAGTCTCCGTCGCCGGTGGCGACCCAGACGTCCAGGTCTGGCCGCCGTGACTTGATGCCGCAGGCGACGGGCAGCGCCCGCCCATGCAGCCCGTGAAAGCCGTAGGTGCCGAGATAGTGGGGCATGCGGCTGGAGCAGCCGATGCCCGACACGCACACCGACATCTCCGGGCGCTGCTGCTCGTCGCGCAGCACCCGCTGGGCGGCGGTGAGAACGCCGTGGTCGCCGCACCCTGGGCACCAGCGGGCCTCTCCACCGGCGTAGTCGCCGATGGTGAAGTAGCGCTCGAAGACCTCGAGCGACCAGTCAGCCTTGAGTCCGAGCATCGGGCGTCTCCCCCTGGTTGATGGCGTCCAGGCGCTGTACGAGGACCTTGTGGATCATCCCCGGCTGCAGCGGGTGGCCGTAGACCACGGACCAGCAGTCGATATCCATCAGGGTATGGGCCCGCAGCAGCCAGGCGAGCTGGGCGTAGCGCCGGTTTTCGGCGGTGATGAGCGGGGCGTGCGGGTCGTCGCTGTAGTTGATCTCTACGGTCATGACCCGGCGAAAGCGCGCGAAGATCTCCTTGAGCCCAGGCTCCATGGGCGAGAGGAAGCGCAGGTGCACCGAGGAGACCCGTTGTCCCAGCGCCCGTGCCCGATCCACCGCTTCTTCGATTGCGCCCATGGTGGAGCCCCAGCCAACCACCAGCAGGTCGCCCTCCTCACCGCCGTACACGGGCGGCGGCTTCAGGGTGCTGGCGAGCGCGGCCAGCTTACGGCTGCGCATGTTGCAGCCGCGCTGGTTGGAGTCGGAGTCGTAGGCGACCTTGCTGTAGGTAGTATGGGCGAGGCCGGTGAGGACGTATTGCCCTCCCGCCATACCGGGTATGGGTCGCGGCGAGAGGCCGGTCTCCGGATCCCAGTTGTAGGGCGGGATGCCCTCGTCCCACTCGGACTGGTCCACCGGCGGGGCAAACCAGTCCCGGTTTGGCTCCGGGCGCTCGTAGGGTTGTACGCCGGTGGCCAGGTTAGCATCGGTCATGAGCACCACCGGGGTGCGGAAGGCCTCGGCCAGACGCCGCGCCATGACCACGAAGTGAAGGCACTCCTGGATGGTGGCCGCGGCGATGACGATTTTGGGGGCGTCTCCCGGTTCGCCGAAGAGGGTGGCGAGCAGGTCACCCTGCTCGACCTTGGTCGGCAGTCCGGTGGAGGGGCCGCCGCGCTGCACCAGCGCCAGCACCAGGGGGACCTCAGCCATCACCGCCAGGGCCAGCATCTCGGTCTTGAGCGCGAGGCCTGGCCCGGAGGTGATGGTGCAGGCTGTTTTGCCGGCGTAGGAGGAGCCGATGGCGAAGCCGATCGCCGCGATCTCGTCCTCCGCCTGGTGCACGAAGCCCCCGACCTCGTGAAAGACGTCCGCCAGATAGTGGGACGCGGAGGTCGCCGGGGTGATCGGATACATGGAGACCAACTCCATGCCAGCAGCCATGACCCCGAGTCCCAGTGCCTGATTGCCGTTGGTGACGATGAAACGCTTGCCCGCCGTCTCCACTTGCGGACGGGGTGGGATCTCGTAGCGGATACCGAGCCGTTCCTCGGCAAACGCGTAACCGGCGTCGAACAGCCGGTGGTTGAGGCCGATGACCTTCTCGCCCTTGCGCTTGAAGGTGACGGCGATCTCGTCCCTCGCCTTGGCGACGTCACGCGAGTAGATCCAGCAGAGCATGCCCAGCACGAACATGTTCTTGCCGCGCCGGGGGTTCTCGGTGATCTCCAGGCAGGCCTTCTCGATGGGCAGTTCATGCACCGTCAGGCCGTTCTCGCGAAACTCGGACACTGCCTTCACGTACTGCGCGCGGATCTCCGGCACCGGGTCGTCGCGCCACTTGTCCTCGAGCATCACCCTGGTGCCCGGCTTGTAGGCGCCGTTGGCGATGCGGGAGTAGAGCACCTGCTCGTTGAAGGCGACCACCAGGTCCGCCTCGTCGCCCATATTGGTAACGTAGTGGCTGGAGAGCCGGATCCGGATGCCGCTTGCGCCGGCCGGCGAGCGCGCCGGGGGCTGGATCTCGGCGGGGATGATCTCCACCGTCCACACGCCATTGTTCATCTTCGCGCACACCGTGCCGAAGGTCTGGCCAGCCTTCTGGGCGCCCTCTCCGGAGTCGCTGACGATCTCGACGATGTGTTCCGGGAGCCTCTGCGCGGGTGATGGGGCGTCGCTCTGGACAACCCCGGAATGCGGGCGGACCTCGGGGCTTGCTGCGGTCGTTGTCATCGAGGCTACCTCGGTTCGGCGCGGCGGAGTTTCGGCTTGCAGCCCGCGCGGAATATGGACAAGCGTTGTGCAAGGTCCCGATGGCGGGACGCTGCATAATTCCCTCACGAACCGCGGGAGGGTTTCGGCATCCTCTGCCCATCGCTCCGCTGCGAAAGCAAAGCAGCGTCTCCTTCGCTGGCGGCGCCCGTGACGGCACTGGTCACGGGCGCGAACGCTCAGCGTGTGATGATCACCTGCTGGTACAAGCCGCCAAAGAACACGGCCTTTGTCATCGCTTGCGGGCGCACGTCCCGCGGTATCCAGTCGGTGATCTCCCGTTGCCACAGATCCAATGCGAATGGCTCTAAGGTCTTGAACACGGGTTGCATCAGGTATCTGAGCGGGTGCCACCGTCCGGGGCGATGATAATCGACGATGACCAGCTTGCCGCCCGGCTTGATCACCCGCAATGCCTCATTTAGCGCGCGCTTGCGCACTTCGAGCGGAAGCTCGTGGAGCAGGAAGAAGAGCACCGCCTGATCGAAGGTGCCATTGGCGAAGCGGAGATCAGAGGCATCCCGTTGGTGCAGGAAGACCTTATCTTTGGCACCGATCTTCCGTCGCAGGTTCTCCAGCTGGATCGGCGCCACGTCCACCACATCCAGGCGTCCGGAGGGCGCGAGCCGTTGCGCCAGCGTCGGCGTGAAATCGCCGTAAACACAGGCAATCTGTAGGGTTCTCCCGGGGATGTCGGCCCCCATCGTGGCGAGTGCCGCATCTCTCAGGCGCGCGAAGTTGCCCCACAGAATCAGGTTGACGATCCATTGGTGCTCGAAAAACTTGACGCTTCTTGGGTCCAGGTAGGCCCACCAATAGTTTTTCTGCAGATAATCTGGGATGACTGGATCATTCTTTTTGTTGTCGTTGGCGGCGATCTCGCGCGAGTCTGCTGCCTCGACGACGACTGTTTTATCCACTAAGCAACGCTCCTGGTGCCGTCCTTCTCCGGGCCGGGCTACCCGAACCTAGTTTGTCTTTCGTCAAATATGCCGGGGTTTTCATGATCGGGAGTCGGTTCGCGGGTGTGGATTACCCTGGAAGCGGACGACCTGGTAAAGCCTGCTCGATTCAGAAAAGCCGGCTCGGAGTATAGCAACGATTCCGTCACGGCATGGTGCAAGGCAAAAAGATGCGAGCACTAACCGGCCGATGCGTCGGCACAAGTCAGCGCTGGAGGTGGTCTGACTCGCGTTCCCCGCGCGGGTGCTTCGGCCCGGGTGCCGTGCCGCCGCATTCGGCCCACAGCATCGACCGGAAACCCCGGCCCGTGTAGTATTCGCCGCCTCACACTCGAGCGGGAAGCATCAGTGGCATGAGCAAATTTGTCGAGAAGCTACGCCTGAAGGAACTGGCCGAGGAGGACCTTTTCTTTGCCAAGCAGGACGTCGAACTGATCGAGGCGTTGCGGCGGAAGAAGCTGGCGAAGCTCGCGGACTGCGGCGGGGACAAGGAGCAGGCACTGGCGGAGGATTTCGAGAAACGCTTCGATGCGGTGACCGAGAAGCACAGGAAGAAACCCCGCAAGCTGCTGCGCCGCTACCGCTCCCTGCTGGACGAGATAATCGAGGTCTGCAAACGGCGACACTGACTCTGGCCGTGGGCGGTGTTCTGTTGGATCGCACACGCGCCCGCTCTAGACTCAGCCTTCCTCCTCCGTAACCGCCAGCAGGGTCTGGATGCCTTGCGCCGTGTGCTGGATATCCACCACCTCTTCCGCCGTTCCGGGGCGGTATTTTCTCAAACGCTCGGCGATTTCCATCAGATGTGCCACGTGTCTACCCAGGTGGCCCCGGATGCTATTGAGCTGTTGCACCTTGGCGAGGGCGGATAGCCGCAGCTCTTCCGTGGCCTCGTTTCGACCGGCGGCGTCTTTCGCCGCGTGCAGATCGCGCAGGGCGATTGCCTCGTCCATCGAGGTCTTCCACCAGTTGACGAAGGTGGCCCTGTGGTCGGCCATGGTGTTGAGGGATTCGGCCATGGCGTTGATCTCGTCGCGGGCCCCGGGTACGGTCGCGATGCGCTCGGCGGGGCTCTCGTGGGTCAATCGGTCCAGCAGTCCCGCCATTTCACGCACCGGGCGCACGATGCGGGCGGTGATGGTTACCGTGAAGAAGACCCCGAGCAGCACCGCGCTAACGACGATGATCAGGTTCAGTCGAGCGCTTGCGCTGGATGCCCTGGCGATTTCCACGCGTTTGGCGTCGGAAAGCCGGTTCGCATCATCGACGTTCTGGGTGACGAGCGGCGTGATTCGGCCCGCCGCCTCCTGCATCGCCGTGTCCAGTTCTTCGATCTGGTGGTTCTGGGCGACCAAGGCCAGAAAGTCTCTCTCATAGTCCGAGAGCAGTCCGGTCAGCAGGGCCTTGTCGGGGTCGGCGATGGGGGCGATGTCGATCTGACGGCGGATGGTGCCCGCGATCTCCTGCACCATGCGCACGTACTCGGCGTCGCCGCGCAGCAGGTAGTCTTTCTCGCGCCGGCGAAGCTGCAGAATGTTGCTCTCGAGATCGGGGACATAGTGCGCCTCAAGGATGGATTCGATGCGATGTGCGGCATCGCGGAAGGGGCCTTTGCCCCCCTGCAGCCCGCCGCCGGCGAGCACTATCTCGGCGTAGGCCTCGAACTCGCCGGCGTATACGCCGATCTCGGTGTTCAGAGACGACTTCACGGCGGGGTACAGCTCCGAGGCCTGAACGAGCTCTCTAAACTCGGCGATCAGCGCGCGCACGCGATCGCGGTAAAGCGCCTCCCGCCGCAGGCCGAGGTCTTTCTCGCCCCGGCGGATCTGCAACAGCTGGAGGTAGAGGCGGCCGGACTTGAAGTTGCCGGCGCGGTCCTCGAGCTCGTGGACCGTGTCCCGGAAGGCGCCCTGCAGACCTGAATTGTGGTCCAGGCCCTTCACCCTCCAGGCGTCGGCGATGTCGTGGAAGCGGTTGAGGTAGGTCTGCGTGAGCGCATGGATTTGCTGCGCGGTGTGCCGCGACTCCTCGTCCACCTTGGCCAGCATCGAGGTGGTGTCGAGCAGGGCTTGGGCGTGGGTGTCCACGGCATCGGCAAACCCTTCGTCCCTTTGCGTGAGGAAGTCGTTCTCGGCCTGCCAGGTCTTCGCGAGTTGAATCTCGATCCCCAGGGCCAGGGACTTGCGCGTCTGGTAGACGTCGTAAAGGCGCTCGTAGTCGGCGAGCACCTGCTGCAGGCTGTGGTGGTAGTGCCAGATCACACCGAGGAACAACAGCCCCACCAAGCCGAAGCTGAGCCCGATCTTCTCGCCGATGCGCAGTTTGCTCGATAGTCTCCCCACGTCTCCCCCTGATGTGATGCCGGTCCGCGGATCTCGGTCGTTGTCGCTATTCTAGCGCGACCCGTCGGTTGGCGTTCTTGCGGAAGCCGAGGTTCAGATGCGCTCGGCGCGGACCTTGAGCACGGTGCGCGGATCGGCCTCCAGGACGGTGAAGCGGAAGCCGTCCTCCTGGATCGAGTCTCCTTCCCGCGGGATGCGGCGTGAGCGGGTGACCACGAAGCCGCCGATCGTGTGCGCCTCGGCGACCGGGAGCTTGATGTGCAGGACGTCGTTGACCTCGGAGATCGGCGCCCGACCGCTCATTACGAAGACCGAGTCGCCCTCGGGCTCGATGTAGTAGTGCCGCTTCTGCTGGTACTCGTCGAAGTCGTAGCCGACGTCGATGTCGCCCACGACCTCCTCGAACACGTCTTCCATGGTCAGGATGCCGATCGCGGAGCCGAACTCGTCCACCACGATCCCCATGTGGTCCTCTCGCGCCTGCAGCAGGGGCAGCGTCTGGTCGATGGTCTGCTGGGGGGACAGGTAGAGCGGGGGGTATATGTAGTCCGACGATCGACTTCTCCTCGATGTCCGCGTCGAGCAGGTCCCAGGTGTTCAGGGTGAGCACGCCCTTGACGTTGGTGATGTTGCCCCGGTAGACGGGCAGGCGGTTGTAGCCGTGCTTGAGCACCAGTCGGACCGCTTCGCCCATGTTGCGGGTCTCGTTGAAGCCGATGACGTCGGCGAGCGGGATCATGGCCTGGCCGACGGTGGTGTCGCCGAAGCGGATGATGCGCCTGGATGCTGTTGCGGTCGACCGCGCCGCCGGCCGGTTCGCTGATGTCGAGCAGGACCCGCAGCTCCTCGCGGGTGATGAACAGATTCTGGCGCGAAGACGTTCCGCCGATGAGCCGGGTCGGCGAACCGGGCGACGCGGCTGAAGACGAAGATGACAGGGTAGAAGACGAAGGAGAAGAACCGCAGGCCGTGGATGATGGTGCCGACGATGGTGTCCGCCTTCTGCTGGAAGACGCTCTTGGGTACGATCTCGCCGAAGATCAGCAGGAAAGGCGTCAGGATCAGCACCGAGATGAGATCGCCAGACTCGCCGAACAAATGAATGCAGATCAGCGCCCCCAGGGTGGAGATGGTGACCGTGGCGAGGTTGGTCCCTACCAGGGTGGTGCCGAGAATGACGTCCGGGGTGCGGAACATCTTCAGCAGCGAGCGCGGCGCCCCGGTCCCCCTGTTTGGCCCGGTGCCGAGCTTCAGCTTGTCGGAGTTGACGATCGCGATCTCCGAGCCGGAGAAGAAGCCCTTCAGCACAGGAAGAACAGGATGACGAACAGCTCGATAACCCATTCCATGTCAGTGCTCCTTCTCGGCTTGATCTTGGTCGCTGGGCCGGCGTCTCGAGCGGCATCTGGCGATGGCCCCTCCGCCGGGCTGCTCGTCGGGAGCACAACCTCCGCAAGCGGCTCTTCGCGTCTTCGCGCCCTCCGGCTTGCTGACCGCAGGCGTTTGATCCGCAATCGCCCGACCTCGACCACGGTGAAGTTGTAGCCCTCGTAGGTCGACCGTCTCCCCTTCCTTGGGCAGACGACCGAAGAGGCGGAACACCACGCCGCCGATGGTGGTCATGACCGGGTCGTCGATGTCGATGTTGGTCAGGTTGTAGAAGTCGAGCAGCCGCATGTCGCCGGGGACGATGTATCCCTGCTCGTCCTGCTCGTAGTCCTCGATGCCTCGCATCTTCCCGGTGATCTCGCCGAAGAAGAAGGTCAGCACGTCCTTCATGGTGACGATGCCCAGGACCTCGCCGAACTCGCCCAGCACGATGGCGGCGCGGGTGTTGTGCTCCTGGAAGAAGTTGAACATCTCGTCGACCTTGATCGTCGGCGGGACGAAATGGGCCGGGCGCAGCAGCTCCTCGAGCTTGACCTTCTCCAGGTCGGCGCCGCCGCGGCACCAGCCGCAGCACGTCCTCGGAGTGCACGAAGCCGATGACGTTGTCCCAGTGCCCGGAATAGACGGGTACCCGGGGATGCTGGTAGCTGCCGGAAGGCGCTCGATCAGGTCCTGAATCGGCTGCCCGGCATCCAGGAAACGGATGCGCGGTCCGGGGGTCATGATGTGGGAGATCTCGGTCTCCGAGGCCTCGAGCAGGTTGTCGATGAGGACCCGCTCGGTGGCATCGATGATGCCGGTCTCCTCGCCTTCTTCCAGCAGGGTCTTGAGCTCGTCCGGATGAAGGATATTCTCGCGGTCGACCACCTCGCCGACGATCAGGGTCGTGACCCGGTCGGCAACCAGCCGCACCGCCTCGCGCAGCGGCGTGACGATGTAGATCCACTTCGGCAGGATGCGCGCACTGATGTTCTTCGTGAATCCCACCGGGTGGTTCACGGCGATGGTCTTCGGCGTGACCTCGCCGACCAGCAGCAGCAGGGGCACCATGACCAGGATGTTGATCCAGCCCGCATCCTGGCCGAAGAGCATGAGCAGGATGGCCGTCATGTTGGCCGCGGAGGCGATGTTGACCAGCTCGTTGCCGCAGAGGATGGAGATGATCAGCCGGCGCGGCTCATCGAGCATGGCATGGATGCTCTCGGAGTGCTGCGTCGCGGGTGTTGCGCAGCTTCTGCAGATCGATGCGGCTCAGGGAGAAGAGCGCCGTCTCGGAGCCGGAGAACACGGCCGAGCTCACGAGGAAGACCACCTGCAGAACGACCCGCAGGATGAGCTCGAGGTTGGTGGTGTCGATCGGCATCTGTAGTCTAGGAAGGCGTTAATTGCTTAGGGAGACGCTGATTATTAGCCATCCTGGCCAAAATCAGCACGCCACCCAAGAAGCGCGGTTCTTGGGTGGCTAAATTTTCAAACGCTTACGCGCTTAAGAATGGTGTCACATCCATGTGCCGCGGGAAGCGCTGATCGCTCAGCGTTTCCCTAGCGACCGCTTGCATCCGCGCATCGCGGGTGGACGACGGGCGCCAGATCCAGAACATCTCGCGATATGCGCGTGCGTCAGAGGGCGCCTTATCGCAACAGTGGGCCGCCACGCTTGCGTTCGCCGGCAGACCCCGCCAATCATAGGCCCGGACGCCACGAATAGCATGATGTCAATCAACTAATGTTGCGAAACGGTTACCAATCGTTCGCCATTCCATGACAATTGCCAGGGGGCGGCGAACGGTCCCCGTCGGGGCGTCTTTCGGGAGTCGGGTTTCCCGAATGAGAATCGAGTAGGGCGTGCCTGAACCCGACCACCTTTGCCGCAAGTCAACACCAGGAGGAGAATCTATGAAATCCACCAACCCGATCGCATCGCTGTTCGGCAAGTCGCCGTTCAAGCCGATGCAGCAGCACATGGGCATCGTCAACGAGTGCGTTGCCGAGGTGCCGAAGATGTTCGAGGCGCTGATCGCGGGCGATCAGGCCGGCGTCGAGCGCGCCAAGGACGTGATCTTCGCCAAGGAGCATGAGGCGGATGCCCTCAAGAACGAGATGCGCGGGCATTTGCCGAAGAGCCTGTTCATGCCCGTGGACAGAAGGGATCTGCTGGACGTGCTGGCGATGCAGGACTCCATCGCCGACACCGCCCAGGACATCGCCGGACTGCTCGTCGAGCGCGACATGACCGTGCCCGCGGAGATGGCGGAGGACTTGCGGACCCTGGTACAGCGCTGCGTCGACACGGTCGCGCAGTGCGGGACCATCGTCAGCGAGCTCGACGAGCTGGTTGAGACCGGCTTTGGCGGTCGCGAGGCTGCCCGCGTCGAAGATATGGTCGAGAAGCTCAACAAGATCGAGGACGAGACCGACGAGCTGGGAATGAAGCTCGCCCGGTCGCTGTTCAAGCACGAGGACACCCTGGGCGCCGTGTCCGTGATGTTCTGGTACCAGCTGATCCAATGGATCGGCGACCTGGCCGACTACGCGGAGAAGGTGGGTGACCGCCTGCGGCTGCTGATTGCCCGCTAAGCCTGGTTCTTTCGTCCGCATCACGATCCGCTTCGGAGTCATCTGTCCGTCATCGGCGGATCCGATCAAACCTTTTCTCTGGGGGAGTCATGGAAATTATTGCTGAATGGGGAACCGTCTTCCTGGTCATGGCCGTCATCTTCGGCCTCTATATGACTTGGGGCATCGGCGCCAACGACGTGGCCAACGCCATGGGCACGTCGGTGGGTTCAGGCGCAATCACCGTCAAGCAGGCGATCATCATCGCCGCCATCTTCGAGTTTGCCGGTGCCTTCATCGCGGGCGGCGCGGTTACCAAAACCATCCGTAAGGGCATCATCGATCCGGCGCCCATTACCGCCAATCCCGAGTTGCTTGTCTACGGGATGCTCGCCGCCTTGCTGGCGGCGGCCATCTGGCTGATGGTGGCCTCAACCCGCGGCTGGCCGGTGTCCACCACGCATTCCATTGTCGGCGCGATCGTCGGGTTTGCGGTTGCCGGCATCGGAATGGAGGCGGTGGCCTGGGGCAAGATCGGTCAGATCGCGGCGAGCTGGGTCGTGTCCCCGCTGCTCGGCGGCGTGATTGCCCTGCTGCTGATGCTCAGCATCCGTAAGTTCATTCTGAATACCGACAACCCCTTCGCGAAAGCGAAGGCCTTGGGGCCCGTGTACGTCTTCCTGGTCGGGTTCATCGTGGCCCTAGTCACCATGTTCAAGGGTCTCAAGCACTTGAAGCTGGAGTTCACCGAGGTTCAAAGTCTGGTGCTGGCCGTCATTTTCGGTGTCATCGTCGCCGCCGTTGGCAAGATGCTGATCAACAAGGTCAAGGTAGACACCGCCGCCGACAAGAACTTCCATTACGCGAGCGTGGAGAAGGTGTTCACGCCCATGATGATCTTCACCGCCTGCGCCATGGCCTTTGCGCACGGCTCCAACGACGTGGCCAACGGTATCGGCCCCTTGGCCGCGGTCGTTTCCATCGTCAAGAGCGGGGGTCAGGTGGGGCAGTCGGCGGATCTGCCCATTTGGATACTGATCCTCGGCGGCGTGGGTATCGTCGTCGGCCTGGCTACCATGGGCTATCGGGTCATGCAGACCATCGGCACCAAGATCACGGAGCTCACGCCCACCCGCGGCTACTGCGCGACCCTGGCGGCGGCAACGACCGTGGTGCTGGCCTCCAAGACCGGTCTGCCCGTATCCACCACCCACATCGCCGTCGGCGCGGTCATGGGTGTTGGGCTGGCGCGCGGCATCGGCGCCTTGGACCTGCGGGTCATCGGGAACATCGTTGTATCCTGGGTCGTCACGCTTCCGGCGGGAGCTATCCTCGCGGCTTTGTTCTTCTTCCTGTTCAAGGGGATCTTCGGCTAAGGAAGCCTGGACCTGGCCGCCTGCGGTGGCCGCAATGAGGCGTTGGGGCGCCGAGGGCGCGACCGATTGCCTGTCTGCTACGAGGGGCGTGCGCGGGATTTGGGTTCCGTGACGTCCCTCGATCTTTTCCAGAGGTGTTGGATGGAGGCGAGTCTGGCATTCCTCGCAAGCGCGGTATCGGCATGACGGACATGTCGGAGACGCTTGATCTTCGCCTGGAGCCGGTCCACGACTGCCAAAGCATCAAGGGAGTCCTGTTTCCGTCGCAGGTCAAGTTTCGCCAGCTGATCGTCACCGGCCCCCCGGGCTCGGGTAAGACAACCCTGATCAGCCGGATCGGCGGCTGGCCGGAGGAAGGGTACATCGATCTCACCCTCAAGGGTTGGTGGAAGGCGCAGTCTCTCTCGCTGCGCCCGCGGGAGATTCATCTGGGCCTCCCGTTCGTTGGGCGGGAAGAAGCGCTCGCGATGTTCGAACCGGATTGGCTCTCGTCTTGGGATCGGCTCGAGCTAGACCCAGATCGTATAGAGCTGCCTCCGCCCAAGCGTTTCCTGCTGTCCGTCAATTGGCGAGCGCGGTTCGTGTTCGAGTTTCTATTGCCGGCCCCGGAGACCATTCTGCGCCTGCGGCAGGAGCGTTCGCGGCTGGGTACCCACCCCGTCGACGCACATCTGGACCTAGGACAGATCCGGCGTCAGGTCGGGGTGTTTGGACAGACGGCGAAGTATTTTCACCGGCAGGGCATGGTGGTCTACGTTCGAGAGGATCTTGACGCCGCGCCGTGCCGGATTATCTGCGAGGCAAACGATTCAGAGCATGTCCGAGCCGATTGACACCGCGCCAAAAGGCTTTCTGAGGCGCTTTCGCGACCTGGTCGCCGATCTGGGCGATTGTGAGGACGTGCGCCTCGAGAGTTCGGTTCGCCTGGGAGACGAAAAGGTCAGGCTTCCGTACCCGCTGCCGCCGCTGCAGCTGGTGCTTGGCGGCGAGGACGGCAAGCGCCTCAACCTCTTGCCCGAGGCGACGATGACCGCGGACGGCGGGGCTACTCACAACGGCGCCTATCTGCTGATCGACCCCGAGCACTATTTCGAGGGCATCAATGGTTTCTATCGTCTCGGTCCGGGCGATTCTATGACCCTGGGTCGGGAGGACGCGCTGCAACAGGATGTGCTGCGGTATCCGAGGGCGGTTGCCGAGAGCCATCTTCGAATCAAGTTCACGGACAAGGGGCTGGCGCTCAAGGACAGGGCTCCAGGACAGGGTACCTGTCTGTCACCGCTGGCCGCGGACAATGCTTGTAGTCGTCTTACCGAATGGCGGCGCGGAAAGCTTGAGCGCCTGACAAGGCTGCTGCCCGTGCCGCTGGCACCCTTGCCCCGCGAGGATGCGATGGAGCTAATTCTCGAGGTCATGCGGGCGATGGAGCGCGACGACCGGCAGGCCATGGACGCGGAGGGGCGCTGCGGAGGATTGGTGGTCGTTCCCGACGAGCTGAGCGCCTTCTTCGTCGGAGATCTTCACGCCCGTATCGACAACCTGCTGGTCGTGCTGACGCAGAACGGATTCCTGGAAGCGCTCGAGGAGGGCACGGGAGCGCTCGTCTTCCTGGGCGATGCGGTGCATCCGGACGAGGAGGGGGAGGAGGAGCGCATGGACAGCTCGATGCTGATGATGGACATCCTCTTCCTGCTCAAGCTGGCATTCCCGGGCCGCGTCTTCCATCTGCGCGGCAATCACGACAGCTTCTCGGAGGACATCAGCAAGGGCGGCGTGCCCCAGGGGCTGCTCTGGGAGCAGGCCCTGCACGAGGCCCGTGGTGCGAAGTACGCGCGCGCCATGTCCGATCTCTACGACATGCTGCCCTATATGGCCCTGTCCAAAGGCGTCGTTGCTTGTCACGCCGGAGCTCCGAGCTGCAAGGTGTCGCGCGAGATGGTCGTCAATATTCGGCAGCACCCCAAATTGGAATTCGAGCTCACACATGTGCGTCTGCGTAAACCCAATTCGCCCAGCGGCTACGGCCGCGGCGACGTAAAGCGCCTGCGTCGCGGTTTGGAGGTGGATGCCGATACCGCCTTCATCGTGGGACACACCCCCCTGTCCGTGGACGATACCCTGTGGCCCGAGGCCGGAGGAATCCCCCATCATCACGTCGTCTTTGGGGCGCATCCGGCTTGGGTGGGCGTCATCGCTCAGGTGGGGAACCGCTTGATCCCGCTCCGGTACCCGGTGGAGCCCTTGCACAGCGCCTTCAATCGCATCGCCGCGCGGGACCGCTGAACCCTATCGCTGCCGCTGCGCCGCGGCCCACCTGCAACGAGGCACCAAGCGCCCTCATCGGGGAAAACGCTGCTTTCGCCGCAAGAAATGACGGAACCCTTACGGTTCCGTCATTTAGCTGTAATAATATCGGCGGCGATCTTGCAGAGCCCTGCGGGCAGTATGGGCGATGCGCGCGTGGACGCCAGACGCGATTAGGATCTGACCGCCGCGGCGTCCGTGGCAAGTGGCGATCCCTGCGCAGAAATGCCAATCGCGCTGTAACCCGGGTACCGATCGCCACCGAATCGCGCCTTCCCCGCATCAAGAAATTAGGATCACGACAATGACTGACAAAGGCCAAGACTCCCCCATCCTCGTGCCGGTCGACTTTTCCGTGCACTCGGAGGCGGCGCTGGTGACTGCGGTCGAGCTTGCGGCTTGCCTCGGGCGGTCGCTGCTCGTGCTGCACGTGGTTCATGACCCCGGGGAGATGCCCGGCTATTACGCGCGGGCACTGAAGAAGAAGCAGCTGCACCGCATCGAGGACGGCGCGGCGGAAATGCTCGACGAGTTCCTGGCCCGGTTGGTTAAGGATCACCCGGAGCTGAAGAAGCTGAAGAAGCTCGACTCGATGCTGGTCAAGGGGCTTCCGACCGCCAGGATCCTCGAGGTTTCGGAGAAGAAGAACGCCAGCATGATCGTAATTGGCAGCAAGGGGCTCACCGGTATCAAGCATCTTGTGATGGGCTCGGTGGCCGAACGTATCGTCCACTTCGCCAAGATCCCCGTCACCGTGGTCAAGGCCCGCTCCTAGGCCTATACGACGCCCGTGTCGCGCCGCACCCGGCGCGGGCTCCCACCCCAACGTCGCACAGCCGGATTTCAGCCTATGTTTACGCCCAAGTATTTGCTTCGACTACCCATTCCCGCTCCCTCTGCCGTCGGCATTGGACTGTTGCTGCTCGGCCTGGCGTCCAGCGCCTGGGCCGGCAGCGAAGAGGGGGGATCGACTGGGCGGTCATGACCATGGGGCTCTTTGGCGGACTGGCCCTGTTCCTCTATGGCATGGAGATGATGTCGGACGCGCTCAAGGCGGTGGCCGGGGAGCGCATGAAAGACATCCTCGCCAAGCTGACCACCAACCGCTTCATGGGCGCCATCACAGGCGCCTTCGTCACCGCCATCATCCAGTCTTCTTCCGTGACCACGGTGCTGGTGGTGGGCTTCATCACTGCCGGTCTCATGTCCCTGGCCCAGTCCATCGGCGTCATCATGGGCGCGAACATCGGCACCACCATCACGGCGCAGATCGTGGCCTTCAAGGTCACCAAGGCCGCGCTGCTGATGATCGGCGTGGGCTTCACCATGCTCTTCGCCTCCAAGAACGAGCGGACCAAGCACTACGGCGGCATGCTCATGGGGCTCGGCCTGATCTTCTTCGGCATGAGTGTCATGAGCGACGCCATGAGCCCGCTGCGCAGCTATCAGCCCTTCCTGGACCTGATGAAGACCATGGAGAACCCGATCGTCGGTATCCTGGTCGCAGCTGCCTTCACCGGCCTGGTCCAGTCGTCCTCCGCCACCACCGGCATCGTGATCGTGATGGCCAGTCAGGGCTTCATCACGCTGCCGACGGGTATCGCGCTCGCCTTCGGCGCCAACATCGGGACCTGTGTGACTGCCCTGCTCGCATCCATCGGCAAACCTCGAGAGGCCGTGCGCGCGGCCCTGGTCCATGTCCTGTTCAACGTCGCCGGGGTGTTGGTTTGGGTCGGATTCATCGACCAGCTCGCGGCCTTCGTGCAGGCGATCTCCCCTGCCGACCCGTCGCTCTCCGGCACTGAGCGCCTGGCGGCGGAGGCGCCGCGTCAGATCGCGAATGCGCACACCATATTCAATGTTGCCAACACGCTGATCTTCATCTGGTTCACCGGCCAGCTGGCGCGCCTGGTCGAGTGGCTGGTGCCCGACCGGCCGTTGGAAGAAGAGGCACTCGTCGTACGCGCCAAGTACCTCGACGAGGAGCTGCTGTCCACGCCCTCCCTGGCGCTGGACCGGGTGCGTCTGGAGGTGCTGCACATGGGCGAGCGCGTGCAGGAGATGATGTCGAAGATCATGCCGGCCATCATCGCGGGCAACAAGGAGCAACTCGCCGCCATCCAGCGCATGGACGACAACGTCGATGTTCTGCACGCGCAGATCATCGGGTATCTGGGCAAGATCAGCGGACAGTCTTTGACGGAAACCCAGAGCGCCGAGTTCCTGCGCCTCATGGAGGCCGTGAACGACCTGGAGAACATCGGCGATACCATCGAGACGAACCTGGTTGTACTCGGCAATGAGCGAATCGACGAGCGGGTCAAGATCAGCAAGCCCACGCAGGAGGTGCTGATGGGCTTCCATGAGGCGGTCAACAAGGCCGTGTGGTCTGCCGTGCAGGCGGTGGCGCAGAAAAACGAGGTGGCCGCCCAGAACGTGACATCCATGAAACAGGAGATCACGCAGATTGTGGAGTCAGCGGCGGCGCATCAGGCGCAGCGCCTGGTGGCGGAGGAGCCCAACCGTATACCGGCTTACACGATCGAGATGGATATCATCGAGAAGCTGAAGCGCATCTATTACTTCGCCAAGCGCATGGCCAAGACGGTCGAGACAAGGGAAGACCGTGAGGCGGAAGCCGCCTGATGGCGGCCTAGAACCGCCAAGCTCCGCAGGTTGAGGGGCGCCTGGCTATAGTTTTCGGATCATCGCCAGCCGGGCGCCCAAGATGCCTCTGGTCTAGACTCTGAGCGGCTCGTTGGCGGTGACGCCCGGAGCCGTGGGCCGGTGGATCGTGAGTGGAGCGAAGGGAGCTTCGCCGTGGCCGACCACGACGACTGGGCAGTGTGCGTGCCGGACCACCGATTCCGTGGCGGATCCATAGAGCCAGCGGCCCAGGCCACGCCGGTTATGGCTGCACATCACGATCATGCTCGCGTGGTGTCGTTTGGCGAGCTCGAGGATGCGGGTCTCGGGCACACCCTCCACGACGACGACGCGGATGTCGCGTATGGCGTTGAGGATATCGTCTGCCTCGCGAAATGCCGCGAGCCGCTCCTCGACCATTGTGCGGGCGATGTCGCTCAAAGGGGTTGTGTCGTTCGTTTGATGGTTGCGTCGGTACAGGCCGGTGGTCTCGCCCGTCTCATGGACCACATGAACCAACAGCAGGGCTTGGCCGAACTTGGTCGCCATCTCAGAACCCTGGCGCAGGCATGCCTCGAAGCGTTCGGAAAGATCCAAGGCAACCAAGACGGGCTTTCCCTTGAAATCAGATCTGGAATAGGTCACTGGAATTGCTCCTCGGAGTCCGTCGCGATGTTTTTGACGACTGAAGCATATCGTTGATACGTTTCGGTTTTATGACGGGCACGGCGGCGGGTCTCTTGGTGTTCCGCAGACCTGATTTCGGTCGCGCGCGCGGGTTAGGGAATAACGATGGCGAAGATCTATGTGATAGAGGGAGCCGGGGGCAGCCCGGTACCCTTCCTGCGGGGGATCTTGACCAGATCCCTGAACGACGCCGGCTTGGCCTTCGAGCAGGCGTACAAGGCCGCGTCCGACATCCGCCAGCGGCTCGGCGAGGTCGAGAGTGTGACCAACGATGAGCTGCGCGTCCTCGTCCGCGAGTATTTGGTGGAACGCTTCCCTGCCGCGGTTGCGGAGTCTTACGATGCCGCGCGCACGCCGGCGAGTGGAATCCTGGTCCGGGGGTCAGATGGCGAGCTGCAGCCCTTCTCCCGCACCGAGCACGTACGCTGCCTTTCCGCTTGCGGGCTCAGTGAAGAGCAGGCGGCCAAGGCGAGTGGCATGATCCTTGATGCGCTGGCGGAGAAGCAGCTGTGGGAAATCACTAGCCGCCAGCTGCGCGAGCTCACGCAGAACTGTCTCGAGGCCCACTTCGGCGAGCGCGCCGGCGAGCGTTATCGGGTGTGGATGGAGTTCAACCACAGTGGGCGTCCGCTGATCCTGCTTATCGGCGGCACCACGGGCAGCGGTAAGAGCACCGTGGCCACGGAGCTGGCGCACCGTCTCGGCATCGTTCGCACGCAGTCGACGGACATGTTGCGCGAGGTCATGCGCATGCTCATCCCCGAGCGGCTGCTACCGGTGCTGCACCGTTCGTCCTTCGACGCCTGGCGGGCGTTTCCGGCGAGGAGCTCCGGCACGGAGGACCCGGACGAGCTTCTCGCGGCGGGTTATCAGCGCCAGGCCGAGCTGTTGGCCGTCCCGTGCGAGGCGGTCATCGGGCGGGCCATCCGTGAGCGGGTTTCGCTGATTCTGGAGGGGGTGCACATCCACCCCGAGCTGCCGGAGCGCATCGAGCACATCTCCGATGCGGTCGTGGTGCATATCATGATGGGGGTGCTGAAGCCGGAGGATCTGCGCCAACGCTTGTCAGGGCGCCGCCAGGAGGCGCCCGAGCGGGGCGCCAAGGCGCATGTGACCCATTTCGAGCACGTCTGGCGGCTGCAGGCGTATCTTCTTTCGGAGGCTGATCGGGCGGGTACTCCGATCATCATCAACGAGGACAAGGACAAGGCCACCAACCTTGTCCTTCAGACCCTGATCGACGTGCTTGCGCGCGCGGAGGAGGACGATAACGGCGATTAGCCGTAGCGACCCTCGATGTAGTCGCCGGTTTCCCTGTGTGCGGGGGTTACGAACAAGCGTTCCGTCGGGGCGTGCTCCACCACCTTGCCCATGAGCATGAAGATGCATTCCTCGCTGGCCCGCCGCGCCTGCGCCATGTTGTGGGTCACGATCAGGATGCTGTATTCGCCGCGCAGCTCCCAGATCAGCTCCTCGACCGCCTCGGTGCCCTTGGGATCGAGGGCAGAGCAGGGCTCGTCCATCAGCAGAACCTCGGGTTTCACCGGCAGCAGGCGGGCGATGCAGAGCTTCTGCTGCTCCTCCAGGGACAGCTCCGTGGCCTTGCGGTTGAGCTTGTCCTTGACCTTGTCCCACAGCAGGACCGTGCGCAGTGCCTGTTCCACGATCTCGTCGCTTTTGCGGTCCCTTTCCCCTCATGTGCAGCCTGTGGCCGAAGAGGACGTTATCGCGGATGGAAATGGGCAGGGGATTGGGGCGCTGGAAGACCATGCCTACCTGCTTGCGCACCTGCACCAGCTCGCAGGCGGGATCGTAGATGTTCTGGCCCCTGACCTCGATACTGCCATTGATGCGCACGTAGTCCGAGACGCTCGTTGATGCGGTTGACGCTGCGCAGGAAGGTGGACTTGCCGCACCCCGACGGCCCGATCATGGAGGTGATGATGCCCGCCTTGATGTCCAGGTTGACGTCATAGAGGGCCTGGAAGGTTCCGTACCAGAGGTTGAGATCCTGGGTCTGGATGGCGAAGTCCGAAGTGGAGGGCTCGGTTTGGACCTTTTGTGCTGCTGTGTTCATGTTGCGTATGGGGCAATCTGGTCTGTGGTTTGCGGTCCGCGTTCGAGCGCGCCGTCGCGCTCCCCCGCCGGTGCTCGCGAGGCTATCCGAAGCGACCCTCGACATAATCCCGCGTGCGCTGGTCTTTGACGGTCCCGGTGAACAGCTCTTCGGTCTCGCCTACCTCCACGCACTCGCCTCCCAGGAAGAAGGCGGTACGGCTGGCAAGGCGCCGCGCCTGCTGCACCAGATTGGTGACCAGCAGGATGGTGACCTCCTTGCGCAGCTCCTTCAGCACGTCCTCGATGCGCATGGTGGTGACTGGATCCACGGCGATGGAGAACTCGTCCAGCATCAATAGCTCAGGCTCCTGCGAGAGTGCCCGGGCAATGGTCAGGCGCTGTTGCTGTCCCCCGGAGAGCAGGCTTCCGAGTGCGTTGAGTCGGTCCTTGACCTCATCCCAGAGGGCGGCGCGAGTGAGGCAGCGCTCCACGATCACGTCGAGCTCGGCCTTGTTCTTGATGCCCCGCAGCCGTGGCGACAAGGCCACGTTCTCGTAGACGGTCATCGGCAGGCCGACCGGCAAAGGAAACACCACGCCGATGCGGCTGCGCAGGGCGTAGACGTTGTTCAGCTGACGGACGTCACGGCCGTTGAAGCGGATCTCCCCGTCCGCCTGCATCCCCGTGGTGAACATGTCCATGCGGTTGATCGCCTTGAGGAAGGACGTCTTTCCCGCGTTGGCAGGGCCGATGATGCCAAAGATCTCGTGCTCCTTGACGTCGAGCGTGACCCCTTGCAGCGCTACGGCATTGCCGTAGCGGATGGTCAGGTCCTTGATCTCCAGCTTGGTGCGGCCCTGGTCGGGGGCGACGGCTGGGCTGTCCCGGTCCAACGTCGCGACGGTTGTGGCTTGACTTACCATTTCTTCTTACCTCTCAGCCACATGCGGAAGGCGATCGAGATGCTGTTCATGGTCAGCACCAAGCCGATGAGCACCAGCGCGATGCCGAACGGGATCTGCTCGTTGATCCCCGGCACCTGGGTTGAGGCCACGAACAGGTGCAGGGACAGGGCCATGGTCTGATCGAATACGGACTCGGGCAGGAATGGGGTGAAGAAGACCGCGCCGGTAAACATGATGGGCGCGGTCTCCCCGGCGGTGCGCGAGACCTCGAGGATGACGCCCGTCAGGATACCGGTGATCGCGTTCGGCAGCACCACCCGACGGATGGTCTGCCAGCGTGTCGCGCCCATGTTCCAGCAGGCCTCGCGAAACGCCAGAGGTACGGATTGCAGCGACTCGCGGGTGGCGACGATGACGACCGGCATGGTCATGATCGCAAGGGTCAGGCTTGCCGCCAGGATGCTGGTCCCGAAGCGGAAGAAAATGACGAAGGCGCCGAGGCCGAACAGGGCATGGACGATGGAGGGCACGCCGGCCAGGTTGATGATCGCCAGGTTGATGATGCGGGTGAACCAGTTGTCGCCCGCGTACTCGCTCAGATAGATGGCGGCGGCCACCCCGATCGGCACCGATGCCATGAGCGCCACCGTCACCAGCCAGACGGTACCCAGCAGCGCCGGGAGGACACCGCCGGCGCGCATGCCGTCGGTTGGATAGGTGAACAGGAACTCGAAGGAAATCACCCCGCCACCCTCGTAAACCAGGGTGGACAGGATGATGAGCACCGGTGCGATGAGCAGCAGGGTCATCAGCCCGAAGAGCATTCGGAAGAGCCCCTGGACCCGGTCGTTCCGCCGATTCAGACTTGTGGCTTGAAACATTGCGTTGGCCGTTGTCATGCCATTACCCCTTGCGGATGCCGCGCACGATCAGGTCGGCGGTCAGGTTGATGACGAAGGTGATGAGGAACAGGAAGATGCCGATGGTGAACAGCACCTGATAGTGCTCTTCGCCCACGGCTGCCTCGCCCAGTTCCGCGGCGATGGTGGCGGTCAACGCCCGCACCGAGTCGAACACGCTGCCGGGGATGTTGACCGCATGACCGGTGGCCATCAGTACGGCCATGGTCTCGCCGAAGCCGCGGCCGACGCCGAGCAGAACACCGCCGAGTAGCCCATTCTTGGCCGCCGGCAGGACCACCTTGAAGATCACCTGCCAGCGCGTAGCGCCCATGGCCTCCGCCGCCTCCCGATAGCGGTCGGGAACGGCCTTCAGGGCATCCTCCGCGATGGAGGTCATGATCGGCGCCGCCATCAGCCCGAGGATGATGCCGGCGTTGAGCACATTGAGCCCGACCGGCACGTCGAACCATTTGATGATCAGCGGGTTCATGATCACCAGTCCGATGAAGCCCCAGACTACGGAGGGGATGGCCGCGAGCAGCTCCACCAGGACCTTGAGCGCCTCGCGGGTCTTTCCGGTGGCAAACTCAGCGATGTAAATCGCGGCCCCCAGGGAGAAGGGGATCGCCACCACCATCGCCAGCCCGGTGACGCTGGCGGTGCCGGCGATCAGGGCCAGGATGCCGTACTCGGGGTCGTCCGCGTCGCTCGGGAACCAATAGGGCGTGAGGAAGAACTCGTGGAAATCCATGCGCTCGAAGACGAAGCCGATACCCTCCTTGGTAACGAACACGAAGATCCCGAGGACGAAGATGATGGCCGAGATGCCGCAGACGAAGACGATCGCCTGGACGGTCTTGTCGATGTACCAGTCGAGGTCCCTTTGGTCGAAGTCGCTCACGCCTCCGGCGGCTGCGGCGGTATCCGGCCCAGCGGTGCCGTTGGCCATGTCAGGATGCCTCCTCGCCCCGAAGGGTGGTCATCAGATTGCTGACCTGGACCGCGATCTCCCGGTACAGGGTGTCGTAGCGCTGGCGGAGCTGGTCCTCGGGAAGATCCTTGGCCACCGACCCGACGTCCCACTCCAGCGCCGTGGTGTGGAAGGGCACGGCTTCCAGGTAGGACTTGACGGGCCCCTGCAGGCTGACGACGAAGTGGAAGTCCGCGAGCTCCTGATGGGAGAGGTCCAGCCCCGCGGGTTGGTGACTGCGCAGATCCACGCCCCGCTCTTCCAAGAAGCTGAGCACGGACGGGGGCATCGCGGCGGGCTGCCGGCCTGCGCTCCGGTACTCGCCGCTGCTGGGAAAGTTCTTGCGGGCGATGGCCTCGGCCATGGGGCCGAGCAGCGCGTTGTCCTCGTCGAGAAAGAGCACGCGGTAGGTCTTCGCCGCCTTGCTCTCGCCCGTCACCGCGAATACCGTGTCCTCGCACAGGTTCTTGGCCTGATCGGAGACCCGCTCGAGCATATTGAAGATGACCAGATAGGCGAACAGGTCCTTGATCCTGAAGTTGTCCCCCTCTCCGACCAGGTCGCTGAAAACGGTCTCGAAGGTCCGCTCCACCTGATCCGCCATGCCCATGGTGGCCTTCGCCTTGTCGGCGTTGCCCTCGACGAAGGCGGCAATCGCCTGCTTGAGCATTTGCCGCGCCTCGCTGGCCATGAGCTCGAGCTCACGGGCCACCAGGCCTTCAGGACGCCGCGCGAGCTGCACCGATTCCCGCGAGATGGTCACGGCGTAGTCGCCGATGCGCTCCAGGCTCAGGTTCGCCCGGATGACGGCGGAGATCAGCCGCAGGTGTCCGGCGCTCGGAAGGTGGAGGGCGATGAATCCGTGGCACATCCGGTCCAGGGCACGGCTCGCGCGGTTGATAGGCTGATCGCCGAGGACGGTGGCGTAGGCGAGCTTCTCGTTCCCGATGAGTAGGGCGTGGACCGCGTCTTCTAGGCCGCCTTCCACGCCCTCGGCCAGCGAGGCTAGTTGTTGTTTGATCCGGGACAGATCCCGCTCGAGACGTTCTTCGTAGTGGGTCATTGCTGCGGCTCCGCAGGGCGCATTTGGACAATAGATCGCGCTGCAGGCGCGGGAAATCCTCGGACTCCCGCACCCGCAGTCTTCACGGGATCGATCAGTTGCAGGTGACCTCGTGCATCGGGGCGTAACCTTCCTTGGCGACGATGCACTGACCGGCGTCGCTCTTGATCCAGTCCATGTAACCCTTGACCGCGCCCTGGGGCTCGCCGTTGGTGTACATGAGCAGGGGGCGGGCGATGGGATAGGTG
This sequence comes from uncultured Gammaproteobacteria bacterium, assembly GCA_963736235.1. Classification (GTDB taxonomy): domain Bacteria; phylum Pseudomonadota; class Gammaproteobacteria; order Chromatiales; family Chromatiaceae; genus CAVORB01. The sequence goes on from CAVTOR010000005.1 coordinate 500,760, forward strand.
CCGTCGAAGGCGGTTTGCTCCGACGGCGAGACACAGTCCTTACCCTCCTCCGGGGCAACGCAGACCATCTTCACGTGGTCGGTGGCGTAGGCGAGTCCGCTATAGCCGATGGCGCAGGGGGTCTTCTCGACCAGGTCGACCACGTCCTTGGAGCCATGCATGTCGAGGGTGCCGAGGCGGTACTTGCCCTTCTTGCCCAGGACCGCTTCCTGGAAGTAGGCGTAGGTCCCGGAGTTGTTCTGCCGGCTCACGACCACGATCTCGCCGGACGAGCAGCCGGGCACGGTGATGCCGAGGTCGCTCCAGTTGGTCGCACCGCCGTCGCGCCCGTAGATCTTCGCCAAGTCGGCGATGGGCATGGTGTCCGCGGGATTGTCCTTGTGGATGTAGACCGCCAGCGCGTCGTAGCCGACGACATGCTCGACGGGCTGCTGGCCCCGCTCCTCGGCCTGCTTGATCTCCTTGTCCTTCATCTTGCGGCTGGCATTGGCGATGTCCACCGTGCCGTTGATCATGGCGGCGATGCCGGTGCCGGAGCCGCCGCCGGAAACCGCCACAGCCACGTCGGGATTGATCTTGCCGTACTGCTCGGCCCAGGACTGGGCCACGTTGACCAGGGTGTCGGAGCCCTTGTTCTGGATCTCGGTCCGGGCTTGGGCGGTGGCGGCAGCGAACAAAAGGCCGGCGACGGCCACGGGAATTGCGGCTTGGGTAAGGTTCATTTCTTCTCCTCGGGGTGGTTCCCCTCTACGGGGGGTGAAACTTGACGCGTAACAAAACTACTACCGTTTAATTACGGTATCGTTACGATCCGCGCCTGCGGAGAAAAAAACGTGGGGGAGGGGACACTCGCTCGCTGCGCCCCTTTTCGAGCGGCCGCTGGACTACTTTTCCCAGCGTATTCTGACCTCGTGAATGGCCTGCGCGGTGCTGCGATGGACGGTCAAGGTCACGGGGCCTTCGTCGACCCTGGTCCCCTGGGGAGGGATGCTGCCGGTCTTGTGCAAGATGAAGCCGGCGACCGTTGAGTAGTGTCCCCCAGGTAGCTTGATTCCCAGCTGCTCGGATACTTGATCCAACTCGGTGCGGCCGCCGGTGAGATAGTCGCGCTCATCGAGCTTGTGGAACAGGTCCTCGTCGGGCTCATGGGCGTCGTACTCGTCTTGCAGGTCTTCCACGACCTCCTCCACGATGTCCTCCACCGTCACGATGCCCTCGGCGCCGCCGAACTCGTCGACCACGACCGCGACCACCTCGCCCTCCCGCCGCATGTCGAACAGCAGGTCGCGCACGCTCTTGTTCGCCGGGACATAGCTTGCGGCGCGGATAAACTCCGCGATCGGGCGGTCGTCGTCCTCCCCCAGAAGGTCCAGCACGTGCAGCATGCCGGTGACACGGTCGACGCGTTCGTCGTAGACCGGCAGGCGCACGTGGAAGGTCTCGGTGGCGAGACGACGCGCCTCGGCGCAGGTTGCCTGGCGCTCGATCGCGGTGACCTCGATGAGGGGACGCATCGCGTCCTGGACCCGGGTCTCGGTGAAGTTGAACATGCGCCTGATCATCTCCTTCTCCACCGGCTGTATATCGCCGTCGCCGGTGGCCGGCATGTGAAGCATGGTGATGATCTCCTCGCGCAAGGTAAACGGGTTCCGGTCGGTGCCGCCCAATAGTTTGGCGAGCAGCCGGGTGATGGCGCTGAAGATCAGCAGGATGGGGTAGAAGAGGTAGGAGAAGAAGCGCAGGGCGAAAATGACGTACGGCGTGATGACGTCGGCGCGTTGTTGGAAGACGCTCTTGGGTACGATTTCGCCGAACACCCAGATCAGAGGCGCAGCCAGCACGACCGCAAGCCAGCTGCCGTTCTCGCCGAACAGGTGGATCATGAGCGCGGTCGCCATGGTGGTGTTGGTGACCACCGCGATGTTGGTGCCGACCAGGGTGGTCGAGAGCAGCCACTCCGGCTTCTGCAGCATGGTCAGGGCCAGCTTGGCGCCCTTGGAGCCCTTGGCCGCCGCGTGCCGCAGCTTCATCTGATCGGCGCTGACCACGCCGATCTCGGAACCGGAGAAAAAGCCCTCCAGGAGAAGGCAGATGAGGATGATGAGCAGGGTGACCCCAATGTCCATCAGCGTGTCCCCTCTCGGCCGTCGGGGGACTCATGCGCTGCGCGCTCTGCTTCCTCGGTCTCCCCGCCGTTCTCGGGTGCGGGTTCGGCCCGCGAATCGACTTGATTGTCGGTGGTCGCGGCGATCGCTTCGGTCGTCTCGGAGGGCAGCAGCGGAACTAGGTGCTCTACGACGACCTCCATGATGCGATTGTTCTCCACCCGGGCCGCCGTGAAGCGGAAGGCCTCCACCTCGACCGATTCCCCCTCGGACGGCAACTCGCCAAAGTGGTGGAGCAAGAGCCCGCCGAGGGTGCGGATCTCCTCGACGTCGAAGGCGGCCGAGTACCTTTGATTGAAGTCCCCGATCTCCATCGAACCCGGCAAGGCAAACCGATTGTCCGCGAGCTTGCGTAACCAGTCCTCCTCGGCCTCGTCGGAGGGGTTCGGAATGTCGCCGAAGATGCATTCCAGCAGGTCCGCCATGGTGACCACGCCGGTCACGCCCCCATACTCGTCCACCACGAGGGCGAAGGACTTACTGCGTTCCCGGAAGGTGTCGAACAGGTCGGAGGCGGACTTGGATTCCGGGATGAAGTAGGGTTTCCTCAGTATGCTCTCGAGCGGATGGCGGTCCTCGCCCAGGCCGCGCAGGTCTATGCCCAGCAGGTCGCGTGCGTGCAGGACCCCGACGATGTTGTCCCGGTGCTCCTTGTAGACCGGCATCCGCGATTGGCGGTTCTGCTTGAAGATCTCGAGGATCTGCGCGGCGGTCGCATCCACGGGGACGAAGGTGACGTCCGCGCGCGACGTCATCAGGTCCTCCACGGTCTTGTTGCCGAAGTCGAAGATGTGGTCGATGAACTGGGCCTCGGCATGATCCAAGGTGCCCTCGCCGACGGCTTCCTGCACCAGGGTGCGCACCATGTCCTCGGTCACGATGTTGCCGGGCGAGCGCTCGCGCCCGACGATCAGGGTCGTGAACCAGTCGGAGATCGTCCTCACCAGCCAGCGCAAGGGGGTGATCATGCGCGCGAAGAATTCGATGGGTCCGCTTTCGAAGCTCGCGAACGCGACGTTGTTGCGGATGGCCAGGGTCTTGGGCGTGATCTCGCCGACGACGAGCAGGATGGGCACCATGATGAAGAGGTTGAAGATCTTGTTCTCGGCGCCGAAGACCTGGATGACCATCGCCGCCGAGATGACCGAGGCCGCGACATTGACGAACTCGTTTCCGATCAGGATGGTGACGATCAGGCGACGGGGCTCGCTCAACAGGCGCTGGATCAGGACGACCTTGGGGTTGCCCTCCAGACGCATCTTCTCGAGCTGCGTGTTGTTGAGGGAGAACAGGGACGTCTCAGAGCTGGAGAAGAAGCCCGAAAACCCCAGCAATATGACGAAAAGCACCAGCTCGATCCAAAACGCGTAGTCCAAGACCGTGATTACCTATATCTGAGTTGCTTGCCATGCCGCGGGCGCCGGCGGGCGCACGGTGTCGTCATCGAACCGTAACAAAAACCGCTTGCGGCTGCTATCTCGTTGTTATTTCTGTTTCCCCACCAGCCAGCCTGGACCGGCGGGGAGACGCTGATTGCCGGAGCCGCGGACGCAGCCGCCGGGGAGTGGCCGGTAGTTGGTCAGGTCTCGTCCTCCGCGGGCGGAGATTCAGACTTGTCTACCCGTGGCAGGCGCGTCAGCAGGACCTGCCGGATGCGACGCTCGGATGCGTTCTTCACCTGGATCTCGAGCCCGTCAAGGGAGAATCGCTCGTCCTGGGACGGGATGCGGGCCGTATAGCCCAGGATCCAGCGGCTCACCGTATCCGTGGGTTTCCCGGGCAGCTCCGTATCGAAAAAATTCTCCACCACCCGCAGCTCGACGTCGCCGTTGATCAGGATGCTGTCGTCGGAGACGGCGGCGAAATCCTCCGGAGGCTCGTCGAGCTCGTCGTAGATTTCGCCAACCAGTTCCTCGATGAGATCCTCCAGGGTTACCACGCCTTGCAGGTATCCGGTGTCGTCCACCACCACCGCGAGGTGCTGCTTGTTCTTGAGCAGCATGGGCAGGAGCTGGTCGATCTTCTGATTCTCCGGCACGAACAAGGGCATGCGCCCGATGCTCATGATGGGGATCTCCGTGTCCCCGGCGAGCTTGGCCTCGAGCAGGTCGCGCACGAACAGCACCTTTAGGATCTCGTTGGGGTCGTCGCCGTACAGGGGTATGCGGGAGTAGGTGCCCCTTCGGACCTGCGGCAGCGCGTCGGCAACCGTGCGCCGCCCGTCGAGGGAGAACACCCGACGGACCGGGGTCATCACGTCGCTGGCCTTGAGGTCGTTCAGGATGAAGACGCGCTCGATCATTTCCCGCTCGTCCGCCTCGATGGTCCCTTCCTCCTCTCCGTGTTCCACCATGCTGATGAGCTCGGCCTCGGTGACCATGGGGTCGCCTTCCTTGCCGCTCATCCGCTGTACCCAGTTGGTGAATGTGTTGAACAGCCATACCAGCGGGTAGATGCTGCGCATGAAGGCGTACATCACCGGGGCGATCACCAGGGAGATGCGCTCCGAGTAGCGGGTGGCGAGACTCTTGGGGGTGATCTCTCCGAAGATCAGGATCAGGATGGTGAGCACGCCGACGGCGACTCCGGGACCGATGTGCCCGAGCCGTTCGGTGGCGATTACGGTGGCCATGGCGGATGCGGCGATGTTGACCACGTTGTTTCCGATCAGGATGGTGATCAGCATCCGCGCCGGATTCGTCTTCAGGTAGTAGAGGGCGACCGCGCCGGGGCGACCCTCTCGTTGCAGGGCCTGGGCTCGCGCCAGGGAAATGGACACGAGTGCCGTTTCCGACCCGGAAAAGACGCCAGACAGAAAAAGTAGGAAGAGGAGGCCGAGCAGTTCTTGCACTGAAACGCGCCGTCACGGCGCTTAGACGATGTATGCGGCCGGTCGATGATGAACCGGACTGGATTGTAACAAAGTCGTCATGTCCGTGCGCGGGCGCTGCGGTGCGTCGAGGCGGCCGGGACTCCGAAAACCGATGGCCGAATTGATGAGTATCAAGTTGTCACCGTTTTCGCCCGATCCTTGACCGGAATCAAGGTCGCCGGGTGCCGCCATCGGCAGTTTGGACGGCGCGAAGGCAGAACAAGAAGACGAGCGCCCTTGATCTGAATCCAGGGCCCATGTCGTCCCCGAAGGAGTGAAGAGCGTCCCCGATACGGGGTGGGGGAGCCGGAGGTTCCCGCCGTGGTCTTGTCTCCCTTTTCCGTGCCGTCAACCATGACTTTTGCCGGTCGCTCGGAGTCCGGCGAAGCCTGTCTGCCATGAGAGGAGAGCACTAATGAGAATGACCAGCCGAGGTCGCTTGACCGCCTTGCTGGGAAGCACTTTCGCCGGCCTGACCCTGCTGCTGCAGGTCGGCCCCGCGGATGCCGCCAGGCCCAGCGGCGAGTATGGTGTCGATTGGGGCAAGCCCAAGGGCCAGGAGTGCGTCGACTGCCACATGACCGAGAACCCGGGCCTGTATTGGGAGTGGAACCACAGCCAGCACGGCCAGAACGGCGTCAACTGCCTGGATTGCCACGAGGCCCAGGAAGGGGACGTGGACGGCTTCATGCATGAGGAGGCGCTGATCTCCATCGTCGTGACGCCCAAGGACTGCTCCAAGTGCCACGAGACCGAGTTCCAGGAGATGGACGGATCCCATCACTCGAAGGCCGGTCAGATCCTTGGCTCCCTGGACAACCTGCTCGGTGAGGTCGTCGGCGGTCCCGCCGCCGTGAACGCCGGTTGCCGTCAGTGCCACGGCGGTATTCTCGAGTTCTTCACCGAAGGCAAGGAGAAGGGACAGCCCAAGCCCGGAACCTGGCCGAACACGGGCATCGGTCGCGTGAATCCGGACGGATCCCTGGGTGCCTGCACCGCCTGCCATGGCCGTCACCGCTTCTCCAAGGCCCAGGCGCGTACGCCCGACACCTGCGGCAAGTGCCACGTGGGACCTGACCATCCCCAGATCGAGGTCTACAACGAGTCCAAGCACGGCATCATCTACCGTGCCAAGGTCGATGAGATGAATATGGAGTCGGACAAGTGGGTCGCCGGCGTCGATTACTCGGCCGCCCCCACCTGCGCCACTTGCCACATGAGCGCCGGCATCGACGAGGGTAAGACCCACAACGTGGGCGAGCGCATCTCCTGGACCCTGCGTCCGCCGATCTCTACCAAGATCAACCTGGTGAAGCTCGAGAACGGCGACGAGTTCGACGTACCGGAGGGCAAGGAGATCCCGAAGGTGGGCGACGAGGCCAAGGGCTCCAAGGTGGTCGAGGTCCTGACCTGGGAAGACCGCCGCGGCAACATGGAGAACATCTGCTACAGCTGCCACGCTACCAGCGTCGTGGTCGGCCACTACAAGCAGTTCGATGATGTGGTGGACCTCTACAACGAGAAGTTTGCCGTGCCCATCGCCGCCATCATGGGCGAGCTCAAGGAGAACGGCTACATCACCCCGGCCCCGTTCGACGACAAGATTGAGTGGACCTGGTGGGAGATCTGGCACCACGAGGGCCGTCGTGCCCGTCATGGCGCTTCGATGAATGGCCCCGACTACACTTGGTGGCACGGCATCTACGACGTGGCCAAGCACACCTACTTCAAGTTCATCCCCGAGCTGAAGGAAGTGGCGATGAAGAAGGACGGCAACGAGGAGTTCGCCACCGCCATGCTTGACAAGCACTTCAAGCCCATCGATGGCCATGCCTGGTACTTCGAGGGCATGAGCAAGGAGGCCATCGATAAGGTGCGCAAGGGCTTCGAGTCCCGCTACGGCAAGGGCGCATTGAAGTAAGCTGAGGGAGTCGGCTGACCTGGTCCCCTGCGGCTCACGCCGCGGGGGATTTTTGTTTTCTGGAAGGAGATTTTCATGAGTATACGTAACGCCGTTTTCGCTGCCATCTGTGTGGCAAGCATGTCGGCCGGTGTCAGCGCCGGTGAAGGCGAGGACCTGATCCGCCAGGGTGAGGCTCAGCTCGCGGAGGGAAAGCTTGAAGAGGCGGTCGCTACCCTGCAGCAGGCGGTGGCGGTCGATCCCAACTCATCCCTCGCCTACACGCGTCTCGGCGGCGCCCAGATCCTGCGCCAGGAGTACGACACGGGCATTCAGAGTTTTCAGCACGCGATCTCGCTGGATGGAAAGAACGCGGACGCATTCGTTGGGATGGCGGTCGCCTATCTGCATACCGCGCGCTACCCCCTCGCCCGGGCGGCCCTGGAGGAGGCCAAGCGCATCGACCCGGCAAAGCAAGCGAAGGTGGACGAGCTCATTGCCTGGATCGATCAGCGCGTCGCGGGCGAGCCTCGATAAGGGCACCGCGGGACGCGGTCTGGTACGGCCTCCGTGGTCGCCGCGTCCGCCTAGTCGCTCTCGCGGTCCAAGCCGCAGCAATGCACCGCCGGTGCGGGCTCAGCGGCGAGCACCGTGCCCGTGACCGGATTCGGTCGGTAGAGGGTGCAGCCCTTCAACCCAAGCTCGTATGCCCGCTCGAAAACCGAGCGGAAGGACTCGAAGCGAAGATCCTCCGGGACATTGATGGTCTTGGAGATGGCGTTGTCCACCTCGGGCTGCAGCGCGGCCTGCATGGCAAGGTGGGCCTCCGGGGACAGGGCTGAGGCCGCAACGAATGCCGGCGGCAAGCGATGGGCGTCGCCGCCACGTTCGCGCCACAGCCTGTACGCGTAGTCCTCGAGATGGATGCATTCAGGCTCGTCGCCGCGCAGACGCATGTTGCGTTGCTGGCGGAAGGCGTAGACCGGCTCGATACCGCTCGAGACATTGTTCGCCAGCAGGCTGATGGTCCCGGTGGGCGCGATGCTGATGAGGTGGCTGTTGCGAATGCCCTGGTCGCGGATCGCCGCGCGCAGCTCTTGCGGCAGTCGGCGGACGAAAGGCGCCTCGAGGTAGCTCTCCCGAACGAGCGCCGGGAAGGCCCCCTTCTCCCGGGCGATGTCCACGGATGCCCGGTAGGCCGCGTGGCAGATGGCCCTGACGATCTCGTTCGCGGTTTTTCGCGCCGGCTGCTCCCCGTAATGCATCCCGAGCATGATCAGAGCATCCGCGAGCCCCGTGATCCCGAGCCCGATGCGGCGTGCGTCGCGAGCCATATCCGCCTGCTTCGGAAGCGGGTAGCCGGAGACGTCGATCACGTTGTCGAGCATGCGCACCGCGACCCCGGCCAGGGCGCTTATGCTGTCGAGATCGATCCTCGCTTCGGGTGTGAACGGGGCGTGGACGAAACGGGCGAGGTTGATTGCCCCCAGATCGCAAGCGCCGTAGGAGGGCAGGGGCACCTCGCCGCATGGGTTGGTCGCGCTGATGTGCTCCCGGTAGCGAAGGTTGTTCTCGCGGTTGATGCGATCGATGAAGAGGACGCCGGGCTCGGCGCAATCGTAGGCGGCTCGCGCGATCGCGTCCCACAGGGCGCGGGCGCCCAGGGTGCGGAAGACCCGGCAGGGCACCGGGGTTGGCGCCCCGGACCAGGCGCGCTCCGTGCAATCCCCATCGGCCGCCGCGCCATCCAACCCGTGCACTGGGAAGACCAGTGGCCATTCAGCGTCCGCGCGCACGGCCGCGATGAAGGCATCGGTTACCAGCACCGAGAGGTTGAAGTTCCTGAGCTCGCGAGGGTCGCGCTTGGCGTTTACGAAGGCCTCGATGTCCGGGTGGTCGCAGCGCAGGGTGGCCATCATGGCCCCGCGGCGGTTGCCGCCGGAGATCATGGTCGCGCACATGCTGTCCCAGATGCGCATGAAGGAGACCGGGCCGGATGCGATGGCCCCACTGCTTCGGGCGGGGCTGCCAGCCGGGCGCAGGGTCGAGAAATCGTAGCCGACGCCACCCCCCTGCTGCATGGTGACCGCGCCCTGCTTCAGTCCCTCGAAGATGCCGTCGAGGGAATCCTCGATGGTCCCCATCACGAAGCAGTTGAACAGGGTGACCTCGCGCCCGGAGCCGGCACCGGCCTGGATGCGGCCGCCGGGAAGGAAGCGGAAATCGCTTAGGGCCTCGAAGAAGCGCGACTCCCACAGCGGGCGGTCTCGTTCCTCTACCGCCGCGAGCGCACGGGCGACTCGGCGCCAACTCTCGCCGATATCGGCCTCCGCGCTGCCGTCGTCCCCCGTCAGCCGGTATTTATCCGCCCAGACGCGCCGGGATACCTCGTTGCTGAAGGGATCGGCGGCCATGTGCCGACTATGGCGGCGGAACGCCGGCCCGGTTGGCGGTCACTCGGCCCGCCTCACCGCTGGAGAGCGGCTCTCCGCGGCCGTGCACTCGACGTACATGTCGAAGCGCGACGCGGCGGGAAAGGTCTGGGAGGTCACCCAGATCTGGGTGAAGTCCCCGCTCACCTCGGGCAGCACGGCCAGAGCGCTGGCCGTGCGCGATTCGTCGAAAAAGGCGAAAGGCTCGTCGAGGAACAGCATCTGGGGACCCTGGATCACCGAGTTGACGAGCTTCTGGGACAGGGCCAGACGCACGGCGAGCATGATCTGGCGCTGGGTTCCGCTGGAGATCTCGTCCAGATCCATGAAGTTGCGCTTCTCGTTGGAGAAGGCCTTCACCTTGAGGTTCTCGTCGATCTGCAGGTGCTCGTAACGGCCGTTCGTGAACCTGGGCAGGGAGTCCGCGGCCAGGTTGCGGACCTCGGTGTTGAATCGCTGGGAGATGTAGTGGATCGCGCCCCCGAGCAGGTCCGCGGCCAGCTCCCGAACCTTGACCCGATGCTGCAGCTCATCGACGCGGCCGCTCAGATTGTCGGCGATCGCGGCGAGCTCGCGATGCTTGCGGACGCGTTCCTCCTCGTGGCCGATCATCTCCCCGAGGCGGGCGATGTCCGCGGAGCGGGCGGCGACCGACTCATGAAGCCTCTCCACCTCGCCCAGCGCGGCTTCCTTGGACGCGGAGAGGCCCTGCTCGAGCATGCCGGCGCTCTTGGAGAAGGCCTCGCGGCGGCGGGCGTGCTCGTTGGGGTCGATCAGCGCAGTGCCGGCCCCTTGCGCGAACTCGGCAGCGTGGGAGGCCATGGTCTCGTCATGCAGGCGGCCGAGGAAGGCGAGCGCGTCGGGAAGCGGCATGTCGTCCAGGGCGGCGAGGTCCCGCGCCTCCTGGCTGGCGTTCGCGACCTCGTACATGATCTTCTCGCGCGAGCGTCCCAGTTGCTGCAGTTGGGAGCCCAGGGCGATGCCTCGTCCCATGAAGACGAGAAACAGCACCGTCAGCAGGCAGGCGGCGAGAATGAACCAGGGTTGGAACAGGGTCCGCCAGTTTGCGCTGAGACTGGTCAGCCATTCCGCCAACGCCGTCGCTTGGGGACTCTCCGGCGCCAGGCCCAGCAGCCCGGTAACGCCCCAGACGGAGAGGCTCAGAAGCAACAACACGAACATTGAGACCTGTGCGGTGCGCCGGCTGGACGCGGCCCGCTTCTCCGCGGCGAGCAGCTCCGCCTGGCGGGCGGCGAAGGTCTGCTCACCCGCCTTGAGGCTGGTCTTCTCGGGGCTGCCCAGCAGGCGCTCGAGCTGGCCGCGGTAGGCGGCGGCCCTCGCGCTCAGGCTCTCGAAGATGCCGAGCCGCTCGCGCGCGTCGGCGGCCGTTGCGGCAAGCTCGTCGAGCGGTCGGGCGGTGGCGGGCTGGACGCGGCAGTCCGGGGCGATCTCGGTAAGCAGCGCTTCCAGCGCCCGAGCCTGATTCCGCCGTTCGTTGAAGGATGCCTCCGGGTCGATCCCCTGCCAGGCGTTCGCGCCGGCTCGCAGTCGTTGCGTGATCCGATCGGCCTGCTCCGCGGTGTCCTTGCGCCCGGCGATACCCAGGCGGTCGCTCCCGAGAGCGGACTCCTGCTCCTCGAGCTGCCCCTGAAGAGACTCCAGGTGCCCCTCCTGCAGATCCAAGGCCTCGATCTGGGCCTGGACGTCGGCGAGCTCCGCGCCGGTCTCCTCCGCCTGCTGACGGGAGCGTTCCGCCTCGTCCTGGCAGTTGCCGACCACCTTTTCGAGGACATCGACGCCCGCCATGGCCTTGACCGCGAAGCTGTGGGGGTGGGGGGTGGTGATCTCGCGCTGGGCCAGATAGAAGGATTCGACAAACTCGGCATAACCGAATCCGATGATGTCCTTGAGCGCGCTCTCCACCTCATCGATACCCCGAATCATCGGCGCCTCCCCGGCGCGGCTGATGCTGGCGCCGTGGTTGCCGAGCTCGTCGAGGAAGCGAGCGACCTGATAGCGTTGGCCGTCGGGGGTGGTGAAGTCGAGCTTGATGGAGCAACGCGACTCGCCCCAGCGGATGACCTTGTCCAACTCCTCGGGTCCGAGGGAGAAGGTGCGGCCGAACAGCGCGAAGCAGATGCTCTCGCCAATGCTGCTCTTGCCGGACTCGTTGTCCCCGATCACCGCGATCAGCCCGCGGGCGGGGACATCACTGAGGTCCAAAAGTGAGTATTTGAGGACGTTCTCGGCCCTCACGCTGTTGATGATCATTGCCGGATCTCGATGGTCGTGCGTTGCTGGCGGCTGGTCCCGGGGAACGACGCTCGGCGCTGATCGGTTCCGTACCGGGTTTTCGCGCTCACGGGTGAGCCGTCATAGGGGACTGGCCCGCGGCTGCCTGCCGCATGAGTGGTGATGTCGCCGATCAGGTGCTGAGCTTTCCCAGTACCAGCTCTACCGCCTCGTGGAAGGCGGCGGGGTCGAAGTCCTGATCCGCGTTTCGCCTGCGTTCGTATTCCAGCTCCGCGAAGGCGGAGAAGTCCTTCGCGGGGCCGATGAGCTCGAGGGGCTCCGGTTGTTCTGGAGATGGTGTATCGGTCATTGGCGGTATTCCGGTGTCATTGTTGTAGTGCGCCGGGCGGATGCCGTGGTCGCGTTCGCCGCGGGAGGCCCAGGCAGGGACGAAGTGTAGAGGATGGCTGCTGGTTTGGCACCTGGAAGCTTGGCCGGTGGGGATCGGACACGCGGCAGCGTGGCTCCGGGCGCGTGCAAGAGGCGCCGCAAGCGCTCGCGCGTCGCGTCACTTTGTGTGGTTTAATTGCGCGCCATGTTTCGCCCCCTCCCGTTGTTCGTCGGCCTGCGCTACACCCGCGCCAAGCGGCGCAACCATTTTATTTCCTTCATCTCTGCGATCTCGATGCTGGGCATCATGCTCGGCATCGTGGCCCTCATCGTCGTGCTGTCGGTCATGAACGGCTTTCACAAGGAGATCCAGGAGCGGATCCTGGGCATGGCCTCTCACGCCACCCTCGCCGATCCCTATGGCGACATGGCGGATTGGCCGCAGGTGCTCGATCGCGTGCGTGCCCACCCGGCGGTCGTGGGCGCGGCGCCCTTCGTCGAGCTCCAGGCCATGCTGGTGAACGGCTCCAGCGTGAGCGGGGCCCTGATGCGCGGCATCCTCCCCGAGGAGGAGGACCAGGTGGCGGAGCTGCGCAAGGACATGATCCGGGGTTCGGTGGATGATCTCAGGGAGGGAGAGTTCAATATCGTCTTGGGCCAGGAGTTGGCGGCGGTGCTGGGGGTAGGGGTCGGAGACAAGGTTACGGTCGTGACCCCGCAGGTCAGCGCCACGCCGATCGGCGTCATGCCGCGGCTGAAGGCGTTCACGGTCAGTGGACTGTTCGCAGTCGGCATGTCGGATTACGATCGCGGCGCCGCCTTCATGCATATGAAGGACGCGGCCAAGCTCATGCGCCTGGGGGATGGGGTGACCGGGGTGCGCCTTAAGCTCACGGACCTGTTTCAGGCCCCGATGCTCGCGCGGGGGATCGCCGAGGACCTGGGTGGTGCCTACCGCGTGATCGACTGGACCCAGCATCACAAGAACTTCTTCGCCGCGCTGCGTACCGAGAAACGGATGATGTCGATCATCCTGTTCCTGATCGTCGCGGTAGCCGCATTCAACATCGTCTCCACCCTGGTGATGGTGGTGACCGACAAGCGCTCGGATATTGCGATCCTCCGCACGCTGGGGGCCTCGCCGGGGAGCGTCATGTCGGTCTTCATGGTCCAGGGCACCACGATCGGCGTCGTCGGGACCCTGCTGGGGGTCATCGGGGGCGTCCTGCTGGCATTCAACGTGGAGGGCATCGTCGCCTCGATCGAGGGTCTGTTCGACGTCCATTTTCTCGACCCTGACATCTATTACATCAGTCAGATGCCTTCGGACGTGCGGATCGGCGACGTCGTTCGGGTGGCGCTTGGCGCTTTCCTGATGTCGTTGGTCGCTACCCTCTATCCCGCGTGGCGGGCGGCGAGGACCGACCCCGCAGAGGCCTTGCGCTATGAGTGAGGGTGTGCCCGTGCTCGAGGCCGCGGGTCTCGCCAAGACCTTCCGCGAGGGCCCCCAAGAGGTGCAGGTGCTGCGCAGCATCGATCTGGCCATCCATGCCGGCGAGCGGGTGGCGGTGGTAGGTGCCTCGGGCTCCGGCAAGAGCACGCTGCTGCATTGTCTGGGGGGGTTGGACAAGCCCACCGCGGGCATTGTGAGCTGGGAAGGTCGCGCTGTGTCGGGGCTGTCGGAGCGGGAGCTCGGCCTGCAGCGCAACCGCAGCCTTGGCTTCGTGTATCAGTTCCATCACCTGCTGTCGGAATTCAGCGCTCTGGAGAACGTGGCCATGCCCCTGCTCATCGGCAGGTCTACGCCGGCGGAGGCGCGCGACACCGCCGCGGCCATGTTAGAGCGCGTGGGGCTAGGGCACCGCGCGGACCACAAGCCGTCCGAGCTTTCCGGGGGTGAGCGTCAGCGCGCGGCCATCGCCCGCGCCCTGGTGACCCGACCCGCCTGCGTGCTTGCAGACGAGCCAACGGGGAATCTCGACCGCCACACCGCGGAGCGGGTGCAGGAGTTGATTCTCGAGCTCAACGAGGAGATCCGCACCAGCTTCGTGATCGTGACCCACGATCACCAACTCGCCGCGCGCATGGATGCGATTTGGCGCCTGGACGACGGTGTCCTGATTCCAGGCCTTGGCGACTGAGGTGGTCTGTCGCGACGCCAGTCTCGCGGACGGGCGCTATGCTTGCTGACGGTCCTTGTCGCCGGGTTGGGTGCCGAAGGTTTTTCTCAGCCGCTCCTTGCGCAGCTTGATCTGCCGTATCAGGTTCCAGCGCCAGATGACTTGGACGGTGAAGTAGCCGATGGCGGCGCAGGCGATTCCGCACACCAGGCCGCCGACGGTGAGCGGAGCGATGATCTCCATCCAGTTGCGCCACTCGAGCCAGAAGTCTAGGTCAGGCGGCGGCTTACTGCTGCGGATGCCCAGTATCCATATTCCCATTCGGTAGGAGAGGTAGTACATCGGCGGGATGGTTATCGGATTGGTGATCCACACCAGGGAAACGGAGATCGGGAGGTTGACGCGCAGGGCCATCGCCCCGGCGGCGGCGATCACCATCTGACCAAAGGGCGGCAGGTACATGACGAACAGACCTACCGCGAAGGCGCCTGAGACCGATCGCCGGTTGAGGTGCCAAAGATTGGGATCGTGCAGCAGCTTGCCGAACACCCGTAGCTGTTTATGCTCGTGGAACCTTCCACGGTCTGGCGTGACCCGTTTCAACCAGTGTTTCAAGGTGGCGGTCCGGCTTGCGCTAGGGCCTCGTCAGGATGGCGTGTTTCGGACTGGCGGTACGGTCATGTGGGACGTCTTGCGACGGCGCTCCCGCGGCGCTGGTCCAGGCACTTGGTTTGGGGCGCAAGTATAAGCGAGACCGGGCGGTTGGCTTCACGGAAGATATGGCTGGCTCGGGGAAGGTGACCATGACAGAACCGGGTGCCATCCTTGAGTAGCTCGCTCGCCCGCATCTCTGGGGCGCGGATGGGATTCGTCGGCAGCGCGCTGGGTTTCGCTGCAGGCGTCCTGCTGCTCTATCTCGGGTCCGGGCTGCCCGCCCTTTGGCCGCTCGTCAGCGTGGCCGTTGCGCTTGCGCTGGCCTCCCGCTTCTTCCCCGTGCTTTGGCCGCTAGCCTTTCTCGCGATCGGGCTTGCCTGGGCTCAGGTCCACGCTTGCCGGATGTTGTGTGAGCCGTTTCCGGAGCGCTACACGCGCCAGGACCTTGTCGTGGAGGGACGCATCGCCTCGCTGCCGGAGGAAACCGGGGGAGCCCTGCGCTTCCTGTTCCAGGTCGATAGCGCTCGCCGGGAGAATCTGGATATCGGGTTCACCGGGTTAGTTCGGCTGGCCTGGTACCGTGATCCGCCGGAGCCGCGTCCGGGTGAGCGATGGCGCTTGCTGGTGCGCCTGAAACCACCCCACGGTTTCGCCAACCCCGGCGGATTCGCTTACGAGCGCTGGTTGTTTCTTCAGGGGATTCGCGCAACCGGCAGTGTGCGCGACAAAGGAGCGAATCGGCGCTTGGAAGACGGCCCTGGGCGCTATGTGATCGACCGCTGGCGACAGGGGCTGCAACATCATATTTCCGACACGCTGAACGGCCAGCCCGGCGAAGGCCTGGTGCGTGCCCTGGTGCTCGGGGACCGTTCCGGTCTATCGTCCGAGCAGTGGGAGGTGCTCGCCCGGACCGGGACCAACCACCTGGTCGCGATCTCGGGGCTGCATGTCGGGATGGTGGCCGCCTTCTTGTTCTTTCTCGTCCGCCGCGCCTGGTCTCTCAGCGCGCGTCTCGTGCTCGCCGCGCCCGCTCCGCGCGCGGCCGCTGTCGTCGCCTTCCTGGGGGCCTTCGGCTACAGCGGGCTCGCGGGCTTCGCGGTCCCCACCCAACGCGCTCTCATCATGCTCGCCGTGGTGCTCGGCGCGATCTTCTGGGGGCGGATCGTGCGCCCGGCGGCGGGTCTGTTGCTCGCCCTGGTGGGTGTGTTGCTGCTGGACCCTGGCGCAGTGTTGTCCTACGGCTTCTGGTTGTCCTTTGGCGCGGTAGCCGTTCTGCTCTACAGTCTAGGGCGGCGGTTGCCGGATGCCAGGGTCTGGAGCCGCTGGGGCCGCGCTCAGTGGGCCGTGGCGGTGGGGCTGCTTCCGATGCTGCTCCTGTTGTTCGGGCGCGCGTCTCTGGTCGCGCCGCTCGTGAATCTGCTCGCCGTGCCCCTGTTCAGCCTGATCCTGTTGCCTGGTGTGCTGACGGCGACGATGGCAAGCCTGGTGCCGGGACTCGATTCGCTCTTGGTGGGGGCGGCCTATGTCCTGGACCGGGGGTTCGGGCTTCTCGTGGAGGTATCCACCTCGTCTTGGGCGGTGGCGTCGGTATCCGGACGGCCCGGCTGGGTGTGGGTGTCCGCTTTCTCCGGCGCGCTCCTGTTGTTGGTTCCTCGGGGGGTGCCGGGTCGCTGGCTGGGGGGCCTGCTGCTTTCGCCCTTGCTGCTGGTGCGTCCGGCCGTGCCGGCCCCGGGGGAGGCTGAATTCACCCTGCTCGACGTGGGTCAGGGCCTCTCCGCCGTCGTGCGCACCCGTCACCACGCCTTGGTCTACGATGTCGGACCCGCATACGCCAGCGGCTTTAATACGGCTGAGGCCGTACTCTTGCCGTTTCTGCGGGAGGAGGGAATCGAGCGCATCGATCTTCTGATGTTGAGCCATGCCGACCGCGACCACGCGGGGGGATTCCCGGCGATGATCGGAAGGATTCCCATCGATGGCGTCATGAGTGGAGAGCCGAAGGATGAGACGACACGACCTTGCCGGGCTGGTGAAGGCTGGACATGGGACGGCGTGCGGTTCGAGCTCCTGCACCCGAAGGAGGCGGGTCGCAAGGGCAACGACAGCTCTTGCGTGCTCAGCGTCCGCACCTCCGGCGCAAGCGTGCTGTTGCCGGGGGACGTCGGCGGCCGCGTCGAGGAAACGCTTGCGGCAAAGCTGGGGACGAGGTTGCGGAGCGATATCCTCGTCGCCTCGCATCACGGGAGCGCCGGCTCCAGCTCGGCTGGCTTCCTCGCCGCGGTGGAGCCGCGGTACGTGCTCTACTCGACCGGATTCGCGGATCGCTTCGGTTTCCCGGCGCAAGCCGTGCGTGAGCGGGTAACCGCCCTAGGCGCGACCCAACTGGACACGGCCGCGACCGGGGCGATTCGGTTCAGCCTGGGCAGCGATGAGTTGGTCGGCCCCGACCTCTATCGTCAGCGGCAGCGCCGGCTCTGGACGCATATTCCGGGTGAGGCGGAGCGGCCGTTTTAGCGGCAGTCTCGCTTCGAGTATCATGCGAGTTTGCGCATGCCGAGAGCCGAGGAGAATCCCTGTTGTTGGAGTTGATGAAAGCCGGCGGCTGGCTGATGGTGCCCATCGTTGCCTGTTCGGTCATCGCCACCGCAATCGTGTTGGAACGCCTGTGGACGCTGCGGCGCCAGCGCATCATGCCGGACCATCTCGTGAGTCGGATCTGGCAGTGGCACCGCACGAATCAGTTGTCCGCCGCGCGCATTACCGAGGTCCGTGACGGCTCACCCCTGGGGCGCATGCTGACCGCCGGTCTGGTTAACCGCAATCACTCCCGCGAGGTCATGAAGGAGGCCATCAACGACACCGGGCGCCAGGTGGTCGCGGAGTTGGAGCGCTATCTAAACACCCTCGGAACCATCGCTTCGGTGGCGCCCTTGCTCGGGTTGCTGGGGACGGTCATCGGCATGATCGACGTCTTCAGCGTCATCATGTCCGCCGGAACGGGCAACCCGGGCGTGTTGGCGGGCGGGATCTCGAAGGCGCTCATCACCACCGCCGCTGGACTCTCGGTTGCGATACCGACGCTCATGTTTCACCGCTACTTCAACAGCCGGGTCAACAAGCTCGCGATCGCCATGGAAGAGCAGGCCCTGAAGCTGGTCGAGGTCATGAAAGGCGAGCGGGAAGAGATCGAGGGGACAGCGACGTGAACCTGCGCCCGCGCCGCGACGATGCGACGGACATCAATTTGACACCGCTGATCGACGTCGTGTTCCTGCTGCTGATCTTCTTTATGGTCTCCACGACATTCAAGGATGACGCGCGCATCCAGGTCCAGCTGCCAGAGGCCCAGGGGGAGGAGGCGCCGGAGGAGGAGCCGTCGGTGCTCGAGGTCACCATCGACCAGGAAGGCGTCTTCTACGTCAACGAGCGGCAGGTGGTCGACCGGAAGATCGAGACCCTGAAAAAGGCCCTGGCTGGAGCGGCGGGCGATAACCGGGAGCTCCCGGTGATCATCAAGGCGGATGCCAAGACGCCCCATCAGGCGGTCATGTCGGTCATGGACGCCGCCAGTCAGCTTGGTCTGCTGCGTTTTTCCTTCGCCGCCACCCGACCTGACGAGTCTCGATGAGCGTTGCCGGAGGCCTGGTCTCGGGCTCGATGGCGAGCGTCTACCGGCGATTGCTGGGTTACGCCAAACCCTACTGGCAGGCGTTCGCCATTGCGATCGTGGGTATGCTCGTCTTCGCCGCCACCGAGCCCGTGTTCGCGGCCATGATCAAGCCGCTTCTGGACGGGAGCTTCGTCGATCGCGACCCGGAGGTCGTGCGCTCCATGCCCTTCCTGCTCGTATTGCTGTTCCTGGTGCGCGGCGTGGCCGGCTTTTTCGACACCTATTTTTTGAAGTGGGTCGGGCGCCGCGTGGTGGCGGATCTGCGCCAGGAGATGTTCGCGCATCTGCTGCGGGCGCCCGCCCGCTATTTCGACAATCACAGCTCGGGCCAGCTGCTGGCAAAGTTCACTTTCAACGTGGAGAACGTCGCCAGCGCGACGACCTCCGCGGTGACGACAATCGTGCGCGACGGTTTCACCATCATCGGCCTGATGGGCTACATGCTATACATCAACGTCACGCTCGCCGCCATCTTTCTGTTGATCGGTCCCGTCATGGCGGGGGCGGTGAAGTACGCGACCAAGCGCTTTCGCCGCGTCAGCAAACGCATTCAGGATCGGATGGGGGAGCTTACGCACACCGCGCAGGAGGTCATCGATGCGCAGCGGGTGGTGCGGGCCTTCGGCGGTCAGGCTCGCGAGATCGCCCGTTTCACTCGGGTCAACGAGAAGACCCGCTCGTTGCAGATGAAGATGATCGGCACGGAGGCGGTCAGCGTGCCTCTGGTGCAGCTCATATCCGCCATCGCGATCGCCGTGATTGTTTACCTCTCCACCCTGCAGGGCCTGCGGGCGGACATCACGATCGGCACCTTCATGTCCTTCGTGGTGGCGATGGGCCTGTTGCTTCCGCCGGTCAAGCGGCTGACCTCGGTCAACGCCCAGCTGCAGCGCGGCATCATGGCCGCCGAGAGCATCTTCGAGCTGCTCGATAGCGAGGTGGAGCGGGACACCGGGACGCGCACCCTGCAGCGGGCGGTCGGGCGCGTCGAGTATCGGGGCGTGCGCCACGTCTACTCCGATGACAAGGGGTCGGTGCTCGAGGACATCAGCCTGGTGGTCGAGCCGGGAGAGTCGGTCGCCTTCGTCGGCCGCTCCGGGAGCGGGAAGACCACGCTCGTGAACCTCCTGCCGCGTTTCTACGATCTAGTGGAGGGGCAGATCCTGATCGATGGCACGGATATCATGGATCTCACGCTGAAGAGCCTGCGGGCACAGATTTCGCTCGTGACCCAGGACGTCGTCCTATTCAACGATACGGTGGCCAACAACATCGCCTACGGCCAGACCGGCGAGGTGGGGCTGAAGGACATCGAACGGGTGGCTGAGGCGGCCCATGCCCTGGATTTCGTGCGTGCGCTGCCCGAGGGCTTCGATACCCTGATCGGGGATCGCGGGGTGCTGCTCTCCGGCGGGCAGCGCCAGCGCCTCGCGATTGCCCGCGCGATGTTGAAGGATGCGCCGATCCTGATCCTCGACGAGGCCACCTCCGCCCTGGACACGGAGGCGGAGCGTCACATCCAGGCCGCGTTGGAGGAGCTGATGCAGCGCCGCACGACCCTGGTCATCGCGCACCGTCTGTCGACCATCGAGAAGGTCGACCGCATCGTGGTCCTGCAACAGGGGCGAATCGTGGAGCAGGGACGGCATGACGAACTGCTGCTTCGCGACGGGTACTATGCCAGGCTGCACGGGCTTCAGTTTCCGCGCGGGCAGGACGTCGGCTGATGTCGCCAGAGGCGATCTGGTACCAGAGCGGGCATCCCCTTTCGACTCTCCTGCTTCCCTTGTCCTGGCTGTATAGTCTGGTCGCGCGGATGCGGCGGTTCGCGTATCGGAGTGGGTGGCTCCCCAGCTATCGTTTGCCCGTGGCGGTGATCGTGATCGGCAACCTGACCGTGGGCGGGACCGGCAAGACGCCGTTGGTTCTGTGGCTGACGGGCTTTCTGCGCCGGCGGGGTTACAGCCCGGGGATCGTCACCCGGGGGTACGGCGGGTGCTCCGAGGAGTGGCCGCGTATGGTGACCGCCTCGAGTGACCCGCGGGAAGTGGGAGATGAGGCCGTCCTTCTCGCCCGGCGCAGCGGCTGTCCGGTGGTGGCGGGTCCTGACCGAGTGGCAGCGGCTCGCAAGCTCATCGCCCTCGGCGCGTGCGATATCATGGTGACGGACGACGGCTTGCAGCACTATCGCCTGCGGCGGGACCTGGAGATCTTGGTCGTGGATGGCTCGCGCGGCTTTGGAAACGGACGCTGCCTGCCCGCCGGACCCCTGCGGGAGCCCGTGTCACGCCGGCGGCATGTCGATTTCTCCGTATGCAACGGCGGTGGCTGCGAGGAAGGCTGGGAGATGCGGTTGGTTCCGGAGGGTCTGGTCAATCTCCGCAATCCCGAGCTCTCGCGCGAGGTCGCCGCGCTGAGTGGCCACCGTGTAACCGCTGTCGCGGGTATCGGCAACCCGGGGCGGTTCTTCAAGTTGCTGCGCGGCTGCGGACTGCGCCTGGATGAGCGTCCTTATCCGGACCATCATCCGTTCAGCGCGGCGGACGCCGCATCCTGGCCCGGGCAGCCGATCGTGATGACCGAAAAGGATGCGGTCAAGTGCGAGGCATTTGCCGGCGAGGATTACTGGTATGTGCCGGTAACCGCGCAAATGGATCCACATTTCGAGCAGAGGCTGGCCGAGCGGTTGGCGACTCTGGCGTCGCCGACCTCGACTGGCGGATCAGGCGCGGATCGACGCGCTTCAACCAACTGATACGGGGCCGGTAATGGACAAGAAACTGCTGGACATCCTGGTTTGTCCCCTGTGCAAGGGCGATCTCTACTACGACAAGTCGGCACAGGAGCTCATTTGCCGGGGCGACCGCCTGGCTTTCCCCATCCGCGATGACATTCCGGTGATGTTAGAGGACGAGGCAAGGGAGCTCGCGGCCGACGAAGAAGTGCCCAAGAGGTGACCCGCGGGGACGGCGACGTGAAAGAACCTGATTTCAAGGTCGTCATTCCGGCGCGCTACGGGGCGACCCGCCTGCCTGGGAAGCCCTTGCTCGAGATCGCGGGCAAGCCTCTGATTCGGCACGTGTGCGAGCGCGCGCTGGAGAGCACGGCCAGTGAGGTGGTGGTGGCCACGGATGACAAGCGCATCGCCGAGGTCTGCCGTGACACGGGTGTTGCTGTTGCGATGACGCGTGCGGATCATCGCAGCGGCTCGGACCGTATCGCCCAGGTCATTGCCGATCGCGGCTGGAGGGAGGAGACGATCATCGTCAATCTTCAGGGGGACGAGCCGTGCATGCCGCCCGCCCTCATCGATCAGGTCGCGCGGGATCTGGCGAGCCACGACCGCGTCGGTATGACCACACTCGCTCACCCCATCGCCGATACCGAAAGCCTCTTCGACCCGCATGTGGTCAAGGTCGTCACCGACGCCACCGGCTACGCGCTCTACTTCTCCCGTGCCCCGGTCCCTTGGCACCGGGACGAATTCCTGGGGGGCAAGAAACCCTTGCCCAAGGGCGTGCAGTTCTTGCGTCATATCGGGCTATACGCTTATCGCGCGGCCTTTCTGCAGCGCTTCGTGAGCTGGCGGCCTTCCCCCTTGGAACTGGCGGAGTCCCTCGAGCAGCTGCGCGTCCTCTGGCACGGTGAGGACATACACGTCAGTCTGGCCCGAGAGGCGCCGGGGCCGGGGGTGGACACCTCCGCCGACGTGCAGCGCGTCCTCGGCTTTCTGGGGATCAGCGGAGGCTGATCGGCGAAAGCCCTTTCGCCGGGCGTTTGGGCGTACCCATTCGCCTGTTCCGCTGCGGTCCGATCGTATCTCCGGTCATGGGGTTCAGGCGTCCAGTTGCTCCAGCAACTCGGTGAGGTCCTCTGACATCCCGACACGATTCCCTCCGAAGATCGGGACTTGCGTTACGTCGTTGCGCCGGTATAGCGCTTGTCCATATTGATCAGTCTGGATGGGCGGTATCCCTCCCCGGGTCTCCAGGACCAGTGTGCCCTCGTCGGCCAGAACCTCGATCAGCCGGTACCGCCTGCCCCGGAAGAGGCAGTCGGTTCCGATTAGCGTCCGAAGTCGCCGCAGGAGATCCACTTCCTGCTCGAGATCCGGCTTGCCGGAGCTATCATTTTTCGTCATTTCGGGTAGCTGGGGTTGATCGAACGAATCAACAGCATCGACGCGGACATGGTCATGATCCCGGGTTCCGTGCTCGCCTATACCACCAGAAGCAATTCTTTTAGTATGGTTCAGCCCGATCCAGGGCCTCATAGATAAAGGAAGAGGACAGAATGAACCTTGCTCGAACGAAAACAGCAGCCGCGCTTCTGGCGCTGGGAATGGTCATAAGTACCGCCGGACACGCCTTCGGATTTGGTGGTGGACCTTCCGAGCCAGGCTCCGGCCGCCCCGGCAGCGGTTATGGTGTGGGCCCCGGTAGCGGCGCCTACGGACCCGGTCCCGGCGTTGGCGGCTACGGACCTGGTCCTGGCGGTGGCGGTTACGGACCCGGTCCCGGCGTTGGCGGCTACGGACCCGTTCCTGGCGGTGGCGGTTACGGACCCGGTCCTGGCGGTGGCGGTTACGGACCCGGTCCTGGCGCTGGCGGTTACGGACCCGGTCCCGGCGCTGGCGGCTACGGCCCCGGTCCCGGCGCTGGCGGCTACGGCCCCGGTCCCAGCGGTGGCGGCTACGGCCCCGGTCCCAGCGGTGGCGGCTACGGCCCCGGTCCCAGCGGTGGCGGCTACGGCCCCGGTCCCAGCGGTGGCGGCTACGGCCCCGGTCCCAGCGGTGGCGGCTACGGCCCCGGTCCCAGCGGTGGCGGCTATGGCCCCGGTCCCAGCGGTGGCGGCTACGGCCCCGGTCCCAGCGGTGGCGGCTACGGCCCCGGTCCCAGCGGTGGCGGCTACGGCCCCGGTCCCAGCGGTGGCGGCTACGGCCCCGACGCTGGACCGGGCGACGATTCGGGTTCGAAAGGATTCAACCCGATGAATATGATGAAGAAAATGCCTAGTCCCATGCGGATGTTCGACAGCAATAAGGACTGAGCCGTCGACAACGAGCGTTAGGGGTCAGGGTGCGCCCCGGCGGGCGCACCCTTTTTTTCGGATATACGGTGCGGGACGTGTCCGGCGGGCCGTTAGGATCGACCCCGAGCCCCTTGCCAGATCACGACTCCCTGCCTACGGTGTTTGGAGGCCATGAGATGAGTGAGCGACTAGAGGTCATGTTTCCCGGCGGTAAGCGCGTCGATATCGATATCGGGGGCTTTCGGGTGTCGACGGACCAGTCCGTCAAGGCGGGAGGAGGCGCCTGCGCTCCCGAGCCGTTCGCCCTCTTCCTTGCGTCCATGGCGGGTTGTGCGGGCATCTACGCGCTCAACTTCTGCCAGACGCGAAAGATCTCGACCGAGGGACTGGGCCTTTCCATGTCCTGGGAGCGGGACGCGGCCCATCCCCTGCAAGCCACGGTGCGCTTTCAGCTTACGCTCCCGAGAGGCTTTCCGGGCAAGTATCGCGACGGAATCGTCAGGGCGATGGACCTGTGCGCGGTGAAGAAGCACATCCAGAATCCGCCGCAGTTCGTCACAGAAATCCTGAACTGAGTGCTTGCGGAACGCCTGGTTTCGAGCGTAAAAAAAAGCCCCGCGGATGCGGGGCGATTCACCACTGAGGAGGTCAGAGAACGGAAATGACAGCGTGAAGAATCCGTCTCAATCTTATCGTATGCAGACACCATGCCAATGCGTGCGTTGAGAAAAAGCGTATGGTTCTCAATACGGTGATACGCGGATTGGCTGGTCTCTGGTGATAGGTCAGATTCTAGGTCGCACCAGCATCAGGCCTCCACTCGCCGGGCGCACTATTTGTGTGCGAACCTCGAGCCTGGCCTGGAGCCTTGGGTTGCTACTTTCGTCAGTTTTTTCGCACGTCCTGCTCGCGGCGTCGGCGCAAGGTGAGAACACCAGTCGCCAACCCCATCAGGAGGCGCGGGGTTGGTTGCAGCTCGAGCAGGATCAGCGGGATTATCGCCAGCGTGTCGAGCCCCTGCCGCCACGGGATTCGGCAACGCTGCACCGGCTGGAACAGCGTCAGCAGGATCGGACCTACCAACTGCAGCAACAACAGCAGCGGGGGATGGATGCGGACCGCAGGCAGCAGCGAGCGCAGAATGCGGGGAAGCGACCCCGGTGGTCCGGGTCCTCCCCTGGTATCCCGCGCGACGATGCCCGGCAGCGTCTCGATTCGCGTCTGCAGCGAGAGACGCTGGTACGCGGTCGCCGGTGATTGCGACGGGAGCGATGATGAACTGGTTGGCGGTAGTTGGGTGTTCCGGTGTCAGATGGCGCCTGGCCGACGTTGATGTCGGCTGGTTCTCTGGCATTGCAGTCAGTCGACGAAGTGGGAAAAGAGATGTCGCAAGCTCAAACGGTCAAGGTGCTCTTCGTCTGCATGGGCAATATTTGCAGGTCACCCACGGCGCACGGCGTATTTCGCGGGTTGGTAGCACGCCAAGGGCTGGAGCAGTCGGTCGAGATCGACTCGGCGGGGACCCACGCCTACCACGTCGGGGAGCCCCCCGATCGCAGGGCACGGGAAACGGCGGGCCGGCGGGGCGTCGATCTGGCCGACTTGCGCGCACGGCGCGTGGCCGCGGAGGACTTCGATGACTTCGATTACATCCTGGCCATGGATGAGGATAACTACCGCAACCTATCAGGGATCTGTCCGCCTGCGCACGAGCACAAGCTCATGCTGTTGATGGACTTCGCTCCCCATTTGCGCATCCGCGAGGTGCCGGATCCCTACTACGGCGGTCCGGCGGGCTTCGAACGGGTGCTGGACATGGTGGAGGCCGCTGCCGAGGGGTTGCTGGCGGATATCCGCAGGCGCTTGCTTTAGGCCGGGTTGGGCAAATACTGATTATCGGCATCCTGGCCGAAGTCAGCTCGCCACCGAAGAAGCACGGTTCTTGGGTAGCTCCATTTTCAAACGCTTACGTGCGTGAAAATGGCGTCACATTCGTGTGCCGCGGGAAGCGCATAATTGACCATTTTTTAGTGACTGGTCGATAATCTGCCCCTGCGCGACGGCACCATTGCGGGCGGACCGACGCAGGGACAAACCCGGATGCGCCCGCCGCCCTCGCCGGGGGCGGCCTCGCGTCACTGCTTGATCGCGTTTGGCGACTCGGTTTGCGGGGGATCGTTCGTTGGCGCCTGATCCGCCGTATCCCGCGCTACCTGCTCGCTAGGTGTCTTCGACTCGGCGGCGGGCAGGGGCTTCGCCGCCTCGACCGCCGTTCGTTTCCTTGCTTGTCTCCCTCTCCGTTTCTGGCGGCGATTTTGTGCGACCTCAGCTTCCGGTGGGGGAGAGGTGCGATTTCGCCTGGTTTTCCCCTCGCCCGGCGGCTTCGACTCCCCAGAGCCAGCCTCGCGGGCCGATTCTGCGGGTGGGGTGCGGGTATCGTTGTCCGCCGCTGGGACCTCGTTGGGCCTCGGCTCCGGTCGCCGCCGGGGGGAGGCGGTCTTGGGTTCTGCCTGGCGGCTATCTGGCGTCGCCGCCTCGCTGCCGGCAGGGGTTAGATCCTGCTCCGATGCCCCTTCGTCATTTCGCGGGCCTAGCCCGGCAGTTCTCTTTCTACCGCGGCCGCCGCGGCCCCGCCTGCGACCAGAGCGATTCCGGCGCGTCGTCTCGGAATCACCGCCTCTGGCTTCGGGCCGGTCTTCCGCCGCCTTCTCCGGCGCATCATCCCCAGCTCCGGCCGCCGATCTTTCGATAGCGGATTCGGGCCCGCCAGGCGAGGCGATGTCCTGCATGGAAGATGGCGCCGTCGCAGACGCTTCGCCGCCTGGGATGGGAGGCTTCCGCTCGGGCGTGGTCTCAGCCGTCTCTTCCGCGGGAGTCGCGCGACCTGTCTCAGCGGCTCCTTGCTGCTGCGTTCTGGCGTTGTCTACCGGAATGCGGTTGGTCTCGGCCGTGCTGGGTTGCTGCCTGGTCTCCGGCTGGGCATTGGCGTTCTCGGACGCCGACGGGCGTGGCGTTTCTGCGCCCGGCGGACGCGGCGCCTCCCTGCCTGCAGCCTGCCGAGCCGTCTGTGCCTCTGCCTGTCGGGGCGCTGGCCCCCCCGTCCTCGCCTGGGGCGCGGCTCCAGCTTGCCCTTCCTGACGTCGCGCCTCTCCACCGCGCCTGCCACGGCCTCGACCGCCCCGGCGGGACCCGCGTTGTCTGTCCCCCGGGCGGTCGCTCGCGGTCTCGGTGGCCTGGTGTTGACGCTCCGCTTCGCGCGGGCGGCTTGCCGCCGGCTCTGTCGGAGCACCTTGGGCGCCAGGTGCACGCTGGGTCGGTCGATTCTCGGCAGGGCGTCTCTCGCGCTCGGGGCGGTTCTGACGCCGAGCGTCCGTCTCCGCTCCCGGACGCGGCACACCGGGGGTAGTCAAGCGACCCTCGGGGCCGCGCGGTTCTCCGGTGCCTGGGTCGCCGTGCCTGTTGGCGAACAGATTGGTCCAGATGCGTTTGAGCAGGCTCTCGCTGTGGCGGTCCTCGTGGACTGGCTCGGATACCGCGGCTTGGCGGGGGGGGGGCACCGGCGAGGCGGGGGCGATCTGCTTGACCGCGGGCTCCTCCAAACGCGGGGCATCGCCGATTTTGGCGAACTCCGGGGAGGCGGTGGGCGCCTCGGCGAGCTCGTAACTGGGGTGGTCCTTGGGAAGCTTGTCCAGATCTTGCGAGCGGATGCGCTCGATGCGGTAATCGGGCGTTTCCAGGTGCTGATTCGGCAGCAGGATCACCTCTACACCCTGCCGCTGCTCGATGTCGAGGATGCCGCGCCGTTTCTCGTTGAGCAGGAAGGTGGCGACGTCGACGGGTAACTGCGCGAGGATACGCTGGGTGTTCTCCTTCATCGCCTCTTCCTCGACGATGCGCAGGATGGACAGCGCCAGGGATTCGACCCCGCGGATGGCGCCCTGGCCGCGGCAGCGGGGGCACACGAGCTGGCTGGACTCGCCCAGCGAAGGACGTAGGCGTTGACGCGACATCTCCAGGAGCCCGAAGCGGGAGATGCGCCCCACCTGCACTCGTGCACGGTCCTGCTTGAGCGCCTCGCGCAGGCGGTTCTCGACTTCGCGCTGGTTTCGCGCCGGCGTCATGTCGATGAAGTCGATGACGAACAGGCCCCCGAGGTCGCGCAGGCGCAGTTGGCGGGCGATCTCGTCGGCGGCCTCGAGATTGGTGTTGAGGGCGGTCTCCTCGATGTCCGCGCCTCTGGTTGCGCGGGCAGAATTAATGTCGACTGAGGTCAGGGCCTCGCTGTGATCGATGACGATGGAGCCCCCGGAGGGCAACTGCACCGCGCGCTGGAACGCGGACTCGATCTGGCTCTCGATCTGGTAACGAGTGAAGAGCGGCACCTCGTCTTCGTAGAGGCGCAGCTTCTTCAGGTTATGGGGCATCACCTGGCGGATAAAGGCCTCCGCCTTCTCGTACATCTTGCGGTCGTCGACCACGATCTCGCCGATGTCCGTTCGCAGGTGATCCCGGATCGAGCGGATGATGACGTCGCTTTCCTGGTAAATCAGGAACGGCCCTTTGCGCTCGGCGGCGGATTGCTCGATCGCGCTCCAGAGCTGCATCAGGTAGTCGAGGTCCCACTGCAGCTCCTCGACGCTCTTGCCCACCCCTGCCGTGCGCACGATCAGACCCATGCCCTCGGGTATCTCGAGCTGGCTCATGGCGTCGCGCAGCTCCGAGCGATCGGTTCCCTCGATACGACGGGACACGCCGCCGGCGCGTGGATTGTTGGGCATCAGGACCAAGTAGCGCCCGGCCAGAGAGATGAAGCTGGTCAGTGCCGCCCCCTTGTTGCCGCGTTCTTCCTTCTCGATCTGGACGACCACTTCCTGGCCTTCCTTGAGGACCTCCTTGATGCTGATACGGGAGCCGGGCTTGACCGCCTCCTGATCGAAGTAGCCGCGGGCTATTTCCTTCAGCGGGAGGAAGCCGTGTCGTTCAGCGCCGTAGTCGACGAACGCCGCTTCGAGGCTGGGCTCGATGCGCGTGATGACGCCTTTGTAGATGTTGGCCTTTTTCTGCTCTCGGCCGGGGGACTCGATATCGAGATTGAACAGCTTCTGGCCGTCGACGATCCCAACGCGCAACTCCTCGGGCTGAGTTGCGTTGATCAGCATTCTCTTCATGTGTTGTTGTCTCGCAATCGGATGCGTGCGCGTCGTGAGCGGACGCAGGTGCTTCGAAAGCTCCGACTAGGCGCCGACGCGCTCGTGTCGCCCGCTGCTCCGGAGGAAAGCTCACCCTCCAGGGCCGGGTCGTCTTCGGCGTCGGTCCGGGCTGTCGCTCGGGCACGCAAAAAAAGTCTCCTCGGCGCGACCATGGCTTGTGCCGCGGTCGCCTCTGTCGGCTCAGACGGCTAGCGCCTGGCCGCTTATCGGAGCGGTATGGGTTGCGAAGAGGCTGGCATGCCGTCGGCCTCTGTGACCAGACGTAACGCGCCGGCGTCGGCTCGGTGTACAATCCGCGGCGACCTCGAACGCGCGGTTCACGCCGGCAGACGCGCCGGTCGCGAGCGATTCGCGCTCCAAGCTGGCCGCGAGCGGAGGGGATTCGGGCAAAGGGAGGTTGGACGCTCCGTTCCTTCGCCGCGATTGCCCTAGCTCGGGCTTGGTCGACACCCTGTCTGATCGCTGGCAGCTGTCGGTATCTGTTACCGCTGCGTGCAGGGATGTCGGGAAGCCGGTGGACTGCACCCGAGAGCGGGTCCAACCCAAGGGGTCGGGGTGCCTTCACCCCGGTGGCTTAGTGCCGCCCCGAAAAATCGTAAACGCTTCCAAGTAGCATTAAGCCCAGAATACTAACAGCGATCAATAGCTTCATCAATCAAGCTGGCGCAAAGCAAGAGCCCAATTAGGTGCCGACAACCGAGTCCAGATCAGTCCCGCCCAAGGTCGAGCTCGTCCGCGTTGACGGTGATCTCGACGGACAGCGCATCGACAACTTCCTCATGGCGCGGGTGAAGGGCGTGCCGCGCAGCCACCTCTACCGCGTGATGCGCCGTGGCGAGGTGCGCGTCAACAAGGGTCGGGTAAAGCCCGGCTACCGCCTGCGAGAGGGGGACCTGGTGCGCATTCCACCGCTGCGCAGGGCGGCGGTCGAGGAGGCGCCGCGACCTCCGCGAAACCTGCTGGAGCGCCTCGAGCAGTCGGTGCTCTACGAGGATGAGCGCCTGATCGCCGTCGATAAGCCGGCGGGTCTCGCGGTGCATGGTGGAAGCGGGCTGAGCTACGGGCTGATCGAGGCCATGCGGGTGCTGCGGTCCAGCGTCGATCTCGCCCTGGTCCATCGCCTGGACCGGGAGACGTCTGGATGTTTGCTGCTGGCGAAACGGCGCAGCGCATTGCGGGAGCTTCACAGGCAGCTCCGCGCAAACGCGGTAGACAAGCGCTACATCGCCCTGCTTGCCGGGCAGCTGCCGCGACAGAAGGTCGTGGTCGATGCCCCGCTGCGCAAGAACACGCTCCAGAGCGGGGAGAGGGTCGTGCGTGTGGATGCGGCCGAGGGCAAGGCCGCGCGAACTATCTTCCGCGTCCTGGGGCGGTTTGCCGATCTGACCCTGGTCGAGGCGGAGCTGGTTACCGGTCGCACCCACCAGATTCGGGTCCATGCCGCGCACTTGGGGATGCCGGTCGCCGGGGACGAGAAATACGGTGATCAGAGCGTCAACCGCCGGTTGCGGCAGCTCGGGTTGAGACGCTTGTTTTTACACGCCGCCGCCCTGAGCTTCGCGCTGGAGAGCGGCACGGGGACAATCCGCATCGAAGCGCCCTTGCCGGCGGAGCTGAACGCCGTGATCTCGTCGCTGGAGCCATGAAGTTCAAGCTGATCGTCTTTGATTGGGACGGCACTCTGATGGACTCGGAGGCCCGCATCGTCGCTTGCATCCAGTCGGCCTTCGCGGACGCCGGCCATCCGCCTCCCTCGCGCGAGGCGTCGCGTGATGTGATCGGTCTTGGGCTGGACGAGGCGATGGCGGCTCTCTGGCCTGATGGCGGTGTGCTGCAGCGCCGGAAGGTCATCGAGCGTTATCGGCATCATTTCCTGGAGGCCAACGAGACGCCATCGGATCTTTTCCCCGGTGCGCTGGAGGTACTTGATTGGCTCGGCAAGCAGCACTTTCTGCTCGCTGTGGCGACCGGCAAGAGTCGGCGCGGTCTCGATGCGGTGCTGCGGAGTACGAGGCTCGCAGAGAGATTCCACGCCACGCGCTGCGCGGATGAGACCTTCTCCAAGCCTCATCCGGAGATGCTGCTGCAGCTGATGGACGAGCTTGGCGTTCACCCCTCGGAGACCCTGATGATCGGAGACACGGAGTACGACATGGAAATGGCCCTGAACGCCCAGGCGAGCGCGCTCGCGGTGTGCTATGGGGTACATGCGCCCGAACGCTTGCTCAGGCACGGTCCCCTCGATTGCCTGGCCGCCGTGACCGATATTCCTGGATGGCTTGAACCTGGAGCGGCGGTATGAACTGGCGATTCTGGCGCAAGTCCGAGCCCATGCCCGCTCCGGGCGACGAGGACTGGGAGAAAGCCCTGGTCAACCGGGTGGTACTCGACAGCCTGAAGGACCGGCGCAGTGCGCGGCGCTGGGGAAACCTGTTCAAACTCCTGACGTTTGTCTACTTGTTCGCGCTGCTGGTCGTGCTGTGGCCCGACAATCTTGTCGAGAGCGTAAAGCCGGCGGAGGAGCATACGGCCCTGGTCGAGATCAAGGGCATCATCGCCCCCGAGACCCAGGCCAGCGCGGAGAACATCCTCAAGGCACTGCGCAAGGCCTATGAGGACGATAAGACCAAGGGCATCATCCTGCGCGTGAACAGCCCTGGCGGCAGTCCCGTGCAGGCAGGTCGCGTCAACGATGAGATTCGCCGCTTGCGCAAGGAGCACGAGGACATCCCGGTCTACGCGGTGGTGGAGGACATTTGCACCTCCGGGAGCTACTACATCGCCGTGGCGGCCGACAAGATCTACGTCGACAAGGCGAGCCTGGTCGGCTCGATCGGTGTGCGCATCGACGCGTTCGGCCTGGAGCAGGCGATGGACGAACTCGGGATTGAGCGCCGTCTGCTGACCGCCGGGGAGAACAAGGGCATTCTGGATCCCTTTTCCCCGTTGCCGGAGGATCAGAAGGCCTTTTTGCAGGTCATTCTCGACCAGATGCACCAGCAGTTCATCGCTGTAGTCAAGGAGGGAAGGGGCGACCGGCTTCAGCCGCGGGACGACCTCTTCAGCGGGCTGTTCTGGAGCGGCTCGGAGAGCGTGAAGCTCGGTCTCGCGGATGAACTCGGCAGCGCGGACTATGTGGCGCGCGAGGTGATCGGAGCCGAGGAGATCGTGGAGTACACGGCGAAGAAGGATCTGCTGGAGCGATTGGCCGATCGCCTCGGTGCGTCCTTCGCCGCGTCGCTGCTGAACACCCTTGGAGTCGGCGGCTACGGCTTCGCGCGCTGAAGGAAACGCGGATTGATGCGCGTTTCCCGCGGTGCACGGACGCACCGCCATTTTCGACGCCCGTCAGGCGTTGAAAATGAAGGGTAGCGGAAACCGCGCTTTTCGCTTCCCGTGCTGATTTTTGCCAGGATGGCAACCAATCAGGGTCTTCTGAGGGCTAGCCCTCGCCCGTTGCTTGTGATGACAGGACGTCGACCCCCTCCGCCTCCAGCATCCGGATCAGGCGGATCAGGGGCAGGCCGATGAGCCCGTTCGGGTCCTCTCCCTCCAGGCGCTCGAACAGCGCGATTCCCAACCCCTCGGACTTGAAGCTTCCGGCGCAGTTGTAGGGCCGCTCGCGGTCGAGATACGAGGCGATCTGCGATTGCGACAGCGCCCGGAAGTGTACCCGGAAGGGCTCGCACAGGACCTGGGCTTGATTCGTGCGGGCGTTCAGCAGGCAAAGCCCGGTGTAGAAGACGACCGTCTTGCCGGACGCGCGATTCAGCTGCTCCACCGCGCGCTCTCGGTTGCCAGGCTTTCCCATCACCCTGCCGTCCAGGCAGGCAACTTGGTCCGAGCCGATGATCAGCGCCTTCGGATGAAGTGCCGCCACGGCGCGCGCCTTGTCTTCCGACAGCCTGACTACCAGTTCCTGCGGGGTTTCTCCGGGGCGTGGGGTCTCGTCCGTTTCGGGTGCGGCGGCGGTGAAGTGGATACCCAGCCGTTCCAGCAACGCACGCCGGAAGGGGGACGTGGAGGCGAGGACGAGGGGAGGAAGAGACATGGCTGGGGTCAGGGTCGAGCGAATGGGCAGGCGATCCATTGTAGCCCAGGTTCAGAGGCCCCCACTCAGGGTCGGGGTTGAGCTTGGTAGGCGATGTCGCAAGACGATTCAGCTTGGCAAAAAAAAACCGGAGGCGAGGTCTAGGCTCGCCTCCGGCCTTCCGGTTTAGGGCGAAGAAGTTGGATCAGATCTCGCCGACGGGGCCCCCGACTACATCGCCGCCACGTGGTCGGGGGTCTCCCGCTGTGCCGGCGCCGGTCGGCACGTCGGGGCTGCCGCCGTCGTCCTCCGGCGGGCGCACCGGACGGCCGGCCATGATGTCGTCGATCTGCGCGAGTGAGATGGTCTCGTACTGGATCAGGGCAGCGGCCATGGCATGCAGCTTGTCCATGTTGTCCGTCAGTATCCCTTTCGCGCGCCGATAGTTGCGATCGACGATGGTACGGATCTCCTTGTCGATCGCGCGCGCCGTATCGGCCGAGATGCGCTGCTGCTGGGTTACGGCACGCCCGAGGAACACCTCCCCCTCATCCTCCGCGTATGCCAGGGGACCAAGGTTGTCCGACAAGCCGTAGCGCGTGACCATGTTGCGCGCGATTTCGGTGGCACGTTCGATGTCGTTGGAGGCGCCCGTGGTGACCGACTCGGGCCCGAAGATCATCTCCTCGGCCAGGCGTCCGCCGAACAGGGTGGAGATCTGGCTTTCGAGGATACGCTTGCTGTGGCTGTAGCGGTCCTTCTCCGGCAGGAACAGGGTCACGCCGAGGGCGCGGCCACGGGGGATGATGCTCACCTTGTGCACCGGGTCGTGCTCCGGGACCAGCCGTCCAACGATCGCGTGCCCCGCCTCGTGGTAGGCGGTGAGCTTCTTCTCCTCCTCCGACATGATCACGCTGCGCCGCTCGGTGCCCATCATGATCTTGTCCTTGGCCTTCTCGAACATGTCCATGTTTACGTCCGGCTAGACTGGCGCGCGCCGCGAGAAGCGACGCCTCATTCACCAGGTTGGCCAGATCCGCACCCGAGAAACCAGGGGTGCCGCGAGCGATGGTGCGGGGGTCCACGTCGCTGGCCAGAGGCACCTTGCGCATGTGCACCTTCAGGATCGCCTCGCGTCCGGCAAGATCCGGCAGGCCGACTACGACCTGACGATCGAAGCGGCCAGGACGCAGCAGCGCCGGGTCCAGCACGTCCGGCCGGTTGGTCGCGGCGATCACGATGATTCCCTCGTTACCGGCGAAACCGTCCATCTCGACCAGGAGCTGGTTCAGGGTCTGCTCCCGCTCGTCGTGTCCGCCGCCGAGGCCGGCGCCGCGGCGGCGCCCGACGGCGTCGATCTCGTCGACGAAGACGATGCAGGGCGCCTGCTTCTTGGCCTGCTCGAAGAGATCGCGCACGCGGGAGGCGCCCACGCCCACGAACATCTCCACGAAGTCGGATCCGGAGACGCTGAAGAAGGGCACCTTCGCCTCGCCCGCGATGGCGCGCGCGAGCAGGGTCTTGCCGGTTCCGGGCGGACCCACCATCAGCACGCCGCGGGGAATTCTCCCCCCCAAGCTGCTGAACTTCTGGGGATTGCGCAGGAACTCCACTAGCTCCGACGACCTCCTCTTTCGCCTCTTCGACGCCGGCGACGTCGGCCAAGGTCACCTTCACCTCGCCCTCGGCGTGCTGGCGCGCCCGACTCTTGCCGAAATTGAACAGGCCGCCGCCCCCTGAGCCGCCGCCGCCCACGCTGCGGCGCATGAACCAGATCCAGACGCCGATGAGCAGCAGGAAGGGGAGCCAGGCGACCAGGATCTGGGACAGGAAGCCGGGGCGTTCCGGCGGCATGGCGCGGATGGTCACGTCGTTCTTCAGCAGATCGCCGACGAGCCCGGAGTCCCCCGGGTTGTAGGTCTCGAAGTAGGAGCCGTCGCTGCGGCTGCCCTTGATCGTTTGCTCCTGGATCGTCACTTCCGTGATGGCGCCGCTCGCGAGCTCGTCGAGGAATTCGCTGTAGCTTATCTTTCCGCGAATTCACCGATGGCGGCGCATTGACGCTGTTGAGCAGCATCAGCAGCCACAAGGACACCGCGATCCAGAGGATGATACTGAGTGGCTTGGACTTCATGTTGCTCTGCCTCGGGATGATTCGTTTGATTTGCCGTTCGGTCCATACTGCCCGCGGTCCTGGCCTGGTGGGGCAGGCGCGAGATCCTTTCGGAGCTAGATCAGGGCAGGCTATCAGAATTAAAGCATTGCAGAAATCCGGGCAATCGTGCGACAGAGTATCTGGCGGTCGGTTGGGTCAGCAGAGACGCTTGGCCTCAAACCGGAACAGGAAGCGTTTTGGACTGCCTAACCCATGCGAGCGAACGCCGAACGGTCGCTCGCGGCGTGTGTCACATACGGGGTGTTTAGACCATGGATCGTCATCTGGTTTCGCTCGCCGGGGCCTTTTTGTTCGGGGCGCTCGCCGGAGCGGTTGCGGTGGGAGGGTGGATTGCTTCACCTGCGCCGGGCGAGTCGCCCGTGCCCGAAGGGTCGCTCGGCACGGGCGACGCGGCAATGGCGGCGCAGTCTGGTAAGGCGTTGACGACCACTTTCGCCCCCGAACTCACCACGAGCGGGGACGCGCCCGCTTCGCTGCTGGAGAGTGCATCCCAGGGGGCTGGCGAGCCTGATGCCTGGGACGCCAGGTTGAGGGAGATGACCGCGGGTTGGGCGCGCCTGCAAGAGGCGATCGTGCGGCTCGACGGGCGGGTGTCGGACCTCGAGAAGCAACTCGGCGGCGGTGGTGCGGCAGCGGATGCGGACCTTCCCGAGCGGCCGGCCACCGCGGAGGATCGACGCTCCGTCCTGACGGATGCGGGCGTGGCGGAGGATCAGGCGGCGGACATCCTATGGAGGGACGCCCAGAATGAGCTGGATCGCCTGGAGTTGAGAGATTTGGCCATCCGCGAGGGCTGGTTCCAGAGCGACCGCTACCGCCAGGAACTCGCTCGCCTAAGGCGAGAGAAACCGGACCTGCGCGCGGAGATCGGTGACGATGCCTTTGACCGTTACCTCTTCGGCGCCGGGGAGGACAACCGCGTGCGCATCAGCTCCGTCATCGCCGGCTCGTCGGCGGAGACGGCCGGGCTGAATCCCGGCGATCTCATCGAGCGTTACGATGGCAACCGTGTCTTCGGCTTCACCGAGCTGCGCGAGGCCACCACCGGGGGGGATCGCGGGGAGCTGGTGCCGGTCGAGATCCGCAGGGCCGATGGCAGACGCGACCAGATCTGGCTGCCGCGGGGACCCCTCGGGGTACGGATGGACCTCTCGCGCACGGACCCGGACGCCTGAAGCAGGACCAGCATCAGCTCCTTCGACCTTCTGGTGGGGAGCGTCACTCGGCGCGGATGTCCGCCTCCAGCACCCCGTGACGGGCGAATAGGGCGATCAGGTCGCGGGTTGCCGATCGGGTCCGCTCCAGCAGGCGTTCGCGACTCCACGTGCGCGGCTGCACGCCCTTCGGCGGCACCAGATCACCCGACTGGAGATCCGCCACCAGTTGCGCCACCAATTGATCTTCCGTCAGAGAGCCGTTCAGGCGGGTGATCAGGCGCGCGGCGAAGGCATCGAGGTCGAGGTTGCCGTGGTGGAGCGTTGCGATACGTTGCTGGCCGGCCTCCACCTGCGCCCGTGCCAGGCGGCTGACACATGCCCGTGTCCCTCGCGGCGGCCGCACGCGTAGCGGGTCCGGCCGGGCGATGACCGCGCGATGGGCGAACAGACTGAATAGCTCAGCCAGGCACTCGTTGACCTGGGTCGCCAGGGCGCCGCCGCCCGCTGCCGCGACTTGCGCCGCCGCCTCGGGCATCAGCTCGTCGAGCGGCAGGCAATCGGGGTAATGCGCCGCGAGCCCGAGCAATAGGGCCTTGGTGAGCGGGTGCGAGACATCCAGGGTCGTGCCGTTTCCGGCGACGAATGGTGTCGGCCTGGCGCGGCGCAGATCGGGCTTCTTCGCTGGCCGCAGGTCCGCGCCGAACGCCAGCGTGGCAAAGCGGTCGAGGTCGATCTCGTCCTCGAGCGCGGCGTCGGCGCGGCATAGCAGGCTCTGGCGGAAGTTGCGGTTGGTCACGAAATCCAGCCACTGCTCGAGCTCGATCCCGTCATCGATATCCGCGAGCGACCGTTCGATCTCACCGCCATAGGTCGAGGGGAAGAGGGTCCTCAGCTCCGTGTCGCACAGGTACCGCAGGCCGTGGCGTTCACTATCGGCTACGAAGTCGGTGAACAGGAATGCCTGATTGTGCTCCGCCAGATACTCGAACAGCAGGTAGCTCGGGTGGGCGTCGCGCAGACTGGCGATCTCCTCCTTGAGGTAGCGCCCGCTGAGTGCCCCCAGCTTGTCGACGGCCGTCCCCAGGCGGGTCAAGGCGGCTTCCGCGGCGCGCAGCTTTGCGGATGGCGTGTCCGCCTCCCGGCTGGCATAGAGCAGGATGTCCCGGAGCATGCCGCGCATACGCCAACCCGGCAGGGCGTTGTAGCTGACGTAGAACAGGCCGTTTGGGGCCAGCAACCGGCCGGCGAGCCCAAGCAGATGCGCCCGCACCTCGGCGGGGACCCAGGAGTAGACGCCGTGGGCGATGATGTAGTCGAACTCTCCGAGGTCTTCTCCCAGGGCCAGGATGTCGCCCTGGCGAAGATCGACGTTTGCGAGCTCGAGGCGCCGCGTGAGCGCCAGCCCTTCGTCGATCTGGGACCGGGAAAGATCTACGCCGACGAAGCGCGCTCCGGGAAGGTGCCAAGCCATCGGGATGAGGTTACCGCCCGAGGCGCATCCAAGCTCGAGCACCCGGCAGTTCCCCGGATCAGGGGTATCGAGGCCGAACAACCTGCCCAGTACCGCCAGGTGACCGGGGTGCGTTTCAGGGAAGGCGATGCTCTCGTAGGGCAGGATGTCGTAGGGGTCCATTGCGTTGTCCGGCGCGGGGAGACGGGCGGATTGTGCCTGAGCCGGACCAGTGCGTGAAGTGCTCGGCGGCGACTGGCCCCGTCGCCGCCGTTTCCGTTCGGTGGGCCCTTAGTGGGCCGCCGTCTCCGCGAGCCCGGCAAGCGCGCCGCTCACCTTTTCGACCACCGGCTCGCAACCCGTGAGTTCGTGGCGCTCGGCGAGCCAGGTGGGGTCGTTGTAGCTCACGCGAACTACGCCCTCGCTGTCCTGCCAGATGAGCGCCTTCAGCGGCAGGTCGATCGCCACCGTTGGTCCGCATTTCATCAGGGCGGTACCGATCTTAGGGTTGCCGAAGATCACGAGCTCGGTCGGTGGCACGGACATGCCGACGGATTGCGCGCCGGCCGCGTGATCGATGCGGTTGAAGACCTTGAGTCCCTTCTCTTCGGCGGCGGCCACGAACTTTTCTGTGGTGGTGGGTACGTCGTGTGTGCTCTCGACCGAGATCAGGCCGGCGACCTCCTGCGCATGTGCTGCGAAGACTGTCAACCCGAATAGCAGAAAGAGCGTGGTGATTCGTCTCATGGGTGGTATCTCCTTGGTGGTGGGAATCATTGCCGGGAAGCGGAGAACCCCAGGAAAGGGGTCGCCTCGCGTCCCTGCCGGCATTGCAAGGCCCCGGATCGGCTGTCCTGTAAGCGAGCCGGTGGAATACGCGATCCGCAGGGGGATGGTAAGCAGATGGATTGCGATTTAGCAACGATTCCGTTAGCCGCCGAGCGGCGGAACGTGGATAGCCCGAAATTGCCTCGGGCAGGGGCCGTCCTGGGTGGTGGCGTAGGGGTGGGAGTTCGTCTTTCTCGGTGGGTTCGGGTCCCCTGACCGGTCGGACGATCGCGATAAGGGCCGGGTCCGTGAGTCTGCGCGGTCCAGGATCGCATGAGGCGGATCGCTTCTCCCCGCATCTAGGCAGAGAAGCTACGGATGCAAGGTTTTACATTCACCATGCTTGTAATAAGGAATTTTCGAGCCAGACTTAAATCGAGGAGGTCGGCGCGATGTCCCTTGAAGGGTCGTTTCTGTCTGGGGGCAGCGTTTGCTTCCGGGAGGTAGCATTCAGTCCATCGGAAATTCCGGGTGTCAGCCCGGGAGGACGTCAATGAAACCCTTGAGAACCGCTACGATCCTGCTTTCTGCTGCAACGATAGCTGCGGTCGGGATCGCTTTCGCTGAAGGAGACGTTGAACTCGGAAAACAAGAGTACGATACGAGGTGCGCGGGTTGCCACGGACCCGCAGGGAAAGGGGATGGTCCGCAGGTCAAAGAGTTGAAAGCCGGAAGCTCGGATATAACGGCGCTGGCGAGGATTAACGGCGGAGAATTCCCGACGGCACAGGTTCTGTCCGTGCTGGATGGCCGATCAGAGGTGCAGGCCCATGGGCCGCGTGAGATGCCTCTGTGGGGGGATGTCTATCTTGCCGAAGGACCCGCGGATCAACTGCCGAAAGATCGCGAAGGTTACGTCAACGACCATCTGCGGGCGTTGATTGCTTACCTGGATACCCTTCAGGAGAGATGACCTGGCCCCGCAAGCGCGAATCTGGCAGCACTGATCCCGTCCAAACGGCGGAATAGCCGACCCCGGCCCTCAAGCCGGGGTTTTCCGTAGACCCCTATCGTTACCAGTAGGCGAACAGCTGGTCGCCCTCGACCTTGTGATCGAACTCCCGCAACGGGCGGTTGCCGATCTCCACGCACTCCCCGGTCTCGACGTCGAAGGCCCAGTGGTGCTTGGGGCAGGTGAGCCTGTGGCCATCCAGGGCCAGATGCGGAATGTCGGTCACCTGGTGGGGGCAGCGCGAGTCGAAGACCTTGATCAGGTCGCCCTTGCGGTAGACGAAGAGATGCCGGCCGTCGGACTCGATGAAGGTGATTTCGCCGTCGGTCATTTGCTCGAGAGCGCCGACTTGGTGCCAGACGGGGTCTGCGTCCAGGTTCTCGGGACGGAACTCGGGAATGTCCATCTCGAGCAGGATGTCGGTGGCCCACACGATCTTGGCCAGGCCGAGCACCGGAAAGGCCATCAGCAGGGCGTCGATCACCTCCTGTGGGGCTGGCGCCGTTACGCAGCGCCCTGGTGAGGTACTGCCTGAAGCCGGGCTCCGTCTGGACGGCGACCTTGGTGATCACGGAGATCAGGTCGCGGGTGCGGGTGTCGAGGTGGTCCCCTGCCTTCTTCAGGAACTTGAAGTAGGCGCCCATGGCATCAGGGCGGACCTTGACCAGGTAATTCAATGCGTCGCTCATGAGGGTCTCCTGCTGAACTGGCTGCGGACGACGGCCCCGGCTCTTTTGGCGGGGCGCGGCTGCTATTTTCCACCATGCCGGGCCGGCGCTCGACCGGCACAGATCAGCAAAACCCGTTTTCCGCGGGGAGTCCTCCAACCCCGCGCCGGCAGATCACGCGATGAGCTCGTCGAGCTTGGTCTCGAAGAATCTTCGCCAGCTTCTTGTAGCCGTCGTCGTTCGGGTGGATCTCGTTCTGCCAGTCCGGACTCGAGCCCGTCTCCTCGAGCTTGGCGCGCTTGAGGGTGCCGCGGGTGTCCAGCACGTGGAAGTTCTTGATGCGGTTCTGGCCCTTCTGGAGTGACAGGATTCCCTCGGCCAACCGGTCGATCAGGTAATCCGCGACCGGCACCCAATCCGGTTGCGGCACTTGGGCGCCCTTCAGGGCCGGGTAGAGCCAGGGGCCGAGGCTGAGGAAAAAGAACCGTGCGGGCGAGTCCCGCGGTGTGGCGTAGTCGTATGTATGGGTGATCATCGGCGCCTGCTTGTATCGACTGCCGTAGCTGGCGCGCAGCTCGGCGAGACGCCGGTAACCGCCCTGGACCTCGTCGATCAGCTTCTGCAACCGTTCTTGGTCGCAGTAGTCCGCCGGACCGCCAATCGCGGCGGCATTCCGGCGCGGTTGCGGGATCAAGATGTCGTCGGCCTCGTCGATCAGGTCATTGCCTCCGCCGCTCAGTAGAATCGCCTTCCAGTTGCAGCCTGGAGTCGTCAGCGCTTCGCGAAAGTTGCGGTTCTTCGCGAGCTCGGAAATGTGAACGATGGTGTCGCCTGGGAAGGCACAGCTGGCGATCTGCGTGATCTTGCGGAACCTGAGCGCGAACAGAAGGTTGTAGGCAGGAAATCCACTCATCGAAAACCACGAGTCTCCCTCGGCCAGCAACCGCTGTCCGGGAAAGCTCGGAAGCCCTCTGCCCGAGTGGACGTCAGCCCAAGGGATCACCTCCGGCCTGTGTTTTCCTCTTGCCATGTCTTCCTCCGAATGATGATGTCGACGTGCCGCAAGCCAGGTTCCTGAAAGGTCTTGCTAAAACTTTCTCCCAAGTCGGTTCCTACGAAAGGCTTCATTTTCAATCGCTCACGCGCTCGAAAATAACGTCACATCCGTCTGCCGCGGAAGGCGCTGAATTGACCAGTGTTTTCCGAGTGGACCTTAGATTGCCTTTACCGGTTGGTGGTCGGGTGGTGCCAAGACGGCTAGGAAGATTCGCGCTTTTCGACGTCGAATTTTCCCCAGAAGGGGTGATGTCCGGCGAAGATGTTCCGCATACCTGCTTGGATGTTGCGGCTGGAACACCGTTGCGAACTTCACCTCAAAGCCGGCAACCGCGTCGTCCAGCTCCGAAATCAGAATCAAGTCGAGCAGGTCCGTAATCGTTATCCGACGGCAGTATGCAGACACCAGGGGCCCAGAAGCTGAGCCCCGTTAATTGTCAGGTGATCGGTGATCGCTCGGCAGCGATCAAGATACCGGCGCCAGGGCCGGGTTTGCGCTCAGGTTTAACTCTGTGGGCCGACTTACGCCACTCGTTGTAGATGAGATGATTTGAACTCTTCACGCTGTGCCTTATCGGCCGGGTCATACCCAGCTGCCTCCATCTTCTCTCGCAGCCAGCCTGGGAGCGGGCCGCGCGAATAGCTGTGGGCGGGGTTTTCGGGATCGACATAACGGACGTATTCGGCGGAGCGCGTGCGCTTTGACGCCGTTTTCTTTCTCTTCGCCAGTAAAGAGACTACTTCGTCAACGTGAAAACCGCGTTCCGTGATTCTCTCGCCAATCTCCTTGGCGAAGTCGGACAGCTCGAGCGTACGCCGCTGCTTTAGCGCAGTTTCGAGCTTCTTACGATCTGCTTCTATCTGCTCCAGCTGACTCTTGATTTGCTCGCTTGTCAGCTCTTCGGATTCCTGTTTCTTTCTTGCCATTCGGAAGCTCCAAGTTGTTGTTATCAAAATTGCCGCAGCTATTTTAGCGATTGACGAGAGGCAATGCCAACTATAAAGAAAAGCAAGCGCGCTAAGGAGACGCGGATGATTGGCCTTCCTGACCAACATCAGCCTCACCTCCATGCGCCGCGCAAAGCGCTGAATTGATCAGCGTTTTCCTAAGCCCTAGCATACGGTTCGTATCCGAGCAAGGTCACCGAATCAACCAGGCTTCGAGACTGCGGCTTGGAGCAATTCCGGCCCGTCGTCTCGCGAGCTATGCACCTCATGGGAAATGGCATGCATCTTTCGCCTGCGCTGTTCCGATGTGCGCCAGCATCGTCGATAACGCTTTCGCGTCCTGGTTGTCGGGACGGAGCCCGCGTCCATAGCTCTTACGTGCAAACACGAGGGGCATGGGTTATGGATCCGAGGCAATAACCCGTTCGCTCAGGTGACGATGATGGTGCGGGAGTCGATCGGCACTCCGCCATTGCGACTACACCTCTCCCGCAATGTCGCCGTGGCAAAATACAAACTGTCTTCGCGATGGATGAGAGGTGGGATCTCTTCGCTTTGCCCGGGTTCCATTCATAGAAGCTCGTGGTCGGGATCACGTATCTCCGGCGTTCAAGCGTATTTCGATAAGCCGGCCTCAACTTCACCGTTTCGCAGGGGCTATCCCGGGTGTTGACCGTCAAGTCTGGGGAGATTGGGTGAGGTTTTGTTAAACTGCGCTGGCTCATTTTTATCGCTGGTCGCTTTCGCGCTGCGACAGGGTTTTTCGTCGCCCAGTACCGTAAACGCACCCTGTCAATGGTCACTTTTTGCCGCCGACATGGGTGGCGAGCCATCGGTGTCAGGTCTTCGCCCCCGTTTTCTCTGATCATTGGGGCGAAGAGTAGATGGTCGCTGTCCTATGCCTGTGGGATGGCGTCGCGAATCGGCTGGTGTTGCTTGATGGTCATCTGGTTTAGGCGGGTCACGCGTCCGTCCGGCCGTTGGGCTTGATTCAGGTCGGTGTCCTGGTCGATGGTCGCCTAAACATTTGCTTGCAGTGTTGTGACCGTGTCAGGGAGCGCCCAGATTCGGAGACCAGGGGTTGCCCCTCGATCCCACTGCCGTGGCAGGCCGAAAGGCAGCGCCATGGGGGCGCGGCTCCTCCGTCTTGTACAATAGCGGCAGGGTTCGCCAGTCTTCGTCGGCGCTCCATGTCCGCGTGCCAATCCACTGTGGAGGTATCCATGCCCCGTTACCGCTCTCGCACTACCACCGAAGGCCGCAACATGGCCGGCGCCCGCGGCCCTTTGGCGGGCCACCGGCATGACGGACGAGGATTTCGTCAAGCCGATCATCGCGGTGGCCAATTCCTTCACCCAGTTCGTGCCTGGGCACGTCCACCTCAAGGATCTGGGCCAGCTGGTGGCGCGCGAGATCGAGGAGGCGGGCGGTGTCGCCAAGGAGTTCAACACCATCGCCGTCGACGACGGCATCGCCATGGGGCACGACGGCATGCTCTATTCCTTGCCGTCGCGGGAAATCATCGCCGACTCGGTCGAGTACATGGTGAACGCCCACTGCGCCGATGCCCTGGTGTGCATCTCGAACTGCGACAAGATCACCCCGGGCATGTTGATGGCGGCGATGCGGCTCAATATTCCGACGGTGTTCGTCTCCGGCGGCCCGATGGAGGCGGGGAAGGT
The DNA here is from genome assembly GCA_963736235.1 of uncultured Gammaproteobacteria bacterium. Classification (GTDB taxonomy): domain Bacteria; phylum Pseudomonadota; class Gammaproteobacteria; order Chromatiales; family Chromatiaceae; genus CAVORB01. Next base: position 544,383 of record CAVTOR010000005.1, read on the forward strand.
GCTCCGCGGAGGCCGCGAGCTGCATCTGGATCTGGTGGATGCCATGGTCGCGGCCGCGAGCACCGAGGAAAGCGACGCGGATGTCGCCGAGTACGAGCGGTCCGCCTGTCCGACCTGCGGCTCCTGCTCGGGGATGTTCACCGCCAACTCGATGAACTGCCTCACCGAGGCGCTCGGCCTCAGTCTGCCCGGCAACGGCTCGCTGCTGGCTACCCACGCCGACCGGCGAGGAGCTTTTCCTGGAGGCGGGACGATCGGTCGTCGAGATTGCCAAGCGCTATTACGATCAGGACGACGAGCGCGTCTTGCCGCGCGCGGTAGCCTGCTTCGAGGCGTTCGAGAATGCGATGAGCCTCGATATCGCGATGGGCGGGTCGACCAACACCGTCCTGCACCTGCTCGCCGCTGCCCATGAGGCGGGCGTCGACTTCACGATGGACCGATATCGACCGGTTGAGCCGCAAGGTGCCCGAACCTGTGCAAGGTGGCGCCGGCGACGCAGAAGTACCACATGGAGGACGTGCACCGTGCCGGCGGCGTCATCGCGATCCTGGGCGAGCTGGACCGCGCAGGCTTGATTCACCGCGATGTCGCGGACTGTCCACAGCCCGACGCTGGCCGAGCCTTGACGCGCTGGGACGTCGTGCGCGGCGCCGAGGAGGAGGCCCGCGTCCGTTATCTCGCCGCGCCCGGCGGTGTACCCACGCAGGTGGCCTTCAGCCAGGACAGACGCTGGCCGGAGCTGGACCTCGACCGCTCCGAAGGGTGTATCCGTGACGTCGAGCATGCCTATAGCCGCGACGGCGGTCTCGCCGTGCTCTCCGGCAACCTCGCCGAGCACGGCTGCATCGTCAAGACGGCGGGCGTGGACGACTTCGATCCTGACCTTCACCGGCCCGGCCCGCGTCTTCGAGAGCCAGGACGAGGCGGTCAAGGCGATCCTCGGCGACGGGGTCAAGGAGGGGGACGTGGTGGTGATCCGCTACGAGGGACCGAAGGGCGGACCAGGCATGCAGGAGATGCTCTATCCCACCAGCTATCTCAAGTCCAAGGGGCTCGGCAAGGCGTGTGCGCTTGATCACGGACGGTCGCTTCTCCGGCGGCACCTCCGGTCTGTCGATCGGGCACGTATCACCGGAAGCGGCCGAGGGCGGGGTCATCGGCCTGGTCGAGGAGGGCGACCGGATCGAGATCGACATCCCGCACCGCAGGATCAACCTGATGGTGTCGGAGGGTGAGCTTTCCGCGCGCCGCGCCGCGATGGATGCGAAGGGAGCTGCCGCGTGGAAGCCAGCGAAACGCGAGCGGCGGGTGTCCGCTGCTTTGCAGGCTTATGCGGCACTCACCACCAGCGCGGCCCGGGGCGCGGTCAGAGATGTGTCTCAGCTGCGCTGAGAGGCGTGCCTCGCGCCGCGAAACCAGCCGCCGGGACAGCCTGTTCCGAGCTCCGATGACCTCTATCGAACGATAGATCGTGCCGGGCCGCGTGTCTGTCTCTCGCCCGCGCGTGCTTTCAGTGAGAGTGCCCCCGGTCCTGGCTCATTAGGCCGGGCGCGGAGATCTCTGCCGGTGATGTCGGATCAAAGCGATCCCCAGGAGCTCTTGCGGCGCCGGAAGCGCAGGTGCGGCAGGATGAGGCCGATGAGCACCCCTCCCACCAGCACCCCGGCACCGATCAGGAACCAGCGCTGGGTCGTCTGGTTCTTGAGCTCGCCGTTCTCTTGCTGAAGATCGGCCGCTTGCCGAGTCAGGTCGGTCACGTTCTTACGCAGCTCTGCCCTTTCCTCGGTGATCTGCATCACGTTGGCCGAGGCGTGACGCAGGGTGGCCAGCTCCTGCTCGAGCTGCTCCCTCTGTCGCTGCAGGTCCTCGTGGTCGATTCGCAGTTGCTCGTGCGCGGATTGCAGCTCTGCGAGCTGGGACGCAAGCTGATCCGGTGCCTGCTGCAACTCCGCCAGCTTGGCCTCCAGATGCGTCAGCCTTTCCTTTACAGTCTTGAGCTCTTCGGCGCGTCCTCGTTCGGCCTGCCACTTCTCATTGAGCGGCGCCAATTGTTCCTTAAGATTGGAAATATCTTTTTGAATACTGATACGACGATGTTTGCTGGCCTTGTCTTTTTCGCGACCCAAAGCCGTTGCTTCAATTTCCAGCTGCAAAATTTGTCGCTCCAGCTGATCGATTTGTTCGGGACGGCTGTCGAGAATGGTACGTTTACGTGCTGCAGCCTCGTCGACCAGATCAATGGACTTATCGGGATTGAAGCGGTGGGTAATGTAGCGATCGGATAGTTGAGCCGCTGCCACCAGCGCGCCATCGGTAATACGAACACCGTGATGAGCTTCGTAGCGATCACTTAAACCTCGCAACATGCTGACCGTGTTTTCAACGTTCGGCTCATTGACTGTCACCATCTGAAAGCGTCGCTCAAAGGCTGCGTCCTTTTCGATGTGTTCGCGGTATTCCTGCAGTGTAGTGGCACCGATCATGCGCAACTCGCCGCGCGCCAACATCGGTTTCAGAAGATTGCCAGCGTCCATGGCACCGTCCGTCTTACCAGCGCCGAGCACAACGTGCAACTCGTCCACGAAGAGAAGCATCTTTCCTTCGGCTTTCTTGACCTCGTCTAGAACAGCACGCAATCGCTCCTCAAACTCGCCACGATATTTGGCCCCTGCCAACATGGCTCCAAAGTCCAGGGTGCGAAGCGAGACACCCTTTAAAGATTCGGGAACATCTCCCTCCACCAATCGTCTCGCCAAG